>NZ_CAJLKP010000075.1 GCF_905207245.1 uncultured Bacteroides sp. | reverse complement strand
ATGCTTCCATATGAATTTCTAATTTTAGAAGTGTCAACTTATTCAGTACACTACAAAACTTTTTCTTTCCTTATAGGTGCGTGGACCTTCATTCTACATCTTTTTCTGTAAGTTTATACTGGAGAATTCGTCAGTGTACACAATATAACAAATAAATACATGATTATCCATTTCTATAAAAAGGCTATCCTCTACTTTTGCCTCGCTAGCAAATTGAGTGGAGAATAGAATGACACTTGATTAAGTATTAACCATTAATCATACCAAAAGAAATGAATAAGAAATTACTAAAATGCTGTATTATTGCAGGTCTGTCTTTTTCTGTTTTACAAGTATCGGCTACGGAAGTTTTTCCTGATGGAACTCCTATACCCGAGTGGTTTCGGAACAATGAAATCAAACCGGTTCACGAATTGGGAAAAAGTTACTGCATAACCGATTATGGAGTGATAAACGACAGTACGGTTGTACAAACGGAAAAGATACAAGCCGTTATTGATAAAGTATCTCAGGAAGGTGGCGGTGTTATCCATATTCCTCAGGGGACTTTCTTGAGTGGCTCTCTCTTCTTCAAGCCCAACACACACCTTTATATAGAAAAGAAGGGTACTTTGAAAGGGAGTGATGACATCAGCAATTTTGCGTTGATTGATACACGGATGGAAGGACAAAACATAAAATATTTTGCAGCGCTGGTAAATGCTATTGGTGTGAACGGATTTACCATTTCGGGTGAAGGATGTATCAACGGTAACGGTTTACGTTTTTGGAAATCCTTCTGGCTTCGTCGTCAAGCCAATCGGGAATGTACCAATCTGGAAGAGCTCCGTCCACGGCTGGTCTTCATATCCGACTCGGAGGATGTCTGGCTTTCAGGTGTAACTTTGAAAAACTCTCCCTATTGGACCACTCACTTGTATCGTTGCAAGAATGTGAAATTATTGAACCTTCACATCTTTGCTCCGCATTCGCCGGTGAAGGCGCCGAGTAGTGATGCTGTAGATGTGGATGTATGTACCAATGTGTTGATAAAGAATTGTTATATGTCAGTCAATGATGATGCCGTGTCACTGAAAGGTGGAAAAGGACCGTGGGCTGATCAGGATAAGCAAAACAATGGCAGTAACCGCAATGTAATTATCGAAGATTGCATCTATGGGTTCTGCCACAGTGCACTGACTTGCGGTAGTGAATCCATCCATAACTATAATATCATACTTCGCCGTTGTCAGGTAGACAAGGCGCAACGGTTGCTTTGGTTGAAAATGCGCCAGGATACTCCTCAACGATATGAATATATCTTGGTGGAAGACATTACCGGTTCGGCCAACAGCATCCTCTATGCAAAGCCCTGGACGCAGTTCTTTGATCTGAAAGGACGCAAGGACCCGCCTTTGTCTTATGCAGACCATGTGACAATGCGCAATATCAATATGGAATGTGACATTGCATTCGATGTTCTCAAAGATGAAAGCCAGTATAAACTTTCGAATTTCATCTTCGAAAATTGGAAATTGAAGGCTAACAAGGACCCGAAGATTCATGCCGATTATATTGATGGACTGGTTCTGAAAAATATGACAATCAATGAAAAATAAATGGAAACTATGAGAATTGTAATACTGATAATATTCTTGCTGGGCTTAAATTGCAAGATAAGTAGTCAGGAAATGAGCCCTGCAAAAGAAAAGTGGGAGCAGGTCTTTTCAAATCCTCCTGAATCTACCAAACCCTACGTATATTGGTATTGGGATAATGGAAACATCTCTAAAGAAGGTATTACCCGCGATTTGGAGGCAATGGCTGAAATAGGTATTGGTGAGGCGATGATAAGTAATGTAATCGGACGTTCCGCACCGGATGGAAAAGTATCGATTTTCAGTGAGGAATGGTGGGATTGCATGGTACATGCTATTTGTGAAGCCGGAAGGTTGGGCATTAAAATCGGCGTGTTCAATTGTCCGGGGTGGAGCCAGTCAGGTGGTCCTTGGGTACAGCCGGAGCAGGCTATGCGTTATCTTGTCTCCCGGGAGATACGTGTGGAGGGGAACCGGTTATTTCAATATTCCTTTCAAGGAGGAGATGAAAAGTTTCAACCGGTTTCTGTACAGGCATTTCCGGCTCCTGCAGAAGATGATGACCGCATCAGTACAAAGTCACCGGTTGTTTCCTCCGATGGAATTTCTTTTCCCGTTTTTTTTTTCGATGGGGATACGGCTACGATAACCACTCTTCCGAAAAGTACTACGCAAATCGAAATTAAATTAAGTCAGCCTGTTACGATACGTTCTTTCCAACTTATTCCGGCTGGTGAGATAACTACCGAATGTGAGTTGAAGGCTCGTAAGGAGGATGGCGGTTGGCAGAGTGTCACCCGATTCAAAATAGATCGGGGGAAAACGGATGTAGCCGTCGGTCCGATGCGGTTCGGTCCTGTATCCGTAAACTTTCCGGCCCGGAAAGCATCGGAATTCCGCATTACCTTTGCTAAAGGTACAGGTGGAAAATTGAGTGA
This sequence comes from uncultured Bacteroides sp., assembly GCF_905207245.1. Taxonomy (GTDB): domain Bacteria; phylum Bacteroidota; class Bacteroidia; order Bacteroidales; family Bacteroidaceae; genus Bacteroides. The sequence continues at coordinate 27,986 of NZ_CAJLKP010000075.1, read as the reverse complement.
AATAGAACTAAGCGGTGCTGCCCGTCTGACTTCTTATGTGGAAAAGCAATTGGGTAAGATGAGTCCTGACTGGGAAGTCGCTGCAGATACTTATCACTGGCCTGCTTCCGTGGAAGCGGAAAGCCCGTCTCTTGTTGTAAATCCGTCTCAGGTAATTGACCTTTCCTCCCAAATAGACAGCAACGGAATGCTGAAATGGCAAGTGCCTGCAGGTAAATGGATTATTCTGTATACGGGCATGTTGCCTACAGGTACAATGAATTCTCCGACAAGACCCGAGGGCATCGGATTGGAAATTGATAAAATGAATAAGGAACTGGCACAGTTCCATTTCGACTCTTATATCGGTAAATTGTTGGAGCGTATCCCTGCCGACCGGCGGAATGCCCTACGCCATGTTGTAGCGGATAGTTATGAAAAAGGACCGGAGAACTGGACGGATGGCTTTGCTGAGGATTTTATACGTACGTATGGGTATGATCCCTATCCTTGGTTACCGGTACTGACCGGGCGTATTGTGGAAAGTGCCGACAGGTCGGAACGTTTTTTGTGGGATATGCGCCGGCTGATTGCCGACAGGATTGCTTCCGAATATGTGGGTGGTCTGCGTGAACGTTGTGAAGAGAATGGTTTGCGACTTTGGATTGAAAATTACGGTCATTGGGGATTTCCGGGAGAATTTCTTAACTATGGCGGTGCCAGCCATGATCTCGGAGGAGAATTCTGGTTGTCGGTACCTACACGTGGATCAGTTGAGGTGCGTTGTGCAGCCTCGGCAGGACATATCTATGGGAAGAAAAGTATCTCTGCTGAGGCTTTTACCTCTCACTGGTCTTTTTCTCAGATGCCCCGCGACTTGAAGCTGCGGGGAGACTGGGCGTGGTGTGAAGGTATCAACCATTTTGTCCTGCATGTTTATCTCCATCAGCCGGATGAGCGTAAACCCGGTATCAGTGCTTGGTTTGGAACCGATTTCAACCGGCATGGCACTTGGTTTTCTTCTTCAAAAAGTTATATAGATTATATCAGGCGTTCGTGTGCACTTCTGCAAAGCGGAAATCCCGTAGCCGATGTAGCCTATTTTATCGGAGAGGATGTACCCAAGATGACCGGTGACCGCGAACCTGCCTTGCCACGGGGATATGATTATGACTTTATCAACGCGGAAGTATTGTTAAAGGATGCCTCTGTGGCAAACGGGCGTATTGTACTCTCTTCGGGTGTCAGCTATGCTGTCTTGGTGCTGCCGCCACAGACCACCATGCGTCCGGAGATGTTGGAGAAAATAGCTGCTTTGGTGAAAGACGGAGCGTGCATCGTAGGAAATCCACCAGAGTGTTCTCCAAGCGGACAGAATTATCCGGAATGTGATAGCCAGGTAGAGACGTTGGCACGTCAGATGTGGGGAACTGCACCCGAACCTGTCGGAGAAAGATTTTACGGGAAAGGGCATATCTTTTCCGGCATGAACTTGCAAGATGTGTTGCGGAAGATGGAGATTGCCGAAGATTGCCTGTTGCCCGACAGTATGCTGTATACTCATAGGCAAGAAGGGAATGCACATCTCTATTTTGTCAGTAACCAGAAAAAAGGGGGGCGCAAAGCGACTATTGCATTTCGTGTAACCGGTCTTCAGCCGGAATTATGGAATCCGGTTACCGGTGTCATGAGAAAATTGACGGATTATGAGTTTGCCGATGGAAAAACTTTCATTCCATTGGAGTTCGGTCCGGAGGAGTCTTGGTTTGTTGTGTTCCGGGAAGAAGCCAAGCTATCTTCTGAAGAAAAATATAGTTCTTCGGAAAAGAAGAATTTCCCTGCGTGTAAACCTATACAAACCATCGAAGGAAATTGGACGGTGAATTTCACCCCTGTATATGCTGAACCTTTTCAACGGACATTCTCCCAACTTACCGATTGGAGCTGTGATGAAGACCCGCAAGTTAAATATTATAGTGGAAAGGCAACCTACAGTATTTCTTTCAACTACAACGGAAACGAATCGACTCACCGCTATCTCAATCTTGGCAAAGTAGAAGGCATAGCTACTGTACGTCTGAATGGGTACGAATATCCTGCACTTTGGTGCTATCCTTACCGGATTGACATCAGCAAAGCATTGCGTTCCGGAACAAATCGTCTGGAAATAGAGGTGGTTAATTGCTGGTGGAACCGCTTGGTGGGAGACAAGCAACCTGAAACGACTCCCGTTACCTGGACTTCCTTTACAGGGTGGAATGCACATAGCCCGCTACTTCCATCCGGATTGCTCGGGCCTGTTGAAATTTCTGTAACTGAGTGAACAACTATTCTTTTTGATTTGACTATTATTCATTTTGACACGGATTATTGTGTATTTGGCGATAAATGACTGTAAAAGGTGATTTTGTCTTGGCATATACACGATATTCCATTGTCAGAATGGGCACTTCCGCCTAATTTCGCATTGTTCCGAATGAGGAACACGTAAATAGTTTTTATATTTGAAGTAGATGGAAGTTTATTTTAATAGTATCTTGTTTTAAATTTAAAAAGACCATGAAAAACAAAAAACATTTTCCACGGCCAGCCTGTTTGCCAGGTGTCAGATGGCTTTTTCTTATCTTATCTGTTATGTTTTGTACAGGAATGTATGCACAAAACAAAACTGTCAATGGGTTAATTACTGATAAAAATGGAGAATCCGTTATCGGAGCTTCTGTTTTGGTAAAAGAAACCTCTACCGGTACAATTACCGATCTTGATGGTAAGTTTACGATTCCCAATGTACCTGACAATGCCACTTTAAAAGTAAGTTATGTGGGTTATATCACTCAGGAAATTCCCGTAAGCGGGAAAGATTATATTAATATAACATTAGTAGAAGATACGGAAACCTTGGATGAGGTAGTAGTTATCGGTTATGGTTCGGTAAAGAAAAGTACGCTGACCGGTGCCGTTGCCAAAATGGATGCTAAGAGTATTCAGGACCGCCCGATGGCACGTGCCGAAAATGCACTGCAGGGACAGTTGGCTGGTGTAACAGTGCGTAACACTACAGGTGAACCGGGTGCTGATATGCAGATTCGCGTGCGTGGCGCTGCGTCTGTCAATGCCAGTGCCGACCCGCTTTATGTAGTGGACGGAGTACCTATGACCACTCTGAGCGGACTGAATCCTTCTGACATTGCTTCGATTGAAGTGTTGAAGGACGCCGCTTCGGCAGCTATCTATGGTTCACGTGGTTCTAATGGTGTCGTAATCGTTTCTACCAAGAAAGGGAAAAGTGGTAAAGCTAAAGTTTCCTTCAATGCCAGTGTGGGTATCCAGACGCGTGAAAAGAAAATGGACATACTGAGTGCTACAGAATGGATGGAATTCAGAACGCGTTGGAATGATGCCAATTATCTGGTTAAAGCGAAAGACAAGGGTGTAAGTGCAAGCATATCTGACAGTAATGCCGATCGTTTGGCTAAGTTAGGTATTGCAGCCGGTTCAGCCGATGCTTTTCTGGTTGCTAACGACGAACGCTGGTTCAACTATCTAAGTGATGACATCAGAAATACGCACACTTATACCTCTAATCCTGAAAGCCTTTCATTGTTGGACTGGCAAGATGAATTCTTTCGTACAGCTATTGTACAGGACTATAGTCTGAATGTATCCGGAGCTACGGAAAACACTTCTTATCTATTTTCGGGGGGCTACATGAATCAGGAAGGTATCATTACAGGTACCGGATACGAAAGATTTTCTTTCCGTACAAATGTAGAATCTAAAGTCAATAATTATATTGCCATAGGTATGAATCTGGCACCGACATACATTGTAAGTGACGGTTCGGGACGTGCCAACGGTAAAGATTCGCAAATCCATATGGCTTTATCTGCGAATCCTATATCAGAACCGGGCGTAGGCTACATGACTAATGTAGAACCTAATGGAATGTACAACTGGGCGGGCTCTCAGTCGAGTCCTGTGTATATCATGAATACCAATATCAACCAGAATAGAATGGTACGTATGACAGGAAATGCTTTCCTGCGTATTACACCGTTTACTGACTTCCGGGTGGAACTTTCGGGTGCTGTCAATTATTACGATGCCGACGGTAATACCTATAATTTTACCAGTGCCACTTCAAACTGGGCACTTGGAGAAGGTCAGAAATCTTCAGGTGGTCACACAACAGAGCGTTCTTGGAATACTTTGTTGCAGGCGGTTGCCAACTATGATCATACTTTCGGTGACCATGGAGTCAGTGCTATGGCGGGTTTCTCTTCCGAGGAGACGAATCTCGGATTTAAAACGGAACAAACCTATAAGGAGCCTTTTCCGAATGACTTGATTACCGGTTCATTCGATGGAACAAAAGTAGCTGCTAATAAAAATACAGTTACGGAAAAAACTTCCAGTAAATTGTTGTCAGTTTTCGGACGTGTACAATATAACTATGCTGAACGTTATATGCTGTCCGCCAGTTTGCGTTATGATGGAGGTTCTGTATTTGGAGCAAACAATAAGTGGGGTATCTTTCCTGCTGTGTCAGGTGGTTGGTTGATTTCAAACGAAAAGTTTTTCAAGAACTGGGGATTGAACTGGTGGAACACTTTCAAACTGAGAGCCAGTTATGGTGTCACTGGTAACAACTCTATCAGTAACACGGCAGCTTATGCCACTTTAGCTGCTGCCAATTATGCCGGGCTTGCTGGTTATAAGGCAAATTCACTGAGAAACGATAACTTGGGTTGGGAGAAAACGCATAGTACGGATATTGCCTTGGATCTTGGTTTCTTAAACAACAGAATACAACTCTCTTTGGATTGGTACACTAAGAATACCACTGACCTGTTGTATCAGGTGCCGGTAGAAGGTGCATCCGGCTTCACTAGAATGTGGGACAATTTGGGAGACATTCACAACGAAGGTTTTGAAATAGAACTGAATACACGTAATTTAACAGGGAACTTTAAATGGGATACTTCCTTCAATATGTCATATAACAAGAATGAAGTGAAGTCCTTAGGTGTGGATGATACTCCAGTGTATTCCGGATTCGACAAGAATAATGTATCTAATGTATTGATGGTGGGCAAACCGATCAACACCTTTTATATGTATGATGCCATCGGTGTATGGAAGAATCAAGCGGAAATTGATGCTTACAGTGCTGCTCATGGTGGGCAACCTGTTACTTTCGAAGGCAAGACAATTCAGCCGGGAGACATTCGTTATAGAGATGTGAACAATGATGGTAAGTATGATAAAGAGAATGACAGAGACTATTTGGGTAGCCCCAATCCCAAATTTATCTTCGGTATGACCAATACTTTTACTTATAAGAACTTTGATTTATCCGTTCTTTTGACGGCACAGACTGGCGGTAAAATATTCGGTGTACTGGGACGTGCCATAGACCGTCCGGGTATGGGAGCCAAGAGTAATGTGATGGGGCATTGGAGAAATGCTTGGTGGTCGGAAGACGAACCGGGTGACGGCAAAACGCCCTATATTTTGAGTACGACTACTGGTACTACATTGGATTCACGCTGGTTATACTCTTCTAACTACCTGCGTATCAAAAATCTGACTATAGGCTATAAATTGCCTGTCAATCCGAAAATTATCTCGTATGCTCGTGTTTACCTCTCCATTGAGAATCTGGCCAAATGGGATAAGTATTATGGAGGTTTTTCTCCTGAAGCTGCGAATACAGGTGCCAGCGATGCCCCAGGCGGAGCAAGTGCATTGGGGTTAGATTATGGTGGTTACCCTTCGCCCCGTATTTTTACTTTGGGTGTTAATATCAATTTCTAAACCTTTTAAATTTGATTCTTATGTTTAAACTGAAAAATATATTTTATATCGGTGCTTTAATGCTCGCTACTGTATCATGCGATGATTATTTGGATAATCCACCGGCCGACCTTATGGGAACTGACGGTTTCTATCAGACTGCCGCCCAGTCGGAGCAAGGTATCATTGGTATCTATGCCGGTTTGAGACAACTGACTAACTACGAATATTTATATATGTCGGAATGCCGTTCAGATAATGCTTGGGTAAATCCTACAACAGACGGAGCCCGGGACTATTCTGAGATCGGAACATTTAGGGCTACGAATGGGATTGCTACCTTCAATGATGCCTGGAACACTTGGTATAAAGTGATCTACGATGCCAATATGGCATTGAGTAAAATACCCAATGCTACGTTCAATGATGAAACAGTCAGGTTGCAGTTTTTGAATGAAGCACACTTCCTGAGGGGATGGGCTTATTTCGAATTGGCACGTCTGTTCGGTAATATTCCGATGATTACTGCTCCTTTGAGTTCGGCAGAAGTAAAGACTGTAGGTCAATCTCCGGCACTTGATATCATTAATCAAGTGGTTATTCCCGATTTGAAAGAAGCGCTGAATCTGCCACTTTCCGAAAAGTTGGTAGATGCCAATGGAAAGGCAATATCACTTGCTAAAGGACGTGCCCACAAAATGGCAGCCAATGCGATGTTGGCACGTGTGTACATGACGCTTGCCGGTTATCCTTTCAATGAGGTCTCTGCTAAAACTGAAGCTAAGAAATACCTGACAGAAGTATTGAGTTATGCTAAAAATAATAACAAGTATTGGGCAGCCGATATAAATGAATGGAGGAAGCAATGGATGCCAAGTGAGGAGTACTACAATAAGTATTCTATATTCGCTATTCAGTATCGCGCCGGTGGTACGGGTAACTCGTCATTGTTTAACTTTGGTCCGCAGTTGCCGGCTTCTCTTACAGGCAGAAAAATATTCGGTAATCAGATTTATGTTGAAAAAAGCCTGATGTATGAATTTGAAAAAACGTTTGCAGATGGCAATAAAGATCTGAGAGGGGATGACTATTCTATTCTTTTAGGTTTCCAGGGAGAAGGTAGTATCCAGACTTACACCAATGATAAGGAAAGTGTAACGGTAGACGGGATTACTAAAGATGTTTACTCAAAAACTATCATCTATAAATTCATGCCTTCCAAACCTAAGATTGCATCTTTGGGGCTTTCTCTGACTCCTGAAGCGTCTATGATAGACGATAATGACTGGCCGGTAAACTTTCCGATTCTTCGTTTGGAAGATATGCAGTTGATGTATGCTGAATTATTGATTGAAGAAGGTAAGATTGCAGAGGCTATGGGATATGTAAACGATATTCGTCAAAGGGCAGGTTGTGATGTCGTGCCGACTAATGTGAGTGCAGGGGAAGCTTTGAATTATATCAAACGTGAGCGCAGGATTGAGTTATTGGGTGAAGGCATCCGTTGGTTTGATCAGGTACGTTACGGAACATGGAAGATCGATACGGAAAATATGCTCGACCGATATAACAATCCAACCGGAACAAGCAAAAGTTATATAAAGGAAGGACGTTATTTATATCCCATTCCATTGAATCAGCTTAATGTAACCCCTGGGTTATATAAACAAAATGAAGGTTATATAGAATAGGTAAGGATTGTTTTTTAAGCTAAAATTGAGGATACTCCGTTTTTGGAGTATCCTTTTTTTGTTATCTTTGCGATCAATCTTGATCTAATGGAAATAGGAATATGAAGAAATACATACTGATGTTTTTGTTATCTATCGTAGGATTACAGATGGAACTATATTCAGCCATAGAGGTCCGTTCGATACGTCTAACCACTTCCAATGGATTAGCGAACAACTCAGTCCGTTGTATTTATCAGGATAGTAAGGGTTTTATTTGGATGGGTACCCAAAACGGATTAAGCCGTTATGATGGGAATTCCTTCATTACTTTCCGACCTCAAAAAGATACATCGCTTTCATTAGTGGACCATCGTGTTAAAAATCTGGTAGAAGATAAAAATGGATTCTTATGGATCACTACTCATGCAAAAAATATTAGTTGCTATGATCTGAGAAAAAATTGTTTCGTCGACTTTACCGGTTGTGGTGAATACATGAATCAATATGACTTTATTTCTTTACAAGACAATCAGGATGTATGGCTATGGGGAGATAGCGGATGCCGCAAAATATCCTATAAAGACGGTTCTTTCTCATCTGTTGCCTTTAATCAATCCAACGGATTAGATTCCAATGTAATAGTTTCTCTGAAGCAGGGAGCAGAGGGTTGGGTATGGATGGCTACCCGTAAAGGTCTATATTACTGGGATCATACATCATTGCATGATACGGATATAAAGAAAGCATTCTTGGAAATACACTCTTATCAGGGACGTACCTTTGCTCTCTCTTCAGATGGGTGTTTCTTTATGTATGAAACATCTAAAGGGATAAAGCAAATTGCCGGGTTGCCTAATAATTCTGATTTAAAACTCACGGGAGTGTTAGCCTTGAATAATCAATGGATAGTCTTTACAAATAAAGGAGGATATAGTTTTGATTTTCAAACATTAAGATTAGGAAAAGCGGATGCTGTATACAATGTACCAAACGCCACCGTTATTCAGGATAACAAACAAAACTATTGGTTAAAGAATAATACGGGAAAGTTATACTATATCCATGCTCAAACCGGTGCTATAAAAGAGTTTCAGGTGATGGCGAAAGAGAAAATCGGCCTTATTGATGAGGAACGGTATTATATATATCATGATTCCCGTGATATTTTGTGGATAGCAACCTACGGAAACGGATTGTACACTTATGATTTGAAAACAGGGCAAACTTCTCACTTTACTGCGAATGCGGACAATACGGTTACGCCCATTGGTTCCAATTTCTTGCAATCTGTATATGAAGATCGTTCGGGTAATATCTGGGTAAGTGCGGAATTTACGGGAGCATCCTGCCTGCAAATTATAAATAAAGGTGCTTTACGAATTTTCCCAATGGGTGATACGGACATTGATCGTACCAATGCTGTTCGTATGCTCTCTTTGACGAAAGATGGGAATGCTATTGTAGGAACACGTGGTGGGGAACTTTTGACGTATAATAAAGATTTCAGTATACAAAGTTCTAAAAAGTTTTTCGGTAACAATATATACGACGTGGCAGAAGATGCTTCCGGTACAAAATGGTATGCATTTCGTGGTAATGGCCTATTGGTGGGAGACCGCTATTATACACATGACGATGCAGATACTTCATCCATATCTATTGATCAAATATTTTGTATTCTTAGAGATAGGAAAGACAGGATGTGGGTTGGCACATTTGGTGGAGGTCTGAATCTGGCTATAAAAGGTAAAGACGGTTATACATTCCGTCATTTCTTCAACAGTACTTATGGACAGCGCCGGATTAGAGTATTATGTGAAGATGTCAATGGATGGATATGACTTGGCACCAATGACGGTGTTTTTGTTTTCGATCCGGAGGAGCTACTAAAAAATGCGGAAGCCTATTACCACTATACTTTCGATAAAGGTAACTTGTATAGTAATGAGATAAAAAGTATTATGCAAGATTCTAAAGGGCGTATTTGGGTGGCCGAGTCAGGTGCAGGTTTCGCAACGTGCAACCTCAGGGGAGACTATGGTGAACTGGAATTCACCCACTATGATACATCCGACGGGTTGGTAGATAATGTGGTACAGGCATTTAATGAAGATCTCGATGGCATGATTTGGATTACAACCGAATATGGAATTTCCTGTTTCAATCCGGAAGCCGGAACATTTGAAAACTACTTTTTTTCCAGCAATATGTTGGGTAATGTATATAGCGAAGATTGTGCTATCCGGTTACAAGACGGGCGCCTGGTTTTCGGAACCAACTTTGGGTTTACGGTTATAGATCCGCGTTTTATAGAGAAAGCATCTCCAATGTATCCGATAACCTTTACTGATTTGAAGTTGAATGGCATTTCTGTTAATCCGGATAATCCTGATTCCCCGATAAAATCCTCCGTCGCCTATATTTCGGAGATTAATCTGCAGCACTTTCAAAATTCTTTCGTATTAGAGTTTTCCACTTTCGACTATATGGGAAGCGATTTATCTAAATTCAGATATTGGCTGGAGAACTACGACAAGGATTGGAGTAGTCCGTCTTCATTGAACTTCGCTGCTTACAAAAACTTACCTCCCGGCACTTATTATCTGCATGTGAAGGCATGTAATGCTTCCGGACTATGGAGTGACCAGGCATCTGTCATGAAAATTGTGGTCTTTCCTCCTTTTTGGAAAACGGGATGGGCATATCTGATTTATTTTCTGTTGATAGCTATCATGCTGTATATTATTTATCGTACAGTGCATAACATAAGTGCACTCCGGAATAAAATAAAATTGGAAAAGCAACTTACGGAATACAAACTGGCATTTTTTACTAATATTTCTCATGAATTTCGTACACCGTTGACTTTGATACAGGGGGCATTGGAGCATATATGTTATGGAGGCAAAGTACCCAAAGAAATGAATTATTCCATCAAAGTAATGGAAAAGAGTACAAAACGTCTACTTCGCCTTATCAACCAACTGTTAGAGTTCCGCAAAATGCAGAACAACAAACTACGGCTTTCATTGGAAGAGACGGATGTTATTGCTTTCTTATACGAAATATTCCTTAGTTTCAAGGATGTGGCAGAGTCTAAGAATATGGACTTTCGTTTTTTACCTTCAACACCTGCCTATAAAATGTTTATAGATAAAGGTAACATTGATAAAGTGACCTATAACATTTTGTCAAATGCCTTTAAATATACTCCTTCGGAGGGAAAAATAGAATTAGTGGTAACAGTGGACGAAGTGGCACACACATTGCAAATAAAGGTATCGGATACTGGTGTCGGAGTACCCAAAGAAAAACGTAAAGAACTATTTAAAAGATTCATGCAGAGTAGCTTCTCTGGGGACAGTATTGGGATAGGATTGCATCTTACACATGAACTGGTAAGCGTGCATAAAGGTACCGTTTCATATGAGGAAAACCCTCAAGGTGGTTCTATCTTTATCGTGACATTGCCTACTGATATTTCCGTATTTGGAAAGGAGGACTTCCTCATTGTTAATAATGTATTGCTGGAAGAGGAAGCAAAAGCGGAAAAGCGTTTAGCCGAAGTTGTAATAGACCATGATAAATCGGGAGATGATGACGAGGTATCGATAACTGTCCCTTTGAATAAGAGTAAAGTCCTAATTATAGAAGATGACAACGATGTCCGTGAATTCCTTAAAAAAGAGCTAAGTACATATTTTGAAGTAGTCACCGAATCAGATGGTGAGTCGGGATTGGAACGTGCGCGAACTTATGATGCTGATTTGATTATCAGTGATGTACTGATGCCACGCTATTCGGGTTTTGAACTGACTAAGCGCTTGAAAGACGATTTCAGTACCAGCCATATTCCTATCATTCTGTTAACGGCGCTCAGTTCGTCGGATAATCATTTGAAGGGAGTGGAATGTGGCGCGGATGCTTATATTACCAAGCCGTTCAGTACCCGGTTGTTGCTGGTTCGTGTCATTAAGTTACTGGAACAGCGTGAAAAGTTGCGTGAGAAGTTTTCAAACGACCCGCAAGCAACACGCCTGACTATTTGTACTTCTGATAAGGATAAACTTTTTGTAGAGAAAATGGAGAGGGTTATGCAATCTCAAATTGCCAATGCAGATTTCTCTATTGACGAATTTGCATCTATCATGGGATTGGGACGTTCCATTTTCTATCGTAAAGTAAGAGGATTAACCGGCTACTCACCTAATGAGTATATGCGTACCGTGCGTATGAGGAAGGCAACGGAGCTTTTACAAGAAGGTAATTATAATATTTCGGAAATTTCCTATCAGGTCGGGATAAATGATCCTTTTTACTTCAGTAAATGTTTTAAAAAACAATTCGGTGTAACACCTACTGCTTTCTTAAAAGGGGGGAGTGAAAAATCAGAGACTGTCGATGATAATAAAGAAGAGAATATAATAGAAGATTGATTAAGGCTAATTATTCAATCTGGGTATAGGGAAGTTAGAAAAATAGGCCAAGAAGGTGAAATGGTTCCTACTTCTTCTTTTAATAAATCCTTTTATTAAGAAGAGCCTTAGTCGAAAAAACTTCTTCTGATAATTTGTTTGTCTCGCAAATAAGTCGTTACTTTGCACAAATTTTAAAACGACGATGCAGCAACACGGGAAGAGAATCAAATATAATCTGCGTTCGAATGAATTTCATTCGTTAGCCGATGATTTCTTCTTCTCTGAAAATGATATTGTTAGTTCTTTGGTAATGCGTTAATCCTTTTACGGGTAACGCATTTTTTTTGTGCCCGAACGTATAGGAAGAAACTTAAATAGACAACAAGAGAATATATGGAAAAGAATTTGAAGAAAGTGTTGGTCTTGGGCTCAGGTGCACTCAAGATCGGTCAGGCCGGGGAGTTTGACTATTCCGGTTCGCAGGCTTTGAAAGCTCTGCACGAAGAAGGTATCAGTTCAGTATTGGTAAATCCCAATATTGCTACCATCCAAACATCGGAAGGTATTGCAGATCAGGTTTACTTCTTGCCGGTTACCACTTATTTCGTGGAAGAAATCATCAAGAAAGAACGTCCTGATGGCATTCTGTTGGCATTTGGCGGTCAAACAGCTCTGAACTGCGGTGCTGAGTTGTATACAAGCGGCATCCTGAACAAGTACGGCGTGCGCGTATTGGGAACTTCGGTAGAAGCCATCATGTATACAGAAGACCGTGACCTCTTCGTGAAGAAACTGGATGAAATTGAAATGAAGACTCCCGTCAGCCAGGCTGTAGAGAGTATGGAAGATGCCATTGCAGCCGCCGAACGTATCGGTTTCCCGGTAATGGTTCGTTCCGCTTATGCACTGGGCGGTTTGGGTAGCGGTATCTGTCAGGATAAGGAAGAATTCTTGAAACTGGCTGAAAGCTCCTTCGCTTTCTCTAAACAAATTCTTGTAGAAGAGTCTCTGAAAGGCTGGAAAGAAATTGAATTCGAGGTAATTCGTGATGCGAACGACCACTGTTTCACAGTAGCAAGCATGGAAAACTTCGACCCGCTGGGCATCCATACCGGAGAGTCTATCGTAGTTGCTCCGACCTGTTCACTGACCGACGAACAGGTGAAGATGTTGCAAGACCTTTCTACCAAATGTATCCGCCATCTGGGCATCGTGGGCGAATGTAACATTCAGTACGCATTCAATGCCGAAACCAATGATTACCGCGTGATTGAGGTGAACGCCCGTCTGTCCCGTTCTTCTGCTTTGGCATCTAAGGCTACGGGGTATCCGTTGGCATTCGTTGCCGCCAAGATTGCGCTGGGCTATACGCTCGACCAGATTGGCGAAATGGGAACTCCGAACTCTGCATATCTGGCTCCGCAACTGGACTACCTGATTTGTAAAATTCCTCGTTGGGACTTGACGAAGTTCGTAGGCGTTAGCCGCGAAATCGGTTCCAGCATGAAGTCGGTAGGCGAAATCATGTCTATCGGACGTTCTTTCGAAGAAATTATCCAGAAAGGTTTGCGTATGATTGGCCAGGGAATGCACGGATTCGTTGGTAACGACCTGCACTTCGACGACTTGGACCGCGAACTTTCACGCCCTACGGACTTGCGCGTGTTCGCCATTGCCCAGGCTTTGGAAAGTGGTTATACGATAGACCGTATTTTCGACCTGACTAAGATTGACCCCTGGTTCCTTGGCAAGTTGAAAAACATTGTTGACTATAAGTTGAAGCTCTCTCAATATAATAAGGTGGAGGATATTCCGGCCGACGTGCTGCGTGAAGCAAAAGTACTCGGTTTCTCTGACTTCCAGATTGCGCGTTTCGTGCTCGAGCCGTCAGGTAATATGGAGAAGGAAAACCTGATGGTACGTGCCCGTCGTAAAGAGCTCGGCATTCTTCCGGCTGTAAAACGTATCAATACGATAGCTTCCGAACATCCCGAACTGACGAACTACCTGTACATGACGTATGCCGTTCAGGGTTACGATGTGAATTATTATAAGAATGAAAAGTCGGTGGTTGTTCTGGGCTCCGGTGCTTACCGTATCGGTTCTTCCGTAGAGTTCGACTGGTGTTCGGTGAATGCTGTGCAGACGGCACGCAAACTGGGATACAAGTCCATCATGATTAACTACAACCCCGAAACCGTATCTACGGACTATGATATGTGCGATCGCCTTTACTTCGACGAACTTTCTTTTGAACGTGTACTCGATGTAATCGACTTGGAACAACCCCGCGGCGTAATCGTATCCGTAGGCGGACAGATTCCGAATAACTTGGCCATGAAGCTGCACCGTCAGTCAGTGCCCATCTTGGGAACTTCACCAATCTCTATCGACCGTGCCGAGAGCCGCAACAAGTTCTCTGCAATGCTCGATCAACTGGGCATCGACCAGCCGGCATGGCAAGCGCTTACCAGTCTGGAGGCTGTGAAAGATTTCGTTGGGAAAGTGGGTTATCCGGTGTTGGTTCGTCCGTCGTATGTGCTCTCGGGCGCAGCAATGAATGTGTGCTATGATGAAGAAGAACTGGAAAACTTCTTGCAGATGGCTGCCGAAGTATCCAAAGAATATCCGGTGGTGGTATCTCAATTCTTACAGAATACGAAAGAAATTGAGTTTGATGCTGTTGCACAAAACGGTGAAGTGGTAGAGTATGCCATCTCCGAACATGTGGAGTTTGCAGGTGTACACTCCGGTGACGCTACGCTGGTGTTCCCGGCACAGAAGATTTACTTTGCTACTGCACGCCGTATCAAGAAGATTAGTCGTCAGATTGCAAAAGAACTTAATATCTCCGGTCCGTTCAATATCCAGTTCCTGGCACGCAACAATGAGGTGAAGGTAATCGAGTGTAACCTTCGTGCTTCACGCAGTTTCCCGTTCGTGTCTAAAGTGTTGAAACGCAACTTTATTGAAACGGCTACCCGCATCATGCTGGATGCTCCTTATACTCGTCCCGACAAATCGGCATTCGATATTGACTGGATTGGCGTAAAGGCTTCTCAGTTCTCATTCTCCCGTCTGCACAAGGCTGACCCGGTACTGGGTGTGGATATGTCTTCTACCGGTGAGGTGGGGTGCATCGGCGATGACTTCTCAGAAGCATTGCTGAGTGCGATGATTGCTACAGGCTTCCAGATACCCCAAAAGGGTGTGATGTTCTCTTCCGGCGCCATGAAGTCGAAAGTAGATTTGTTGGAGTCCAGCCGCATGCTCTTCAATGAAGGCTATAAGATTTATGCGACGGCAGGTACGGCAGCATTCCTCAATGCTCATGGTGTGTCTACCGAAGCCGTTTACTGGCCCGATGAACGCCCTGATGCTGAAAACAACGTGATGAAGATGATTGCCGAACATAAGTTCGACTTGATTGTCAACATTCCGAAGAACCATACGAAGCGTGAGTTGACGAATGGATATAAGATTCGCCGTGGTGCCATCGACCATAACATTCCGTTGATTACGAATGCCCGTCTGGCAAGTGCTTTCATTGAAGCGTTCTGTGAACTGAAACTGCAGGATATTCAGATCAAGAGCTGGCAGGAATACAAATAATAAGGTATAACAACCAGAATAGAGAAGACAGCATAAATACCGGATGTTTCCGGTGTTTATGCTGTCTCTTTTTTATTCATATCATTGGAAATCAGAAATTAATCTCTTATTTTTGTGACAGGTAAAAACTAAAATAGCTTATTGGCAGGAATAAATATGGATGAAGTAGAGAAAATGCGGAGTTCGCAACTGGCGGATATGTCCGCTCCGGAGGTGCAGGTGAAGTTTGAGCATGCGAAGAAGTTGTTGGCAAGAATGCGGCAGTTGAGCACTTATGATGAGGCTTACCGGGGATTGCTGGAGGACCTGATACCTGGTATTCCTGAAACTTCTGTGGTGTGCCCGCCTTTCCATTGCGATCATGGTGATGGTATCCGGATGGGTGAACATGTGTTTGTGAATACGAACTGTACTTTCCTGGATGGTGGCTATATTACAATCGGGGCTCATACGTTGGTTGGTCCCTGTGTGCAGATTTATACTCCGCAACATCCGATGGACTATGTAGAGCGCCGCACTCCGAAAGAATATGCCTATCCCGTGACAATAGGAGAGGACTGTTGGATTGGTGGCGGAGCAGTTATCTGTCCCGGGGTGACGATTGGCGACCGTTGTATCATTGGTGCCGGAAGCGTGGTGACGAAAGATATTCCTTCTGATAGCGTAGCGGTAGGCAATCCGGCAAAGGTGATTCGGAAGATAGGGTCGGAATGATGAATCAGGAGTCGTTTCTTTAAATCCGTTAAATCAAAATACTGTCTTAAACATGAAAAAACTCTTCCTTTTAATTCTTATTTTTATTTCTGCTGTTGCCGTGCAGGTAAAAGCAGCAGATGAATTTCTTCCTCAAGCCAGATGGATTGGTAATGGTAAAAGTCTGCCGAATACCTGGCTTTGTTTTCGCAAAACTGTGGAGGTCACTGATGTTCCGGGTGAACTAATGGCGAGTATTGCCGTTGACTCCAAATACTGGTTGTGGATTAATGGCAAGATGGTGGTTTTTGAAGGCGGATTGAAACGCGGTCCTGCACCCGGGGCGACTTACTATGACCGGATAGACATTGCGCCCTATCTGGCGAAAGGAACAAATGTCATAGCATTGTTAGTGTGGCATTTCGGAAAGAACGGATTTAGTCATGTGAACAGCGGTGTGGCGGCATTACTGTTTAGTGCCCAGTCGGCGGGGGTGACCGTTGTTAGTGATAAAACTTGGCAATGCGGCGTCTGTCAAGCTTATCAGGATACAGAAGCACCATTCCCTAATTACCGTTTGTCCGAAAGCAATATTCGTTTCGACGCACGTAAAGAACTGGCAGGCTGGAATCTACCGGGATTTAGCGGACAACTGGGGGCCTCCATTGAGATTGCTTTCCCGAACAGACTGCCGTTTGGCAAATTAGTACTTCGCCCCATCCCGATGTGGAAAGATAGTGGGCTGAAGGACTATCTGGAAGTAGTTAAGAATAAAACCGGCGACACCCTTCGCTGTCGTTTGCCGTACAACTGTCAGGTTACTCCTTATCTGAAAGTCAAAGCTCCCGCCGGATTGCTGATTGGTATGCTGACTGATAACTATACAGGTGGCAGTGCTAACAATGTAAGAGCGGAATACGTCACTCGTGAAGGAGAGCAGGAATATGAAAGCCTTGGCTGGATGAACGGTCATGAGATGTTGTACGTGATTCCTTCCGGAGTAGAAGTACTGGGGCTTAAATATCGCGAAACAGGTTATAATGCTGATATAAAAGGCTCTTTTACATGCAATGATGATTTTCTTACTGAGTTGTGGAAGCGAAGCGCCCGTACCCTGTATATCACTATGCGTGATAATTACATGGATTGTCCCGACCGTGAACGTGCGCAGTGGTGGGGAGATGAAGTGAACGAACTGGGCGAAGCATTCTATGCGCTCGACCCGCGAGGTTGGCAATTGGCTACCAAAGGTATCTATGAGTTGATGAATTGGCAACGCCCGGACGGCATTATTGTCTCTCCGGTTCCCTCCTTGAATTGGTGTAAGGAGCTTCCTTTACAAATGCTTGCTTCTGTCGGCTGGTATGGATTCTACACGCAGGCATTCTATAGCGGTGATTACTCCTTTGTTCCGAAGATTTATGACGGGCTGCGGAAGTATCTTCACGAAGTGTGGGAGGTGGATATGCAGGGATTTCCTGTTCCCCGTCCCGGTGATTGGAACTGGGGTGACTGGGGAGCGAACATTGATTTGGAACTTCTTACCACTTGTTGGTACTATTTAGCCCTTAAAGCTGAGAAAGAGTTTGCCCTTTATCTGCATAAGCAATATGATGCCAACCTGATTGACAAGATGATGAAACGTATTTCTTCAACTTTTGACCATCGTTACTGGACTGGCACGGCATACCGTTCCAAATCCTACAAGGGTGAGACGGACGACCGTTCTCAGGCTATGGCAGTGGTTAGCGGATTGGCGCCGGTCGGCAGGCGCAAGGCCTTGCTGAAGGTTTTAAAGAAGGAGTACCATGCCAGCCCTTATATGGAGAAATACATTCTGGAGGCACTATTCATGATGGGTGAACCGGACTTTGCATTGGAACGCATGCGTAACCGTTATGCAAAAATGATGGCATATCCTTATACGACTTTATTTGAAGGTTGGGGAATAGGTGCTGATGGCTTTGGAGGAGGGACTATCAACCATGCATGGAGTGGTGGTCCGTTGACCATATTGAGCCAGAAGTTGTGTGGGATAGAACCTCTTGAACCCGGATTCAAGTGTTTTCGCGTGGCTCCGCAGCTTGGTGCATTGCACGAGGCGTCAGCAGTGGTACCCACCCTTTATGGGGACATCAAAGTTGATATAAAAAAAGAAAACCGTATGATGACTATACATGTGGTTGTTCCGCAAGGTACTGTTGCTGTAGTGGTGTTGCCTGGTGGCAAAGAAAAAGTGCTTCCACCGGGAAGCTATCTTCTTCCGTGAGCGGGGAAGGAAAAGCGGGCATTATATGGATGATTGTTTGAAGAAAAAAGTTTCATTGTTAAATTGCTGAATTTCAATAACTACATCTATTTTTGTCTGTTTCTCTTAAAAAATAGTTCGCAAATGTTTTGGTAATGTCAAAATAAGCTGTACCTTTGCATCGCTTTTGAAACGAAAGTGTAGGGGCGCTTAGCTCAGCTGGTTCAGAGCATCTGGTTTACACCCAGAGGGTCGGGGGTTCGAATCCCTCAGCGCCCACCAAAAAATATCAATACACTTTCGAACAAAAGGGCGCTTAGCTCAGCTGGTTCAGAGCATCTGGTTTACACCCAGAGGGTCGGGGGTTCGAATCCCTCAGCGCCCACTTAGTTGTTTTTAAATGGTCTTGCAAGTGATTGTGAGGCCATTTTTGTTTTAATTCATTGTTTGATGGAAGAGCCACGGACGGAAAGAATACACGGCACCATCTCTTGTTCTATATTACCAATTCCTTTGAGTTGTCTGAGCAAAAGTCCGCAAGCTGTTTCTCCCATCTTGTATGTTTGGTGAGTTACGGCTGTCAATGGTGGGTCTACGTAGTTGGAGTGGGCTTCGTCTGTATATCCTATCAAAGCAATGTCATTGGGGATGTGCAAACCGGATTCCTTTATGGCCTTCATTGCTCCGAAGGCAAGGCTGTCTGTCATGGCTAATATGGCGTCCGGCGGATTAGGCAATGAGAGTAAATGGCAAGCACCTTCATATCCTGACTCATATCCGATTTTCTTGCAAAACACCAGTTGTCTTTCAATTGGGATTTTCCTTTCACGCAAAGCTTGCAGATAACCATGTTTTCGTTGTTTTACTATCTCCAGGTGATTAGCACCGCCTATAAAAGCTACACGTTTGGAACCTGTTGACAGAAAGTGTTCAGTAGCTTCCTGTGCCGATTCTATGTTATTGGTAATTACGGAAGAAAATTTTTCAGTCAAGCATATCCGGTCAAAAAAGACTAAGGGTACATTCAGTTCAACTAGCGCTTCGAAGTGCGAATAATCCGTTGTCTCCTGTGACAGGCAGGCGATGATTCCTTCCACACGGAGGTTTATGAGGTCTTCCAGGCATTTCTTTTCATTTTCAAACTGTTCGTAGGAGGATGTTATGATGGTGGAATAGCCATTATTGTGAGCCATGTCATTAATGCCACTGATGATAGACGCATAATAATGAGTGACGATATCAGGGACGATAATGCCTATTATCCGCGGTGTATTCTTCAACAGGCTCATGGCGAAAGGGTTCGGGCGATAGTTCCGCTCTTTTGCCAGCGCTTTCACTTTCTTCCGCATCTCTTCACCTATTTCTGGACTGTTCTTTAGCGCACGCGAAACGGTAGAGATGGATACTCCCAATTCTGCTGCAAGTTCTTTTAGTGATATGTTTCTTTTCTTTTCCATAGCATAAACAGGATAAATGAGTCCGGCAACAAAAGTAATGAAAGGCGGGACGTGGACAAAGGTAATAAAACGGGGAATTTACGCAAACCTTTGCGTAAGGTTTTAACACCTGGGGAATCTTGTATATATTGAAAACAGATACTTTTGGAGCATGAAATCTTAAAATTAATCACAATGGAATACAGAGAAATAGGAAAAACAGGAATGAAAGTCTCCAATATTAGCTTTGGAGCTTCTTCGCTTGGTGGCGTCTTCCACTCTATAAAGGAAGAGGAGGGTATAAAGGCTGTGCATACGGCCGTAGACAATGGTATCAATTTCATCGATGTGTCTCCGTATTACGGGCATCTGAAGGCTGAAATCGTATTGGGAAAAGCTTTGAAAGAAATTCAGCGTGACAGATATTATCTCTCCACCAAAGTGGGGCGTTATGGTGATAACGGAGTGAATACCTGGGATTATTCTGCAAAGAAAGCTACGGAGAGCGTATATGAAAGCATGGAACGCTTGAATGTGGATTACGTTGATTTAATCAATGTGCACGACATTGAGTTTGCTGATTTGGCGCAGGTCTGCCAGGAGACACTGCCGGCTTTGGTGGAATTGCGAAACAAAGGCATCGTAAAACATGTAGGTATAACTAATCTGACGCTGCGTCATTTAAAATATGTAATCGACCATGTACCCGCTGGCACAGTGGAAAGTGTTTTGTCTTTCTGTCACTATTGCCTCAATGATGATGCGCTGACCGACTATCTTGATTATTTCGAAGAAAAAGAAATTGGAGTGATTAATGCTTCCCCCTTCTCGATGGGGTTGCTCACTGAAAGGGGTGCTCCCGACTGGCATCCGGCTCCTAAGCCTTTACAGGATTTATGCAAGAAGGCTGCGCAATATTGCAAAGAGCAAGGCAAGGCAATTGAGCAATTGGCGGTGAAGTATGCGGTGTCTAATCCTCGGATTGCAACAACCCTGTTCAGTACGGCCCGGCCGGGAGCTGTTTTGCAAAACATAAAATGGACGGATGAGGCATTGGATGAACAGTTGTTGAAAGAAGTTAAGGAGATTCTGGAACCCCGTTTCAGGGATACATGGTTGAATAGTTAAATAAAAACGAAATGAAAGCAGTAGCCATATTAGGAGAACGCAATGTCGCTCTCATAGAAAGAGAAAAACCACAGCTCCATGACGGTGAAGTGTTGCTAAAGATACATTATGTCGGGTTTTGCGGCTCAGATTTGAATACATACCTTGGAAAGAATCCGATGGTGAAGCTGCCGGTTGTTCCCGGGCATGAGATTGCAGCTCAGGTGGAAGCTGTAGGTGCAGGGGTGCCTGAGAATATTCATTCCGGTATGTCCTGCACAGTGAATCCATATACGAATTGCGGGCATTGTTCGTCTTGCCGTAACGGGCGTCCGAATGCTTGCCAGTTTAATCAGACTTTAGGTGTACAACGCGACGGAGCCATGTGCGAGTATATAGTGGTGCCTTGGCAAAAGGTGATTGCTGATGATGTATTGACGCTTCGCCAGTTTGCTTTGGTAGAACCTATGAGTGTGGGGTTTCATGCTGTTTCCCGCGCCAAGGTTACAGACCTTGATGTAGTGATGGTTATTGGTTGTGGGATGATTGGCGTGGGAGCGATTATCCGTGCTGCATTGCGGGGTGCCCGGGTGATAGCTGTGGATGTGGATGATGAGAAGCTGAAGCTGGCTCAGGAGTTGGGTGCTCGCTATACTGTTAACTCTGCAACCGAAGATGTTCATGCACGTTTGCAGGAAATTACCGGAGGCGCTGGCCCTGACGTGATTATTGAAGCTGTGGGTGCTCCGGTTACTTATCAAATGGCAATTAATGAAGTCGGTTTTACCGGTCGGGTGGTTTGTATTGGTTATGCCAAGAAGGAGACTTCTTTCGAAACAAAGTATTTTGTGATGAAAGAGATGGATATTCGTGGTTCCCGCAATGCTATGCCCGAGGATTTCCGTGCAGTTATAGAATATCTGAAACACTCCTCTGCCGGTGTGGAAAGGTTGATTAGTGGGGTTTATACCCCCGACCGAACAAAAGAAGCTTTGGAAGGCTGGGTTGCTAATCCGGGAAAGGTATTCCGTATTCTGGTAAAATTCTGAAAGTATGGATTATAAGATTATAGATGCTCACGCCCACCTCTGGTTGCATCAGGATACAGAGGTGGACGGCATGAAAATCAAAACCATGGAAGGAGGGAAATCCTTGTTCATGGGTGAGGTGCGCCAGATGCTTCCGCCCTTTATGATGGATGGGCGGAATACAGCCGAAATCTTCCTTTCCAATATGAATTATGCACAGGTTTCCGCTGCAGTGATTACGCAAGAGTACATTGACGGCTTGCAGAATGACTATCTGGAGCAGGTGCAGCAGCAATATCCCGACCGCTTCTTGTGTTGCGGCATGGTCGATGCACGGAAGCCCGGTTATTTTCCTCATGCTGAGGAGCTGATAGAAAAAGGTTTCAAGGCAATAAAGATTCCGGCTCAACGACTATTATTGTCTGAAGGCAGAGTGTATCTCACTTCTGATGAAATGATGCGGATGTTTCATCTGATGGAAGAAAAAGATGTATTGCTTTCGGTGGACTTGGCCGATGGTGCCGAACAGGTTGGTGAAATGGAAGAAATTATTGCTGAATGTCCGCGCCTTCGGATTGCCATAGGACATTTCGGTATGGTGACGCGACCGCAATGGCAGGAGCAGATAAAACTGGCTCGCCATGAACGGGTGCGTATAGAGTCCGGTGGTATCACCTGGTTGTTTAATGATGAATTTTATCCTTTCCGGGGGGCTGTGGTTGCCATAAAGGAAGCTGCTTCACTTGTAGGTATGGAAAAACTGATGTGGGGGTCGGACTATCCGAGAACCATTGCAGCTATTACTTATCGGATGTCTTACGACTTCATTGTCAAGTCCGACTTGATGACGGAAGAAGAAAAGGCTCTGTTCCTGGGGGAGAATGCCCGAAACTTCTATCGGCTTAATAACCTGATGGAGTTGCCTTATATAAAAAATATGTCGGAATAATTACGATTAACACATTGACCTTATAAAATGAATACCAATACAAAGAAATACACTGTTGCCCTGACGCTTATATTCAGTCTCTTCTTTATCTGGGCTATCAGCAGCAATCTGTTGCCAACCATGATACGGCAATTGATGAAAACCTGTGAGTTGAATACTTTTGAAGCATCGTTCACGGAGACAGCCTATTGGCTGGCTTATTTTATTTTCCCCATCCCGATAGCCATGTTCATGAAGAAATACAGTTATAAGGCCGGAGTTATCTTTGGCTTGTTGCTGGCGGCATCGGGCGGAGCATTGTTCTTCCCGGCGGCTGCCATAAAGGAGTATTGGGCATACCTGGGTATATTCTTTGTCATTGCCACTGGTATGTGTTTTCTCGAAACGGCTGCTAATCCTTATGTAACGGCCTTGGGAAATCCTCAAACTGCACCCCGTAGATTAAATCTCGCTCAGTCATTTAATGGTTTGGGGGCATTTATTGCCGCCATGTTCCTGAGTAAACTGGTGTTGAGCGGACAAGAATACACACGTGAAACTATTCCTGCTGATTATGCGGGAGGATGGGAAGGGTATATCCAGTTTGAAACTGATGCTATGAAATTGCCTTATCTCATTTTGGCGGGCATTCTTCTGGTGATTGCCATTGTCTTTATTTTCTCCCGTCTACCCAAAATAGGGGGAGAAGAACTGAAAGAAAAGAAACAGGGCAAACTTATTAATTTCAAGGTGTTGAAACGTTCTCATTTGCGCTGGGGTGTAATAGCTCAGTTCTTTTACAATGGCGGACAGACGGCAATCAATAGTCTTTTTCTTGTTTATTGTTGCACGTATGCAGGGATGCCCGAGGGTAAAGCAACCACATTCTTTGGCTTTTATATGCTGGCATTCTTGTTGGGACGTTGGATAGGTACAGCCCTGATGATAAAGTTTAAACCTGAAAATATGCTTGTCCTGTATGCGCTGGTGAACATCGTTCTGTGTGGTGTTATCATGACTTTTGGCGGAATGGTGGGTTTGTACGCCATGCTGGCGGTATCTTTCTTTATGTCAATCATGTACCCTACGCAATTCTCTTTGGCTTTGAATGACTTGGGAGATGATACCAAGAGCGGTTCGGCTTTTCTTGTCATGGCCATCGTAGGAAATGCCTGTCTGCCACAACTCACCGCTTATATCATGCATCATAATGAACATCTTTATCAGATAGCCTATATTGTTCCGCTCGTATGCTTCATGTTTTGTGCATATTATGGATGGAAGGGCTATAAGGTGATTGATTAAAAACTAATATTGTAACACGTTAAAAATAAACAGTATGAAACTTCAAATTCGATTATTGCTATTTAGCCTTTTATGTATCAACATGTCATTGTCTGCGCAGATAACAGAGCGCGAACGTCCCAGGGAATGGAGTCAGTTAGTGGATGGGGCCCGTTTTATAGACCGTTTTCTGCCGATGCAAGGTAAGGTGTTTTCGTCAGATACTTGGGGTGTGAAAGGTGTTGTTCCCCGCTATATTGACAACGGTATTGAAGACCGTATCTGGTCGTACTGGGGTGGAAATATCAAGAAGGGCGAAGATGGCAAGTATCATTTATTTGTTTGCGGCTGGTTGGAGTCTTCTCCGAAAGGACATGGCGAATGGCCTAATTCATTTGTATTCAATGCAGTCAGTGATAATCAAACGGGGCCCTTCAAACTACGCAACATGATTGGTAAAGGACACAATCCGGAAGTGTACCAATTGAAGGACGGGCGCTATGTGCTCTACGTGATTGACGGTCGCTACGTGACGAACGACCTGAACGGAAAATGGGAATATGGAAAATTTGATTTCAACGCACGTGACCGCCGTATTATCGAAGGGCTGTCCAATTTGTCATTTGCACAGCGTGAAGACGGTTCTTATCTGATGGTTTGCCGGGGTGGTGGCATCTGGATTAGTCAGGATGGCCTTTCTGAATACAATCAACTGACTGACAAGCGTGTCTATCCGGATGTGGACGGACGTTTTGAAGACCCTGTAATCTGGCGTGATAATGTTCAGTATCATATGATTGTGAATGACTGGCTGGGGCGTATCGCTTTTTATCTTCGCTCAAAGGACGGGGTGAACTGGGTGACTGACCCGGGTGAGGCTTATACTCCGGGAATTGCCGTGCATGAAGACGGGCGTGTGGAGGACTGGTTTAAGTTCGAACGTATTAAAATGTATCAGGATGAATACGGCCGTGCTATCCAGGCTAACTTTGCCGTGATTGATACTTTGAAACCGCAGGATAAACCGTTTGATAACCACAGTTCAAAGAATATCGGCATCCCTCTGAATCCGGGGTTATTACTGACTATTCTGGACGAAAAGCCCATTACTGCCAAGACAAAGACAATCCGTTTGAAAGTAAAAGCGGAAAAGGGATTCAATCCTCAAACAGATATGGACATGAACTCCCTGCGTTTTGGTGCTTCCGAGGAAGTGAATTATGGGCGGGGAAGTAAAGTGCTGAAAACCGAAAATGATGGTGATGACCTGATTGTTACCTTCGACGGAAAAGGGAATGGCATTACGAAAGATGAATTTGCGCCGAAACTGATTGGTAAGTATAAAAACGGGAAAATGCTGTATGGCTATGCCCGTTTGCCGTATGTGGATTATATCGAACCCATCCTTTCCGCTCGTGCACCTGTTTTTGCGGTGTCGGGAAAAGGCATGACCGGACATATTGAAGTACAGAACTTCGGACAGGTAACTTCTCAAAAAGCTTCAGTGAAGATAGAGTATAAAAAAGAGGGTAAACTGATAAACGTTGCTTCTGCCACCGTGCCGGTTCTGAAGCCATACGAGAAAACAGAATTGCAGTTTTCTTGTAAAAATGGCTTTGAGAAGGGCAGAAAATATGATTTCACGGTGACTGTTTATTCAGGGAAAAAGGTTCTTTCTACTTTTAATCTGACTTTGTCTCCATTGCAATAAGGGGGTATCCGGAAAGTTCAAAGTGGTATGACAGAGTGGAATGTCTGAACTTTTCAAATCCAGCATGTGCACTTGTCATACAAATACTCCGTGTTGTTTGCACCCCCATCCAGAACGCTTTCTGGGAGGGGGTGTAATCAGTATACGACTTAACCCTATTCAGTATACGACTGAATTAGGTTCATGTTACGACGGAAATATTATTCTTCTGCTGTCCGTTATGAAAAACGGTCTTTAAACAGCATTACCTGTCAAAGAAAATGCCCGGAACACGGGAATTGCGTCTCGTTTGTAGTTCATCTTGTAGGGCAAATTTCTATCTGTTAACTACCTTTCTGCACTTTCTTACCTCTTTATAGCTTGTAACTCAGAAAAAAACGCTAATTTTGCAGTTCGATAATTATCAAAATACACGTATGGAACTTGATTTACTTACAGCTATTTCTCCGATTGACGGTCGATATAGAGGAAAAACAGACGCTTTAGCGTCCTATTTTTCAGAATTTGCTTTGATAAAATACCGTGTGCAGGTGGAAGTGGAATACTTCATTACCCTGTGCGAATTGCCTCTGCCCCAACTGAAAGGTGTGGATAAAGGTGTGTTCGAAACTTTGAGAAACATCTACCGGAATTTCTCGGAAGCTGATGCGCAACGTATCAAAGACATTGAGAGTGTGACAAACCATGACGTAAAAGCCGTGGAATATTTCCTGAAAGAGGAGTTTGACAAGATGGGCGGAATGGATGACTACAAAGAGTTTATTCATTTCGGACTGACTTCACAGGACATCAATAATACTTCCGTTCCCTTGTCCATCAAGGAAGCGCTGGAACAAGTATATTATCCTCAGATTGAGGAGTTGATAGCGCAACTTCGCACGTATGCGGAAGAATGGGCTGATATCCCCATGCTTGCCAAAACACACGGACAACCGGCTTCACCCACCCGTTTGGGTAAGGAGGTGATGGTTTTCGTATATCGTCTTGAACGCCAGTTGGCTACGTTGAAAGCTTGTCCGTTGACGGCCAAATTCGGTGGAGCCACCGGAAATTACAATGCACACCACGTTGCATATCCGGAGTTTGACTGGAAGGTGTTCGGAAATGAGTTCGTTGCCGGAAAGCTGGGATTGGAACGCGAAGAATACACCACGCAGATTTCCAACTATGATAATCTTTCCGCCATTTTTGATGCCATGAAACGCATCAATACGGTAATGATTGATATGAACCGCGATTTCTGGCAGTATATTTCTATGGAATACTTCAAGCAGAAGATTAAAGCCGGTGAAGTGGGCTCCAGTGCCATGCCGCACAAGGTGAACCCGATTGACTTTGAAAACGCGGAAGGTAACCTGGGCATAGCCAGTGCAATTCTGGAACACCTGGCTGTGAAGTTGCCGGTATCCCGTTTGCAACGCGACCTGACAGACTCAACCGTGTTGCGTAATGTAGGTGTTCCGTTCGGACACATCGTGATTGCCATTCAGAGTTCATTGAAGGGCTTGCGCAAATTGTTGTTGAACGAACCTGCCATTTACCGTGATTTGGATAATTGCTGGAGTGTGGTGGCTGAGGCTATTCAGACTATCCTGCGCCGTGAAGCATACCCGCATCCGTATGAAGCATTGAAAGCATTAACCCGTACCAATCAGGCCATTACGGAGACATCCATCAAAGAATTTATCGAGGAACTGAATGTGAGCGAGGAAATAAAGAAAGAATTGCGCGTCATTACTCCTCATACATATACAGGAATTTAAAAAAGAAAGATAAGATTTAGCCGGATAATGAAGCCAACATTTTAAATCCGGCGATTGTTAGTTATAGCATACATATATAATAATTAAGGTATAAAAGTGATAATAGAATGGCCGTGAGGCCAACGTTTAATTTTATTCGAATAAAACAATGAGTACAGAAAACGAAACTTGGCGTGACGATTCTTCCAATGAGGAGAATTCAGGCAACAAATTTGAAAGAGAAAACAATTACAGCCGTCCGTCTTACAACCGTGAGGGTGGTGACCGACCCTATCGCCCGCGTTTTAACAGCGAGAGTGGCGACCGCCCA
>NZ_CAJLKP010000074.1 GCF_905207245.1 uncultured Bacteroides sp. | reverse complement strand
GTTGCGGCGAGCCGTTGCGGCGAGCCGTTGCGGTATAACTCACCAAATGATTCTTCGGCGAAGCCGAAACTCAAAGGTACTGTGACCAACTCTTGTCCTGACACCGGAGGCACCGAATCATCTATCCGGTCATCACACCCGATAATACCGCTACATAGGGCTGTAAGCCCCAAAAGCAAATAAATATTTCTTTCAAATATCCGTTTCATATATTCTTTGTTTTAATTATCAATTCAAAGCCGGAACGCCGGAAAACAAACCGTCCCACCTCGTGGACCTTGCGGCACACGGGGCGGGACGGAAAACAATGTTATTTCATCAGATTTACTACAACCTTTCTTTTGCTAACTTTATTGATTTCTTCAATTGAACCTCTAAAACCTTCTTATCAGGTAATTCCGTCAAATACTGGGCGATATGTATTCCTGAGTCGCTTCCAAGTTCCATGATGAAATTTTGTAAATGAGCCAAAATTGCAGATTCAAGGTCTTTTTCCGAATAAGTATCATTCAAACCTAAAAAATCCAATATAACAGGATTCCGAAATGCCATTTCAGGAGTCAGTTGCTTCTCTTTACGCAGTAATTCGATATCATGAGCTATGGTTTGCTCCGGTTTCTTACTGATAGCGGTACGTTCATACAACATAGAATCAATGCGTTTATTCAACTGACGCACACTCCAATGTTCCATTTTGCACATTTCAATATAAAAATCCCGTTTCAAAGGCTCATCAATAAACATTAGTGTACGAATATGCGACCAACTCAATTCTATACACAGCGTGTATAAAATCTCCCCATCAACAAAAACTTCGGCACAACGTATGCAATGCCTTAACTGTTGTTCACCCCATCCTTTCCCAAAAGCCACTGTCAACTCTTTACTCAGATTGGATAATATCTGTTTACCGTATTCAGCACGTTGATCTTTCAGAACTTCTTGCTTTATACGCTTCCCTATATTCCAGTAAAGCAATGTAATAGCACTATTTACCTGAGTAGCCACCTGTCGCCGACTCCTTGCTATAAGTTGTTTTATCTCTGTGGCAAGAGGATTGGACGCACTGTTCTCCAATATTATATTTTCGGATTCATTCATTATAGTTATTCTTTTGTTAATCAACATTCTACTGATTAAATAGATAACATACACATTGTCTTACAAAGGTACTAATTATTTTCCGTTATTCCAGCATGTCAAAGAGCGAATCATAAAAGAAACCCAAGGCTTCTTTTGAATATTATTCCTGTACACAACGAACAGAGAAACCAAAACCGGGACTCGGTGAATGACCACAAGCTATATGTATATATTTAGTAACCATATCTCTGGCAGGTTGTATCTGATAATGTAAAAAACCAGTAGGCTTACTTGTTGAAGACCACAAAAAAACAGCATTGTTTTTAACCGTAACTCTATATTCTCCACTGCCTGCTTCACGTAGAGCAACGGCCGGAAAGAAAATTTCCTTATCTCCACTTTCGGAGCCTGCTTGTGTTCCGAAATATACATATCCGGAACCCACCGCAGTTGATTCCCATGCTACATTCTGTGTCAAGTCACCCAAAGTTCCTGTTGCCGCATCATAATACATCACATTATTAAATGTGGGCTGTACCCGCTCATATATCATATTTATATCGGTAGAACCAAATCCGGCCCACATACATCCCATTCAGGTTTTAAAAATCCACTACTTTATCAATAGTCTCCACCTTATCAAACACCACCACATTACCATTGGTAATGGTTACCCGCACATCACCGCTATTGGCACCGCTGATCTGCACAGTAATTGTATAGTGGTAACCACGCCGGACATTGTAATCATTCACCAAATTGCCGCCCAGATACAAACGATAACGGACAGAAATGGGATTCGTGGCATCCGGAGAAGCATCACTATAACTATACCAATACGAACCGACCAGATCAATATAGGTACATTTCGACAGGTCACCACCCGCCTCCGGTTTGCCGTCACTTCCCAATGTTGGTGCCTTGCCATCGGCTTTAGGACCATAACTATTCAGGTTCTTTTCTTGGAAAGATTTGCCGCAACCTACTCCGCGAAGATTTTCGGGCATATAGAAAGTATAGGTACCATTTACACTAAGACCATTATCGGTGGCGTCTGTATCAACCGGATAAGTATTGGTTATTTGATCTGCTGCCGGATAAGCACCGACAGTTGTTCCGGCACGGCTTTCAAGAGCGAATGATTCAGGTAGATTATAAGCCGTTATTGATTGAAGGGTGAATCGTGCGGGAGAAGCCACTTTATTCGTCCACTTTACATCAATCCAGCTATAAGCATAGCTCAAACCGGCCAGAAGAACCGCTTTACCACTTGTATCAGTACCTTTAAATTCTATGTCATCCGAAACCAGATAATTCTGCTGGCTTTTATAATTCGAATAGCTGATTACGATACCTTCCAAATCTGCTTTTTGAGCATTAGTATTTTTAGAAAAAGCAACCAACTGACTTTGGCTTTCACCGAAATTTGCGATAATACGGAAAGTTCCGCTTACATCCGAAAAGTTACCCGTTTCTACCTGTACAAGTGCTCCGCTGGTTCCAAAATCACTAATCTTAGTACTGCCATAACATACAGCATGCAACATCTTTCCATCTGCATCAAACTGCACCACCCACACATCATTAATACTAACGCCACCGATAGATCCGGCACGGGTATCTACCGACAAAGCCGGAGGCAGACTCAAATAAATACGAAGTCCTCCACTCTCATTCTCAACCGGTTCCGAAGATTCGCAAGCCACAAACAGGAAGATGGCAGCAACACAAAAAAGAGTTATAATCTTATTCATAAGCATACACTGTATTTTTGATCAATCTTTTCCCAAATCCTCACCGGTCAGATTGGACGTTGTCCATTCACGGATGGCAAGTGTAAGGTCGGAAGGAACAATTGCACCGTAAAATGTCAGTGAAAAATCAAACTGGTACGTCATACCCGGCAATAAAGCCTTTTCAATAGTGGCATAATAAGAATCGGTAGAATTTTTTGTCGCATCGCCATCTTTATACTTTACTGTCAGGTTTACATCAAACTTCATCTTTTGTGTCCCATACACGGGCAATAGTACACCGGGATCACTGGTACGTGCATCATATACATTCCAATCCAACGTATTTTTAGAATCGAACTTTTCAAAAGAATAGGATGCATCGGCAGTAGTAGTCGGCGTTTCCCAGGAAGTATTATTCAGTTTGTAAACAAGATTCCCATACAGACCACTCACCTTGATGTAATTCACAACCAACGCTGTAGGAGTCACCGGTTGCATGGAGTTTCTTGCCTTCACAGTGGTTATCACCTGCGCCCCCATACGAGTAAAAGGTTTGGGCAGAGACACCAGCATGGTATTGTCTCCCGTTTTATCCGGTTGCACTACAATACCTTCCAACTTCGTGTACATGAAGTCCTTTCCGTTACTTACGGTAAATGTTCCACTGCTATCCAACTCCGGCACTTCGGTAGAAGAATTGTAAGATACCAGATAAAGATCGTACGTTCCACGATACAGGGTCAGACTGCCTGTAGCCTTGCCGGGTTTTGAAGGAGTCGCTTCATCAGGTTGAACAGTGTAATTTTTACTATCCAGCGGAGCTCCCAGATTCGCATTTCCTGCCGTGAAAGCATAAATACGGAACATTTTGCCGATTGCCATATCTTCTGATGTAGAAGCAGCATCGGCACGTGTCACCGAAGCACTATACATATCAAACGTCAATGTCACAGGCTCCCCCGACTCCGGATCGGGAGCAGTATCCGGCAGCACTGCATCACCGGCACTGCATCCTGCCAGCAATATTCCCAAAACGAGGCCGGAAAATACCGGAAAATGGGAGGCTAAATTTATAAATCTATATCTCATAAGTAACTTATATTCCTATTCCCGTATTCTGATTTGCATCACTCTTCCATGCGTCAATCTTTACATTGGTCAAGCTGCCGCCCATCTTGTCCACCGTAATGGCATAGACATAGTGATAGCCTGCTTTCCATTGCACTTCATCCACAACTGCCGTTTCAAAAGAACGGGAGGTAGTACCGTCTGCTCCGGTAACATCCACTGTAAGACGGAACGAAAGGCGGGTTTCGGCAGCACTCATAGGAGCTACCAAAGAACTGACATTAGGGTCTTTTTGCAAGGTACTCAGCACTGCCGATCCTTCCAAAGTGATGGAATTGGTAGATGCCAGACCGTTCAGGGTTCCAGTACTCAGATTCATAGTACCACTCGTACCCATTTGCAAACGGCTGGTGCTACTTAGCAGTTCTATCTTCTTCAAAGTCAGCGTTTCCTGTACATTGGCAGACTTCGACACCCGGAAACTAACCTTTGCCAGAGCATGATTCATGGTGAAGGTAACCGCACGGGAAGCAGCCGTAGCCGTCAGCGGGGTGGCAAAAAGGTAATCCACCTGCCGGGAAGCACTGAAATTGTCTGCTACCACCTGAACAGGTATGGAATGATTACCGACAGAAGAATTTGTGACCGATAGATCCGACGGAGCAAAGGCATATAAACGATTGGGAGCGTCCGCATCCGCCACCGTTATATTGGGAGGAGTATCTGAACTCCATGTTCCATTCGACAATTCGTACACGGATTGGGCATTCGTTGCCAGTGCTGCGTGCACGTAATCGGTGACATATACACCAATTTTAGTCAACTGGGTGGCTCCCCGCGCACGAGTGACCGAAGGATCGAACAACTCCACCGAACGTAACTGCAATGCACCTCCCTCAGTGCCCGGTTCCGGTACACCATCTCCGTCACAACTAAACAATACGAGAGCTGCCACGGAAGCCAACACGATATCTGTATATTTCATTTTCATCATTTTTTCCTTTCTTCTTTGTTACACCGGTCAGGTTGCATTGCCGGCATCCTCTTCACCATCTATACCGAAATTTCCATCCGCAACAAAATCTTTCACAACCACACTGGTAAGGATCAACTCATTCGTTCCGGTAAACGTGTATTGATATTCGTATCCCGGTTGAAAGGTTAATTCGTTACCTTTTTCCTGATAAGTACCAGTCCCAAAGGGGCTTGCCATTACTGAAATAAGATAAGAAGTGGCAGCGTCTGGTGAAAAGATACCCGAATAGGTATGGCGTTTCACAGCTTCGGAGGTTTTCAATAAGGTGATGGTTTCTTCGGTAGTTTTATTTCCGTTACAGAGTCCCTTTCCGGCAACTGTGGCACTTCCAGCGCTATTACTATCCTTAAAACTTACAATAATTGTAATTTTACAGGCAGCCGGTGCAAAACTGAAACTGACACGGTTTCCGGTGGCGGTAGCTGTAGCGGTCAACCGGTTACTTTTCCAGAAATTAGTAGGTGTGCTTTGATCTGCCAGTATACTTGAAAAATCATTTGGGAAAGTGGCTGTAAAAGTTTCCCCTCCTGTTGTAGTCATCGAGGTATTGGACACAGACGGGGTCCAGCCTCCAGATGCCGTCCGTTTATAACGGACATCGGTTGCTCCCGATTTTGATATTTTAATCACATCATCGGTCACAAATTTCTTTTTATCATAATCCGATAGATGCGGGTCGTCCGCACGTGTTTGGGGATTGCCGATTTCAGCAGATACTTCCAACGGTGTAGCGATGCCTGTACCATCCTGTGTACACGATGCAAATACACCTGCCATCAACAACAGTAGTAACCGGAATTGCGACCGGATACCCGCGTACTTAGTGTATATATGAGTCTTATTCATCATGCTTACTTTTAAATAAAGGGATCAAAATTTCCATTATATCTGCCCGATACCGTCCAGTCCTTTATTTCGGCCTGACCTACCGGAACAAGAATATTATTTTGCAGTTTCAGTGTATATGTATAGCTAATGCCCTTTGCCATGGCACATTGGACAGTAGCCTTATAAGTGATACCATAGGCATCTGTTACTGTTATTAAAATTTCCGTATTCGCAGCCCGCGGATAAATCACCGCACACCAGATGTATTCGGAATCGACAGGGCGCAACATATTGATACTTTCAGCAGCCGTACTACTGCCCGTCCGTAATCCGGTTGCCTGTACGGTCATCCGGCTAAAAACAGGCAGTGTATTCACACCGGTAAACTTCAGTGTCAGTTTTGCATTTTCATGATTGAAGGCATTCGTGCCTGTAAATTTCACTTCAGCACCCGAAACAGGAACTTCGGGCGTACGGAGGTAGTTACTTTTCAGGAAATCCGCTTTTTTCTCCTGGCTTGCCTGGATGCCATCGTAACCGACCGGGAAAGAAGCACGATACGTCACGGCAGGAAGAAAGCCCAATTCACTACCTACAGGTGCTTTCCAACTACCTTCTGCATTCAGGGTATATCCGGAGGATGCCAGCAGGGTGGAGTTACGGGTGCAGGATACGCTGATCTGGTCGTTGGTTCTGAATGCACTCAAATCGTAGTCATTGGCAGGTGCAGCATCCCCCAGCCTATCTGTAGATGAAGGGGAAGCGGAAGTGCCAATCTCGGCAGTAATGATAAGCGGAGTGCCTGACACTACCAGAATCCCCGATTGCTCGTCGGTGCAACCGGATGCCAGTAACAGGAAACCGGAAGCGATATAGGGCAGTATATTTAAAATCTGTTTCTTCATTGGTTCGTTTCTCCTTTCGTCAATTTATTCTATAACGGGCGGCACGTTCTGCGAACCTCCATCCTCTTCTGTCCAACCTTTTATTTCAACACTTTTCAGAGTGATGTCATTTTTGTCGAGTTGCAAGTTGTAGGTGTAGCGATACCCTTTCTTCCACTCATCTTTAAACAGGGTGGTATTGGCGGCGGTCAGGGTACGGTCGTTGGTTGACGCAGACTTTTGCCCCAATACGAGGTTCAGGGATATCGGGCTACTATTAGTTTCGTCATTCGCTTTCGGAGCAACCAATCCGTAAGCTACTGGTTTCGGGGCACCGATATTACCCGGAAGTTGGGAAGTTCCTGCGGTTGCTGTAAAAGTGATGGTGGCTGCTGTGGCAAGAGTGATTGTGCCGTCATTCAGTGCCAAGGTGCCGGCTACATTTGCAGCACGGAAAACGGTTGCGCCCATGCCGGTGGTAAGGCTGATGCTTTTCACATAGTCATATTCGCTATCGGGTACGCGCCCGGCTTTGTATTCGATAGTGAATACAAGTTGTGCTAAGGCGTGTTGCAGGTAGACGTTTGGGGAGGCATTACTTTCATTTACAGTGATGGCAGTGGCATCACCTGCAGTATTGCTTGCCGAACCGTAGAGGTAGTCGGTTTGTGAACAGGCAGTGGTGCTTGTGCCATCAAAAGTTTGCGCGGCAGGTAAGGTTAAAGGTATGGTCCGGGTGGTTCCGGATTCTGTGGGAACATCAGTTCCGACAACTGGATACCAAGCATAGAGGCGTGCCTGTTCGGTACGGAGGTTGAGTTTCTTTGCTCCGGTCCAAGTAGTACCGTTTGTGGTAGTAAAAGTAGTATAAACCATAGCAGGATCGGCATAGGCGGTATGCCCGTCAGTATGAGTAAGGTAAACGCCTATTTTATTTACCTGTCCGGTTACTGTGCCCGTTTCATTCACAATGGAGCGGGTTGAGACATTGGAGGCAGTACTGAAAGAAGGTTGCAGAAAGACAGGAATATCCGTGTCGGACAGGCAACCGGCGTCTGTACACCCACCTGCAAGCAGGAGGGTGCAAAAGACGGACAGGTAAAAAATTGAGAGTTTATTCATATATAAAATAAAACTAATAAAATTACTTAATTTCCAGACTAGCACTACCGACTACTTCTTCCCATTGTGTCACTGTTATAGTACCCAAAGAAAGCTCCGTACCACTTAATTTCACTGTATAGAGATGATTTTTTCCGGCAGGCCATGCACCGCTATTAGCGGTAGGTGCTGTCAATTTCACTGTGTATTCTGCTCCATCAATGGTGAAGGTAGCTTGAATTTTATCATTACCGATGGAAGTAGAAATGGGAAGCACCATGATACTGAATTTTTTGGCACCTGCACCGTTAGTAGTAGATTCTAATGTGTAACCATCTTTAATAGTACGCGTATAGGTTGCAGCAGTCGGAGTACCTTCCGTAATTGTACCGTTCTTAATATTCATTGTCGGGCTTGCGCCTTTGCTTAAAGTAGTACCGTCACCTACATTCTTCAGTACAATCTTCGTTAACTTACCTGTACCTTCATAATCGGCTGCTTTGTAAACACGAAAACTTACCATAGAAAGAGCATGCTTCATGGTCAATGGCACAGGGGTGGTTTTGTTTGATTTATTCGTAACACTTGAAACTGACGTTGCATACATACAATCTACTTCACCAGCGGCAGCAGCGATAGAAGTACCGTTTATATTATCAACGGCAGCGATTTCCGATTCAGTTTCTAAGAGGGTAACAGGAATCGTCAAACTAGTAGTATTATACAGAGTAGTAGTAGGATAATAAGCATAAATCGTAGCCTCTGCATTCGTCAGATATATTTTATCAGACCCGTCACTATTCCAAGCGCTGCTACTATACTTATATTTTGCATAATTATTACCTTTAGCAGTAGTATAATCATCTCCCTCAGCATATACCGCCACAGTAGTACCATCAGCGAACGCAGTACCATCTACTACCCCGCGTGTCAGCGTCACTCTTGGAGAAATCCGTAATTCCACCGGGTCGTTGTTTTCAGCAGTTCCGGTGTTTTGATCATCGCCACATCCGGCAGTCAGCAACAGACCGGAAATAAGGGCGAGATTCATCAGTTGTTTGGTTTTCATTATTATTTTCTTTTTATCATTCATAACAGTTCGTTTGTTCATGCTATTATGGAACTAAGTCCAGATCATCATCTACCGATACCAGTTCCCAGGGAGTTACTTTCACAGACAAGATACCTAACTCATTGTCAGATAACGTCAATGTGACTTCATGGGAAACTCCCGCCTGAAACTTTGTAGTCGCAGGAGCACCGGAGAAGACAATCGGAATATTCTGGTAAGTCCCCGTTGATGTTTCCACATCCAATGTATAGGTATGGCCCGCAGTCAATGGAGGAAGCAACAGATCACCCAATGCAATGGTAGTGCCATCGGATGGAACTTCCTTGCCCGTACCACCCTCACCGGGAAGTAGCGAAAGACCTTTCGCGCCACTGAATGTAGGAACACCCGTTGCCAATAGTAATGTCACGGCACTTTCCGCTTCGTTTACCTTCACACAAGTAATCTTTACTGCCAAGCCATCAGCCTGCTTCTTACAAGCCTTCAACTGCAAACGGGTCAGCAGATGTGAGAACTCCAACGGCTTGTCATAGCTGTTGTTGGTATTCCCGGCAAAGCGGTCACCGTCCCACTTGTTTCCACGTATTTCCGGTGCATACAGCAGATCTTCCTTGCCTGTGAGTGTATAAGATACATTACCACTACCATCGGAAACACCTGTCGGAGAAATTGCCACAGCATACAGCCAGCTACCCGTTTCGGGATAGACCGGCTGCACACCGTTTTGCAATTTCCAGGAGACGCTACCATCCGTACCGACTGTTACTGCATAACTTCCCTCATACTTCGCCGTAAGCCCGGAATAGTCTCCTTTGCTCGTGGTAAGCATTACGGTAGCATCGAAAGCCTTTTCCGGCAGGTTGTCGGCACGAGTGACGGAAGTCTGAATCAGGGCATCCCCGCCGGCACACAAATCCAACGGAACAGCCTCTTCAACAAGAAGAGAAACGTCGGACGAACAAGCTGCGAGAAAACACAGGGAAACAGACAGCACAGAATGAAACAAAAGGTGAAAGCGTCTCATGAGTAATTAATTAAATATTTTATAATTCAGCAGTACCGGAATCACCTGCAACCCACGGAGTAACGGTAGCAGTAGTAGTAATGTTAACAGCGCCTTCTGCACTGGCAGGTTCTTTAATAGTAAGGGTAATTTTATGAGACTTACCTGTTGTGGTAGTCAAATCGGAATCTCCGTTGACAACACGGATGTTATTGAAAAGTTTATCAGCACCGTCTACTGTAATAGTCACATCCAACAGTACTTGAGTAGCCTCCTTTATCATCAACGGATTTCCCGCTGCAGTGGCTGTTTCAGCAATAACAGTTTCGGTGACGCCGGAAACAGCCAAAGTTGCCGCAGGACTCCAAGTAATATTACCGTTTGCAACATCTACAGATTGAGGTACAGCAGCTTCTTGTACAGCAATGCTCTTCAAGGCAATACGTTTACCATTCCATTCGCCACCACCAGACACTTTATCCAGCTTAATCTCAAAATTCAATTGAGTCGTTTTATGGGTAAATTTCAAATCACGGGGTTCTGCTGCAGTGGTTCCATTACCTACAGTTATTGCCGGAGCATGCATGACATCCTGCGTACCGTCTTTCTGGCTAAAAGTAACAACAGTTCCGACATCGGCAACCTGACCGGCAGGAGATACACCGGCAACAAATGAATTGGTGTTATTATCCGTATGATAATAAAGTTCCTGATTCAATGAAATCTCTTTGGTAGTGCCTACAACGAAAGAGGCTGCCGAAATACTGGCACGGGCAGTCAATTGTTTTGTAGCTCCATCAATAACATTTTTATCTACTTTAGTAAATCCACTCCAATTCGAAGGTGTATCACCGTCGCATCTCAAAATAGTAGCAGTCACACTGGTTCCAGTTTCAGCTACTGCACGTGACACTGCACTCACGCTCTGACCAATACGGATGGGCACTGCATTTACAGGAGAATCCGGCAAATTACTCTGGTCACTTTCACTGCATCCTGCCGCAATCAACAAGGTTAGCAGAGCTAAACTCAATTTTGTTTTCATATTCTACGTCTTAATTAAATGATTAATAATTTATTCGTTCGTTTATATAGTAGTTACTATTAATACCTCACTCCCAGCCGGGAATATCTCCGCTACCGGAATCGCCTGCTTCCCAAGGCACAATGGTGGCGGTAACCCTGACAGGTACAGGATCGGGAAATGTGGGAGTCGGCAATTCCACTTTCACCGTATAGGCTATGCCGCCTTCGCCACCACCACCCTCGAAGCTGATAGCCAAGTCATGGTATTCAAGATCATGGGAACGGTCATCGTCAACGGCAATCACCATATCGAGTGTGAAGTCGGACTGAGGTTGCACCAAGGCATAACCGGGAAGTTGCAGTACTCCGTCTGTAAATGGAAGCCCTTCGGCATCAACTGTGGCCGAATAGATTGGCACAGGAACCGTGGCATCACCATAGGATAATGCACCGGTTTGTAAAGCCAGTGTGACTTGCCCTGCCAAACCATTGAGTTGCAGAGCACGGACACGAAGGGAAGGTATGTCATCGCCCTCCAAATGAATGGCAAAACTTAATTTCGTCAACAGATGGTTGTAAACCAACGTCCCTTTACTGTCGGAAGTAAAAGGTGAAGAAAGAGAACCATTTTGCTCACCGCTGAGCAGAAGGTCTTCGTCTCCGGTAAGGGTAAAAGTCAATGTGCCATCGGCAGCCATCGGTACAGGGGGATAGTAACCACGCAGAAAAAGCGATGTACCATCTTCGGGATAATAGCGTACTGGGGTAAGAGTAATCTCATTTGCCGTAGCGACGCCGTCCCAAATAGTAGTATAAAGCCCGGAAGATGTACCACAGGCAATGCATACAGGAGTGGCATCGAAGGCATCGACCGCCGCACGGGTATGAATACCTGCATAGAGGCGGATAGGCACAGGATCGGGTGCATCTTCGGACGAGTGTTTGGCACAACCGGTGAAGGTAGTCGCAACAAGAAGTAGCGGAAGCAGCACGCCACAAAGCTTGCCGAGAATGATGGGTAAATTCCTTTTCATTATAAATCGATCAGCTTGATTTCAGATAAATAAAGTCGGGTCATCTGGTTGATGACTCCCAAGCGATGGGCAGCAGCACGGTATTGCAGATACATCTTCTCCTTAGTAGGATGATTGCAATTCAGATGCTCGTCGAGAGCTTCCAATATATTTAGTAGAGATATATCCGTATAAGAACAGGTCAGCTCATACGAAGCCAGAAGCCCGGACGACGGAACTTCTTTACGACGAACCAATCTGGCCATCTCAAACTTTGTGAGAATGTCAATCAATTCTTGCGGCGCAATGGTTAATTGTGCTGTGCGATATGGTTTGCCACCAGCATAAATGTCGTATAATACGGCGATAGCTGTTTGTGTCAGTTGTGTGAGCATAATTGTTTGTTTTAACCGTTACTTCGTAAGTAACAGAAGCACGCAAATACGGAAAATATAAAGCGTTATAGGAACACGGCGGGCATCTTAAGTTGAAATCACGTGAGAATAGAGCGTAGAATATCACAGGTCCATGTAAAAGGTAAAACGTGGATAGGGAGAATACTGTGTGTTCTCATAGCCGAGAAGGCGGTGATATGTCGATTTACTGTCTGTCTTGGTTATTGGAGTCGTGTTTTCAGTTAAATATTATCTAAAATTATTTTTTATAATTTGTTTTTATCAAAATTTTAATATCTTTGCAGCAAGATTACGTATCTGTTACTTACGAAGTAATGCGCTCTGCATTCCGTTACTTACGAAGTAACAGAAAACTTAAGCTCTACTCCACACATTCTTATTCCCGGTAGATATGTAATCAATTATTATCCGATTGGCTTTCTCAAGTTCATCGCCTCCAAAACTTTTCAGATATGTGCGGGTGACTTCCAATGAAGAATGTCCCAACCCTTCGGAAATGACTTCCTCCGGTACTTGACAGTACTTAGCAAGTGTAGCCCATGTATGGCGGGCGGTATATGAACTGACTTTTACACCTTCCACCCCACACAATGCGGGAAGTTTAGATAACTGTAAGTTCAGCTCACGAAGTTTCCTCTGATATTCTTCGAAAGCCTCTTTTTCTGAGTTAGCACCACTAAGAAGATTAAGGAGATAAGGAGAACATGCTTCACGATTACGATAGCGTTCAATCAACTCCATCGCTTCGGGAAGCACCTTCACACAGAGTTCCGTCCCCGTCTTCTGACGATGGCAAGTCAGCAAATCACCATTCAGATCGCCTTTATGCAAATGTGCCAAGTCGGTATAAGGCATTCCCTGCAGAAGCACCATCAACGAGAGGATATCTTGTGCTTGGCGCACTTTCGGCGGAAGTTGCCGTTTTTGGGGTGTATGCACGAGCTTTTGCATTTGCAAAGCCGTGACAGCCAGTTTCTTTTCCGAAACAACTCCCGTTTTCAAGTTTGCAAACAAGCGGAATTCACCTTTCACCAATCCACGATCTACCGCACGGTTATAAATCGCACGCAGCGCACGAATATAAGTGGAGATAGTATTGTAACTCTTTTGCTGATTTTCCATAAAAACCTGGAAATGCCGCAAAGCCCATCTATTAAGACCTCCCCAGAAGATTTCACCATCTCCTATGGATTCCGTAAATGCCCGCAAGGCATACTTGTAAATATTAGCAGTAGCAAAACGGCCTTCTTGCTGCAACTCTACAATGACTTCATTCATGAAGCCGGTTAAACTGTTTTGTTTCATAATTATATAATTAATAGTATAAAAATAAAAAGCACTACACGAACAGCGTCGTGTAGTGCTATGTTTAAAATGACAGCCTTTATCTATCGATTATTGAGATTTTGTATTTAGATAGATTTCACTGCTCATGGTTTGTTCTCCTTCCTACATTTAAAACGACACAAAGATAATAATGTTTTAGGGTAGACAGTGTGACAAAATGAAAAACCTTGCGACAGATAGGGTAAATATCAACTCAATTATTTATCTTTGTTAGCTTTTATAAGTTAGCATACAAAAAACAATAAATGCAATGAAGGATTTTTTTAAATTTACGCTGGCCACCATTACCGGTATAATCGTGTCAAGCGTCGTGTTAT
The DNA here is from genome assembly GCF_905207245.1 of uncultured Bacteroides sp. Taxonomy (GTDB): domain Bacteria; phylum Bacteroidota; class Bacteroidia; order Bacteroidales; family Bacteroidaceae; genus Bacteroides. Next base: position 17,002 of record NZ_CAJLKP010000074.1, on the reverse strand, counting down.
TTTTCGTCAGTATTCTGATAGTATTTGGTATGCTGTCTTCATCAGAGTCTGAAACTCAGGTACGTAAGAACTCGGTGATGATGCTCGACCTGAAAGGCATGCTTTCCGAACGCAGTCAGGACAATCCGTTCGAAATGTTCCTGAGCGACGATGAAACAACATATGGGTTGGATGACATCCTTTCGTCTATCCAAAAGGCTAAAGAGAATGAAAACATCAAAGGTATTTATCTGCAAGCCGGCTCTATGGGTATAGGTTTCGCCTCACTGGAAGAGATTCGCAAAGCATTGGCCGACTTCAAGACCAGCGGTAAGTTCGTAGTAGCTTACGGCGACCAATATACGCAACGCCTGTATTATCTGGCAAGCGTGGCTGACAAAGTATTACTGAATCCTCAAGGTGCCATCGGCTGGTACGGGCTGGCTTCCACCCCGATTTTCTATAAAGATCTGCTAAATAAAATCGGTGTTGAAATGCAGGTATTCAAAGTGGGTACTTACAAATCGGCAGTTGAACCGTTCATCTCAACAGAAATGAGCCCCGCTAACCGTGAACAGGTTACTGTATTCCTGAATGGTATCTGGGGACAAATGTTGAGTGATGTTTCCGAATCAAGAGGTGTGAGCAAAGAGAAACTGAATGAAGCCGCAGACAAGATGCTGATGTTCTATCCGGCAAAAGATTGTATGGAGTACGGACTTGCCGATACATTAATATATAAAAATGATGTGCGCAATTATCTGAAGACCATGGTCGGCATTGATGAGGATGACCGCATGCCGGTGCTGACTCTGAAAGATATGATAAACGTGAAGAAGAACGTTCCGAAGGATAAGAGTGGAAATATCGTTGCCGTGTATTATGCATACGGGGCTATTGACAACGGAGGTTCCCGTGCTGGTAGCGAAGAAGGAATCAACGCTGACAAAGTAATCCGCGACTTACGTAAGTTGAAAGACGATGAAGACGTGAAAGCCGTAGTACTGCGCGTGAATTCTCCGGGTGGTAGTGCTTATGGTTCGGAACAAATCTGGTATGCAGTGACTGAATTGAAGAAGGAGAAACCGGTGATTGTTTCAATGGGTGATTATGCTGCTTCAGGCGGTTACTACATTTCTTGTAATGCAGACAGTATCGTGGCTGACCCGACTACACTGACAGGTTCTATCGGTATCTTTGGTATGTTCCCCAACGTGAAGGGCCTGACAGACAAGATCGGTCTTTCATTCGATGCAGTCAAGACGAATACGTATGCCGACTTCGGCATGATGGGACGTCCGCTGAATGAAGGTGAAAAGGCTTTGATGCAGAATATGGTGAACGAAGGTTATGAACTTTTCGTGAAACGTTGCGCAGAAGGTCGTGGTATGACAACGGATGAAATCAAAAAAATAGCCGAAGGCCGTGTATGGACAGGTGCCAAAGCCAAAGAACTGGGCTTAGTGGATGAACTGGGAGGACTGGACAAAGCACTGGAAATGGCCATCGGAAAAGCTGGACTGGAAGCATACACTGTGATGTCTTATCCGGGCAAGAAGAGTTTCTTTGAAACGCTGATGGATACGAATCCGGGCGGATATATCCAATCCCGTATGTTGAAAGGCAAAGTCAGTGAAATCTATAACCAGTTCGACTGGCTGAACAATTTCGAGAATTACGATAAGATTCAGGCACGCGTTCCGTTTGAGTTGAACATCAATTAAAGAAAGGAGTGGATGGAAGAACCGCTTGTTAAGATACACTATTGGCTATACCCTGTCTCGTGGCTTTACGGGATAGGGGTAGGCCTGCGAAACAAACTCTTTGATTGGGGATTTTACCGGTCAAAGAGTTTTGACGTACCTGTGGTATGCGTCGGAAACCTCGCCGTGGGCGGAACGGGCAAGACGCCACACACGGAGTATCTTATCAAGCTGTTGCAACAAACGGGAGCTAACGTCGCTATGCTGAGCCGGGGTTACAAACGGAAAAGCAAAGGATACGTACTGGCTACAGACGAAACAAACGTAAAACGCATCGGTGACGAGCCTTATCAGATAAAAACCAAATTTCCCGGTATACGGGTGGCTGTGGACGAGAATCGTTGCCACGGTATCGAACAGTTGATGAAACTGGAAAATCCCAAAGTGGACGTGGTGTTATTGGATGATGCCTTTCAGCACCGGTATGTAAAAGCAGGTCTGAACATACTGCTGACGGATTTCCACAGACTGTTTTCAGACGACACACTGCTTCCGGCAGGTCGTCTGCGTGAACCGGAAGACGGCAAAAACCGGGCACATATCGTAATCGTGACGAAATGTCCGGAGGATATCAAACCCATAGATTTCAACATCATCACGAAAAGACTAAAGTTGTACCCGTATCAGCAACTCTATTTTTCATCATTCAGGTATGGTGCACTGACCCCATTATTCGGAGAGAAACGACGGACACTTGCTTCACTCGGAAAAGACGAACGGATATTGCTGGTGACGGGGATTGCCTCGCCTGCCACATTGGTGGAGAAACTGAAAGCACATACGCCCCACGTGGATTTATGCCAGTTTGATGACCATCATGATTTCAGCAATAAAGACCTGCAATTGATAAAGGAACGCTTCGAACACCTGGATGGAGAAAAGAAGCTGATTGTCACCACAGAAAAGGATGCGACAAGGTTGCAACATCATCCGGCACTGGCGGAAGCATTGAAACCGTGCTTGTACGTTTTGCCGATAGAGATAGAATTCTTACAAAATCAACAACATATATTTAACCAAAATATTATTGGCTATGTTAGAGCTCATTCAAGAAACAGCGGCTTACCTAAAAGGTAGGATGCACACACAACCAGAGACAGCGATTATCCTCGGAACCGGTTTAGGCAGTCTTGCCACTGAAATCACCGAGAAGTACGAAATAAAGTATGAGGAAATACCGAACTTCCCCGTATCGACGGTGGAAGGACACAGCGGAAAGCTGATATTCGGAAAGCTGGGCAACAAGGATATCATGGCAATGCAAGGCCGTTTCCATTACTATGAAGGTTACTCGATGAAGGAAGTGACGTTTCCTGTACGTGTGATGCGTGAGTTGGGCATCAAGACGCTGTTCGTTTCCAATGCGAGCGGCGGTACAAACCCGGATTTCGAAATCGGTGACCTGATGATTATTACAGACCACATCAATTACTTCCCCGAACACCCGTTGCGTGGCAAGAATATCCCATACGGACCACGTTTCCCGGATATGAGTGAAGCATACAATAAGGAACTAATTCGCAAGGCTGATGCGATTGCTGCGGAAAAAGGTATCAAAGTGCAACATGGCGTGTACGTCGGCACACAAGGTCCGACGTTTGAAACACCGGCTGAATACAAATTGTTCCATATCTTCGGTGCGGATGCAGTAGGCATGTCTACAGTGCCGGAAGTGATTGTTGCGAACCATTGTGGAATCAAAGTGTTTGGTATCTCTGTAATCACCGACCTCGGTGTGGAAGGCAAAATTGTAGAAGTGACGCACGAAGAAGTGCAGAAAGCTGCCGATGCTGCCCAACCGAAAATGACAGAGATAATGAGAGAATTGATAAACAGAGCGTAATCATGAGAACAGAAATAGCAAGCCTCGGTGAGTTCGGCCTCATCCGCCGATTGACCGAAGGCATTGAACTGAAAAATGAATCGAGCCGGTATGGTGTGGGCGATGATGCCGCCGTACTCTCCTACCCTGCCGAAAAGCAAGTGCTGATTACCACAGACTTGCTGATGGAAGGTGTACATTTCGATTTAGTCTATGTCCCACTGAAACATCTGGGCTATAAAGCTGCCGTTGTGAACTTCTCCGACATTTATGCCATGAATGGCACGCCGAAGCAGATAACGGTTTCACTGGCCCTTTCCAAACGTTTCTCCGTAGAAGATATGGAAGAACTATATGCCGGCATTCGTCTGGCATGTGAGGAGTATGATGTGGATATCGTAGGTGGTGACACTTCTTCTTCGCTCACAGGGCTGACAATCAGCATTACCTGTATCGGTGAAGCGGACAAGGATAAAGTGGTTTACCGGAATGGTGCTAAAGAGACGGACTTGGTTTGTGTGACCGGTGACTTGGGCGCCGCGTACATGGGATTACAATTATTGGAACGCGAGAAGATTGCTCTTAAAGGCAATACTGATTTACAGCCTGATTTTTCCGGCAAAGAATATCTTCTGGAACGCCAATTGAAACCGGAGGCCCGTCGTGACATTATTGAAAAGCTGGCAGAAGAGGGCATCCAGCCTACTTCCATGATGGATATTTCCGATGGTTTATCTTCTGAATTACTGCATATCTGTACACAAAGCAAGGTGGGTTGCCGTGTTTACGAGGAGCATATCCCCATTGACTACCAGACAGCCGTCATGGCGGAAGAGTTCAATATGAATCTGACTACTTGTGCCCTGAATGGTGGTGAAGACTATGAATTGTTGTTCACCGTCCCCATTGCCGACCATGAGAAGGTTTCTGAAATGGAAGGAGTGAAACTGATTGGGCATATCACCAAACCGGAGTTAGGTTGTGCATTAATTACCCGCGACGGTCAGGAGTTTGAACTGAAAGCACAAGGCTGGAACCCACTGAAAGGAGAAACATCCCAAGAGGAAAAAACAGACGAAAATAAGAAAACAGAGTAGAAATCAACTTTTTCTCTTAAAATATAAACGCTGATAATTAACTACATAGATATTTATCAGCGTTTTTTATGTCCAAACATCTTGCATAGTCCAAAACTTTCACTACCTTTGCAACCGCAAAAGAGAAAATATGGTGCCATAGCTCAGTTGGTAGAGCAAAGGACTGAAAATCCTTGTGTCCCCGGTTCGATTCCTGGTGGCACCACCAAAAAAGCTTTCACTTTTAGAAAACCCTTGAATTAGAGATAGTTCAAGGGTTCTTTTTTTACCCTCGCTACGCATTTCATTACATATTTGTGAAGTTGGATTTTGCCAATTCAGGGGCTTTTTTTAAGGCTTTGAAAAAAGCCATAAACACGCACCATATTTCATTGTTTTTCAACCATTTGTCAACATCAATCTCCGGTGTAAAAAAGTAATTTTGCACACACTACCGAATGAGCTTGAAATTGTGAAAGAAGTTTAAAACTACGGAATGTCCCATCAGAATGAAAAAAAGGAATCGAACCCGGGATACCAAAGGCAATTCGAACCTGGGAAAATGGGATTTTTATGGCTTTTCTATGGTTTTTCCACAAGCCGCTCAAAAAAGCCACCGAATTTAACACTTCGTCTCACCTCCTCATGCCATCCGGTTTTGACGAAACAATTGGATGTAACACTTCTAAAAAACAAAAGTGATGAAACAAGGAACAATGAACATTCTTTTTTTCGTGCTCAAAACGAAATTGTTGAAAAACGGTGAGGCGCCCGTACTGATGCGGATAACCATCAACGGAGACTATGACGACGCACGTATCCAAAGAAGCGTGCCTCTGAACTTATGGAACGCGGCCAAAGGATGCAGCAAAGGCAGGGACAGGGCATCCGTCGCATTGAACACCTATATTGCGGAATTACATGCCCGTGCCCTTGAGAAACACAAGGAACTGGTATTGGAACAGGCCCTGATTACCCCGAAACTAATCCTGAAACGAGTTTTCGGAAAAGATACCGGAATGCGTACGCTGCTCGGCACCATGCAGGAAGGCATCGAGGAAATGGAAAGCCTGGTGAATATAGACTATTCCCCTGTCACCATTAACCGATATAAGAATGTGGTGAAGAAATTGCGGCAGCTTATCCCCTCCTATTATGGCAAGGAGGACATCACCTTCCACGAATTGACACCGGAGTTCATCCATGCGTTCGACATCTACCTGAAAACGGAAGGAGGCTTGTGCCGGAACACGATAGTCCGCTACATGAAATGCTTCAAGAAATTCACCAATATGGCATTGGCAAAGGAATGGATGCGTAAGAATCCCTTTTACGGTTATAAGATGGAGCAGGACGAGACCGATCCGGTATTCCTGACCTACGACGAGCTACAGACCGTCATAAAGAAAAAATTCACGGTTCCCCGGCTTGAACTGGTCAGGGATGTCTTTGTCTTTGCCTGCTTCACCGGCCTGGCGTTCTCCGATGTAGCCGGCCTGAACAATGAGAATCTGGTGCAGGACAATCTCGGGGACTGGTGGATAAGGAAAGGAAGGGTCAAGCTGGAGCGCCGCAGAAAAGCGTCTTCCATCAGCAACATCCCGCTGCTGCCCGTTCCCCTGGCCATATTGGAAAAATACAGGGAACACCCGGTCTGCATAAAGAAAGGATGCTGCCTGCCTGTCTTATGCAACCAGAAAATGAACAGCTACCTCAAGGAAATCGCCGATTTCTGCGGCATAAAGAAAAATCTGACCACGCATGTGGCCCGCCATACTTTCGGGACCACCGTCACGCTCGCCAACAACGTTCCCTTGCAGGATGTGTCCGTCATGCTCGGGCATGCCTCCACACGCATGACCCAACATTACGCACGGGTCATGAACAGCAGCCTGAAAGAAGCCATGAACAATGTAAAGAAACGTATGGCGCAATAGACGTACAACACACCATTAAAGCCGTCCCCGCAAGGATGGCTTTTTTTGTATCCGAAAATCCATAAACACCTGCCATTCTTTCATTTTCTTACCCGCAAAGATAACCCTTTGCCTCTCTGATTACGCAAGGCGGCCCCTTTCAGGGGCTGGTTGGCTAAAAGAAAATCATCCTCGCTTCGCTCCGGTATTTTCTTTTGCCAAGCCTTGCACAATCAAGGCAAAGGGCTGCCCGGCAAGTAAGAAATCGAAACACTGGCTCCACGGAGCCGGTCATGTCTAACTTTAAAACAGTAGAAGTATGAACAAGATGACAGTAACCAAAGTACGAACAGGACAGGAAAATACGAATCCTGCAATCACCACGCTGGTCTATCGGGAAAAGAGTTATCCGGCACGGGAAGTACAAGGCAAAGACGGAAACTATACAGTTTCCGTAGAAAGGCTGGAACAGGAACTGCTGGATGGCATCAAAAGCCTCGACCCGGCAGCTTTCGAGCTGGACGAGAGCATAGCCTACTATTGCACGGAAGAGGAAATCCGCACACTGCCGGACGAAGAACTGGACGAAATGATTTACAGCTGACATCAAAAAAGCAATGGTTATGACTGAAACGACAGCAACAAAGGTCCGGGAAGAACAAGTAACGGACCTTACCGTAAAGAACGCACACCGGGTCACGATGGTCCGGGAAAAGGGTACGGACCATCCTCCCGTACCGTTCCATTTCAGAAAGGAGCATCACGGAATGCACCACTTTGTACATCTGTACGGAAATCCGGAAGACCGGAACGAATTGCATTCCAGTAACTTCAAAGACTGGGAAGCCATAGCATTCAAACATCCGGGCTATCTGGAGGATATGTGGAAACAGGCCTGCGACGCATACGCCTGGAGTTCCTTCGATCCGGAGATTCGCGGAGAAACGGACATCATGGTTTACGGGGAGGAGCTGCACAACGACCTGCAACTCATGCCGGAAGGGGAACGGGAAACCTATATCACCGCCTACCGGCAAAAGCTGTCCGCCCAGCTCTCGGCCCTCTCGCGCTGCGCCAACCCGATGGTGACGGGACGGGGCGGATTTGATTACCGCAGGCAGGAAAAAATGAACAAAAGCTACCGGAACCGCTACGAGGAATTCCGCGATTGGCGGCAAAAGGTCCTTGTATCCGTCAAACGGAAACAGGAAACCGCCAGACCGGAGGAAGAGAAGCGGGAAAAGGCATGGCAGACGCTCAAACGCGACATCAGGAGCAGCGCCGACACCATCCACGGGATTGATACCGGACAATGCCGGGGCTACAGCCGTGCCCTGTTCGTCAGCAGCATCCTGAACAAGGTCTCCACCCTTGCCAATCACGGGGAAGTGGAAATCGTCCGCAGAGCGGTGGACTTCATTTCCGAATATAACGCAAGGGTGAAGAAACCCGTCATCACCCAAAGAAACAAATTCTTCCAATTGCCGGAACTTGCGGAACGGATGCGCGAAAAGTTGAAAGCGGTGCAAAGTCAGGAAAGCAAGGAAGTGCCGTTCGAGGGCGGAACACTTGTATGGAACTATGGGGAAGACCGCCTTCAAATCCTGTTTGACAGAATTCCCGAAGACAGCAGACGCAAGGAACTGAAATCCGCCGGATTCCGCTGGTCACCCAAAAACAAGGCATGGCAACGGCAACTTACCTCCAATGCACTCAGTGCCGCCAAGAGAGTGTTGAACCTTCAAAACATCTGAGCCATGAAAAATGCAAGACCCGGATTCGTCATCGACCCGTACCGTTTCGACGGGAGCTTCCTTACCTCCATGTCGGACGGCATACACTGCGATTATACCCACAAGACGCTGGAAGAGCTGAGAGCCGGAGAGGACAATCCCCGGCTTGTCACCGTCTCAAGGAACACGGCAGACAAGATGTTCCGTATCCACTTGAAATCCAAGTGCCTTCCGTTCAAGGAAATAACAGAAAGCCAATACTATGAGAACATGGATATGCTGCCGCCCGTCCGACATACCAGAAATTTCTTTTTCATCGGCGAGCCCTGCTTCAGAGACCTGTACACATTCTGTTTTCATGTGGAAGGACGTTATTTCACCGGACTGCGCTCCGTCACCACACCCAGAAAAGAACTGGAAAGGCAGATGGAGGGACATTACCGGAGCCTCACTTTCAGAGGCGGTGTCACCAAAGGGCCGGCCTGTGCCATTACCGGCAAAACAAACAGGCAGTATCTTCTCACACCCTATTTCTTCACTGATACGGACGGAGAGAAAAAATTCATCTGCAACCTGGTCACCGGCCCGGATGAGGAGCCGGATATTCGAAACGCAAGAAAAAACATGGCGGAAATCCTGCTCAGCCTGCGCCGCCATCATTTCCTCTATTTCTCCGCACACAAGAGGCGGGATGATATGGAAATCTTTCTGGAAGAGGCAAAAAAACGAAGGCACACCCTGCTGGCAAACGGAAAACTTCTCCAGTTCCCCATGAACCGGGAGTCCGTATCATTTACCGGAACGGTCAAGGAAACGCAAGAGCCGTTCTTCTTCCGGATTTATGACAGGGACTTGTTCCTGTACCTGCTATACGCCTTACGCAATATCAGAAGAGAAAAGGCGGAAATGTAAATTGAATAATCAACCCGGTATGGCGACAGCCCGATAACGGCAGTCGTCATATCTCAAAAAAATGATGGAATCATGAAAACAATGACCGAAGAATCGTTGCAACGCAAACTTGCACGTCTGGAGTCCGCCCTGGACACCGAAAGGGCACGCCTGAGAAAGGCGTGTGACAAAATCCCCTGGGGAGCCGGGATGCGGCGTACAAAATGTACCCCGTCATTCCGAAGAGAGAATGAACTGATTGAAAAAATAAAGGTGGTGAAACTGCAACTTTCCCAAATGCGTACAGTCAACACCCTTGCCGGACAATAATTCGAATAGACAAATGAACACAACAATTTTGACAGAAAACCATCCACAATCATCAGGTGGTCACCGGACGGAAAGCAGTCTGAATATGCCCCCGAAATCCTGGAAAGACTATGTCCCCCGATATGTCAGCCTCTACTATGTGGACTACAATGAGAATCTGGACAACCATGAGGACTTGCAGGAACGGTGCATCCGACGGAACAGCCTCCATCCATTGGAAGAACAGGTCTGGGAATGGTATGCCGAACAGGAGCACGACAACCTGCAAGAGTATCTTGCAGATATAAGGAAAGCCATGGAAGCGGACGGAAAAGCCGACGAATATGCCCGAAATGAAGAAGGCATAAAAGACCTGCTTTACGAACGGAACAGCATCGATCCGACAGATGAGCTGATAGACAACTCCGCCGTCACCAACATGTTCTATTCCCTGGGAGTGGAGATAGAAGGATACGTGTACGGAAGTAACGCACGCAAAGAGTCCGAAGCCATCTCCCTCCGTAAAATCAGGCGGGTGTTCAAGCTGAAGAAAGGGCAGTTTGCCGATGAGCTTCATGAGCTTCTGACCAATGCCCCATACGGAGGCGAGCTCCGCATCTATTTCAATGCCATATTCTCCAGACTGTTCACGGGAGATACCGGAAATGATTTCAAGCGCATCCGGTTCTACGGAGATGTCATCGTTGCCATTGCGGACAGCCGCAACGGTGCAGGATACCATGTCAGGCTGCCAACGGACATCACCCTCCCGTTTTGCAGGGACAACCTCTTTACGGACTCCCAAGTGCATTATTCCTATGCCAATGAAATCTGCGGGATGCTGAACAGCTGGTGTGATTCCACCCGGTGGAAAACCGGAATGAAGCCGTTGAAGTCCACCATGCGGAAAAGCCGCATGAGCGAGCATCAGAAACAGGAAGCCCTTTATGAAAAAAGATTCCGGGAAGGCGGATGCACCTTGGGAGACATGAACCATAAGCGCCACAGGAACACCTATTATATAAACAGTTTCCCATGTGGAACCAAATGTCCGCATTGCGGCACATTCTGGATTGACTGAAAACAACTACACAAGAACGAATCAGATACCAATTCAAAAAATAAGATTATGGACAATCAAAAAGCAAAAATGTTGGGCGAGAATCTTGCCCACTACAAGAGAATGCAGGAAAACGGTACTGTGGACATAATCGAGTTCCACACAACCGACGGTCAGAAATTCGGAATCGGCAATGTCGCCGCCATCCAACTACTACTTTCAGTAACCGTAACCGAGCTGGAACGCCAGTTGCATACAGCCCGTTTCGGCGACATTCCGGAACGACTGGAGGAAAGCCGTGAATACAAGACGGCCAGGAAACTGGAACAGGCGTTGAATGACATGGGGTTCAATCCGGAACGTTTCGCCGAAACCCTTCCCTATTTTCACAAGACATTGGAACAGGCTTTCTTCAGAGTGATGAAAGCATGCATCATCGGTATGGCAAAACGTGAGCCGAGCCATATTGACGGGCGCAACAGGGCGGCTTACGAGATGTGCCGGATGCTGGCCCCCATGTTGGAAGACACCGCCTTGCCTTTCATTTGAAAGCATGAAATCCCAAAATGACCGGAGAACGGACTTCAAAGCGGAAAAGCCGAGGTCCGCTTCTTCATTGTTTAACGACAGATAAAACGCAAAAGTCATGAAAATCCTGAATGAAGAACATTTCGAGAATGTAAAGCGCTATGCTGAATCCATCGGCGACACCTCGCTCCAAAAATGTCTGGACCGGTTGAAGAGTTGGGAGGAAAATCCCGACCGGCCCAGCGAGATTTCACTCTGTTATGACCATGCCCCATACTCGTTCGGCTTCACACAACGCTATCCCGACGGAAAAACTGGTATCGTGGGAGGTCTGCTCTATCACGGAATTCCTGACAGATCGTTCGCCATAACATTGCAGCCGTTCCACGGATGGCAGATACATACCTGAAAAGCATGAAATTCCAAAATGACCGGAAAGCGGACTTCAGAACTGAAAAGCTGAGGTCCGCTTTTTCATTTCTTGCTGTAAAGATAGCCGTTTGCCGGGATGATTGCGCAAGGCGGCCCCTTGCAGGGGCTGGGTTGGCTGAAAGAAAATCATCCTCGCTCCGCTCCGGTATTTTCTTTTGCCAAGCCTTGCACAATCCCCGGCAAACAGGCAGGAAAGACATCAAGAAATAAAAATGCCTACCCGTGTAGGCAGATGTCTCACTAAAAAAGAACAGATATGGAAACACTGGATTACAACCAAATGCTGCTTGTCTCCCTGTGGCAATACAACCATCACGGGGATGAGGAACTGACTCCCGCGCTTTTTGAAGAAACGTTCGGGAAGGTCGACGGAAGCCACTACTACGAGAAATGGACCGGCTATTTCAACCGGAACCTCTGGGACATAATCGCCTATTTCAGAAGCGAGAAGGAGAACGGACAGAAATTCTGTGACATGGTTGCCCGCCAGGTCGGATTGTACCAACAAAACCGGTCATGACATGGAATACAGTAACTTTTATGACCTGAAAAGCCTGGTCCGGCTCAATGAGCGTGAAGGATGCGCATGTTCCATAGAGGAGCGCGATGTGGAGAAAGTGAACCGGCTGATCTCCAGGATGCGGAAAGAGCGGGAAGAGAACCCGGCACCCGTAGCCGGAGACACCGTCACTTATACCACCCGTGGCGGCGACTACTATCCGCAGGCGCACATTGAAAGAAGCGATGGCCGGGAAGCCCAGCTCTGCCTTCTTCCCCGGATGCCGTTCTGCCATGAGAAAGAAGGACGGACCTGTTATAACACGGAAGGAGGACCTTGGGTTACGACAGACCCGGGATTATTACTTCCGGACGGCATACGCGGCAAACAGTTCCGGACATGGGGGCATACCGGAAGACACGAGAACGGCGCGGTCCTGTTCCGCACATCCGTCAGGGCATGGAAATATACGGAACCTGAACCCTTGTACGGAGAGTACACCACAAAAGAATGGACAAAATACCTCATCGAACGCCGGCAGGACATTGAGCCGGCAGGCGCGTTCATTTACCGGAACGAATCATTCACTGTCTACTCCAAGGAAGAACTGGACCGGATGGTCGGGATCCTGCACGGAAGACTTTTCGACGGATTCCGCCAAGGCCTGTTCATACTATGGGGATACCGGATGGAATGGAAGGAACTCCCCGCATGGGAATGGAACATGCTGAAAGCGGAAACCCACCTCTCTTTCCTTGGTGTTTCCCCCGTCAGGATACGGACAGACCATGACGGGCATACAGTAACCATCTATAAAAAATCAGAATAATATGGCACAGTACAACACTCCGCAAGCGTTACGTCCGCTTGAGAAGCTTATCTGCGATTTCGCATATTCGAACGGATACGAGCCGATGTCCGTCTTCAACGATTTCCTGCGTTACGTCACCCACGGGTTCTCACCCGGTGCGCCGCCCGTCAAGGACTGGAAATACAAACGGCAGCAGAACCGTTTCTTCATGGAACTGCTTGCCGGATGGATACAGCTCATGCAGCGGGAATTGCAGACCCGTGAGTGGTTCGACGCGTTCGGTGACCTGTTCATGGCCCTCTCTTCCCGGAGCGGGCAGCAGGCGCACGGACAGTTCTTCACCCCCGTGCACATCTGTGACCTGATGGTACAATGTACCGGTACGGATGAGAAAACGACCGGCAAACGGATGAATGACCCGACTTGCGGAAGCGGAAGGCTGCTACTGGCGTACCACGTACGCAATTTGGGCAATTACCTGGTTGCGGAGGACATCAGCCGTACCTGCTGCCTGATGACCGTCTGCAACATGCTCATACACGGATGCGTGGGTGAGGTCATCCAGCATGACAGCCTGCTCCCCGAGGACTTCAAGGACGGATGGTTCGTGAATCCTGTCCTGACGACGACCGGCATTCCCACCATCCGGAAAATGAGCGAGGACGAATACCGGACAAGCCGGAACATCCCCCTTTCCGGCCTGAAACAGCGTATGGCACAATTCCAAAAGCGGAAGGATGCCCCGGTATCCCGTCCCACATGTTTAACTTCTAAAAAAACAATATCATGAAACTTTATGCAAGCAACGAACTGAAATCCCGTCTGACGCATGCGGCGGCAAACGGAAGTGTAATCGCGGCGGACATCCTGTCCGAGTTGAAGAAAAACCGCCCGGCGCAGGAGATTATCCGGGGATCATATAATTTCCTGTCCACCAAACGGAAGTGGACGGACTGCGGTTCCTTCCGGAAAATCCGGATTGTGTTCACCGCCTTCAACAAGGACCCGGAACATCCCAATTTCCCGGACAGGAACAACCCTCAGGCACCCTGGTTCCCTGAAAACCGGACAGACCTGGAACCATCCACCTTCATCGAACAGTTCAAGAACCTGCGGGAATACACATCCTGCGAGATCAGTTATTTCCGCAGCGCCATCACGCTCGACAGCAAAGTTTCCGTCAGGTTGCATACGGGAATGAATGATTTCCTGGACGCCTATCAGGAATCCAACTACAGTTCCATTACGGACGGAGACACGTCCACCCTGCACAATTCATGTATGCGGTACGAAGACAAGGCGCGCAATGCGGCGGATTTCTACGCCAACTTCGCGGGTGCCGGCATCCTGGTAGCGAGGGACGAAGGGAACAACGTGATCGGAAGGGCCGTCGTATGGAGGAAAGCCGTGTGGAACACAACCGGAATGCCGGCCATACAGGTTTCCGTACTGGACCGTATCTATACGTCACATGCCTTTGTCATGGATTTGATCAAGGAGCAGGCGGGAAGCCTCGGCATCAACCTACGGAAGAAATACAACGACTATACGCATCCGGAAGATTTCATCAGCATGAGCCAGATACCCGGAATGGCAGAGGAACCCGGCACGGAAGTGCATGTCCGGCTGTCGGTGAAGGTGCCGGCATTCCGGTGGCACAAAAAAGGGGTTCCCTATCTGGATACGTTCCATTACATCCACCTGAACGGTAGCAGGCTGGAACTGACCAATCACAACGGCTGTACGGCGATCGCCTCCTGCCAGCACACACAGGGGTGTGCAACAGCCTTGAGGTATGTATGCCCACAATGCGGAGGCATACATGAGGACAGCAACAGACTGTACTGCAACGTGTGTTACCCCCTCTATTATACACAAACGGCCTTCGGCACGATCATGAAAGGGACTCCGGTGGAATACAAGGGAAAAATCTATCCCTCCACGCTGTTCAAAAAGGGACGGCCCATACCCGGATTCAAAAGCTACCTGCAAATTCAGAAATTATTCATCTCTTAAATATCAGAATATGGAAAGATTAATGGCCCTTTACAACATCTCTTCTCCCTCAGGCGGGGAGAAGCGGATGGCCCGGTTTATCACAGACGAGCTCAGACGCATGGGAATCGCTTACCGGAAAGACAGGCATGGCAACATCTACGCGGTCAAAGGCAACCGGAAAAGCTACCCCTGTGTCGTGGCACACATGGACGAAGTGCACCGCCGCAAGACAGGCACGTATGCAGCCCACCTTGTCGCGGAATCGATGATTGTCGGATACGACCATAAACACAGACGGATGACCGGAATCGGTGCCGATGACAAGAACGGCATCTGGGTCTGTTTGAAGTGCCTGGAAAGTTTCAAGGCGATGAAATGTGCTTTCTTCGTACAGGAAGAAAACGGATGCATAGGCAGCCGGAAAGCCGACATGGATTTCTTTGCGGACTGCCGCTTCGTCATCGGATGTGACCGCAAGGGCAACGGTGACATCATTACAAGAGTCCACGGGATGGAACTCTGCTCGGAGGAATTCCTGGAGACCGTCAGTCCCGGCAGATACGGGTATCACCCGGCAAGCGGGCTGAGCACGGACGTGCATACCCTGAAGGCAAGGGGACTGTCCGTATCCTGCATCAACCTCTCCTGCGGCTATTACGAACCTCATACGGACAGGGAATACACCATCTGGGAGGACTTATGCAAGTGTTACCGCTTCGTCAGGCACATTGTCTGCTGCCACAAGAACGTCAGTCCCCACAAGGCGAGAACGGAAAAGACCTTCATACACGGTTACTACGAACTGTTCGGAATGACCGGATACAGTGAGAAGGAATATATCCGCTTCATGAAAAAATACGGGATGGAACCTCCCGTCCAAAACAAGACAGGCCATGGGAACAAATTATGATTTTATCGAACTCTACAACATGGCGGGCAACCGCTTCTTCGGCGGGTTTTCCTGCCTGGAGGCGGCAAAGCCGCATTTGGACAAACTGAGGGAGAAAGGTGAGCTGCCCGCAATAAACCATGCATTGCTCATGTACGAATACAGGCATGACAAGAATCAGGGGTATGTGCGGACCGGAATCAGGACCATCCATTACAGGAACGGATGGAGAATAAAGAAATAAACCTATCATTAAAAAACAAGAATATGGAAGTAACAGTAATGCCGAATCCTGCATCGGTAGAAAAACAGCAGGGATTGAACCAGGTGGTCATAAACAAGGTACAACGGATGGTGGAAGGCAAACGGCAGGGAGTCATGGAGACCATCGCACGGCTGCTTGACGAAGGAAAAATAGCGCAGGACTTCATCGCCCCCATCGGGGTGAACCTGCGCGGCAAGGAGAAACAGCCTGTCATTTCATTCCGCGCGGCGGACCGGGTGCAAATGACCATGCCGGAGGGAAATTTCAGTCTGCACGGCAATGCCATCAGCCAGATTTCGGAAAAGATGGGGGTGCCGGCCAAGTACCTGCGCGAACTGTCCGGTGGCGATGTATGGCAGAAACAGCTTTGCGCCACCATCCTTAATGAGCATTCGGGCTGGACCGCGCGCACACGGGTACTTATCCGGGCGGTAGGCATGGAAGTGCGGGGCGTACTGTCCGACTCGTACCGGCGGCTCAATTCGGTGGATATCCTGACCGCATTCATCCGGGAGGCGGCCAATCAGGGGGCGGTCGTATCGGACGCCTACATGAATGACACCAAGGTCTGGTGCGAGACCATCCTGCCCACACCCATTGAGATTCCCACCAGAAAGAACGGGACGGTCATCATCTTTGCCGGGGCACGCTTTTCCACTTCCGACTATGGCAACGGCTCCGTGGACATGCGTTCGTTCCTGCTCAACGGGGCATGCCTGAACGGGATGGTACGTGAATCCGTCATGCGGCAGGTGCATCTGGGGGCAAGACTGCCCGATTCACTGGCACTGTCGCAGAAGACCTACGAACTGGACACGCAGACGACCGTATCGGCGGTATCGGATCTGACCAAAGGACTGTACAACAAGGATACCCTTATGCAGAAAGCCATCGAAATACAAAGTGCTTCGGAAATAGATGTGGACTTCGACAAGGAGCTCAAACAACTGGTGCAGAAAGGCGGCCTGCTGAAGAACGAAGGGCGCGAAGTGGAAAAATTATTGATGAACAACAATCCGGAGGACGGAGTG
>NZ_CAJLKP010000073.1 GCF_905207245.1 uncultured Bacteroides sp. | reverse complement strand
GCCTGCCCATCCGGCGGTAGTGATTCTTACCCCATACGGATTTTCTTCGTCTACTTTGGCAAGCTCTTCAGCATAAGCCTCTACCAAGGGCCTCACTTGCTTTTTGAAGGCATCGTCCATGAAAGGAATCATTTGTGCAATGACCTGGGCATTTCGGTTGAACTGTTCCAGAAGGGCGGGAAGCAACTTATTCATATTTGTCCGGTAGCTTTCGTCACCGGTTGAGCGCCAAAGTTCGAAGGCTGCCCTGCATTCAATAGATTTCATGAACTCGGCACTGTTGTACCGTCCGTTGGATGCGGGGGGGTCGGCGGGCGCTTCACGGTTGTGTTCATCATCCCAGATGAACCGCGCTACACGCAATGCTTCTTTACTCAGCTCCGGATTATAATCCTTCAGTGCGCGCGAAGCGGCTGCCAGTGAGATGGCTGTGCCGTAGTTCATATGTGGCATCCGGTTGGTGAATGCCCAACGGTCGTCGGGGGTGCCGCTTGTGCGGCCATCGGTTTGCAGACTGTCCAGGTGCGGGTTATAAACCAGATTATCAGTCTTATTCACCGCATCGCCCAAGTGGCGGTATTGATACAGGTGGGATTCGTTAATACCCGGAATGGCATAGCCTATTGCATTTACTTGTCCCACTAATTGCAGAACGCCGTGTTCGAGTTGCTGTAATACGTCCGGTTTGCCGTCGGGTACGTGTATTTCCGTATAACGCGTCTTTTGGTTGATGGTGGTTTCATCACGGTTTATCCCGAAGGTCTCCCACAGAAGGGTGAAAGTTTGTACCACCGCATGCTGAGAGCCTGTCTGGATGTCGAAATCTCCTGCGTCAAACCATCCGCCGACGTTCAGCCCGGGAATATGTTCCAGTGGCTTGTACTTGTTTCCGGTGGTTGGTCCTTGCCTCCATCCATCCCAGTGGATGCGATTGACGGGAGCTTGCAGGGCATCATCCAGATGTGCCGCCCCATGCCATACGCGATAGGCTTCTCTGACAAACATATGATCCATTTGTACGGGGAAGAATACATCCAAGGTCGGGAACCATGCTTTCTGAAACACATCTGTTGCGATGGGGAAAGGAGCCGTGCGCTGGTCGCCATATTCCAGCATGTAGATGCCCGGCTCTGTGACAGAGGAGAAGTCGAATTGCAGGTAATTGTAGCGTGTGTACATTCCCCATGTTTGGGGAGCACCGGACAGGGATTTGCTGAGGCTGCCATCGTCGCACACCTTATATAAAGAGATGTTGGAAAGCGGCTTGTCATTCTTGTCCAGTTCTACTACGGCCATTTTCTTTTGTGTAGGGTGATAACCTACCTGCGAGTGGCTTATTACAGGTTTGCGTACCCAGTCGGATTGAGTTTCGGCCATGATAAACCATTCGGCTATTTTGCCTGTCTTCCCTGTCGGGAGCAGGGTGCGCACAACGAAGTTTCCGTTCTGCTGTTTGTTTCGTCCGTCAAAGAGAGACAGGTGGTTATTATCCGTGGTGCGGATGGTGACATGTTTCAACGGTTCATCCGGTGCGATGTCTATCTGTTTGCCGGTGGTCATGGGGGTGGGCTCTACTTCGCCGTTGATGGTAGTCATAAAGTCGGCCGGAGAAGTGGGGAACAGGCCGTATTTGCCGTCCATTATGTAAGAGTGCCCGAAGAAAACAGGCGGCATAAATTCCATGTTTAGTCCGGCTATACCATTCAGGGCTTCGGGCAGAGGTTTGTCTACGTTTACACTAAGATAGAGACCACCGTCGCGGGCTTCTGTCGTTAACTTGTACTCGAAGTCGTATTCGGGGTAACTCAGTGTGACGTCAATCCGGTTATGTTCTTTATCCGGTATGCGTTCGATGAACTTCGGCAGTTTGTCCCATTGACCGGGTGTTGGGTTCATACGCACATCTCCGTTGGTGGCAGTGCGGATGCCGTGGTGAATGATTTCTATGGCGCTGATTTTGGAATCATCGAAGGTAGCGTCGTATATATTGCTGAATACAAAGAAGTTCAGTCCGCGCGTTTCAAAGTAGTTGGAATCATTTAATACCAGATTATTGGAGCGGGAAAAAGATGTACCTTTCCCGCATCCGGTGAATACCAGGCATCCCACTACTCCTATACAAAGAATGATTGCTTTTAATTTCATACTATTCATTTTTTAGTCGTTTCACTTAATTTTTAATTCAAGTTTCGCAAGTTCAACTTTTGCAATTGATAAGTTGACAAGGGATAACTTGTCCCTTGTCAACTGAATTTTGAGTGGGATTACCCGGTATGGCACTGTTACGTAGTTTCTAATGATCGCGGAAATTCCACTTGGAATTATCGCTGTTCATATCGAACTTGCCGAGTGAGGGAGTGCTGTCGCCTACGGATACCAGAACCAGTTCTTTGTCGGTTCCCGGCACTTTTTTGGGCATAATCCGGTAGGTACCGTCTGTCAACTGGTCTATTCTCCATAACTGTTCGGGTGCTCCCGTAAATTCAGGAACTGTCACAACCTCCGCATCTGCTGTGGCGGCCAATGCCCGGTTGGTTCCTTCAATCACAATCTTGTAGTAAGGGCCACCCAGATATCCGCCGGCTTCGGGCACAGCGGTAATGGTCCACTTCTGGTGGGGACGGAACATGTAGTCGCCGATTCTTACGTCAATCTTTCCTTGCGGCCAGGTCCCTATCACATCTTCCAATGTTTGTGACTTCAAAGGGACGATGGGAGTGTCGTCTTTTTCCCAGAAACGATGTCTGGTATACTCCATGCGCACAAAGTCGACGGCAAGTTCGAGGGCATAACCTCTGCGTTCGGACTCAATCTCGTAAGTTCCTTCTTTGAAGACTTCACCGGCAACGGGCCATTCATTCTTCCATAAGAGTGGACGTATGCCCAATACACTGCGGCCACCCCGGTCGAAATCAGCTTCAAAATGGCATGACATCTTCTCTACACCATCGGCCACTTTGAAAAGTCCGAAGTGCCCGGGACCGGTCTGGCGGTTTCCTGCAGCAATCACCATCTTACCGCCGCCTTCCAGCATCTTTCTTCCCATATTATCAACGTATGGTCCTGTCACCTTGCGCGAACGGCCGACCACGATGTTGTAGGTAGAGTTCGGACCATCGCAACAAGTGCCGTGCGTGCCCAGCAGATAGTACCATCCATCACGGTATATCAAATCCGTCGCTTCACAATCAATGGCAATGTCGATTGCTTCGTTGCCTTCCATCCGTTTACCGGTTGCAGGGTCGAGTTCTACGAGTCTGATAAATCCGAAATATGTGCCGTAAGACAGCCACAAGCGTCCGTCTGTAGGGTCGAGCAAGAGTCCGGCATCAATGGCATCGCAATCTTCATCGTTCACCGAAGATGCCACCTCTATGGGTTCCGTATAGGCAAAGTCGGGGGAATTGGGGTCTAAGGTCTTGTTCCACATGGTCAATACCTTGCCGCTGTGTCCTCCTCCGAGTCCTCCCCCGGTGGCACTGTAAGCAACCAGGTAGCGGTCGCCTATCTTCACGGCATCAGGAGCGGCACCACCTCCGGGTCTTACCCCGCCGCCGTTCCACGTCCAGCCGTCTTCAGAAATCAGTCCGCCCCCGCCTGTGCCGAACGTGTAATATTTACCATCGCACTCCATGATGGTCGAGGGGTCGTGGATGTATGGAGCGCCGATTTGTGCAATTGCTTTTTGAGATGTCAATACAGACATCAGGGCTGCCGCGCCCAGAAGTATAGCTTTTGTTTTCATGGTCATTTATAGCTGATAGTAATGTTTTTAACAGGTGCTCCATTCTCGTCGAGGAAGCGAACACAGAAATCACTCATTCCGGGGCCGTTGATGATGGCTCCGCGGACGATGTTCTTACCTTTCTTCAAGGTCAGTCGGCGCGACAGGCAGTCGTCCTTGACCATGCGGCGGTCGCCCGAAAGGATTACGGCTTCTTCGCCGTTCACCCACCACATGGATGCAGAGTTGGAGCCTACCGACATCCGGACGTTCTCCATGTCTTCGGGGCATTCAATCACTGTGACAGCCCAGAACAGCACGCCATATACTTGTTTCTTCAAACCGGAGGCAAAGCGGAAGAGCTTCACATTGAAGAGTTTGCTTTCGAGTGCGTGCCAGGTCAGTTTTTGTTTGCCTACTTTTACCTTATCCCCGTCTTTGGGCAGCACGGTGAATTGTCCGGGGAAATATTCGGTGGCAAATGCTTCGCGAATATAACTGTCGGTAAAGACGGTGTTGGAACGGTTGGGCTTGTCAATGGGTTCCAACAGTAGCCAGCGCTGAATAAAGCCCTCGCTGTCCGGTGACATGACGCCTGTGGTTGCCGGAGAGAAGTAATCGGACAGTTGTGGGGACTCTTCATTTTTCTGCGCATAGCCCGGTAGAGTCATCATAACCGTGAGGCAAATTGCCAGCAATGATTTTCGATGGAAGATGTTCATTATTATAGTCTGTTTGATTGGTTATACATTATGGTTCATCTGATTGATGCGTAGTGTTATAAATGGGAATTTATTTTTGTAATCCTACCTTATTTAGTTCTGAATAATAAAGGAGCAAATTCTTTCAGACATCTACGCCAGGTGAGGAATTCGTGAGCGGTGCCCGGAGACTCATAATAGATATTATTGATTCCTGCTGCCTTCAAGCCGTCACTGAGGTTCTTCGTTCTTTCGGGGCGTTCTTCCGAACCGATGCCCAGAAAGAATACATGCACCTTGTCGTTGAATGCTTTGCGGTCTTTGAATGCACCGCCATAAGCGGCATCGAGGTTCTTCAGGTCGATGCTGCCCGCTCCGCTGAATCCGCCGATGTAGGCGAATTTATCCAGGTTGTTCAGCGTGGTGTTGAAGGTGAGAAGTCCACCCCAGGAAAGACCTGCCATGGCGCGGTTATCCCTGTCGGTCAGTGTGCGGAAGTTGCTTTCAATGTGCGGAACGATTTCATTTACCAAGATGGCGGGGAACTCGGCACCGAATCTTTTTCTTGCTTCGGCAGGCGTTTCGCCCGGATTGTTCTTCAAGACTTCGATATTTCCATTGTCCATTACCACAATCATCGGTTTGGCTTTACCCTCGGCAATCAGGTTATCCATAATGAAGTTCATTTTGCCTTGGTTGGCCCAGCTTGTTTCATTTTCGCCCATACCATGTTGCAGGTAGAGTACCGGATACTTCTTGGTGGGATTCTTGTCATATTCCGCCGGAGTATAGACGATGCATCTGCGCCATTCCTTGCGGATATCGGAGTAGTACCAGCTTTGGCTGATTAATCCGTGAGGTACATTCTTTATGGAATAGTAGTCCACACCCTTTTCCGGTATTTCAATGCCACTCACCCATTTGCCCATGCCGAAGAACGGTTTTCCATTAGGGTCGGCAGCGCTTACCCCGTCTATAATCACCTGATAGTAGTGGAAACCGACTACTTCGGGTTCTTTCGACACGAGCGACCAGTATCCGTCTGCTTCCTTGGTCATTTCGCCCCGGAAGCTGATTTCTACTTTTTGGGCATTAGGAGCGTGGATTCTGAAGTGCACCCGCCTGTCTTCGCCTATGCGGGGATAATCGGCTCCGTTAATGTTGTGCTCGTTGGGAACGGTTCCCGCAGGAAAGTTTTGCTGTTGGGCATTCATTGTTAATGGCAGCACCAACAAAGAAGAGAAAATAAGTTTCAATACATTTTTCATAATTCAAAATATTTAAAGAGTTTGTTTTGGGTTATAGTTTCACAAATGAGAGTTTTTAGTTCGCACTGTTTCCGTGCATGTTCGGATTGACTTCCAGTTCTCTGCTTGGAATCGGGAGGATGCGGTTCTTCTCATAGTTGAACGGCACAGGCCCTGTCAGTGAAGTCTGGTATTCTTGTACCTTATACTTGTTTACCAAACCGTCGATGACATTGGTATGGTCGGGATCGGCCGTATTGTTATGCCAGCGCATCAGGTTGAAGAAACGCCAGCCCTCGAGGAAGAGCTCGCAGGTATATTCGTGCTTCAGCAGGCGGCGGGCGGTATTGATTTCTACGCCCGGCAGGATTACGCCACCGGCATCGTCCACCACGCGTCCCACCACGGGTTTAGCAGCTAACACTTCCTGGGCGGTAGGCAATGTACCTCTGGCCTTTGTATAAAACAGCCCCTTGTCCGACGGAGAGTCTTGCAATACCTGATTGTTGGCACGTGAACGTATCTTGTCAATGTAGACCAGGGCGGTAGCTTCGTCACCGGTCTCAATGCAGCATTCGGCATACATTAGTAGCACGTCAGCATAGCGAAGTATACGGTCGTTGGCCGGACCACGCATCAGATCAGGCATGGTCGAATCATCGTCTATACAATATTTACGGGTGCCGAAGAACTTGCCCAACCATGAGTCGGCCAGATAGTTATATGTATTTTCGTATTTTTTGGCTTGCCCGTTGCGGAAGAATGTAGCGCCATTGGGTATCCACAATCCCTGGAAAGCGCGCGGGTCGATGATTTCACCGTTGGCATTGCGCTCAAACTCATTATAAAGCCACATGGAAGGCATGACATTGTACCAACCGCCGGCTCCCGGAGAGATGGTGAAACCAATCTGCCGCCATGAGTTCTGCCCGAAGTTCAATCTGTCGATGGACATGTTGACATTGGCATCGGCACTGTACACAAATTGCACTTCATACAATGATTCCTTATTGTTCTCATTATCATTGGAAGTGTTGTCACGATAGCAATCCACCAAATCGTAGTCGTTGGACTTGATAATCTTTTCCAGTTCTGCTTTTGCCAACTGCCATTCGGCTGAACCGGCACCTGCCGAACCGTCTAAGATGGGGCGTCCCATATAGACTTTAGCAAGCAGGGCTTGTGCGGCGCCTTTACCGATGCGTCCCATGTTTTCCGGGTGTCCGTCATAGAGCTCGGTACGTCCGGGCAACAATTCGGCGGCTTTGGTCAGGTCTTCCACCATGCGCTGGTAGATATAACCGGGTTCACGGGCAGGCTCGTAGCTGTCGCTCGGGCCACCTGTGGCAGGATAATCACGGTCGGGGATTTCATCGCCAAACATAAATGTGGCAAGGAAGCGGCTGAAGGCGCGGAAGAAGTATGCTTCGCCCAGACAGCGGTTGTAGGTGGAGACGTCTGACCCGAACAGTTCGGCGGCGCCATCGTCCGTCAACTTCTGGATGGCGAGGTTGGCGGTGTATTGCAGTACGTAGATGTTCTGAAAGATTTCAGTAGTCATACCGTGGTTGCCGCTGGTGGTATAGCCCGACCAGGCAACGTTATCGGGATCTCCGGCAGCTGCCTGAGGAGTATAGATGGCCTCATCGCTCACGAGGTTCAGGGCATACGGCATGTTGCGCCCCCAGAACTGGAGAATTTGTGGTATGTTATAGCATCCGTTGGCGGCATAGATCAGATGTTCTTTAGTAGTATAATAGGTATCTTCCACTTCAGCCGTCGGGTTGATATAGTCCATGTTGGGCTCGCATGCTGCGAATGCGGGCAGTAAGGTCACTGCCAATATGCTTTTATATAACAAATTTCTTGTTTTCATATTGAGATGCATGTTTTTAATTAGAAAGTTAATTGTACACCGGCGAAATATTCGCGTTGGCTCCAGAAGGTACCTGTGAAGTCGTAGAAGCGTCCGTCTACACCACGGTCGAGGGTCGAACCGCCGTTAGGTACCTGGGGGTCGAACATGGAATAGTTGGTGATGGTGAATGGATTCTTGATACCGACGTAGATGCGCAGATGATCCACCATCACCTTCTGCATCAACTGTTTGGGGAATGTGTAGCCAAGAGTGATGTTGTTGCAGCGGATGTACGAAGCATTTTCCACAAAGTAGTCGCTGGCACGCATGGAGTTCTGGTTGGGATCACCGTATACGATGCGTGGTATGCTGGTGTTGGTGTTCTTGGGCAAAGTGATGGTTTCGCCGCCACGGGTAGTAAAGGTGACGTCTTCGGCACGGAATGCATTTTTGATTTTGGCCAACTGGTTGTGCAAAGCCTGGCCGTGCAGCAAGGTTTGTTTGAAGTTATTGTATACATCAATCCCCAAGTCGCCTTGTAGCAGCATGGAAAAGTCGAACCCTTTGTAGCCTAATGAGATATTTAAACCTACAGAGAGGTCGGGAATAGACGAACCGATGACGGTTTTGTCATTTTCGTCTATCTTACCGTTACCATCGAGGTCAATGTATTTCAAATCTCCGGCAGCGGCCTTCGGCTGCAAGCGCTCTCCCTTGCTGTTGGTATAGGCGGCTGCTTCTGCATCGGTCTGGAACAGTCCGTCCGTTTTCAATCCCCAGAACTGAGCAACAGAATGGCCTATTCTGGTGCGGGTCACATATTCTCCTCCTGATCGGATAGAACCACCTGTCAATACGTCCAATGGGCCCATGTCGTTCACCTTATTGCGATAGAATGAGAGGTTGGGAGAGATGGCATACGTGAAGTCGCCTTTCTGGTCGCGCCAGGTGGCAGCCAGTTCAAGTCCCCAGTTGGTCATGCTGCCCACATTCTGCATGACGGAGGTAGCTACGCCTACCGAATAAGGCAGGTTCACGTTGAGCAACATGTCGGACACTTTACGGTTATAATAATCGAAAGTGACGCTCAGACGATTATTGAATGTAGTCAAGTCGAAACCTACACCCATATCCCGTGTTTTCTCCCAGCTCAGATTGCGGTTGGCAATTGACGACGGGCGGGGGGCGGGAACAGCAGTGTCGCCCATATTGAGTGATTGCGGACCAAACGAATAGGTGAAGCCGGATACGCTTACTGTGGATTGGTATGCATAGTTACCCACTCCGATGGAGCTGCCGATCCAACCCAGCGTAGCACGCAGTTTCAAGTCGTTCAGCCATGATGAGGTATGCTCTTTCATCCATGACTCTTCGCTGACGCGCCAGCCTACGGAGAAGGAGGGGAAATATCCCCAACGATTGCCGGGTGCGAACTTTGAACTTTCGTCGGCACGGAAGTTGGCGGTAAACATATACTTACCCGCATAGTTGTACATCACGCGTGCCAGGATGGAGTAGTAAGCCTCGTCCGAGCGGCTTCCGCTACCGGTTACGTTGTCCTGGAATACTTGTGCTACACCGAAGTCGGTCTGTTCCTGGCTGCGTCCGGAGAAGGAAGAATCGTTGGAACTGTATCGTTCGGACACAAGACCTATCACACCTGACAGGGAGTGCATTCCGAATGATTTATTGTAGTTGAGCAGGCCCTCCACCTGTTGGCGCCAGTTGCGGTTGCTGCTGGTTTCCAGTAGATTGTAATTCTGTACGCCGCCACCGCCACCGCTATCCAGCGTAAAGCGCGGGCGGAAGTGTTCGTAGAAGTCGCTGTAGAACGAATAGTTGTAATTCACCTTAAAGTTCAGCCAGTCGAAAATCTGGATTTGCGTATACACATTGGCTTGGCCCGACCAGTATCTTCTCCGGTTGCGGTCTTCGTTGATGAAGAAGGCCTGATTGGGGATATCAATGCCATCGTCATGGTCGCCCATTGCATTGTAGTATCCGTTGTTTATATCGTTATAAGCCGGGTCGCGCACCGGGATGTTGGGTACGGATTGCAGTATGTTTTGCAACGAACCGGTGGCTGTGCCTTTGCTGCTGTTGTGGTTCACACGGACACGTCCGCCGTAGGTGAGGCGTCCATGCGTACCCTCAACGTTGGCAAAGATGTTCTGTCCCTCACTGCCGCGTTCCACTCCCTGACGCTGGTCGGAGGTATAAGTGGCGCCAAAGTTGTAATTGAGCAGTTTGGATGCACCGCTCACTGAGAGGTCGTACTTCTGATATACATTGTCGAAGAAGAATTCATCCCACCAGTCGGTATCATATTCCTGCTGGCTGGGCTTGGCATTGCGCGCAGGCACCAGGTCCGCCCAACTGCCGTCGGCCCTGGCTTCGGGAGTGGCGGCGTTGTAGTACAGCTCGTTGGCATATACGGCGTAATCATAAGAGTTGAGCATCTTTAGCTTCTTCTGTTGAGTGCCGGTGCCCACATAGGCGTTGAAGCTGATGCGGGGCGCACCTTCTTTTCCGCGCTTCGTGGTGACGACAATGACGCCGTTGGCACCACGCACACCATAGATGGCGGCTGATGCGGCATCTTTCAGCACCTGGATGCTGGCTATTTCATCGTCGTTGGGCACATCGCCGGCCGAACCGATGATGCCGTCTATGACCCAAAGCGGGTCGGTGTTTCCGGTGATGGAGCTTGTACCGCGGATACGGATTTTACCGCCCGAAACGTTGACTCCCGCCACATTTCCTTGCAGTGCATTCTCTATTCCACCGGGTGCTTTCAGCACTTCCGTGGGGTTCAGGGTGGAGATGGCAGAGGTCAGGTCGGCCTTTTTCTGTGTGCCATAGCCCACTACGACCACTTCTTCGATGGTTTTGCTGTCTTCTTCCATCCGGACATTAAGGAAAGTCTGGTCCTTGACTTCAATCTCTTGGGAGAGATATCCCACATACGTGAAAAGTAATGTCGCATTGGGGGAAACCTGTAGTGTGAAATTCCCCTCCAGGTCCGTAATAACTCCGTTGGTAGTTCCTTTTTCCAGAATATTGACGCCGATTACCGATTCACCGGTCATGTCGACTACTTTTCCTTTAATCGTTTTACTCTGTGCAGAGAGTGAGAGGGAACAAAGAATGGCGCATAACGTGAATAATATGCGTCGTGTCCTTACTTTTTTGACATTTAAAAAAAAGTTTTTCATAAGCATCAAGATTAAATGTTTGTATTAGGTCCGGCAGGCTGATTTATCCGGAGTACTCAACCAGTTGCCGTACGCAAAGCTATCCGGTAGCGGTCTTTTCGGAGATTCTTATTTTGCTTTTGGGGAGGATTTTTCTTGGTTTTAAGATAAATCCACTTGATGGAAAGAAAAATCCCCCTTCTCTTCCGGTTGTCCGGGAAGAAAAAGGGGAACTATGGAATATAGTATGAAGTTATTCGGGCAGCAGGTATCAGCTCTTGCTACCGTATTGCCAATGTCCTGCCAAGGCTTTGGCAAACTTTTGCCATCGGGTTGGCAAGACTTTGCCACAGCTTTGGCAAAACTTTGCCACTGTATTGGCAAGATGCTGGCAAAGTAATAGCTGTGATTCTATTGTTCAGAGGGTACTACTCTGTGATAGTTTCTATTGGAGATGGTTATTCGTTCGCCTCCAGCATATCAATCAATTGCACCCGTTGGATGGAGAAGCTACTGCTGTTCTTTTGCACATACCTGAGCAGGTTGAGCCCGTCCTGGCGGAGTTTAGACTTCCGCAGAAGGTCGTCGTCGCCCATCTCGTCCGAAATCTTCAGCATGGTCATGGCGGCAAGTTCCGTTTTTCCCATTTCATTGGGGTCGCCTTTATACCGGTCAATCAGTTCCTCGCTGTCCATACTCAGTAGCTGGTCCGAAGGAAATCCAAGAATCTGCCGGGTCAGGTCGTCATACTCCACCCACTCGCTCCAACGGTATTTCTTTTTCCGGAGCAGGGCGTTCACAATTAAAGAAACGATTTCTTGAATCATTCGTATCAGGTAATCTTGCTTAATCATAATTCCTCGTTTTAATGTAAATTATTAGTTGACAAGTTGACAAGGCTTCAGTTGACAAGGGGAATAGTCTTCTGAAATGACGTTTTAAAATATAAAGAGGACATTCTTCCTCGTCAACTTGTCAACTTCCTCCCTTGTCAACTGAAAAACTTGAGCCTGCGAAAGTTTGCGAACAGATTACAAAGTTAGTGATATTTTTAAGATATCGCTGAAAATCTTTACCTTTGCCACTCATTACTAATTAAAAGTATAGCAATTTCCATGAATAAGATAACTTCCGTATGCGTATATTGTGCTTCGAGCACCAAGATAGATTCCGCTTATTTTGAAGATGCCCGCCAACTGGGCACTTTGTTGGGGCAACGCCACATCCGCCTGATAAACGGTGCGGGCGGCATCGGCCTGATGAGTGCCACTGCCGACGCCGTGCTGGCTGCCGGCGGAGAAGTGACCGGTGTCATCCCCCGCTTCATGGTGGAGCAGGGCTGGCACCACAAGGGATTGACGGAGATGATAGAAGTGGACGATATGCACCAGCGCAAACAGAAGATGGCGGCTTTGAGTGACGCCGTCATTGCCCTGCCCGGTGGATGCGGCACGCTGGAAGAGCTGCTGGAAATCATCACTTGGAAACAGTTGGGCCTCTATCTCAATCCTATTGTAATCCTCAACACCCGTGGCTATTTCGACCCCCTGCTCGACATGATGCAGAGTGCCATGGACGAGAACTTCATGCGCCGGCAACACGGTGACATCTGGCACGTGGCACAGACGCCGCAGGAGGCCATCGACTTGATACACAGCACCCCCATCTGGGACAGTTCCATACGTAAGTTCGCAGCCATATGATTAGCTTGTTGTTGACATGGGCAACGGGCTTCGAGGGGGTACCTATTCCTTACTCTCCTAAGCTGGACGATGGAATCACCATGCTCCTGTTGTGCTGCTTCTTTATGTCTGCCTATGTCCTTTCCCGCAGTCGCAAGTTCCTGTTGCAACTTGGAAAGGACTTTCTGCTCAACCGTGAGCGTATCAGCATCTTTGCCGCCACCACTGCTACGGATATGCGCTACATGTTGTTGCTCATCTTGCAGACCTGTGTGCTGATTGCCATCTGCACCTTCAATTACTTCGTGGACGTCCGCCCGGAGCTGGGAGAACGCATCCCTCCCTATGTCCTGCTTGGGGCATATCTTGCGGTGTGTTTGCTCTATCTTTTCCTGAAGTGGGTGACTTATTCTTTCCTGGGTTGGATTTTTTTTGACGCAAGCCGCACCAGCCTCTGGATGGAGTCCTATTCTACGCTACTTTATTACCTCGGATTTGCCCTTTTCCCCTTCGCTTTGTTCCTTGTTTACTTTGATTTAAGTTTGTTATCAACTGTGATAATTGGTTTATTTCTGACGTTTTTTACTAAAATATTGATGTTTTATAAGTGGATAAAGCTTTTTTGTGGTGATTTATATGGCGTTTTGCTTTTAATTTTGTACTTTTGTGCCCTTGAAATTATACCTTGTTTTATCATGTATCAAGGTGTATTACAACTAAATGATTATTTGATAATAAAATTTTAGGACGTTGAAAATTAAGAAAGTACTTGTGTCGCAGCCGAAACCGGCATCAGAGAAATCTCCTTACTACGACATTGCAGAGAAGTACGGTGTGAAAATCGATTTTCGCCCGTTCATTAAGGTGGAAAGTGTGTCTGCCAAGGAGTTCAGACAGCAGAAAATTTCTATTCTGGACTACACCGCAGTCATTTTTACATCGCGTCATGCTATTGACCATTTCTTCCACCTGTGTACAGAATTGCGTGTGACCATACCGGAAACTATGAAATATTTCTGTGTAACGGAAGCTATTGCCCTGTATATTCAGAAGTATGTTCAGTACCGTAAGCGTAAGATTTTCTTTGGAAATACGGGAAAGTTTGAAGACTTGTTGACTTCCATCACCAAGCATAAAACTGAAAAGTATTTGGTACCGATGTCTGATGTGCACACAGATGAGATTAAGAATCTCTTGGAAAAAAACAAGATACAGCATGCGGAAGCTGTGATGTATCGTACAGTAAGTAACGACTTTACTTCAGAAGAAGAGTTTGACTATGACATGCTGGTGTTCTTTAGCCCGGCGGGGGTGACTTCTTTGAAGAAGAATTTCCCCGATTTCCAACAAAAGGAAATCAAGATTGGTACGTTTGGTTCCACTACCGCGCAAGCAGTGCGTGATGCCGGACTTCGTCTTGACTTGGAAGCTCCCAGTGTGCAGGCTCCGTCCATGACGGCAGCGCTGGATATGTTCATTAAGGAGAACAATAAAGGAAAGTAATAATTATTGGTTACGAGCTACAAGCTACGGGCTACAAGTGCCATGCGGAAAATGTATGGAACTTATGGCTTAAACTTGTAGCTCGTAGCTTAAATGTACTGCGCAGCTACTCGTAGCTCGTAGCCCGTAACTTGTAGCTAAATCATGCCCAATACCCTGTGCAAGTCCGAACGACTGGACAAGAAGAAAGTTATCGAGAAGATGTTTGCGGGTGGTTCCCGTTCATTTTCCGTCTTCCCTCTGCGCGTGGTGTATCTGCCGGCAGAAGGATTGGAAGCACCTGTTTCCATCCTCGTCAGTGTGTCGAAGCGCCGCTTTAAACGGGCGGTGAAGCGCAATCGTGTGAAACGCCAGATACGTGAAGCGTACCGTAAAAACAAGCACGAACTGTTGCAGGCACTTCAGGATAAAGAACAGCAATTTGCTGTGGCTTTCATCTACCTTTCCGATAGTCTGACCGACTCAATAGTGATAGAAGAGCGGATGAAGACTGCACTGGCACGCATCAGGGAGCAGGTATCCTTATGAAAAAGCTGTTTTCATATCTGCTGCTGCTTCCCATCTATTTTTATCAGAAGTGCATTTCGCCCCTGACTTCTCCCTCATGCCGTTTCACTCCCACTTGTTCGCAATATGCCGTTGAGGCGATAAAGAAGCACGGACCTTTCAAAGGGTTATACCTGGCAATCAGGCGCATACTGCGTTGCCATCCCTGGGGAGGTTCCGGATATGATCCCGTTCCATGAGAATCCCTGTTGACATACATACGCACCAACAGCCGCAAGTGCCCGGAGAGGCAATTGTGAACTGTTTCCCCGAAACGTTTGTTCCGCAAGCGGAAGGTTGGTATTCGGTGGGGATACATCCGTGGCACATCACTCCGTCGGTTGCTTCTGCCGTTGGCTCTACCCGAAATGACAGGCGAATGTATTTTGAGGAGTTGTTGCAGCATCCCCGGGTGCTTGCAGTGGGCGAGGCGGGGCTGGATAAACTGGCGGAGGCTTCTTTGTCTCTGCAGATGGAGATTTTCGAATATCAGGCGCGTCTGGCGGAAGCAGTAGATAAGCCATTGATTATTCACCTGGTGAGAGCTGTGGACGAACTCCTGAAGCTGAAACAGAAGATACGCCCGGTGAAACCGTGGATTATTCACGGTTTCCGTGGAAAAGCAGCTCTGGCTGAGGAATATCTCCGGCATGGTTTCTACCTCTCCTTTGGTGAAAAATATCAGGAAGAGGCGCTGCGCATGATACCGCCGGAAAGGCTGTTTATAGAGACGGATGAAAGTACGACACCTGTTGGCTTGCTTTACGAACGGGCGGCTGAAATCCGTGAAACTCCCCTTGAGGAACTTAGGGAGACGGTTCGGCGGAATGTAGGCGAAATCTTTTTTAGGCAATAAGAGTTGTATGTTCAGATAAAGAGTCGTACTTTTGCAATTACAAAGTATATCAAATATTTAAATATTAATCATTCGATGAATTTTGTAGAAGAATTGAGATGGCGTGGCATGCTCCACGATATGATGCCTGGCACGGAAGAACTTCTGGCTAAGGAACAAGTGACTGCATATATCGGTTTTGACCCTACAGCGGACTCATTGCACATCGGACACCTTTGTAGCGTAATGATACTGCGTCATTTCCAACGTTGCGGACACAAGCCGATGGCGCTGATAGGTGGTGCTACGGGTATGATTGGTGACCCTTCCGGTAAGTCGGCAGAACGCAATCTGCTCACAGAAGAGATTCTGCAACGCAATCTGGATGGCATGAAGAGGCAGTTGAGTAAGTTCCTGGATTTTGAGTCCGATGCCCCTAACCGTGCCGAACTTGTGAACAACTACGACTGGATGAAGAACTTCACCTTCCTGGACTTTGCCCGCGAAGTGGGTAAGCACATCACCGTAAACTATATGATGGCGAAAGACTCTGTAAAGAAGCGCCTGAATGGTGAGGCTCGTGATGGTTTGTCTTTCACGGAGTTCACTTATCAGTTGTTGCAGGGTTATGACTTCCTGCATCTGTACGAAACCAAGGGTTGCAAACTGCAAATGGGTGGTTCCGACCAATGGGGCAACATCACGACAGGTGCCGAACTGATTCGTCGTACCAATGGCGGTGAAGTATTTGCACTGACCAGCCCGCTGATTACAAAGGCTGACGGTGGCAAATTCGGCAAGACTGAGTCCGGCAATATCTGGCTCGATCCCCGTTATACTTCTCCTTATAAGTTCTACCAATTCTGGCTGAATGTGAGCGATGCTGATGCGGCACGTTACATCAAGATATTCACTTCCCTGTCAAGAGAGGAAATCGAAGCCCTAACGGCTGAGCACGAAACTGCACCGCACTTGCGTGTACTTCAGAAGCGTCTGGCAAAAGAAGTGACCATCATGGTTCACTCCGAAGAAGATTATAATGCAGCAGTCGATGCATCTAACATCCTGTTCGGTAATGCTACTTCCGATGCTTTGAAGAAGTTGGATGAAGACACCCTGTTGGCTGTGTTCGAAGGCGTTCCCCAGTTCGAAGTGTCTAAGGATGCAGTAGCTGCCGGTGTGAAAGCTGTTGACTTGTTTACTGAAAACGCGGCTGTCTTTGCTTCTAAAGGCGAGATGCGTAAACTGGTGCAAGGTGGTGGTGTTTCTCTCAACAAAGAGAAACTGGAAGCCTTTGACCAAGTGATTACCTCTGCCGACCTTTTGGACGAAAAGTACCTGCTTGTGCAGCGCGGAAAGAAGAATTACTATCTGATTATCGCTAAATAAACGGATAATTAGTAGCAAATATGAAAAAATGCCTCGGAATATTTGGATATTTCGGGGCATAATTCTATCTTTGCACCGCTTTTTAACAGAAAGCACATTGAGTTTGTCCTATGGTGTAATGGTAGCACAACAGTTTTTGGTTCTGTTTGTCTAAGTTCGAATCTTGGTAGGACAACAAGAAGAAAGCCCTGAAAGAGAAATCTTTCGGGGCTTTTTCCATATAGATACTTACCGTCAGGGGATAAATATACTACATTGAGAAACCGAAGCCAAGTATTCCGGCTTTTATTATGCCGGGAAATCCTATAAATGTGAATTAATCTTATTATTTCGCCCATTTGAACGATAATACTACATAATTGGGACAAAAACGCAATGTTTCTACGTTTTCTTTTGCTACATTTGCATCGTGTACGTAAACGAAGTATGCCAATAACCGATTATTATAAACTTTAAAACGTAATAGGATTATGAAAACGAACTATGAAATTCGCTATGCAGCGCATCCCGAAGATGCAAAAAGTTATGATACCAAACGCATCCGTCGTGATTTTCTTATCGAAAAGGTTTTCTCTGCTAACGAAGTAAATATGGTATATTCCATGTACGACCGTATGGTTGTGGGTGGTGCAATGCCTGTGGGCGAAGTGTTGAAACTGGAAGCTATCGATCCGTTGAAAGCTCCCTACTTCCTGACCCGTCGTGAAATGGGTATTTATAATGTAGGCGGTCCCGGTATAGTGAAAGCCGGTGATGCTGTATTCGAATTGGATTTTAAAGAAGCTCTCTACCTGGGTTCGGGCGACCGTGAAGTGACTTTTGAAAGCAAGGACGAAAAGAATCCTGCGAAGTTCTACTTCAACTCTCTGACCGCTCACCGCAACTATCCCGACAAGAAAGTGACGAAAGCTGATGCCGTAGTTGCCGAAATGGGTAGTCTGGAAGGCTCTAATCACCGTAATATAAATAAGATGCTGGTAAATCAGGTATTGCCTACCTGCCAGTTGCAGATGGGTATGACGGAACTTGCTCCGGGCAGCGTATGGAATACAATGCCGGCACACGTTCACAGTCGCCGTATGGAAGCATACTTCTATTTTGAAGTGCCCGCAGACCAGGCAGTTTGCCACTTCATGGGCGAAGTTGACGAAACCCGCCACATCTGGATGAAGGGCGATCAGGCTGTGTTGTCTCCCGAATGGTCTATCCACTCTGCTGCCGCTACTCACAACTATACTTTCATCTGGGGTATGGGTGGCGAGAACCTTGACTATGGAGATCAGGATTTCTCTCTGATTACCGACCTGAAGTAACGTTGAGTAAACCGCGAATCTGAATCGTAATTAAGAATCAAGTAATTATTAAACCTAAGTAAATAAATTTATGGTAAACTTTTCATTAGAAGGCAAAGTAGCACTCGTAACCGGTGCTTCTTACGGAATTGGTTTTGCTTTGGCAACTGCCTATGCACAAGCCGGTGCAAAAATCGTGTTCAATGACATCAAACAAGAATTGGTGGACAAAGGTCTGGCAGCTTACAAGGCTGAAGGTATCGATGCCAAAGGCTACGTATGCGACGTAACAAACGAAGACCAGGTGAACGCTATGGTTGCTCAGATTGAGAAAGAAGTGGGCGTGATTGACATCCTGGTGAACAATGCAGGTATCATCAAACGTATCCCGATGCACGAAATGAAAGCTTCTGAATTCCGTCAGGTGATTGACGTTGATTTGAACGCTCCGTTCATTGTATCAAAAGCTGTTATTCCTTCTATGATTAAAAAAGGTCACGGTAAGATTATCAACATCTGCTCTATGATGAGTGAGCTGGGTCGTGAAACTGTGTCTGCTTATGCTGCTGCCAAGGGTGGATTGAAGATGCTGACTCGTAACATTGCTTCCGAGTATGGCGAATACAACATCCAGTGTAATGGTATCGGTCCGGGTTACATCGCTACTCCGCAGACTGCACCGCTTCGCGAACCGCAAGCTGACGGTTCACGTCATCCGTTCGATGCATTCATCGTTGCCAAGACTCCGGCTGCACGTTGGGGTACTCCTGAAGACTTGATGGGTCCTGCAGTATTCCTGGCTTCCGACGCTTCTGACTTTGTAAACGGTCACGTGCTCTACGTGGACGGAGGTATCCTGGCTTACATCGGTAAACAACCTAAGTAATAATAAGTAGACAAGGTTTCAGTAGACAAGTTGACAAGGCATCTCCCTCGTCAACTTGTTAACTGAAACCTTGTTAACTAAACAAGCAATATGAAAAAGTTATTCCTTTTAGTGGCAACAGTATTATTCTGTTTTGCCTCTTGCACTAACACGAAGGATGTAGTTACCGTAACGGTAAACAATCCTTTGGCAATGGAACGTTCCAATGAAATGGTCGAAGTGGCCATGGACGATATCGCTAACCAACTGAAACTGGCTGACACAGCCCAGATTGTGGTTCTGAATGCTGACGGACAACAAGTTCCTTATCAGATTACGTACGATGAAAAGGTTATCTTCCCTGCAAGCGTAGCTGCTAATGGTACGGCTACTTATACCATCCAGGCAGGTACTCCTGAGGCTTTTGCTGTAAAGGCTTGCGGAAAATATTATCCTGAACGTGTGGACGATGTAGCCTGGGAAAATGACCTGGTTGCTTTCCGTGCTTACGGCCCGGCTTTGCAGAAGACAGGTGAGCGTGCTTTCGGATATGATGTATGGACGAAGTACAACACAACTGAACCGGTTGTAGAGGCTCGTTATGCAGGTGAACTGAATCCTGAAACCAAAGCTAAGATTGCCGAGTTGAAGAAGACTGACCCAAAGGCTGCACAGGAATTGTACCAGTCGGTTTCTTATCACGTAGACCACGGAAATGGTCTGGACTGCTACAAAGTAGGTCCTACGCTGGGTGGCGGTACGGCTGCCTTGATGCCCGACGGTGAAATCGTTTATCCGTATTGCTATGCAACGCAGGATATTCTGGATAACGGCCCGTTGCGTTTCACAGTGAAGCTGGTTTATAATCCGCTGAACATCAAGGGTGACTCTACGGTTATCGAAACACGCGTCATCACGCTGGATGCAGGTTCCCACCTGAACAAGACTGTTATTGCTTATGACAATCTGAAAGAGACTACTCCGGTAGCTACAGGTATCGTATTGCATGAGCCGGACGGTGCTGTAGTGGCTGATGCTGCTAACGGTTACATCACTTATGTAGACCCCACGGACAATGTGAACAACAATAACGGTAAGATTTTTGTAGGCGCCGCTTTCCCCGCTACGGTGAAGGAAGCTAAGTCTCTGCTCTTCCCTGAAAAGGAAAAGAACGAATTGCGCGGTGGTGCCGATGGTCATGTGCTGGCTATCAGCGACTATGAGCCGGGTGCAGAGTATGTTTATTACTGGGGTGCTGCCTGGGATAAGGCTGACATCAAGACTCCGGAAGCATGGAATGCATATATGGAAAACTATGCTCAGAAGGTGCGCAATCCGTTGACGGTAACGGTGAAGTAAACCATAAATGATAGGTGGGTTTGGACACACCTATTAATGATTCGCCCCTACAAGTTCTATGACAGAACCTGTAGGGGCGAAATATTTTGTACGCTATTGTGCGTCGTTTCTAATATGGCTTCTTCCGGTTGGTTACAATAACTTGAACTCGTATCCTTCCTCTTTCAGAAAATCGAGTGCTCGTGGCAATGCATATTGCAGGTTGCCGTTGTTCCAGGATTTCAACGAGTCGTGGAAGGTGATGATGGAGCCGTTCCGTGCATATCTCATCACGTTGGCAAGCACCTGCGGGCCGCGCAGCTTCTTACTGTAATCGCGTGTTACCAAATCCCACATCACTATTTTATAATGCCGTTTCAGGGTGAAATACTGTCCCCAACGCATGTGTCCGTGTGGCGGACGGAAGAGGTCGGTTTTCATCACTTCATTCGCCTTGTCCGTATTGGCAAGGTAGTTGTCGGACAGATACTCGAATCCACGGATATGATTGAACGTATGGTTGCCGATGCGGTGTCCGCCATCTACTACCATTTGATATACATCGGGATGCTTACGTATATTGTCTCCCACCATGAAGAAGGTGGCTTTAATGTTGTGTTTATCCAATAGTTCGAGTACCCACGGAGTTACTTCGGGGATGGGGCCATCGTCAAAAGTCAGGTAAACGGCTTTCTCATTCGGGTCCATTCGCCAGATAGCACCGGGATATAGCTTTCGGACAAACTCAGGAGGCTGTTCTATAAACACGATTGTCAGTGGTTAGTGTTTAGTGATTAGTGTTTAGTGGTTGGTGATTAGTGATTAGCAATGGTGGCATCCCACCGCTAATCACTATCCACTAAGCACTTTATTTCATACGGTCAACACACATTTGATACAACTCATTCAGCTTGTCATCGTATACCGGAGCCAGTTCGGAGTTATACTTCTGCATGAGTTTCACCTCTGAGCTGAGGATAGGCAGATGATAGTCGACGACCTCACGGCTGGACATGGCGAAACGTTTATCGTCCAGGCTCAGATACCAGGTGATGTATTCCACGGCCTTGTCGGCAAGTGCAGTCATGATGCTGTCTGCCTTCTCCATTTCGCCCAACTGATAGTAGGATTCTGCCATTTGCACGGCGCCATTCTGCCAGTCGTAAGGCACGTTGTAGGCGGGAATCATCTTCTCTGCATAGTCCAGTGCTGCCTTTGCTTTGTCCTTCTTGCCTTCGCGTATCAACTGACCGACGAGTTGCGAGAAGATACGGCGATGAGAGTAACACATGCGCATGGCGTTTTCATCAATGTAGATGCCCGGTTTGTCGATGCCACCAAATTTGAACTTGTTCATCAGGTTGTCGTACATCTTTTCGCTATCCAGTTTGACGCCGGTTTTATCGGTATCGAACGGAGTGAAGCGGTAAGTCAGACCTTCCTGAATGAAGTGGTTGCCCATGTTGAGGTGGTTCTCCGGACCTACACTGACAGCCATGTAGATGGGGCGTTCCCAGTTGGCTTCCGCCAGCATTTCAAGCATCATCAGCTCACTCTTATAGAGGGCGCGTTTACCTTTCAACGAGATGTGCATATAGTCGGGGATGCTGTCGCCCGGTATCATCATGCCACTACGACGTACGGCTTCCTTATCCACTTTCAGCACGATGCTGTCCGTAGGAATCACCTTGAGGTCTTCGTTTTTGCTGCGTACCCAATATTTCAGGATGTTCTGCAACTCGTACGGGTTCTCGCCGAACTCTTTCTTCACGTTGATTAATGATTCGGGATTACCGTTCAATGCTTGCTTTTCGGCTTCGGCATAGAGGGCGTCGATGCTTTTCTTATAATCAGGCTGTATGGCAATATATTCATTTGTTCCTTCCACATACTCCATACGGTCCCAGGTGATGGGTAGCGACGGAGAGTCGTAGGCGGGACGCTTCATCTGGTCGATGTACCAGTCCGTCTGCAGGTAACTGAGGTTACAGGTACGGGCATCGGTGCGGAAACCTTCCGTCTCCTGGTTGTACCACAAGGGGAATGTATCGTTGTCACCGTTGGTAAAGATAACCGGATTGCCTGTTTCTTGCAGGGACATCAGGTAGTTCTGACCAAAGTCGCGTGCCAGATAGCGGTCGCTGCGGTCGTGGTCGTCCCACGTCTGGCTTGCCATTTGTATGGGGACGAGGAGGCAGAGAACCGATACAAGGGTTGCAGCCGGAAGTTCCTTCATCTTGGCGTAGTGCTGCAACAGGCGGACGATGCCTGCCACACCCATACCTATCCAGATGGCGAAGGCATAGAACGACCCTGCATATGCATAGTCACGTTCGCGAGGCTGACTCGGGGTTTGGTTCAGGTAGAGCACAATGGCGATACCCGTCATGAAGAACAGGAAGAACACTACCCAGAACTGCTGGATACCTTTCTGCCCACGGTATGCCTGCCACAACAGGCCGATGATACCGAGCAGCAGGGGCAGACAGTAGAAGACGTTGTGTCCCTTGTTGTTCTGCAATTCCTGTGGCAACAGGCTTTGGTCACCCACCAGCCAGTTGTCAATGAACGGAATACCTGTAATCCAGTTGCCGTGTTCTATCTCTCCGCTGCCTTGCAGGTCGTTCTGGCGTCCGGCGAAGTTCCACATGAAGTAGCGCCAGTACATCCAGTTGAGCTGGTAGGAGAAGAAGAACTTGATATTTTCCCATTGCGTAGGCATGTTCACCATCACCATTTGTCCGCACTGGTCATAGGGGATGTCGTTGCCGACGATATCTACCCAAGCTTGATATTCCCTGGCATGCTGGCTGCTGTACATACGCGGGAAGAGCATATTCTGAGCGTATTCGTATTCGATACGTCCGGGGATTTCAATATAGCTGTCCTTTTCATCGGGAGTAGCTTTTTCCTTACGGATGAATTTGGTTCCGTTGTAGGAGATGCGCGGTTCGCAATAACCGTCTTTCACGTCGAGGGCAACTTTGGAAGAGAATGCCTGTCCGTAGAAAAGCGGACGGGTACCGTATTGTTCACGTCCCAGGTATTCGCCCAGTGTGAAGATGTCCTCGGGAGAATTCTGGTCCATCGGCGTGTTGGCAACGGAGCGGATGACGATGATGGCATAAGAAGAATACCCGATGACAATCATCATGGTGCACAACAGGGCTGTGTTCATGGTGCGTGCGGAAATGCGGTATTTCTCTTTCATCTTTGCCTGCATGTTCGGGCTGAGGTAGAAGAAGAGGAAGGCGATAACCACGATACCAATCATCACGGCACTTGCTCCGTGACCATAGAACGGGATACCCAGCAGGGCGATAGTCAGCACGAAGGAGATAGCCATACGCATTTTGTTCTTTTCCGTATAGCTTTCGTATATACCCCAGATGATGGAGGCTGCCAGTACGAGGATGTATACCATCACACCACTGTTGAAGGACATTCCCAATGTGTTCACAAAGAACAGCTCGAACCAGCCGCCTACCTTCACAATACCCGGCACCATGCCGTAGAGTACCACAGCCACCAGAATACCGGAAGCCAGCAATGCCAGTAACGAGCCTTTTGCATTTGCATTAGGCACTTTCTTATAATAGTAAACCAGTACGATGGCAGGCAGACAAAGCAAGTTCAGCAAGTGAACGCCGATACTGAGTCCCGTGAGGTAAGCTATGAGGATGAGCCAACGGTCGCTGTGCGGTTCGTCCGCCACATCTTCCCATTTCAGTATCAGCCAGAATACAA
The DNA here is from genome assembly GCF_905207245.1 of uncultured Bacteroides sp. GTDB lineage: Bacteria > Bacteroidota > Bacteroidia > Bacteroidales > Bacteroidaceae > Bacteroides. The sequence continues at coordinate 7,225 of NZ_CAJLKP010000073.1, read as the reverse complement.
CGGCGGTGAACAGGGAAGAGAAAGCGTAAACTTCACCTTCTACGGCACTAAACCAGAATGTATCGCTGAACGTATAGGCCAATGCACCTACCAGACCGCTACCCATAACGGTAATCAGTTGTCCTTTGGTGATATTGTTTTCGTCCGTAATGACGAGTTTGCGCACCAGATGCGTGATGCTCCAGAAGAGGAACAGGATACAAGCGCCACTCATCAGTGCACTCATATAGTTCACCATTTTGGCTACGGTGCTGGCATCCGAGGCGAATTGTGAGAACAGGTTAGCTACCAACATGAAGAAAGGTGCTCCGGGCGGGTGTCCTACTTCCAGTTTATAGCCGGTAGTGATGAACTCCGGGCAGTCCCAAAAACTTGCAGTCGGTTCTATGGTCATGCAGTAGACCGTGGCTGCAATGATGAAAGTAATCCAACCCACGAGGTTGTTTACGGTTCTGTACTGTTTCATTCGGAAATAATTCGTTATGTTTTTAAGTTATAGCTCTGTATTTTAGCGTATACGGGCGCAAATATAGTGATTTAACTGCTAAAACTGTGGAGGCAAGGCATATTTATTAGGATAGGTTAAAAGATATACATTGATTTTTGGTAGGTAAAAGTTGGGTGCTCATGTAATCAGCCGAGTTTTGATGGTGCTGCGACTGAAGGTATTTCCCATCTACGATAGATCATAGTAGGACATTCAATGTGTCTTTTATTCAAGTTTCACAGGTTTATTATTTGTTCGGAGATATTTGGTCGTGACGTGACTCATGTCATGAAAAAAGTGAATTACGGGAGTTAAGCTGCCGCATTACCACTTTTATCTCTTTTTCGCTGCGACGGTTAAGGAAAATCGTAGTAGGCATTTATTCTTTCTACCATGGAGAAAGTTTCTTTCCATCACGGGCAAAGTTTCTTTCCATCATGGTGGAAAGAAAAAACTTCCACGGTGGAATAATTTCTATTATTTCTATAGCCATATCAGCTATTGTTACTGGAATTCCGTTTTATCGTAACTACATAGAGAAGAAAACAAAAATAGCATTGATTGCTTGTGATGGAATAATCAGGGATGATATGATATGTATTGTGGTTACCTATGTAAATAGGAACTGGCAAAATACAGTGATTACAAATAGTTATATTAGCCTTTGCCATTCTAAGTTACAAAATGAATTGACGAGAGTGAATAATGAATATAGTTGTAAATCATTTAATCCGGTTGTAATAACAGAGAAAATGCATGCATCTATTGAACTTATGTATTCTATATCGAAATTGAAAGGAGTGGATTTGGAGGATGTAAATGCATACGTACATACTGAGTATGTAAATTCTCAAGGGCAAAGATTATCTGATAGTCATAAGGTAGGAACGTTGTGTATGAGTGGAATAAATACTAAGATGGTCTTAATAGAGTCTGTCATATATGAGTTACAGGGGAGAAGTATTGTAATGTCTATGAAACTTTAGTTGTTTTATATTTCATAATCGAATAAATCTACTAAAGCCATTGAACAAGTAGAAAATATGATAATGTAAATTGTTATATTTACACTCATCGGAAGTGCAACATGTGCAAAAAAGTTGAGTCTGTTTGCACATGTTCCTTCTTTTCTATATTCAGCAATACTCCCTCCTGAACCACAGTTCAAACACCGGGTCAGAGAACACATATTTTTCTCCCTCTTTCTCCATGAAATCACGTTCAGTCAGTATTCGTTTGTTGCGTGTGATGGTTTGGGCGCTTCCCAGTTCATATTTGCGCACTACGGCGGCAGAGTTGAGGCGGTACTCACCGTCGGCAACTGCACGCAACATGGCTGTTTGGGCAGCGGTCAGGTTCTCGGTGTCGTTCATGAACATGGGCATGTTGGTATCTATCAGTTGGCGGGTACGGACTTCGATGATATCGTCTGTCACTCGTCCGGAAGTGCCGCTCCAGATAAAGTAGCACAGTTGTTGCAGATACCACGAATGGCACTTCACGATGTCACACAAACGTTCTGCTTGCTCTTCGCTGATTTCTTTCTCCGTCCGGCGGAAGGCGTTGATGATGAAAGGTACCCATTCCTCTTTCTTAATCTTTTGCAGGAACAGCACTTGACCGAAACGATAGAAGGGATTGGATGAATTATTGAAGATATCCATCATCATGTGCCGCTTGCTCCCATAAAAACAATAGGATACCCTCTGCTGTTGCTGCCAGACAGAGCGCATCTTGCCTTCCATGCTTTTATAGTCGGGCAATAATGCCAATTGTTGGAATTCATCAATGCATACTATAAGTTGTATGCCTTTGGCAGAAGCTATTTTTTCGGGTAATTCCAGTATCTCCATGACATCTCTTTCTTCCAACTTGAACTTTAGATCGAAAGACATTGTGTCGGAGGCATCGCTTTTCAGAGTAATACTGGGAGAGATGGTTTTCAGGAAGTGTTTTACATCTTCCAGCCGCTTTTCGAGCGTGGAGGCTGTACATGTGATGACTTCCCGGACGAATGCACGGTAGAATTCGGCTTCGGTTTTGATGCTGAATGCATCAATAAAGCATACACGAATATGTTTGTCTTCATGCATCAGCTCGTCCATTGCTACCTTTACAAGCGAAGACTTACCCCAACGACGCGGAGAGATAAGCATTACATTAATGCCTGATCCAAGCAACTCTTTCAGTTGCTTACGTTCTTCTATGCGGTTGACGAAACTTTCTTTATCGACCAGCGTACCGTATTGAAAAGGTGATTTCATAAGCTGTTTGTTCTTGATTCCAAAGACAAATATACAAATTATACATGAATGTATAATACATCTATGTATAACTTTGTTTGAAATATGTGCAAAACACTACTTTTTGTACCTGTTCTGGTAATGATTTGTATTCTTCCCTGTTCTTTTCAATGTCCACAGTTGCAACACTCATCTCCGTGTTTATGTTCCGCCAATATGCGGTGCGGCAGTGCTCCGTGTCCCAATAATTCTATCGGACAATTGAAGTTCCGTTCCAGCCACTCTTCGCTTACGCCCGTGTCGGGATGATAATCCAACGTCTCGTTTACGCAGGCGATGGATTTCACTTGTTGCAGCACCGTGCCTATGTCATGGCTGACGAGGATAATGGCGCAGTCGTGGTTAATCTCTGCCAGAAGCTCGTAAAGGCGGGCTTCGAAACGCTTGTCGATGTAGGTGCTGGGTTCGTCGAGGACTACCAACTCGGGGTCGGAGATGATGGCACGGCCCAACAAAGCGCGTTGCAGTTGTCCGCCGCTCAGTGCACCGATGGCGCGCTCTTCAAGTCCTTCCAGTCCCATGCGGGCGATGACTTGGCGGGCTTTCTCACGGTGCGCTCCGGTGAAGCGGGAAATCAGCGACTTCTGCGAACTGAGACCGGAAAGAATGACTTCTTCCACAGTGATAGGGAATTTGCGGTCAATACTGTTGTACTGCGGCAGGTAGCCCATCTTTAGTGATGAGCGGTTGGTGGTTAGTGATTGTTTATCACTATATAATATTTCTCCTGCTGTGGGTTTCAGCAGGCCCAGTATGCATTTGATAAGAGTTGTTTTCCCACCGCCGTTGGGACCGATGATGCCCAGAAAGTCCCGGTCGTAAACGGTGAGGTTCACGTTGCGAAGCACGGTACGGTGGTCGTAGCCGGCGCTGAGGTTCTTTATTTCGATAAGGGGTGTCTTCATTGGCTATCAGTTCTTAACTACCAATTCCCCGGCAATGTTCAGCATCTCCTGCTCCCAGTCGTAGGAAAGCGGATTGATGGGTACTACCTTCGTGCCTGTTTGCTTGGCGATGATTTCTGCATTGCGGCGGTCGAATTCCGGCTGTACGAAGATGACGCGGACTTTCTCTTTTTTGCAAGTATCTATCAGATTCTTGAGGTGGGAAGGGGAAGGCTCTTTGCCGTCTTCTTCAATCGAAATCTGGTGCAAACCATAGTCGCGGGCAAAGTAGGAGAGTGCCGGATGATAAATCATGAAGGCACGGTCGGCATTGGGGGCGGAAAGCATGTGGCAGATGAGACTGTCGGTATACTCTATCTGGTCGCAAAGGTTCTTGTAGCGTTCCACATAGGCTTCCTCGTTGGCTTTGTCGATGCTACACAAGGCGTTCAGGATGTTTCCGGCAATGATTTGGGCATTGTAGGCCGAGCTCCAGACATGCGGTTCTACACCGACGGCATGCTGGTGCTCATCGTGCTGGATGGAGTCGTGGGCATGCCCCTCATCGTCAACATCGTGGTGGTGATGGGCGTGCGAGGAGTCAAAAATCAGGTCGATGCCACGGGAGGTATCGAAGAATTGCAGGTGCGGTGCGTTGTCCGTCAGCTTGTCCATCCAGGTTTGTTCGAAACCGATGTACCCGATGCGGAAGTAGGCCTTGCTCTTGGCAAGCTCTACGAGTTGCTGCGGGGTGGGGTCGTACGTCTCCGGGCTGCTGCCTTTGGGCACCATGCTGACAACACTGAAATTGTCGCCTGCAATGGCCTCGGTGAAGTAGCGCAACGGCTCGATGGTGACAGTAATGACAGGTTTGTCATTACTCTTGTTATTCTGGACACTGCTGTTTTTGCAGCCTACTGCAAGCAGGGCAGTGAGTATGTACAGGAATGTTCGTTTCATTATTATATTATATTTATGGTTTTATGTTCAATTGAATTAATTTTTAATTCTCAACTTCTCGTTGCCCTCAGTATCTCCCGTTTTCCGCCCGGAGGTCCCGGAAGGCGTTCCACGCGAAAGCCGACGGCTTGCAACAGGCGGCGGATGACACCTTTGGCGCAATACGTCGTCAATATTCCTCCGCTATCCATATTAACGTAAAGGGAACGGAATAATTGTTCATTCCACATTTCGGGTTGCTTTTCGGGGGCGAAAGCATCGAAATAAACGAGGTTTAGTGATTGCTCATCACTAATCACTACATTCGCGTCTCCCTTTATCTTCCTCAGGGTGAAGTACGGGGATATTTCCACATCTTCTTCCCACGGAGCGGTGTGCAACTTCTCGAATAGAGGATTATCGCTATACCCCAGCGCGCTGACTTCTTCCCAGGCAAGGGGATAGAGCTCGATACCCGTGTAGTGCACATGGCGTTTCTCCTGTTCAGCGGTTTCCAGCGTGAGAAGGGCATTCAGCCCGGTGCCGAAACCTATTTCGAGAACACGCGGTTGCGGTGCGGCCGAAGCCTTCAGCCCCATATCTATAAAGATGTGCTGCGACTCTGTGCGTGCCCCTTTCACCGAATGATAATGTTCATCCAGTTCCGGCACGAACAGCGTGGCGCTTCCGTCTTCCGTATGTTCTATAATTCGTTTCATTCTCTTATTATAATATGTATATATCCGTTCGCAAAGCTTCCGGAACAACTTCTTTATTCATAGACCGTTGCAGGTGGCCAAAACACCGTTTCGTTCCCTCAGGTAAACACTGATATGGCTCCTTCCAGTGCCAGCAACATCACGGCGTAGCGTATCAGCTTCCCGACGAACATGGACGAAGTAGTCAGCCACACGTTGCTCCGCATGAAACCCAGTGCAATGGCCAATGCTTCGCCCACAAAGGGCAGGAATGCGAAGAAGGCCATCAGTGCTCCTTTCCCTTGCAGGAACAGTTGCATCTTGTCTATCTTTTCCTTTTTTACCTTGAAATATTTCTCTATCCAGACCACATTGCCCAGACGCCCCATGTAGTAGCACGTCATGCCGCCAATTGTGTTGCCCAGTGTAGCGAAGAGTACGCACATCGCCGGACTAAGTCCCACTTTTACAAGCGCTATCATCACCAGCTCCGAACTGAATGGAACGATGCTGCCCGCTAACACGGCAGAGATGAACAGACCGAGGTAACCCCAGTCTATCATAAGTTGAATCAGTGAGTCTACAAAAGCGTCCATATATTAAATCCGAATAAAAGTATAAGCCCCACGAGGGCACAAATAAAAAACACATTAGATGTCCGACTGTTCGTCAGTACCACGAAATGTCCCGTCAGGATGCTGACACCTATCAGCAGCAGGGGCAACAGGTGGACCATCAGCGTAGGTTGCAACAGGATATAGCCGAAGATGCAAAAGCTCAGGAAGATAAGGAAATGCAGATAACTGCGGGTACGTATCTTATCTTCGTAACCTGTCACGAGGCAGTGCACGGAGCTTACTATGAACAGCACAAACAAATAGCCCAGCGTAGCAATCTCCCACAACGGAAAGTCCAGTAAAGCGATGGGCTGGAAGGTGGCTAATTCGATGAAAGGCTGACAAAAAAGCCCCATTTCATCGTAAAAATAGGCATGTCCCAGCAAAAACCAATAGGGCAGGGTCCAACCTATCAGGCTACCGAAAAAGCTCTTCGGGGTGAGTGCCTGGAAACTGTATGCACCTATCCAGAAAAGAGGAATGAACAACGTCAGTTGCGGGAAGAACAGACTGCCCACTCCGATGAACAGGAACGAGTAGAACAGGATGCCCGCCGGGCGTGGATGCTGGTATCCCTTGAACAGAAAGAACAGGGACACAAGGAATGCCACCGAGGCTATGTCTCCGGCATATAGCTGGTGCAGGGCAGGGCAGACGGAAATCAGCAGGAAATAGATGGCTGTCTGCACGGACGCACGCATGCGGATGATGGCGAAAGCATTGTTCAGTTCTATCAGGAAGTAGCCGATTATGCCGTAGAGGATGAAACTCAAAGGCGCGTTTGCCCATGCCGGGATGTAGCCGTTGCTGATGGTCTCCCACAAGGGATAAGTGCTTTTCATTACCGGAAGTTCGGGTAACAGGATAGAGCTCAGCATCCAGCAGAATAGGGACAAAAGGATGGCAACAGGAAGCGTGAAGCGTCCTGCGGTAATCCGGTTCTGTAATCGTTTACTTCGTATCATTTAAATGAAGAATGAAGAATTGAAAATGAAGAATGAGGAATAAAGAATGAAGAATTTCCTTGCGGCATAATTGCGCAGCCTAATTCTTCATTTTCAATTCTTCATTTCTCATTTTTCGTATCAAGGCAATATAATAATTTTATGGTTCGGAGTATCTGTCATCCTTCGACTACGCTTAGGATGACGGATACTTGTTTTACAAATCAAATCCGATGTCGCGGCGGAAGTACTTCTTGTCGAAGTCAATCATATCCGCTACTTTGTAGCTCTTGGCAAGGGCTTCTTCCTTGGTCGCACCATAAGAGCATACGGCTATCACGCGGCCGCCGGCA
>NZ_CAJLKP010000072.1 GCF_905207245.1 uncultured Bacteroides sp. | reverse complement strand
TTCGGTTAGAGGTACCTCTGAGCGAAGAATGTACGGAGTTGGTACGGAGCAAGTGTGTTCCAGCTACGATGCAGATGGATTATCAGCCCCCTCATAGCAGCTAAAAGAAAAACTCCCGGAAACCCTTTGCCACCTCCCTTTTAATGCCTAACTTTGCGCGAAATTTCAATAAGCAAATAAAAAAGTTAAACAAAGGTAACTATGGATTGGTTAGAGAGTTTGTTATGGGACCCTGCCTCCGTCGCCCATATCGTATGCTTATATGCATTCGTAATATCTGTCGGCGTACTTTTGGGCAAGATTAAGATTTTCGGAATATCATTGGGTGTGACATTTGTACTTTTCACCGGTATTCTGATGGGACATTTCGGTTTTACGGGTGAAACTCACATTCTGCATTTCATCCGCGAATTCGGGCTAATTTTATTCGTATTCTGTATCGGTCTGCAAGTAGGACCGTCGTTCTTCTCTTCTTTCAAGAAAGGCGGAATGACGCTGAACATGCTTGCCGTAGGCATTGTGGTACTGAATATTGCAGTAGCTCTGGGCATTTACTTCATTGACGGAGGAATCGACCTCCCCATGATAGTAGGTATCCTCTATGGTGCTGTCACCAATACTCCGGGTTTGGGTGCTGCACAGGAAGCGTTGAATCAGTTGAACTACACAGGTGATCCTATCGCATTGGGGTATGCCTGCGCCTATCCGCTCGGTGTGGTCGGCATCATCGGCTCTATCATCGCCATCCGCTACATCTGCCGGGTGAACCTGAAAAAAGAAGAAGATGAACTTTCCACACAGACTTCGGACATGAAGCACATGCCACATATGCTGCATCTGGAAGTTCGCAACGAATCCATCGACGGAAAGAAACTCCTCCAGGTAAAAGAGTTCCTGGGACGTTCTTTTGTATGCTCACGTATCCGTCATGAGGGTCACGTCAGTATCCCCAATCAAGACACTGAATTCCATATCGGTGACCAGATTTTCATCGTATGTTCCGAGGAAGACGCCGAAGCGGTAACTGCTTTCATCGGTAAAGAAATTCAGGTGGACTGGGAAAAACAAGATATGCCGATGGTTTCACGCCGTATACTGGTAACAAAATCTGAAATCAACGGTAAAAAATTGGGTAGCCTCCATTTCCGTAGCATGTACGGGGTGAATGTAACTCGCATCAACCGTTCGGGTATGGACTTGTTTGCTGACCCGAATTTGATATTGCAAGTAGGTGACCGCGTGATGGTGGTTGGTCAGCAAGATGCTGTAGAGCGTGTTGCGGGCGTACTTGGAAATCAGTTGAAGCGTCTGGACACACCGAATATTGTGACCATCTTTGTGGGTATCTTCCTGGGTATCCTGCTGGGCAGTCTTCCTATCGCTTTCCCGGGCATACCGACTCCGGTGAAACTGGGTCTGGCTGGTGGTCCGCTGGTGGTTGCTATCCTTATCGGACGATTCGGACACAAACTGAAGCTGGTGACTTATACAACCATGAGCGCCAACCTGATGCTGCGCGAAATCGGTATCGTACTTTTCCTTGCCAGCGTAGGCATTGAAGCCGGTGAACATTTTGTGCAGACGGTGGTAGAAGGTTCAGGATTAGCGTATGTGGGTTATGGTTTCCTGATTACTGTTATTCCATTGCTGATTATCGGTATGATTGCCCGATTCTATTGCAAAGTGAATTATTTTACACTGATGGGATTGATTGCCGGTAGTAATACAGACCCTCCCGCGCTGGCATATGCCAATCAGGCATCCGGTAACGATGCTCCGGCAGTAGGCTATTCTACGGTTTATCCGTTGACGATGTTCCTGCGTATTCTGGCGGGGCAAATGATATTGCTGACGATGATGTAGAACATCATTATATAATAATATAAAAAAGAGAGACTGCGTAAACGTAGCCTCTCTTTTTTATTTCAATCTCTATTTACTTTATTTTGAGCTTCACAAACTCTTCGATGAAATCTATCGTCTTCTCTATTCCCAATACCGAAGAGTCAATGCAAAGATGATAGGTTGCCGCAGCTCCCCACGTCTTATAACTATAATAATTATAATATTCCGAACGTTTCTTATCTTCCTTGTTCATCATATTTTCCGCTTCTTCCTCTGAAACGGAATGGGCGGCACATAAACGTGCAACACGGCTACTATGCGATGCCGAAATAAAGATGTTCACACAGTTAGGATAATCCCGCAGAATATAATCGGCACAACGTCCTACAAAAAGGCAGGATTTCTCGTCAGCCAACTGACGGATAACATCACTCTGTACTTTAAAGAGGGCATCGTTACTCAGGCAATTCTGAGTAGGCAAAGCACCATCTCCCACAAAAGGGAAACGCATGCCGAAGAGCCCTCCAATGATACCTTGCGAAGCACGTTCATCGGCTTTCTCAAAAAACTCACGGCACAGGCCGCTTTCCTTAGAAGCCAGCGTTATCAACTCCTTGTCATAGAAATCAATACCCAAACGGGCTGCCAACTTCTCCCCTATCTCTTTTCCGCCGCTTCCCAATTGGCGACCAATGTTCACAACGAATTTCTTATTCATAGCTTCAATCTATTTGGTTTACTAATAACAAAAGTAAGGATTTATAGGGAAGAAACAAAACAATAATCAATACTAATTTTGCTGTTCTGCTTTTCTGAATTTACGGAACTGACCTACAAGCATCACCAATGCCACCAGACTGGCAAGCAAATCGGACACCGGCATGCTATACCACACCCCTGCCGTACCAAAGAAACGGGGAAGAATAATCAGCGCCGGAAGCAGGAAAAGCATCTGGCGGGTAAGGGAGAGGAAAATAGCTTTGCTTGCCATACCGATGCTCTGGAAGAAGTTCGACGTCACCATCTGAAAACCGATAATCGGAAAGAACATAACCACTACACGCAACCCACGGGCCGCAAGAGCTATCAATTCTTCATCGGAGGTAAATATAGAAACCACCAGGTCAGGCACAAGCATCCCCATCAGGAAACCGGTAGTGGTGACTATGGTAGCAAAAATTATCGTCAGTTTCAGTACGCGCGAAACGCGTGCATATTGCTGTGCTCCGAAATTATATCCGGCGATGGGCTGCATGCCCTGATTCAGCCCCATCACAATCATCACAAATATAAAGACCAGACGGTTGACAATGCCAAATGCACCGATGGACAGGTCTCCACCATAACGCTTCAAACCCTGATTGATGACAATCACAATAAAACATGCCGCCAGATTCATCAGGAAAGGGGACATACCGATAGCAAGCGAATCCATCACAATCTTACGGCGCAGGCGAAAAATGCCGCGATGGAAGTGCAGGAGTTCATCTTTATTGCTGAATATCTTGAATTGCCACATCAATGAAATGACCTGCGCAATAATGGTGGCAATGGCAGCTCCACGGATGCCCCAATCAAAGCCATAGATAAACAAAGGGTCGAGTATCGTATTAATGACTACCGTAGCAATTGTGGCGTACATCGCCTTTTGCGGATGTCCGGAAGAGCGGAGCACTGCATTCAAACCGAGATAAAGATGGGTAACGACATTGCCGAGCAAGATGATCTGCATATATTCACGGGCATACTTCACCGTCTCGTCGCTACCACCGAAAAAGTAAAGAATGGGGTCGAGGAAGATAAGTGTCACCACCGTAAATGCCAAGCCCAAAACAATATTGAGTACAAGCACATTTCCCAATATTCTTTGGGCGGTATCATAGTCTTTTTGTCCCAACTTCACGGATACCAGCGTAGAAGCTCCTACTCCCACCAACGAACCGAATGCTGCTGCAAGGTTCATCAAAGGAAAGGTAAGCGCCAACCCCGAAATAGCCATTGTGCCTACTCCGTGACCTATAAAAATGCTGTCTACCATATTATATAAGGAAGATGCCGTCATGGCGATAATTGCCGGAACGGCATATTGCATCAGTAGTTTTCCAATCTTTTCTGTTCCCAACGCTGTGGGTGCCTTTTGTCCTGTCATACCTATTTTCTTTTATTGAGGGCGCAAAGATACTCATTTTCCGGCAAGGGAGCAAAGAAGAGGGGAAATAATAGAATTATTGCAAGAGCTAAAATCAAGATACCCCTGCACACGTTAGCCCTAAACTTTTCCTAATTCTCCCCTCCTTCGTGCCATTATATGAAAAATGTTTCGTATTTTTGTCCCCAAATTGTGTTAATGTACAACGAAATGAATGTATTAGAACTAAGTGAACAGGAAATCATTCGACGTAATAGTATGAATGAACTTCGCGCGATGGGCATCGATCCCTATCCCGCTGCAGAGTATGTAACCAATGCTTTCTCCACTGATATAAAAGCAGAATTCAAAGATGACGCTGAACCTCGCCAGGTATCCATAGCCGGTCGTATTATGACACGCCGTGTGATGGGTAAGGCTTCGTTCGTTGAATTGCAGGATTCCAAAGGTCGCATTCAGGTGTATATCACCCGCGACGACATCTGTCCGGAAGAAGACAAGGAGCTCTACAACACTGTATTCAAACGCCTGCTCGACTTAGGCGACTTCATTGGAATTGAAGGATTTGTATTCCGTACCCAAATGGGCGAAATCAGTATCCATGCCAAGAAACTGACCGTACTGGCAAAATCCATCAAACCGCTACCTATTGTGAAGTACAAAGATGGTGTTGCCTACGACTCTTTCGAAGACCCCGAACTGCGCTATCGCCAACGTTATGTGGACCTTATTGTGAACGATGGCGTGAAGGAAACCTTCCTGAAACGTGCCACCGTCATCAAGACCATGCGCGCCGTACTGGATGAAGCCGGTTATACCGAAGTGGAAACCCCGATTCTGCAATCCATAGCTGGTGGAGCAAGTGCCCGCCCGTTCATCACACACCACAATTCACTTAACATCGACCTCTATCTGCGTATCGCTACCGAGCTTTATCTGAAACGTCTGATTGTAGGTGGCTTCGAGGGTGTATATGAAATAGGAAAGAACTTCCGCAATGAAGGTATGGACAAAAACCATAACCCGGAATTCACTTGTATGGAGTTGTACGTACAATATAAGGATTATAACTGGATGATGAGTTTTACCGAAAAACTGCTGGAACGTATCTGTATCGCTGTTAATGGCTGCACGGAGACTACCATAGACGGAAAAACCATTAGTTTCAAAGCTCCTTACCGTCGCTTGCCCATTTTGGATGCCATCAAAGAAAAGACCGGCTATGACCTCAACGGCAAGAGCGAAGACGAAATCCGCCAGGTCTGCAAAGAACTGAAAATGGAAATTGACGACACCATGGGTAAAGGCAAGTTGATAGATGAAATATTCGGCGAATTCTGCGAAGGCACTTTCATTCAGCCGACTTTCATCACTGACTATCCTGTTGAAATGAGTCCGCTGACCAAGATGCACCGCAGCAAACCGGGACTAACTGAACGTTTTGAGCTGATGGTGAACGGTAAAGAGCTAGCCAATGCTTATAGCGAGCTGAACGACCCTATTGACCAGGAAGAACGTTTCAAAGATCAATTGCGATTGAGTGAAAAGGGAGATGACGAAGCCATGTTCATAGATCAGGATTTCTTGCGCGCCCTGCAATTCGGTATGCCTCCCACATCGGGTATCGGTATCGGTATTGACCGTCTGACGATGTTGATGACAGGCAAATCATACATTCAGGAAGTACTGTTCTTCCCGCAGATGCGCCCCGAAAAGGTCATTGCCAAAGATGCTCCAGCCAAATACATGGAACTGGGTATTGCCGAAGACTGGGTACCTGTTATCCAGAAAGCCGGCTACAACACAATAGAAGACATGCAAGGTGTGAATCCGCAAAAACTACACCAAGACATTTGCGGTATCAACAAGAAATACAAACTGGAACTGACCAACCCATCGGTAAACGACGTGGCTGACTGGATCAACAAAATTAAAAATTAAAGAATTAAAAATTAAATAAGTGAGATTAAAGATCGAACGAGGGAAAGGATTTACTTTCCTTTCCCTCTTTTAATTTTTAATTATTAATTATTAATTTCGATATGAAACTACCCGGAAAGATAGCCATAATGGGCGGAGGAAGCTGGGCCACAGCCATTGCCAAAATGGTACTTGCCCAGGCTGAGTCGATTAACTGGTATATGCGACGAGATGACCGTATAGCCGATTTTAAACGATTGGGCCATAACCCTGCCTACCTGACGGGCGTCAAATTTGACATGAAGCGTATCAACTTCAGTTCTAATATCAACGATGTAGTGAAGGAATCTGATACGCTGATATTTGTCACCCCCTCTCCTTATCTCAAAGCTCACCTGAAGAAGCTGAAAACACGGATACGGGACAAATTCATCATTACTGCTATTAAAGGAATCGTACCCGACGACAACTTGATTGTATCGGAGTACTTCACGAAAGAATATGGTGTTCCGCCCGAAAACATTGCCGTACTGGCAGGTCCCTGCCACGCAGAAGAAGTAGCTCTGGAACGTCTCTCCTATCTCACCATCGCTTGCCCGGATACAGACAAGGCATGTACCATCGCCCGGCGTCTGGCCAGCTCATTCATCAAGACATCTGTCAGCAATGACGTGGCCGGTATAGAATATAGTTCTGTGCTGAAAAACGTGTATGCCATTGCCGCCGGCATCTGTAGTGGTCTGAAGTATGGTGATAACTTTCAGGCAGTATTGATATCCAACGCCGTGCAAGAAATGAACCGCTTCCTGCAAACCGTGCATCCACTGAACAGAAACGTGAATGATTCTGTTTATTTAGGTGACTTGCTGGTAACGGGATATTCTAATTTTAGCCGCAATCGTACATTCGGTACAATGATTGGCAAGGGATATTCTGTGAAAAGCGCACAAATAGAGATGGAAATGATTGCCGAAGGGTATTACGGAACAAAATGTATCAAAGAGATTAACAAACATCACCACGTCAATATGCCGATACTGGATGCCGTCTACAACATCCTGTACGAACGCATTTCGCCGATGATAGAAATTAAACTGTTGACTGATTCGTTGCGGTAATTTCCTGAAATAAATAAGTACACTGAATTTAAAACCTAGAATATTATGATTAGTTTGAACATTGAAAAGACTTTTGGATTTATTTCCAAAGCATCTGTTGCTGCTTACGAAGCTCAGGTAAAAGCTGCGCAGGAAGCATTGGAAAACGGTACCGGAAAAGGTAATGACTTCCTGGGCTGGTTACACCTCCCCTCGTCTATCAGCCAAGCACATTTGGCTGACCTGAAAGCCACCGCACAAGTGTTGCGCGACAACTGCGAAGTAGTGATCGTGGCCGGCATTGGCGGAAGCTACCTTGGAGCACGTGCTGTCATCGAGGCTTTGTCAAACAGCTTCACTTGGTTACAGGAAAAGAAAACTGCACCTGTCATGATCTATGCAGGACACAATATCAGCGAAGATTATTTGTATGAACTGACTGAATTCCTGAAAGATAAGAAATTCGGCGTTATCAATATCTCCAAATCGGGAACTACCACCGAAACCGCTCTTGCTTTCCGTTTGCTGAAAAAACAGTGCGAAGACCAACGCGGCAAGGAAATGGCTAAGAAAGTAATCGTTGCCATCACGGATGAAAAGAAAGGTGCTGCCCGCATCACAGCCGATAAGGAAGGATACAAATCATTCATTATCCCCGATAACGTGGGCGGTCGTTTCTCTGTACTGACTCCGGTAGGCTTGCTGCCGATTGCCATTGCAGGTTTCGATATTGAGAAGTTAGTAGCCGGTGCTGTCGACATGGAAAAGGCTTGCGGCATAAACGTTCCGTTTGCTGAAAACCCCGCTGCGCAATATGCTGCTACTCGCAACGAGTTGTACAAGAACGGTAAGAAGATTGAAATTCTCGTGAATTTCTGCCCGAAACTGCACTATGTAAGCGAATGGTGGAAACAGCTTTACGGAGAATCAGAAGGCAAGGAAAACAAAGGTATCTTCCCGGCAGCCGTAGATTTCTCTACTGACCTGCACTCTATGGGGCAATGGATTCAGGAAGGTGAACGCACCATCTACGAAACTGTAATCTCTGTAGAGAAAGTAGACCACAAACTGGAAGTTCCTACTGACGAAGCTAACTTGGACGGTCTCAACTTCCTGGCTGGCAAACGTGTAGACGAAGTGAACAAGATGGCCGAACTGGGTACTCAGTTGGCTCACGTGGATGGCGGTGTGCCCAATATGCGCATTGTTATCGAAAAGTTGGATGAATTCAATATTGGTCAGTTGCTTTACTTCTTTGAAATTGCTTGCGGTATCAGTGGTTATCTACTGGGAGTCAATCCGTTCAATCAACCGGGCGTGGAAGCATACAAGAAGAATATGTTTGCATTACTAAACAAACCGGGATACGAAGAAGAATCAAAAGCTATTCAGGCAAGACTGTAAAAGGAAACAAGTAAACCATAGATAGATGAGGTGTGAATGAGTTAAATCGTTCACACCTCGTTTTTTTATTGTATCTTTGCAGCCTAAAATAATAGGTATTATGTTTCAAGAAGCTGTCGCCCGTTATCTTCAATCCTACGGGTATTCACAAATTCAACTGAAATCCGTCCTCTTCGACATGGACGGTGTATTATTCAACTCCATGCCCTATCATGCAGACGCTTGGAACAAGGTCATGGAACGCCACGGACTTCACCTAAGCCGCGAAGAAGCTTATCTGCATGAAGGACGTACCGGAGCCGCTACCATCAACATCGTCTATCAACGACAATTTGGCAAAGATGCCACTCCTGAAATGATACAGAGCATTTACGCAGAAAAGAGTGCAGAGTTCAACAGCAATCCCGAACCGGAACGTATGCCCGGCGCATGGGAAGTATTACAAAAAATAAAGGCAGAGGGGCTGACACCAATGGTGGTCACAGGCTCGGGGCAACATTCATTATTAGACCGGCTTTCACACAACTTTCCCGGCATGTTCCAACGCGAACTAATGGTAACTGCATTTGATGTGAAGTACGGGAAACCACATCCTGAACCCTACCTGATGGCATTGCAAAAAGGTGGATTTAAACCCAATGAAGCAATCGTAGTAGAAAATGCTCCCATGGGAGTGCAAGCCGGAGCGGCAGCAGGTATATTTACAGTAGCCGTCAATACAGGTCCCATCGACGGACAAGTATTACTGGATGCCGGAGCAGACATACTCTTCCCATCCATGCAAGATTTTTGTGATAATTGGGAGAATTTACGTGAAACGTTCGGATAAAGAAACCGAACGTTTTTTCATTTATAGGAAAGAAAATACTTTATCCCAGCATTTCAGCTATCTTTTTCTTTAAATTCAACTTTATTATTTCTTCTGGCTTTAACTCCAGTTCTATGAGAATCTTTGCAGTAGATAGTTTGTACGCCTCTTCATCTCTATCATAATTTGCCTGTCCCTTACCTATAGAATACAGCATAGCAAAATCATAATCCAAAGCTTTAGATACATTATACAAAGTGTCTGTATCAATACTTTTTCGTGTTAACATATAGTCAACACTCTGAGGCTTAACTTGCAGTCTTCTTGATAGTTCAGCCTTTGTCACCTGTTTTTCAGCCATGACCTCCTTTATAACCTCCCCTATATAGATATTAGTCTTTTCCATTGTTATGAAGGTACGATTTATTATTCAGACCAAGAGGAAGTAAAATAATAATTTATCTGTTCATTGATTGCTATTTATTCATAATTTATTTGTTTTATCAAACAAATTATGATACCTTTGTCACAAAATCATATAAACATTAAAACAACCAAATTACTATGACCTTATTAGTGCTTATTCTTATAGCCATTCCTGTCTGTATTTTGACAATTTTATTGTGGATATACAACGACTATCGAAAGTATAAAAGACAGCATTATTCTTTAATTTTGTTGTTTTTGGCATTACCTGCCACTATGCAAGCTCAATATATAGACAAGGATTGCTGTATAAGCTTCAAGTGGTATGAAAACCAAAAAGGAAAATTAGAATATATCAATGAGAATCTCACTTATAACTTCATACCCAATGAAGACTTCTGGGAAATAGTTATCCGGAATAACTCATCTGATGAAGCACGAATCAATTGGAGTAACTCCCAATTCATCATCAACGGGCGAGCATCACAATTACTGCTCTATCCAGTTCCGGAATCACCTCTTACAAAGGAAACAATAAAAGGCAATAGTGAAATCAGCCACACTTGTACTGCAAGTATTTTAATAGAAGATTCGGAAAGAGGGAAGATTTATCATAGAAAAGATATCCGGAAAGGAAACAGGGCGGCAATCAGTATCGTCCTGCCTATATCCATAGCCAACAAGCCCCAATTCTTCAACACCTTTGATTTCGTTGTCACCAAAGCTTACTGATTATGATACTCCAAAACATAAAAGAACGCCTTAATGAGACACGAGGCTGGTATGTTGTACTGACAGCACCACATAAAGAGAGAAAAACCAAAGAAACCTTAGAGAATAAAGGTATGATAACCTACTTCCCTACCCTCTTGGTAAGACGCTACTGGAAAGAAAAAGTGAGGAAAATACAGATTCCCGCAATCAACAGATGTATATTCATCTATGCAACTGACAGAGAAATAGAAGCAATGAAAGGAACATACCCGATTCTCTCAATAGAAGTAGCAGAGATGGGAGATTAAATTTTCTTACTTAAAAGAAAGAAAAAGGGGAATACCGTTATCGATATTCCCCTTTTTACTTTAGTGACCCCGGTGCGATTCAAACGCACGACCTTCAGAACCGGAATCTGACGCTCTATTCACTAAGCTACGGAGCCTTAATGCGGGGACAAAAGTATAAAAAATCCGGGCATATTCCTAATCATTTATCTTTTTTTGCAGCAAACCACTTAAGAGAAGAATGTTATTTTGAGAGCCAGTACAGGTTAATAAGAGACAAAATGCTCACAATTTCAGGAAATTCCAATGCAAATATAAATATTATACCTATATTTGCCGGACAAAAACATAGTATACACTTATGAGTTATCTGATAAAACCAGAGGGCTATAAACCCTTATTGGACTTAAAACAAACAGAATTAGGAATTAAGCAGATAAAAGAGTTCTTCCAATTGAACCTTTCATCTGAATTACGTTTGCGCCGTGTCACCGCCCCGCTTTTCGTACTGAAAGGTATGGGTATCAATGATGACCTGAATGGCGTGGAGCGTGCCGTATCATTTCCAATCAAAGACTTGGGAGACGCACAAGCCGAAGTAGTACATTCTCTTGCCAAATGGAAACGACTGACATTGGCAGATTATAATATTGAACCTGGATATGGTATTTACACCGATATGAATGCCATACGCTCGGATGAAGAGCTGGGAAATCTACACTCCCTTTATGTGGACCAATGGGACTGGGAACGTGTCATCACTGCCGAGAACCGCAACGTAGAGTTCTTAAAAGAAATCGTGAACCGCATTTATGCAGCCATGATACGCACAGAATATATGGTGTATGAAATGTATCCGGAAATCAAGCCTTGCCTGCCTCAGAAATTACATTTCATCCACGCCGAAGAGTTACGCCAGCTCTATCCGGACCTGGAGCCTAAATGCCGCGAACATGCCATTACAAAGAAATATGGCGCAGTATTCATTATCGGCATCGGCTGTAAACTAAGTGATGGAGAAAAGCACGACGGACGTGCTCCGGACTATGATGATTATACTTCGGAAGGTCTTAACGGTCTTCCGGGCCTGAACGGTGACCTCTTACTGTGGGATGATGTATTGCAACGCAGCATCGAACTCTCGTCCATGGGTATCCGTGTGGACAAGGAAGCGTTGCAACGCCAGTTAAAGCAAGAGAAAGAAGAAAAACGTCTGGAACTTTATTTCCATAAACGGTTAATGAGTGATACATTACCTTTATCTATAGGCGGTGGTATAGGTCAATCGCGCCTTTGTATGTTTTATCTCCGCAAAGCACATATCGGAGAGATTCAAGCCAGTATCTGGCCGGAGGATATGCGTCAGGAGTGCAAAGAGCACAATATCTATTTGATTTAGTATTCTATAAACAATAAGAAAAGGCAGAGAGCCAAAATTCTCTGCCTTTTCA
Organism: uncultured Bacteroides sp.; assembly: GCF_905207245.1. Lineage (GTDB taxonomy): Bacteria > Bacteroidota > Bacteroidia > Bacteroidales > Bacteroidaceae > Bacteroides. Next base: position 19,655 of record NZ_CAJLKP010000072.1, on the reverse strand, counting down.
TTTATCCCCACCCAAAGAAATAATATCAATGCTATATTACAGGAACCGGATTAAAATTGTATCTTAGCGACCGAAACTTTTAACACACAAAATTATGAATGTTCAGATAGAAGAAAGTTGGAAAGCGCGTTTGGAGCCGGAATTTGAAAAAGATTATTTCCACACGCTGACGGATTTTGTACGGGAAGAATACACCCACTATCCGATCTATCCTCCGGGAAAACTAATATTCAATGCTTTTAATCTTTGCCCATTTGACAAAGTAAAGGTGGTTATCATTGGCCAGGATCCTTATCACGGTCCCGGACAGGCTCATGGATTATGTTTTTCCGTCAATGACGGAGTTCGCTTTCCTCCTTCACTGATTAATATATTCAAAGAGATTAAAGACGATATAGGCACTGATGCACCTTCTACGGGTAATCTCACCCGCTGGGCTGAGCAAGGAGTGCTACTTTTGAACGCTACTCTCACCGTTCGTGCACATCAGGCAGGTTCTCACCAGAACCGCGGCTGGGAAACGTTTACCGACGCCGCAATCCGTGTTCTCGCTGAGCAACGCGAACATCTCGTATTCATCCTTTGGGGCTCATATGCACAGCGCAAAGGTGCATTCATTGACCGTAACAAGCATTTAGTACTGACTTCTGCACACCCTTCCCCCCTTTCCGCCTACAATGGCTTCTTCGGGAATAAACACTTCAGCAGAGCGAATGCATATTTAAAGGAACATGGAGAGCAGGAGATAGCATGGTAAAAAAAGAGGGAATTATAGATTTATAATTCCCTCTTTTTTAGTACCATTTAATATTAGTCTGTGTCTGACTCTTCTTATCATATTTCAAGTCCTGCAAAATACTGGCATTAGCACGGATAACGAAGCTGTAATATTTCCATGCGCCAAAAGGAGAGAGACTGGCAGACATGCTGAAACAGTGTAAGTCACGTGTGATATTAAAAGAAGTCTGCACAATCTTTTTAGCATTAAAGTCATAACCGGAATTAAAACTGATGGCCCACTTATTGGAAATCTTAACATTACCATTAATATTAAGGGCATTCAAACTAAACTTATACGGATACCGCATGCTATTTCTGTTGATTGGCTTCGTCGTATCTTCTGTTATATTAAAGCCTGTACTCAGATTTATTGACCAAGGCATTTTGAACACCTGATAACCATCATCATCTACAGCAGCTTTTTCTTTCTTTCGCTTGGTAGGAGCAGTATCCGTCCCGGTGTCATCCGTTTCGTCATCTTCATTTTCCGTATCACTCTGGCCGGCTTTAGTATCCTCCCCATCCGACTTTTCTCCGGTAAAGAATGCTTTCCATTTCTTCCAGGTATCATTGTTGAGCGTATAGCTGAAAGAGTTACCATATCCCTGGAAACGTCCGAAACGTCCATATGACCACTCTGTACGATCACTTGGAACCACATTACCGTTTTTATCAAAGGCGTAAGCATAAGTAGCGAAAACAGAACTCATACTGAAAGTATAACTCTTACTCAACTTCAAGCGCAAGTTTATGGTCAGGTTGCTCCACGGACGCACTTTAGCAGCCGTATTATAAGAAATACTTGCACCTAACTCATCTATCAGGCTGACTTTACGAATGGAGTCATTCTTATCCTTATATTTCATTTCCAGATTATTGGAAATCTGGAATGAAATATTTCCTGACCGACCCTGCCCCGGCACCCCGAACATTTGCCCGGCATACGGAGAATACGTAACTGTATCCTGTGTTCCATCAGCATTGGGTTTGAGATAAGTATCATAATAGCCAAAACCGGAAGAACCAAAGTCAGGTGATGCACTGATGCTGACAGAAGGAGTTATGACGTGACGTATCTGTATCTCTTTCTTCTTCATGAACAATGGCTTGTACATACCGTAAATCTTGGTATTAAGGCCCAGACTGGCACTATAATCATATACCCGGTGAAAACCGTAAATGGTATCGGTATTAACCTCCCCACCTGTGCCACTTGTTCCTCCGCTCGGGTCCCAATCTTTCATCACCTTTCGGGTATACCAGCGTTCTGTGTAGTTGACCGATGGAGTCAGATTGAAGTACTTGAACAAAGTAAACGTGGCACTGATAGGCACCTCGTGTTTCATTCCATTCTTCCAGTCCTTTATCAGGTTAGATTTAAACAAGAGGTTGTCTTTCGTTGTAATACTGTTAGAGAGACGTCCGCTATAGCGTATTGAAATCTTCTCATACCATTTTTCATCACCTGCCGCCTGTTTTCTTTTAAAGGGAAAGATAGTACTCAACGTAATAGTCAAATCCGGTAAAGTCACGGCAATAGCAGAGTCTTTCGTATTCTGTGAAATATTCCCCGTAGCCGAGATCGAAAGTTTCTGGTCAGGGAAGTTGCGAGAGTAGCTGACACTGGACGTTTTTGTATTCTGCGTCATTGCTTGCGAGTTGTACAAGTTACCTACATTGGTACGCTCATAACTACTGGAAGAGAAATTTACGCTCGCTGAGAATGACGAATTAGGATTGGCTTTCGGGTCCTGACGATGTGACCATACCACCTTAAAGTCTTTTGCTACCGCATAGTCGTCCAAACCTTTATCACCCGTTTTGGTAACCTGATAATTGGCCTGAAACAAACCGGAGAATTTATACCGGACATTATAATTTGTTTCAGCATTCAACGCCCATGAACCCTTTGTAAAAATATCCCCCCGCAGTTTCAGGTCCATTTTGTCACTGATAGCAAAATAGTAACCACCCTCCGTCAATCCGAATCCACGGGCGGAGTCGTCCATATAGCTTGGCATAATGAATCCCGATGAATAACTGCTGGAGAAAGGAAAGAAGAAAAACGGAACGGCAAGAGGTAACGGTACATCTTCTATCACCAAATATGCAGGGCCTGTGACGACGTTCTTCTTGGGACGCACCTTGGCATAAGTCATTTGCATGTAGAAATGAGGATGATCGTGATTATCGCAAGTGGTATAACGGCCACTTTTCATATACAGCTCATCATTCATGCCCTTCTTGGCATTATTACCCGTAACATATCCTTCACCCTGCTGGCTGACGACATTACTGATAAGTCCCTTCTTGCTTTTAAAATTATATCGGATGGTATTAGTTTCATAAGGCGTATCACCATCTTTGAAAACCGGCTTTCCTGATACTGTTCCTAATGTATCTTCCACCCCATAAGCATAAACCGTACTACTATCCATATTCATGGTAATCACGGCAGCCGCCAACTCTATCTTTTGATAATTCACCTTTCCGTCTCCATATAAATTAGCCACTCCACCTTGGGTGAACACAATAGAGTCAGTGGCTTCATAAATCACCGGAGCATCCAACGGCTGCTTTTTCTGAGCAGGTTGCAACTGTACCGTGTCATTTTTCAATGTATCCCCCTTTTGCACACCCTCGATATTAAAAGTATCTGTCCGCTCAATTCCAGGGGGAACAGTTCTCCCACGCCGACGTTGCGAAAAGGCCTCGCCGGATAGCAGGAGTAAGACAAGTAGTAGTATGAATGATATGAATGTATTTGCTTTCAATGGCGTAATCAACTAATAGTTTCCGCTTGAAGGGGCAAAAGTACGTAAATTATACGGATAATCTCCCTTTTTAAAGAAATTTAGAATGCTACAAGAACTGTTCGCACCAACAATCAAAACGTTTCAAGCCTGCATTGCCGAAATAAGAAAGACTTTTCCGTGCCTTTTCTACAGTCTTTTCCCGTTCCAGATGAGTTTTAGAATAGAACTTGTCAGCAAAACAGATGACTTGCTCTTCCAGACTAACCGGAAGCATATCCCGATGGGGAACAGGCAGATTTTGTGCAGCAATATCGTCCAGCGAGAGTCCTGCACCTGTATGCCTTTCGCATACCAGCGCATGGCGCGGATACCCCTCCCGACGCATCAGGTCGGCTCCAAGATAGCCATGACAGATGTATGGTTGGTTACCAAAACAGAAGATACCCGGAGCATCTGTCAAAAAGATACCAATATCATGCAACATACCGGCTTCATACAGAAAATCTTTATCCAACTGAAGTTCCGGGTGGTGATCGGCAATCCACAATGCTTTCTCAGCCACCAGACGGCTATGCACCGACAAGATATGTTTCCGTTCATTATCTTCCGGATAATATTTATCAATGATTATGGCAGGTGACATTTATTTCTTTTTAAACTTATACATATAAACTTTAGCACGTAAATCGCAGCTACGCTTCTGCGTAAGGAAGATTTCTTCAAACTCATATTGACTACTGAAGTTCGCCAATAACTGTTTATTTTCCTTCTCCGATGATATGACATATCCTTCACCGGATGGTAATTCCGTTTCAAAATGCCGCATCTGATCGCCCATATAGAAGTTGATACCATAGAAACTCATACCATCATACGAATAAACCGTTCCCTGAGGCACATACTCCCTGATTTGATTAAGGATATGCTTGTCTGACTTGACAGCCAGCACCGTAGGCTGGTATACTGCATCCAATGAGACAAACAGGCAAAGCATACATCCGGCAATACTATATAATAAGGAGTAAGCGCCAGCCTTCTTTGCCACTCCCCTCCATGTGCAGACCGCAGCAATCAGTGGAAGCGCTACCAGACACCATTTGGGAATAGAAAGAGAAACTTCTTTCAAAGCATGCATAAAAGCAACATTCTCGGCTGCGTGGCGACCGGTTCCGAAAAGACTGTCCGGCACCAATCCTAAACGTACAACAATGAAGGTAGCCGTCAGTATCAGACACAGAGAAGCAAAAATGTTAGCAGAAATTTTAAATACCTTTGCCCCACGCTGTACCAAAGCTAACAAATACTCAGCCATCAGTACTGCCATGAACGGATAAATAGGAAGCAGATATACACTGCGCTTACTCTTGGGGATACAATAGAATATAAAAATAAAGAGAATCACTACCCACGTAAATAGTTGTATGGGCGACTGTGAACGAAACTTATCCCAAGCTTTCCTGATGCGTCCACCGACAGATGTACCTTCGGGCAAAACCCTGATATTTTTCCATTTAAGCCCAAAGAGAGAAATAAGCAACACAAGAGTCCAAGGAATCCATCCCCAAATAATGGTCAGGAAATTATACCAAACCGGATTTTCATGTGACTCATAGGACATCTTACCCATGAAACGCCCTGTGTTCTCCTCCAATACCAAATCAATAAAAGCTTGTCCACCCTGTGCGTAAGCCGCGCCAACCCAAGCAGCATAAGGAAGCAGAGAGAGCATTCCTACAGGTAGCAACAGGAAAAATGTCTTCCAGAAAGAACGTCCACGCAGCAACTGGTAAAGTCCTATACAGACACAGGGGAATATAGAACCTACCGGACCTTTAGTTAATGTGGCACAGCCCATCAACAAAACAGCTAACCAGGGAATACCACGACATCCTTTCTCATCCCAGCGGAACAACAAGCACAATGAAATAACAATGAACGACACCTGTACCATATCTACACGGCAGGCCACCGCCGCCCGATGTACTTCAAAAGAGGATAAAAGAAGAATAGAAGCAAGAAAAGCTGTCTTTATGCCTTTACGTTTGGCTATAAAAGAAAAGAACACCAACTGCATGGCCAAAAAGGCAAGAGCCGACGGAAAGCGGGATGAATATTCCGTAACTCCACCTAAAAGAGAAGAGACGGCAGCAATCGCCCAGTAAAAGAAAGGAGGCTTGAATGCTATATCGGTTCCATAATTCACCGGAAGTATCCAATTACCACTCTCCAACATAGAGAAAGCTACAATAGCCTCACGAGGTTCTCCTTTAGAATAAAAAATAGTTTCTCCCAGGAAAGGAAGTATCACAAGCGCACTCAGTATTGCTATGAACCAAAATGCTTTTTTCTTTTCTGACATAATATTCTCTCGTTGTTTATGATTTCCGCCCGCAAAAGTACGATTATTCTCCAACAATGCCTAACTTTACAGCTTCAAATCAAAAAGATGAAAGATCTGAAGCAACTACCGGAATTTATACGTTTTGCAATGGTAGGCATTTTTGCCACTGCGCTACATTATGGATTGTATTTTTTGTTTCAATGGCTTATTAATGTCAATATAGCCTACACTATAGGATATGTAATCAGTCTCATCGCCAATTTTTACCTGACCGCTTATTTCACCTTTAAGCGTAAACCCTCATGGAGAAAGGCTTTCGGATTTGGAGGCGCACACTTAGTCAACTATTTACTGCACATGGGATTATTCAATCTTTTCCTCTGGATTGGACTTCCCAAACCCATGGCACCCATTCCGGTATTCTGTATCGCTATCCCAGTCAATTTCCTGTTAGTCAGGTTTATTTTCAAAAAGAGATAACAATCATTTGTTTTTCTCCCGATTTCTTACGAATATTGCAAAAAGAATAATTGATTATGGAAAAATCCCCAGTACTTGCCATCGTAGTGCCTTGCTATAAAGAAGAGGCCGTCTTACACGAAGCACACAAACGCTTAACCCAATTGCTTGACCTCCTTATAGCTAAGGGGAATATTTCTCCTAAAAGCTACATATTGTATGTAAACGATGGCAGTACCGACCATACTTGGAGCATTATCAAAGACCTTCACCAAAATACTCCTTATGCCTGCGGTCTGAATCTGGCTGGAAATGTAGGGCACCAAAATGCGCTCATAGCCGGTCTAAACGCTGTTAAAGAGAGATGTGATGCCGCCATTTCCATAGATGCCGACTTACAAGACGACATCAATGTCATCCCCGAAATGCTGGAACGCTACAGAGAGGGCTGTGATATTGTATATGGCGTGCGACAGGAACGTAAAACTGATACCTTCTTTAAACGTACCACCGCTCTTGTCTTTTATCGCCTGATGAAACTAATGGGAGCAAAATCGGTCTATAATCATGCAGACTATCGCTTAATGAGCAGCCGCGCCGTCCGCCAGCTCTGCCGCTTTCGCGAACGTAATCTTTATCTGCGTGGCTTGGTACCTCTCATCGGCTACCAAACAGCCTGCGTCTACTACAATCGTGACAAGCGTTTTGCGGGCGAATCGAAATACCCTTTCAAGAAGATGTTGAACTTTGCCATCGACGGCATTACATCTTTTTCGGTCAAGCCTGTACGTATGATTTTCTGGCTAGGTTGCATCTTCATCCTCGTAGCTGTGTGCGTCACTATCTGGACCCTACGTGCTTACTTCCTCCACAACGCCGTGCCGGGATGGTCATCTCTGATGATTTCTCTCTGGCTGGTTGGTGGTGCAATATTAGTATCTCTGGGAATTGTAGGCGAATACATCGGTAAAATATATATTGAAGTAAAAGACCGCCCACGCTACAACGAAGAAGAACTGTTGCTACGTTAGAGATATAGTCTTTCCCCCGCGTACTTACTTCCTATCATTCAATAGAAAGTTGTTCCTCTCTTTTCCTTTTCTTCCATAGTTGCCAGCTATTTATCAGATTCTGCCACAGAACATAAGACCCCGGCCCTACGGAAGAAAGCGGATTCAGATAGGTATAAGCCATCCAGATGGCAAGCACCGTATTTTTCTGCCCCAAAGCCTGACCACCACTGATACGGTCATTATAACGTCCGCCAATATTCTTACCCAGAAAGAATTGCAGGCAGCAGGCTATTAATCCTGCAAGTGCTATCAGAATTTCAACAGACACCGGTGCATCACTAATCACCAGCGAGCGGACTGTCTGTCCGGATACGATGGCAAGCGCTACCCCCCACAAATAAAAAGCAAGATCATGGAACCCCAATAAGAAATGGTGCACACGCGGCATAAACACCCTCAGAAACCATGCCAGAAAGAAAGGAAAAAGCAATAACGGAAAAACCTTACTCAGAATTTTCAGAAAAGCTGCAAAGAAACTCATATCGGCATGAGGTTCTACCAACGGGAAAACCAGTGGAACAGCCACCGCCGCCAGCAAATTAGACAATAAGGTATAAGTAGTCAGTGTAGATGCACTACCTCCCAGCTTGCCCGTGATGACAGCCGCCGCCGTAGCAGTAGGGCAAATCACACAAACCATCGCTCCTTCAAACACCTCCCTGTAAATTTCGTCCATAGGACAACATACCAGCAAAGTGGCAATCGCCAGACAAGAGACAGTCTGAAACAACAACAACCAACCATGCCACGCCTTGGGTTTCAGTTCATTCAGATTTTCTACTTTACAGAAAGTAAGCAACAGTTGGGCAAATATCAGCAGAGGAGTAATATACGCAATCAAATCATTGATATATGGTTTGGTAGGCGCCAAGAAAGGGACATTCGCAAGGATGAAGTATCCCAAAGTACCTGTAAGCATCGCCAATGGCAATGTCCAGTTCTTAAGAAAACGAACTAACATACCTATTTTCTATTTAATTTGCGGATGCAAAGTTAGTCTGTTTTAAAGAAATCTATCACAAATCAGGGAGAAAAGTAACAAAACTTCATGCAAAGCATCAGTTTTCTATAAATTTCCACTACATTTGCAACGACTTTTGGTATGAAACTCTGTAAACGACACATATTATATATCTGCATTTGCTTCGGGCTGTTCATTTCCCCTTTCTGCACCAACAGCATCGAAGCAAAGGATTTCGTTGTCGTTATTGACGCCGGACACGGAGGTCATGATCCCGGTGCTTTAGGCAAGTTCTCCAAAGAAAAAACTATCAACCTGAATGTCGCACTCAAATTGGGAAGACAAATAAAGAAGAACTGTCCGGACGTAAAAGTGATATATACCCGCGAACGGGATGTATTTATCCCCCTTGGTAAACGAGCGGATATTGCCAACAATGCTAAAGCAGATTTATTCATCTCCATTCATACCAATTCCGTAGCAAAGAATAATACTGCCAAAGGAGCCTCTACATGGACACTTGGTCTTGCCAAATCGGACGCTAATCTGGAAGTAGCCAAACGAGAAAACTCCGTTATTTTATACGAAAGCGATTATAAGACGCGCTATGCAGGATTCAATCCCAATTCGGCAGAGTCTTACATCATATTTGAGTTTATGCAAGATAAGTACATGTCCCAAAGTGTACATCTGGCTTCGCTCGTACAGAAAGAGTTCCGCCACACTTGCAAGCGTGCAGACCGTGGTGTGCATCAAGCCGGTTTCCTGGTACTCAAAGCCAGTGCCATGCCCAGCATCCTGGTAGAACTCGGTTTTATATCCCATCCGGAAGAAGAACGTTATCTCAACTCTGAAGCAGGAAGCACTACACTCGCCAACGGAATTTTCCGCGCTTTTCTTTCTTATAAACGCGAGCATGAGATACGGATGACCGGAAGCAGCCGCACGATACTGCCGGAGGAAACAGATGCCGGTAAGGTAGAAGAAGCGGATACAATCGAAAAAAAAGCAGAAACAGTTCAAAAGCCGACGACATCTGCTGCCAACAATACCGGGACAAAACAAAATACGGGAAAAACGCCCAATAAGCAAACCGATAACACCGGTCCCGTGTTTAAAATACAAATACTGACTTCTTCCCGTCCGATTGCCACCAATGACAAACGACTGAAAGGACTGAAAGGTGTAGAACATTATCAGGAAGGCGGACTCTATAAATATACATATGGGGCATCGACCGATTATAATAAAGTGGCACGTACTAAACGTGAAATAGCGCCGAAATTCAAAGACGCTTTTATCATCGCTTTTAAAAATGGAAAGAAGATGAATGTCAGTGCGGCTATTGAGGAATTTAAAAAGAAAAGAAACAAATAATAAGACTATAACATCATGATGAAGTATCTTACTAAAGAAGTTAGAATAGGGCTTGCAGGCATTGTTGCCCTCTGCATATTGGTATATGGCATCAATTACCTGAAAGGTATCCACATGTTCAAGCCTACCAACTATTTCTACGTAAAGTTCCATAATATCAATGGACTGACGAAGTCAAGTCCGGTCTTTGCCGACGGATTCCGTGTAGGTATTGTGCGTGACCTCTACTATGACTATAACGAACCCGGAAAGGTAGTTGCGGAAATAGACGTAGATCCGGAACTGCGCATACCGAAAGGTAGTACTGCCGAACTGACCTCCGAACTGATGGGGGGAGTGAAGATGAACTTATTACTGGCAAACAATCCGCGCGAAAAGTACCTGACAGGCGACACGCTGCAAGGTAATGTCAACAACGGTGTAATGGACCAAGTAGCAACGATTATGCCACAAGTAGAAAAGATGCTTCCCAAGTTGGACTCCATCCTTGCTTCACTGAATACCATACTTGGAGACCCTGCCATCCCCGGCACATTACATAGTATGCAAGGTACAATGGCGAATATGGAAATCACCAGCCGGCAGTTACAGGCTATTATGAGTAAAGATATTCCGCAGCTTACTCAAAAACTAAACACTATTGGCGATAACTTCGTCGTTATCAGTGATAACCTGAAGGAAATAGACTACTCTGCTGCATTCGCCAGCATAGATTCCACACTGGCAAATATAAAAATGATTACAGACCAATTAGGCCGGAAAGATAACACCATCGGATTGCTTCTGAACGATCCGTCACTTTACAATAATCTGAATGCAACAACAGCCAATGCAGCCGACTTGCTTGAAGATCTGAAATCACATCCGAAAAGGTATGTTCATTTCTCCTTATTCGGCAAAAAAGATAAGTAGAGAAAGTCCCTTTAAATAGAATTAGTCTAAATAAAAGGGAGTAAGCTAATTGGGAAGAAAACACCCGATAAGTCCGTGTAGAAACTAAAGCACCCCCTTCTACAGAATCATTCCAAAAGTTAAAGATTTCAGTCCTTACTTGTATATTCAACTATAGTACAGAGACTTATAAAAAAACAATAGCCTTCCAAAGACGCTATTTATATGCAACAAGATAAGTAGTTGAAAGTAAAGAGCTTATTGCTTTTAACAGAAAAACAAGAAAAAACACATTTGTTTTTTTGAAATAAGATTGCCAATTTTGCAGGCGTAGAAGTTTCGCTTAATTAATAAATGTATTTAAAGCCGTTATGAGTGAATTAAATCATGTCGGGCTATGGAACCGCTGTCTTGAGATTATCAGAGACAATGTTCCTGAGCAGACATACAAAACATGGTTTCTCCCCATCATACCTTTGAAATATGAGGACAAGACGCTGGTTGTACAAGTACCCAGCCAGTTCTTCTATGAGTTTTTGGAGGACAAGTTCGTTGACTTGTTGCGTAAAACTCTATACAAAGTGATTGGTGATGGTACCAAGTTATTGTATAATGTTATGGTAGATAAGAGTTCACGTACTACCGTCAACCTCGAATCTACTCCCCGCACTATTATTCCACAAAAAAAGATAATTGGCAAAGAGATACCGCAAACTCCTATTGCAGATTTAGACCCACATCTGAATCCGGAATACAACTTTGAAACATTTATTGAAGGCTATAGCAACAAACTTTCTCGCAGCGTAGCAGAAGCTGTCGCTCAAAACCCGGCGAAAACCATTTTTAATCCGCTGTTTTTTTACGGAGCATCAGGTGTAGGAAAAACACACCTTGCAAATGCTATCGGCACAAAAATCAAGGAACTCTACACGGATAAAAGAGTATTATACGTATCAGCACACTTGTTTCAGGTACAATATACAGATTCTGTGCGTAACAATACTACAAACGATTTCATTAACTTCTACCAGTCAATAGATGTATTGATTATCGATGATATTCAGGAATTTGCCGGTGTTACTAAGACACAGAATACTTTCTTCCACATCTTTAATCACTTACACCAGAACGGCAAACAGCTCATCCTAACTTCAGACCGTGCTCCTGTACTATTGCAGGGTATGGAAGAACGCCTCATCACCCGTTTCAAATGGGGAATGGTAGCTGAACTGGAAAGACCGACGGTAGAATTGCGCAAAAATATTCTTCGTAATAAAATCCATCGTGATGGCTTACAGTTTCCGGCGGAAGTAATAGATTACATTGCAGAAAACGTAGGCGACAGTGTTCGTGACCTGGAAGGTATCGTTATCTCTATCATGGCACACTCTACTATATATAATAAGGAGATTGACCTTGAACTGGCGCAACGCATTGTGCGGAAAGTGGTGAAAAGCGAAAGTAAAGCAGTCACTGTTGACGACATTATCAATGTGGTATGCAAACATTTCTCTCTGGACACCGCTACGATTCATACCAAATCACGGAAGCGCGAAGTGGTACAGGCGCGTCAGATAGCCATGTTCCTCGCTAAAACCTACACGGATTTTTCTACGGCAAAGATAGGTACGCTGATTGGTAACAAAGACCACGCAACCGTATTGCATGCATGCAAAACCATTAAAGAATTACGGGAAGTGGACAAAGCTTTCCGTGCTGAGATAGATGACATTCAAGCATCATTAAAAAAGCAGGGTTAAAAACCCTGCTTTTTTATTACATTCCAAAGATTCTCCGACATTGCTTCGTTATCCTCTTTCTTATAACGTACATCCGTAAAGACTTGAGCTAATGTTTCTTTATTATTTTCAAGAATGAACTGCTTATTTTCAGGCAAAGATTCTTTATAAGCATACAAGCGGTCTATGTCTTCCGGCGTATAATCATGATAAGTCTCCTCATGTATAATGGCCTCTAGTGGCAAACGATCCACTTGAGCAGGCTCCTCAGCAGGCCAACCCACCGTCACTGTAGTAATAGGGAATACTAACTCCGGCAACTCCAGAGCTTCGATAATCATTTGCGGGTTATAAGTAGTCGTTCCCAAATAGCAAATTCCCAAGCCTTTTTCTTCAGCAGCTACACAAAAAGTCTGTGCTACCAGCAGAGCATCTACAGATCCGGTCACGAACCATTCAAGATTATTATATCCGGGAACTGCTTTTCGCTGTTCGCACCACTTGCTGAAACGACGCAGGTCTATACAAAACGTCAAAACCACAGGTGCGCTTTGCACCATCGGCTGATTAAAATGAGCTGGTGCCAGCTTAGCTTTCCTGTCAGCATCACGCGTTACAATTACACTATACACCTGCATATTCCCCACTGTAGAAGCACGGAATGCGGAATCAAGCAAATCATTTAACAAATCAGGAGAAATATCTTTCTGCTGATATTTGCGGATTGTTCTTCTTTGTTTTAGGATTTCCATTCTTTCATTTTTTTGCAAATATAGGAAAAGAATGACAGACTATTGCTAAATAGCGAGTCTAAAGTTTGACTATGTTTTCTAAAAGCAAGTATGCTACTTATCATGCCTCTAGTATTAATTTTCTTTTTGGAAAACTTTTTGTTCACCACAAATTGCTAATATTCTATAAATCAACAAACTATTATTATAAAACGGAAAACTCACACCCTGTTCATAATTTATTCTCTTTTTATTTTGATATAACAAAAAACATGCTTAGCTTTGCAATCACATTTGTTAATGATAGGTATTACTTCTACACTCTTACTTATTAAAAAATAAATCTAAGGAAAAAAGCATCGTGGAAAAACAAACTTATTCTTACGAAGAAGCCTATGAAGAATCTTTACGATATTTTCAGGGTGACGAACTGGCTGCGCGTGTTTGGGTAAACAAGTACGCAGTAAAGGATTCTTTCGGAAATATTTACGAGAAATCTCCGGAAGACATGCATTGGAGAATAGCCAATGAAGTAGCCCGTATTGAGGCTAAATACTCTAATCCACTAAGTGCAGAGGAGTTATTCGAATTGCTCGACCACTTCAAGTACATCGTTCCGCAAGGAAGTCCGATGACCGGAATTGGCAACAACTACCAGGTAGCATCTTTATCCAACTGTTTCGTTATCGGAGTAGATGGCGAAGCCGATTCATATGGTGCCATCTTCAAAGTAGACGAAGAACAAGTGCAACTGATGAAACGCCGCGGTGGCGTAGGACACGATTTGTCGCACATCCGCCCGAAAGGTTCCCCGGTAAAGAATTCAGCGCTGACTTCCACAGGGTTGGTTCCTTTCATGGAGCGCTATTCCAATTCTACGCGTGAAGTTGCTCAGGACGGAAGACGCGGTGCACTGATGTTGAGCGTATCTATCAAGCACCCTGATTCGGAAGCATTCATTGACGCCAAGATGACAGAAGGTAAAGTGACAGGTGCCAACGTATCAGTGAAACTGGACGATGCTTTTATGCCGGCCGTTGTCACAGGCACCCCGTATATACAACAATACCCTGTTAATTCTTCCGAGCCGACTGTGCAGAAAGAAATCAATGCCACCAACCTGTGGAAGAAAATCGTTCACAATGCATGGAAATCGGCAGAACCGGGTGTATTGTTCTGGGATACCATATTAAAAGAGTCAGTACCCGATTGTTATGCCGACCTGGGATACCGCACTGTTTCTACCAATCCATGTGGTGAAATCCCTTTGTGTCCATACGACTCCTGCCGTTTGCTCGCTATCAATCTTTACTCTTATGTGGTGAATCCTTTCAAGCCGGATGCATATTTCGACTTCGAATTGTTCAAGAAACATGTAGCTTTGGCTCAACGCATCATGGACGATATCATCGACCTGGAATTGGAGAAGATTGAGCGTATTATAGAGAAAATTGATGCCGACCCCGAAAACGAAGACGTGAAGCACACGGAACGTGTATTGTGGGACAAGATATATAAGAAGAGCGGACAAGGACGCCGCACCGGTGTAGGTATTACTGCCGAAGGCGATATGCTTGCTGCATTGGGATTGCGTTATGGCACGGAAGAAGCCACAGAGTTTTCCGAAGAAGTACATAAGACTGTTGCCCTGAACGCTTACCGCTCATCTGTAGAGATGGCAAAAGAACGTGGTGCTTTCGAGATCTATGACACCGAACGAGAAAAGAATAATCCGTTCATCAACCGTTTGCGCGAAGCTGACCCGGAACTGTATGAAGAAATGAAGAAGTACGGACGCCGTAATATCGCCTGCCTCACCATTGCTCCGACAGGTACTACCAGTTTGATGACACAGACCACTTCCGGTATAGAACCCGTATTCCTACCTGTGTACAAACGCCGCCGTAAAGTAAACCCGAACGACACCAATGTACACATCGACTTCGTGGATGATACGGGCGATGCTTTTGAAGAATATATTGTCTTCCACCCCAAGTTTGTGACGTGGCTCGAAGCAAAAGGATACGATCCGGCCAAACGCTATACGCAAGAAGAGATCGATGCTTTGGTTGAGCAATCACCTTATTATAAAGCAACCTCCAATGATGTGGACTGGCTGATGAAAGTCAAGATGCAGGGACGCATCCAGAAATGGGTGGACCACTCTATCAGCGTAACTATCAACCTTCCGAACGACGTAGACGAAGACCTGGTGAACCGCTTGTATGTGGAAGCATGGAAGTCCGGTTGCAAAGGCTGTACGGTTTATCGTGACGGCTCCCGTTCCGGCGTACTCATTTCGGCAAAAAGCGATAAGAAGGAAGACCTGCCTCCCTGCAAACCGCCTACGGTGGTAGAAACCCGTCCTACGGTACTTGAAGCCGACATCGTACGCTTCCAGAACAATAAGGAGAAATGGGTAGCATTCGTCGGTTTGCTGGACGACCATCCATATGAAATCTTCACCGGTCTCCAGGACGATGATGAAGGTATCATCCTGCCGAAGAACGTGACGACCGGACACATTATCAAGAACGTGGATAAAGACGGCAACAAGCGTTATGACTTCCAGTTCCAGAACAAACGTGGTTACAAAGTCACCATTGAAGGTCTGTCCGAGAAGTTCAACAAAGAATACTGGAACTACGCCAAGCTGATTTCCGGTGTATTGCGTTACCGTATGCCTATCGAACAGGTTATCAAATTGGTCGGTTCTCTGCAACTGGACAGCGAAAGCATCAATACCTGGAAGAACGGTGTGGAACGCGCTTTGAAGAAATACATTACGGACGGCACAGAAGCCAAAGGCAAGAAATGTCCGAATTGCGGCAACGAAACACTTGTATATCAAGAAGGTTGCCTCATTTGCACCACTTGCGGAGCTTCGCGTTGCGGATGATATTTGATGTGCAGAAAGCAAGCACAAACGTTTGCATAGGATTTTAAAAAACTTAGATAGCGATAGCTGCGTGATTATGCGGAATAATGTCTATACTTGCATAATCATTGCAGCTATTACTAAATCTAATATTATATGATACTATCTTTTCATATCGAGTACCGCACCAGTTGGGGTGAAGAGGTCAGAGTCATAGGCTCTGTTCCGGAACTGGGTGATAATCAACCCGGAAAAGCCGTACCATTACAAACCGTAGATGGTATTCACTGGACTTTAGAAGCGGACATTCAAGCGCCGGAAAACGGCATTGTTCAATACAGTTATCAAATCTATCGCGACGGCAAAAACATACGGACGGAGTGGGATAATCTTCCCCGCACTCTCTACGTATCAGGTGACAAGAAGAAAGTATACCGCCTGCAGGACTGTTGGAAGAATCTGCCCGAACAGCAATACTTCTACACAGCCGCCTTCACAGAATCCCTGTTGGCACACCCCGAACGCAATGCCGCTCCAAAGAGTCACAAGAAAGGGTTGTTGATAAAAGCGTATGCCCCGTGCATCGATAACGACCACTGTCTGGGCATTTGCGGCAACCAGAAAACGCTGGGAGATTGGGATGCAGACAAAGCCGTTCTCATGAGCGACGCCAACTTCCCCGAATGGCAAGTTGAAGTGGATGCCGGAAAAATCAGCTTCCCGCTGGAGTATAAATTCATTCTTTATAATAAGAAAGAACGCCGTGCCGTGGCATGGGAGAACAACCCCAACCGCTACATGGCCGACCCGCAAATAGGCACTAACGAAACGCTGGTAATCGGCGACCGTTACGTTTACTTCGCCCTGCCCGACTGGAAAGGTGCCGGAGTAGCCGTTCCCATCTTCTCGCTGCGTTCCGAAAAGAGCTTCGGCGTAGGTGACTTCGGCGACCTCAGGAAAATGATAGACTGGGCAGTGCTCACCCGCCAGAAAGCCGTGCAGATATTGCCCATCAACGACACCACCATGACACACACGTGGACAGATTCTTATCCGTACAACAGCATTTCCATTTATGCTTTCCACCCCATGTATGCCGACCTCAAACAGATGGGAACGTTGAAAGACAAAGAGAAAATGGCAGAGTTCAATAAGCGGCAGAAAGAACTGAACGCTCTTCCTACCGTGGATTACGAAGCAGTAAACCAAACCAAGTGGGAGTATTTCCGCCTGATATACAAACAAGAGGGCGAGAAAGTGCTGGCATCCGAAGCCTTCCGCCAATTCTTTGAAAACAATAAAGAATGGTTGCAGCCTTATGCCGCATTCAGCTACCTGCGCGATGCCTACAAAACGCCCAACTTCCGCGAATGGCCGAAGTTCACCGAATATAAAGCAGAAGAAATTGAGAAACTGTGTCAGCCGGAATCTGCCGACTATCCACACATCGCCATCTATTTCTTTATCCAGTTTCACTTGCACCTGCAATTGCTGGCAGCAACTGAACATGCACGCGCCAACGGCGTAGTGCTGAAAGGCGATATTCCTATCGGTATCAGCCGCAACAGCGTGGAAGCGTGGACGGAACCCTACTACTTCAATCTGAACGGCCAAGCGGGTGCACCACCCGATGACTTCTCCGTGAACGGCCAGAACTGGGGCTTCCCCACTTACAACTGGGATGTAATGGAGAAAGACGGTTATTCCTGGTGGATGAAGCGTTTCCGCAAGATGTCGGAATACTTCGACGCTTACCGCATCGACCATATTCTGGGTTTCTTCCGCATCTGGGAAATCCCGATGCACGCCGTACACGGATTGCTGGGACAATTCGTCCCCGCTCTGCCTATGACGCGCGAAGAGATAGAAAGCTACGGAATGGCGTTCCGCGAAGACTTCTTCGTGAAACCGTATATACATGAGTATTTCCTAGGACAGATGTTCGGTCCGCACACAGATTACGTGAAACAGACATTCATAGAGCCTACGGACACTTGGGAGATTTATCGCATGCGCCCCGAGTTCGACACCCAACGCAAAGTAGAGGCTTACTTTGCCGGAAAGACGGACGAGGACAGCATTTGGATACGCGACGGATTATATGCACTCATCAGCAATGTGCTCTTTGTGCCCGACCGCGAAGACCCGAACAAATTCCACCCCCGCATCGGTGTGCAGCACGATTTCATCTACCGAGCACTGAATGATTGGGACAAGGCGGCTTTCAACCGCCTGTACGACCAGTACTACTATCACCGCCACAACGACTTCTGGCGCGATCAGGCTATGAAAAAGTTGCCGCAACTGACGCAATCCACCCGCATGCTGGTGTGTGGTGAAGACCTCGGTATGATACCCGACTGCGTGGCTTGGGTAATGAACGACCTGCGCATCCTCAGTCTGGAAATACAGCGCATGCCGAAAGACCCGTCGCAAGAATTCGGACATCCGGATTGGTATCCGTACCGCTCTGTTTGCACCATCTCTACGCACGATATGTCCACGCTTCGCGGTTGGTGGGAAGAAGATTTCCAACAGACGCAACGCTACTACAACTCCATACTGGGGCATTACGGCACCGCACCGGCATTTGCTACCCCGGAACTCTGCGAAGAAGTGGTGCGCGCCCATCTTTACAGTAACTCCATCCTTTGCATCCTCTCCTTACAGGACTGGATGGCTATGGACGGCAAATGGCGTAACCCCAATGTACAGGAAGAACGCATCAACATACCCGCCAACCCAAGACATTACTGGCGCTACCGCATGCACCTGACACTGGAACAACTGATGAAAGCGGAAAGCCTGAACGAAAAGATTAAAGGATTGATAGAACAGACGGGACGGAAAGGGTAATGACCACCTTCCCAGTTAGAAAACAGGCGGATAGGTCCGAAGACTTATCCGCCTGTTTTCTTTGTACAGTGGTAGAGAATTCTTATTTTTGTCACTTACCAGTTATTCTATTTGATTATGAACAGTTACATATTCCTTGATAATGTCCGTTTCTTCGCCTATCACGGTGTAGGTGAACAGGAACGCGAAGTGGGTAATGAGTTTGTCATTAACCTGAGGTTGAAAGTTGACATTGCCCGTGCTGCCGAGACGGACGACGTGACACACACCGTGAGCTATGCCGATGTATACGAGAACATTAAAGCAGAAATGGACATCCCCTCCAAATTGCTGGAACACGCCTGTGGGCGCATCGTGAAACGACTGTTCCGCACCTTCCCCGCCGTAAAAGGCATTGAGTTGAAACTTGCCAAGCGTAATCCACCTATGGGAGCCGATATGGATGCGGCAGGAGTGGAAGTGCACTGCGAAAGAGCCTGACTATAATAACTTTTTTGCAAAGTTGTCAGCACTCCAGCACTGACATACTTCAATCCTTTTGTTGATGGGTGTTCACTCGCAGTGCTGACAACGTGATGATGAGTGTTGACAAACGGTTTGTCAGCACTCACCGAGTTCGGTTTCCACGAAGGGGAACGCGCGTTCCCACGTAAGGGAACGACAGTTCCCATTAAAGGAAACTCGAGTTTCTATGAGGAGAAACCCCAGTTCCCAGCTCAGGAAACTATTGTTCCCGTGGGAAGAAATGTACTGTACTGGATTTAGTTGACAACTTCGCTTGTTATACCTAAGTTAGTTTACTCAATATATTTT
>NZ_CAJLKP010000071.1 GCF_905207245.1 uncultured Bacteroides sp. | reverse complement strand
TTCGTTGCTGCATGCGGTGGCTATTGCCAACAGGAGCACGGTGCGGGTGGCTGCGTGCACCCGCTTTCTGAGGTTTGTTGTCTTCATGGTGTCTGTCATTTTTCTATGGTGAGTATATCGTTTATTAGGTCTTCCAGGTCGCTGGTAGAACTGCTGTTGTAGCGGCGTGTGCTGCTGCCGCTGCTGCGGTAACTGCCGCGTCGGCCTGTGCTGTATGCGCTGCCTCCGCCGAAATTGCTGGCGCTCATTACGCTGCCTTCACTTTCCATCTTAATCACTTCAATCTGTGGCGGGCTGTAGGGCTGTTTGTCGCTTGCCGGATGCTTGCTCACTTGCTCTTTCATTTGTTTTGCTTCCATAATTCGATTGCATTTAGTTGGTTAATAAATCAATAAGTATTTACTGGGTTGATGATTCAATGAGTATTTCATCGATTCATTATTTAGTAGTTTCTTCTTCCTTTCTTGATGAACATTACGTCCACCGGCGGCATTTTGTCCAGCGGTTCGCCCAGTTGCTGTATCCACGGCACTATTTTGGCGTTTTCGGGCAGGCCTATCAGTCTGCGGCGCAGGCGTTGCTTGTTTTTCACTACGCTTCCCACGGTCACGCTCATGCATTCGGCAATCCTTTCGTTCTTCAGTCCCAGCTTGATGAGGAAACAGGTCTGCTCTTCGGCATAGGGCAGTGAAATGGGGATGTGCTTGTTCAGTTTGCTTATGAATTCGGGGTAGTGCGTCATCATGAAGGTGTACAGGGTTTCTGAGGTTGGCTGTTCGGGCTTGTTCGGGAGCGCTCTGTTGGGGCCGGAAGGTGACTGTTCTGCCATCAGGCCGCTTGTTTTCTGTTTCATGTATTCGGCTTCCCGATTGCTGAAGTATTGCTCTAAGTGGAACTTGACGAGGAAATCAATGTATTTCTGTGTTTCTTTCCGTTTCAAGGGTTGCATGGATAGAAGGTATAAGGATACCGCCAGCGAGCACCCGCTGATGAGGAGGATGACGGTGAACAATATGATATTTGTAGTTGTCATAATTTATTCTTGTTACTATAGGAGGCGTTTCTTAGTTGAAATGCACTTCCTAAGGTAAGGTTTAATTTACACGCATACTATTTTGTGTGTGGACAACTTGGTGGACAATTCCTGTTTTATTGGGGTGGACAGCCCTCCTTTTTGTCTGCTTCTGCAAGAAAACCACGGAATGAAGGGGATGAAAAAGGGCGAGCCGGAAGTTTTTGGGCTTCCGACTCGCCAGAGTGTATGAGTCTATGTGTAAAGAATAATATTCTTCTATTCTGCCTTTTCCTCCGTTTCGGCTTCCGGTGCTTTGTCTATCAGTTCGAGGAATTGGTCGAGCTTCGGGGTGATGATGATTTGCGTGCGGCGGTTGCGTTGCTTGCCCAGTTCGGTGTCATTATCCGTAAGGGGATTGTATTCTCCACGTCCGGCGGCGGAAAGGCGTTTGGGGTCAACGCCGTATTGATTTTGCAGGGCTTGCACTACGGATGAGGCACGCAGGGCGCTCAGGTCCCAGTTGTTGCGGATGTTGGGGCGGGAGATGGGCACGTTGTCCGTGTTACCTTCTACCAGTACTTCGTAATCTTTGTAATCGGTGATAATCTTGGCAATCTTGCTTAACGTTTCACCGGCGCGTTCGTTGATTTCGTAACTGCCGCTCTTGTATAGCATGTTGTCTGCCAAGGAGATGTAAACCACGCCTTTCAAGACCTTTACATCCACCTCTTTTAGCTCTTCGCGGCTCAGGGAACGGGTGAGGTTGTTGGTCAGCACTACGTTCAGTGAGTCTGATTTGCTCTTGGTGTCCACCAGTTGCTTGATGTAGCGGTTGGAGGCGTTAATCTCATCCACCAGTTTGGAGATGTTGATGTTGCCTTGGGAGTTCTGCTGGAGGCTCTTGTCGAGGGAACCTTGCAGGGTGGCATAGCTGTTGCGTAACTCCTGATTGTTTTTTCGGGCTTCGCTGAGGCGGTCTTCCAGGCTTTTGGACTGTGTGCGATACTCGGCGAGCTGGATTTGCGCGTCCTGATAGGATTTATCGAGGGCGGTCTTCTCGTCCTTCAGCTTGTTATAATCTGTTTGAAGATTCACTAATTCCTTCTTGGTCACACATCCCGTCAGGAACAGAGTTGCGACCAACAGAAAGGATGCAGCTAATTTTGTACGTTTCATAAATCTTTCTATTATAATGTTTATAAGTAATATAACGCCAATAGTTTCAAATGGTTGAACGGCTGCAAAGATAGTGAATACTATGCAATTATTCTTCTGCGGACATCACTTTTCTGATTTCAATGTCCGCATCAGCTCCTTCCGGCAATCCCGGTTTTATGCGTATCCGGTGATGGTTTCACTTCTGTTGTCGGTATGACAGGCGATGAGGCACAGTGGTAGTAACAGTATCGGTTGTGGTATTTTATGCATGGTGGTTGTTTTCAGGTTTATACTGTAATTTTATTTATTTTCCATCTGCAATGTCATGAGGTTATTGTATTCTTCTTTATTTTTTAGGATACTTTTTTCGTGAAACAAAGATAAAGAAAAAAGTATTACCCCTGCACATAAACTCTTAAAAATAACCGATTATTCACGTACCATAATAACAGATACCAGGGTAAGCTTCGTAAAAATGAGTGCGTAGCGGTATATTTTCCGCGGTATGTCTTCTCTTTCTTGAGGAAATCGCTAACTTTGTACCTGTCACTAAAAGAAGTAAGATATGGAAACCACCCAGGAGATCGTCGACCGTCTGCGGGCTTATAAGGAAAAGTTTGCCGACAAGTATGGCATCGAACAGTTGGGACTGTTCGGTAGCGTGGCGCGGGGGGAACAGGACGAGAAGAGCGATATTGATGTCATAATCAAGTTGCGTCGTCCCAGTTTCTTCACGTGCTTTGGCATTCAGGAAGAGTTGCGGAAGCTATTCCATCGGAAAGTAGATTTGATAACCTTGCACGAAAACATGTTTCGCAGTTTTCGCCAAAACCTTGATCGTGATGCGATATACGTCTGAAATGAGTGTGTTGGAGCGAATGGAGTTCCTCACGATGAAAGCGGAACAGGCTGTGGAGCGGACGGCAAATATCACAGATTACCGCCAATTCCTTGCATTTCCGGATGCGATGGATTTATTTGATGCTACGGTACTGCGTGTGCAGGTAGTGGGTGAGATGCTGAAACAAATAGACGACAAGACGGAACGGAAACTTTTGCGTCCCAATTATCCGGAGATACCATGGAAAAGCGTATTCGGAATGCGCAATTTTATTTCTCATGAGTATTCAATGGTGAATCCTGAAAAGATATTTTATACAGTCAAGCAAGACCTTCCCCAATTGATTCTCGTCCTGCACCGCATCATTGATGATTTGCGCAGCGGACGCTACGATGGCGGTTTCACTGTTGCGCCTTGAAACTTTTCGGCATAAGGAGAAGTTTGTCACTACGAAATTATAATATAGTAGGCGGCTGCCTCGGAAAGTGAGAAACTTTCTTTCTCTCTTCCGGGCAGCCGCCTTTTTCTTTGCTCCTCGCAGGTTATCCCAACGGATTTTCGTCAAGACCTCCCTCACCGCCACCTTCGCTGCTGCCGCCACTGCCTGTGCCGTCCAACTGGCTGATGGAGTTGATATTTGCCCACGTCATGTTTTCGTCGGCGGGCAGGCCTTTCAGTTTCTGTCGCAGGCGTTGCTTGGTCTTTATCACGCTGTTGGGCGTGATGCCCATGCTTTGGGCTATCTGTTTATTTCGCAGACCCAGCTTGATGAGAAAACAGGTATGCTCTTCGCTGTCGGAAAGGCGGCCGTCGGTGTGTGCTGTCAGTTGCTTCAGGAAGTCGGGGTAGTAGGTCATCATGAAGCCCACCAGCATCTGGTGGCTTTGGCTCTTCACGGCGGGGGGGCTGTAGAGGATGTTTCGCTGGGCGTGCATCTGTGCCATGGGGCATTCTGCCTCGTGGCGGTGCAATTGCTGTTCTACGCGCAGCTTTATCAGGGTGTCTATGCGTCGGCGCATTCGGGGCCATCGGTGTGTTTGCAACCATTGCTGTGCCGTGATGGCAAGGGCGCATCCGCCCATAAAGGCGGCCGTGGCGAGTAGTGTGGTGTTTATATCCATTGTCAATATTCTTGTTTGTCAGTACATGCTTTGCCAATCAGCAAAACTTACGAGTTCAAGATAGGGCTTATCTGTGTAACCACCGCACTTTGTCTATGGACAGTTTGATGGACAGGTAGTGTAATTTTGCCGTGACAAGGCAAGTGAACGGCATGGTTTGTGAAAAATAACAGAAGCATGAGGGCACGAAACAAAAAAGGCGAAAGACTTTTCGGTCTTTCGCCTGAGTGGGGGATGAATGAGGAAATGTAAATATGTGTTGATGAAGGTGGGGCTATGGTTTGTTTATCTCTTCGGAAGATAATCCGGTAGCTTTGATTATCACTTCTTCTGAAGCGCCAAGCTGTTTTAAATTTCGTGCGATAGAATAGCGTTCTTCTTCTCTTCCTTCTGCACGCTCCGTATATATATTGTCACGGAGAATGACGATATTATCTAAATGACGGTAATATGCTTCGAGCTCTTCTTTTTTCATTCGGTCCAGTTTCAAACGTTCGCATGCTTCATGTAGCCCCGGAGCTGTGGCATTGCTTTCTCGTCAATCTGTGACTTTACTTCCTCGTTAGGGAAGCCGAGAGTATAAATCTGAAATCTTTCATCATATTCTTTTATTGTTAGATATCCGCTTTGGTACAGTAGAGGTACAAGGTTATTTGTATCAACCATATTGGCATTCAACGAAAGTGCCCCTACTTGTATGCCGTCCATCTCGCGCAGGTCAAAGTTGGTCTTTTTCAGCATATCCACTAAGAAGGTGGGGGTACCGCTACCGAACCAGTAGCTACCGAAGGCGCGTTTCAACAGTGCATTGAGCACACTGAAGGGATTGTACATTGGTGTGAACTCCTCATCGTTGGTGAAGCGGTAGCCGTCGTAAAGACGGGTCATCTTTTCCAGTAGGGCTTCGTGTGAGAGTTTCTGTTTCAGTGCCATTGCCTCCAGTTCGGGGACAAAAGTAGCCTCAATTTCTGGTAATGTCATGCCGCAAAGGGTGTTGTAGTCGAGGTCGAAACTGATGTCGCTCAGTTGGTTGAGGTTGCTGAAGATGCCCATCTGCGCAAACTTGGTCACTCCGGTGATGAGGACGAATTGCAGCCAGGGGTCGGCGTCTTTCAATACGGTATAGAAGGCGGTCAGCGTTTCGCGGAACTCGTCTTGCAGCTTGGAGTTGTCGAAGGAGCGGAGTAGTGGCTTGTCGTATTCATCGATAAGCACTACGACACGGCGACCAGTCTGTTCGTAGGCTTGCTTGATGACGGTCATGAAGCGGCCGGAATATGTGTCCCCTTTGCCGCCGGTCTGATATAATTGTTCCCACGCTTGGAGCTGACGTTCAAGCATATCTGCCAACCGTTCTTTACTATCGTACTTCTCGGCATTCAGGCTGAGATGCAGCACGGGATATTCATACCAATTCTTTTCCAGTTGTTCCATAGCCAATCCCCGGAAAAGCTCTCGCTTACCCTTGAAGTAGGCTTCGATAGTGGAGAGCAACAGGCTCTTTCCAAAGCGGCGTGGGCGACTCAGGAAACAGGGCACACCTGCTTGGACGAGTTTGTAAATGAGTGCCGTCTTGTCTACATAGACAAAACTTTCGCTACGTAGTTTTTCAAAGCTTTGTATTCCGACGGGAAGTCTGCGCGGGGTGAAATTATTTGTATTCATAACCACTGGATTTGATGAACTGTTTGCAAAGATAACAATTATCCCCGTACTCCGGTTGGGGAGTCGGGGATATTATTCTTTGGATTTCTTTTTGTCAGATACAGTTTTTTTATCTGACCGGCAGCACAGCTCTTATGCGTTCAGCGCCTGTTCAATATCTGCAATGATATCATCCGCATTCTCGATACCAACCGAGAAACGAATCAGGTCGGGACGTACACCGGCTTCCATCAATTGTTCGTCCGAAAGCTGACGGTGCGTATGGCTGGCGGGGTGCAGCACGCAGGTGCGGGCATCGGCTACGTGGGTGACGATAGCTGCCAGTTTCAGTGAGTCCATAAATTTGATGGCTACTTCGCGGCCTCCTTTCAAGCCGAAGGTGACAACACCGCAAGAACCGTTTGGCATGTACTTTTGTGCCAGTTCGTGATATTTGTCTCCGGGCAGGCCACAGTAATTAACCCATGCCACCTTATCGTTCTTGGAAAGATATTCGGCAACTGCCTGTGCATTTTTGCAATGTTGCGGCATACGCAGGTGGAGCGTTTCAAGACCGATATTCAGCAAGAATGCATTCTGCGGAGACTGAATGCTGCCAAGGTCACGCATCAACTGTGCGGTAGCTTTGGTGATATAAGCCATTTTGCCGAAAGCTTTTGTATAAGTCAGGCCGTGATAAGATTCGTCGGGCGTACACAGTCCGGGGAATTTGTCGGCATAAGCATCCCAATTGAAGTTTCCGCTATCCACGATGGCACCGCCTACGCTGGTGGCATGGCCGTCCATATATTTGGTGGTGGAATGCACCACGATATCGGCACCCCATTCGAACGGGCGGCAGTTAATAGGAGTCGGGAAGGTATTGTCTACAATCAAAGGCACGCCGTGGCTGTGGGCGATGCGGGCAAACTTTTCGATATCGAGCACTTCCAGCGTCGGGTTGGAGATGGTTTCACCAAACAGTGCCTTGGTGTTTGGGCGGAAAGCGGCTGAGATTTCTTCTTCCGGTGCGTCCGGGTTGACGAAAGTAACTTCGATGCCCAACTTCTTCATTGTCACACCGAAGAGGTTGAAGGTGCCGCCATAGATGGTAGATGAACAGACGAAGTGGTCGCCTGCCTGACAGATATTAAAAATAGCATAGAAGTTGGCAGATTGTCCGCTGGATGTCAGCATGGCGGCCACACCACCTTCGAGGGCGGCTATCTTGGCGGCAACGGCGTCATTCGTAGGGTTTTGCAAGCGGGTGTAGAAGTAGCCGTTCTCTTCAAGGTCGAAAAGGCGTGCCATTTGCTCGCTGGTTTCATACTTGAAGGTTGTACTTTGGTAGATGGGGAGTACGCGGGGTTCACCCTTCTTTGGAGTCCATCCGGCTTGTACGCAGAGTGTCTCCGGTTTTAATTGTTTTGCCATAATGCTATCTATTTTTATAGTTTCTTATCAATTAACGCATTTATGGGCGCAAAAGTAGGGAAAATAATTGTATTTTTGTCCGCAACAGTTGAAGTAATTTGTAAAAGCTACAAGCTACGAGCTACGAGTGACAAGTACCTTTCGGCGTGGCAGCCGGGCAAACAAAGCGCAGCAACTTGTCACCCGTAGCATGTAGCTCGTAGCTCATTAATACCAAGGATATTATGGTTCGGATATTATTTTTGTTGTTTATATCTTCTTTCCTGTTTTTCACTCCTTTCCACGCTTCGGCGCAGGAGGAAAGGGCTGCACCGAGGTCTGGTGAGGGCATTTCGGCCTTCTTGCAGCGCAATAAGCGTCCCGGTAAAGCCTACTATCTGGAGTTCCTTGAACTGAATAAAAAGCAATTACGCGGAAAACAGGAATTGCGCTTAGGGGTGAAGTACCTGCTTCCGCCACTGAGATCCAAAACCGAAACTGCTGCTAATTCATCTACTTCTTCTGCCTCTGCTGCCGGTTCCGGCAAAACAATTCATGAACCTCTTTTCGGAAAAGAACTGGCTAAAGTCCGGGTGACCGGTAACCGTTTGAAGGGTGCCTGCTTCTATGTGGTCAGCGGACATGGAGGACCTGACCCCGGTGCTATCGGTAAGATAGGGAACGTTGAACTCCATGAAGATGAATATGCTTATGATGTCGCCCTGCGTCTTGCCCGTAATCTGATGGAAGAGGGGGCAAAGGTTTATATCATTATTCAGGATGCCAAAGACGGCATTCGTGATGATCGCTACCTTAATAATAGTAAGCGCGAAACCTGTATGGGAGACGCTATCCCTCTGAACCAAGTGGCTCGCCTTCGCCAGCGTTGCATCAAAATCAATGAACTTTATAGAAAAGACCGCAAGAACTATACCTATTGCCGTTCCATCTTCCTGCATGTGGATAGCCGCAGCAAGCGACATCAGACAGATGTGTTCTTTTATCATGCCCCCAACAGTGCCAACAGCAAGCGTCTGGCAACTACGATGAAGAATACTTTTGAGTCTAAGTATGATAAACATCAGCCTAATCGCGGCTTTACGGGCACGGTAGGCCCGCGCAACCTGTATGTGTTGGCTAACTCTACTCCTGCCGGGGTTTTTGTAGAACTGGGAAATATTCAGAACACCTTCGACCAACGCCGTTTCGTAATCAGTTCCAATCGCCAGGCTTTGGCGAAGTGGATGATGGAAGGCTTTATCACCGATTATAAGAAGAGTAAGTAATCACTCTTATCAGCTTGTTTTCTTCTCGTGCATAATGACGACGGTGACTGCCGTCAATATCAACAATATGCCCAGACCACTGCCCGGAGTGAAACTTTCTTTGAAGACCAGACATCCGATAGCTACCGCCGTAAGAGGTTCTAAGGCTCCGAAGATGGAGGTCAGTGTAGGGCCGATGTACTTGATAGCTTTCACGAGTGTGATATTTGAAATGGCTGTTGCCGGTAGTGCCAGTCCGAGGATATTCAGCCATGTTTGTCCGCCTGTTGCCAACTGAATACCGCCTGTCAGACTTCCCCCTATAATAAAGAATAAGGCACCCAATCCCATGACGTAGCAAGTCAGTGCGGTAGATGGGATATGAATGGCACGGCTCTTACGTACTCCGACGATATATCCGCCATAAAAGAATACGGATAGCGTGGCGGCAATCAGCCCTGTCGTTGTATTTCCACCTTTGAAGTCTATCTCTCCCGATGATAACAATGCCGCACCTGCCAGCGAAATCAGTACGGCAAACAGAATGGAGAATGATTTCTTTTCCCGGAAGAAGAATATCATGGCGAGGGCAACTGCCAGCGGATACATGAAGTGAATGGTGGATGCCACTCCGCTGGCGATATGTTGGTAAGCAATAACAAGGCTTAGTGAAGTTGCTGCCCGGAGCAGGCTCAATACGAATACAGTTCCCCAATCTTTCCGGCTGATACGGAAAGTTTCTCTTAATAGTACACCGAATATTCCCAGAGTGAGTGAAGCGATTCCCCAACGGTAAGTAAGCACTTCAAAAGAGGAAAAGCCTGAAGCCAATAAGGATATGGTGAAAAAAGGGGCTAATCCGAATGTGGAGGAAGAAGCTGCCGCGTATATATAACCTTTTATGTTGTTCATGGTTCCGATTCAAATTTTCATACAGGATTCTGGAATCCGCTGCAAAAGTACAAAATACAAAGGTGAAAAAATCCATAATCGAGAGCAAAATCGCTTTTATATTGTTATAAGCTCAACGTCGGCTGTGTTCTTAGTTTATAAGGAGAGCGGAGACGGCTTGACGAGGGAGGTTGTCATGTCCTCTTTAGAAACGGAGCTTCAAGGTCTATCCCCCTTGTTTCCTTGTCAACTAATAAGTTGAGTGTTTACGAAACTGAAATTAAAATGAAAAATTCTATGAGAAAGAAATTATTAGTCTTGGGCGCATTTGTAAGCGTTGTTATGTTGGTGTCCTGTACGGGCAGTAAGAAGGAGGCGGTGACTTATACCCCCGAAGAGATTGCAGATGCAGGGCAAGTGGTGAAATATTACGATACTTCGTTGGCTCTGTTGAAGAATTTGGTGAAAGAGAGAGACGTAAATGCGGTTCTGGGGTATATGGAACAACAGTCTAAGGTACAGATGTTTTCGCATATCATGTCTCCTGTCATTTCAAAGAAAGATTCTGCGGCGGTGATGCAGCCGGGTGATTACTTTGGCGATGACGTGCGGCAGAACCTGATACAGAATTATACTGAACTTTTCCAGTCAAGGGGGCAGTTTTATGCTAATTTTAATAAATACCTGTCTCTGCTGAAAGAGAAGAAGACGGAAGGAATAGCGGATTTGCTGAATGATAACTATGAACTGAGTGTGGAGATGTCCGAATGCAAGCAGAACATATTCGATATTCTGAGTCCTATCGTTGGGCAGGCTCAGCAAGTCTTGCTGGCAGAGAACCCGGTGAAAGAGCAGATTATTGCAATGAAAAAGATGAGCCTGACAATGCAGAGCATTATCAACCTCTATGCTCGCAAGCATGTGGAAGACAAAGCCCGTCTGGACCTGAAGATTATGGAACTGAGACTGCAACTGGACGCAGCTGAGAAACTGCCTGCCGTGAAAGGGCATGAGGAGCAGACGGAGAAATTCAAGGATTTCTTGTCGAAAACCGAAGAGTTCATGAAGATAGTACAGGATATCCGCCAGAAGAACTCATATACTGAGGAAGACTTTGATGAAATCAGTAGCTACGGATTGAGTATTATATAAGGTAGGTTTGATTCACTTTTGAGCGGATATGAACCAAATGACAAAGGAGTATTTTTTACAAAAAGCAGACACCTACCCCGGGACATATATTTAGGGTACCTCAGTCGTATACTTAGGGTATCTCGGTATACGACTGAGGTACCCTAAGTATACGACTGAGATAGCCTCTATTTATATATACTCATAATCAAATAGTTACGTTTTGTTGCTTCGCTGGTAGGAAATTCAGACAAATGAATAGAAAGCATTTCACTCATTTTTGTAGGGATTTGAATAAGGGGACAAGGGTACAAGTTGACAAGGGAACAAGGTTCCTGCGGCATAGAAGCATTGCGCAGCCTCTTGTCCCCTTGTCAACTCGTTCCCTTGTCAACTGAATTTCCTTCCTTTCTATACCAGATTTGAATGAAATGATTTGCGGACTATCTGTCATTCTGAGCTTGTCGAAGAATCTCTTCCTCTGCTGTATAGCGCAGCCTTATGCTAAGAGAGTAGATCCTTCGACAAGCTCAGGATGACAGATAGCACAACTGAATCGCTTTTGCTCATTTCTGAGCGGTTTTAAATTATTTCCTTCACGACCCGCGGCACAATCATCTTGTGGAAAGGTTTGATAAAGAAGAAGTAAACCTTTCCTAACGCATTGTGATACTGAACCACTGTCGTCACGTCTATCAGGTTATTGCCTATTTTGGCAATGGAAACATAAAACAACAGATGCTTGTCGTCCTTCCTCATGATGGCTTCGTTCTCAGTGTCTTCTATTATATAATCTTCCGATGTCAGAATGTCTCCGCCTTCGATACCGAAAGGTTTCACCAGGATATTCCTGACTTTGTAAAGGAAACTAAGCCATGCCGGAGAGTGATTGAATATTTTCTTGATTACTTCTTTAGGAACAATCAGTTCCGCAGGTCTGCTGGCTTTGATGACGAATGTATCATGATAATCTGCCGGAAGGAATTTGTCGATAAGCTTTTCCATAATCAGAATAGAGGGGATTAGTTAAGATGTTCATTTCTGCAAATGTAGTGTTTCTGGGTGAAATAACTGGGATATTTGGGCAATCAATACATAAATTCAATATCTTTGTGATTTACCGTAAAATTAGATTCCTATGATAATTATCCGAAGATTAGAACTGCCTGAGTATGAGAATGCCGCAACACTTTCATTGGAAGTGTATCTTCAGTGTGGCAAGGACGATTTTGACGAACAGGGTCTGGAAAGTTTCAAAAGCTTTGTCAAAGATAGAGAAGTGGTGAATGGGCTGGTCATTTACGGTGCGTTCGATGGAGATAATCTGGTGGGAGTGCTGGCTACGAAGAACCACGGAGAACATATTTCTCTCTTCTTTATCAAGGAAGAATATCATCGGAAAGGCATAGGGCGGAAACTGTTTGACGCCCTTATTGCAGATAATCCCGTATCCGGAATGACGGTGAACTCATCTTCTTATGCTGTTCCTTTCTACAGGAGTCTGGGCTTTAGGGAAGTGAAGGAGCCGCAAGTGACGAATGGGTTGAGATATATACCGATGAAAAGAGAATAAGAAAACTGATTTTATTATCATTTCTTTCTGTCATCCTGAGCTTGTCGAAGGATCTCTTCTCTTGCGCCTATGAGGAGAGATACCCCGACTACACTCAGCCTGGCAGACTCTTATTCCACCGGAATATAAATCTCCGTCAACAACTCCTCCGGTTTCGTCTCGCACGGATTATTCAGATAGCGTTCTGCGCTCGATTCATCTCTCATTGTACATTCCATTTCAGGAATGAACTTACCGTAAATCGTGTCGTATACGCTTTGTAGATATTCATAAGATCCTTTGTAAGTAAACACTGCATAACGTCCGGCAGGCAATTGCTTGAAGCCGACATCACCTTTGGGAGTTACGGCTACAGGCATCACCATGCAAACATCGGTACGCAACTTGTCGGCAGGCGTCACTTTGGGATCATCGTGGTACATGCAATAAGGAGCCATGTCACCCATCGGCAGCTTTTCCTCCTTGATGAACTGGAACAAACGCATCCATGTGCCACCGTAATCATTCAGTTTATAATCTCCGAACAAGCGGATATAAATCACATTTCTGGCAGGCACTTCTCTTATTTCTTTCTTTAACTCTAAATCGGGTCTGATAATTGCTGGTTTCATAATTACAAAGTTTTTATTGTTACGATACTCATTAGGTGAAATTCCATAGAACTGCTTGAATATTTTCGACAGTGACGATGGTGAGGAATATCCGATGCGATAAGCAATGTCCGCTATCGGCAAATCCGAATAGCGCAACAGGCGGGCGGCGGCTTCAGTTCGTGTCCGGACTATGAACGTCCCGATTGGCTCGCCCAGAAATGCTTTCATGATGCGGTGGAAGTAGAACGGAGAGAAATGAGAAATCTTGGCCAACGATTTCAAATCTATCTCTTCTCCAAGATGGAGATTGATGTAGTCTACCACTGCATTTACACACTTCTGATACTCTTCACGCGTTGTCTTCTTGCTATGTTCCATAGGTTCTTTATTGAATTTCACGATGCAAAAATAAGGGGAAATAGAATAGGGGACTTGTCCAAAGTTGCTATAAATTCAATATCTTTGAAAATAAGATAAGCGGCATCTCAGCATAACTTTTTCATGCAAGCATGAAAGTTCTGCATTCGATTTGCATTATCTTTGCGTCCTCCTGATTTTAAAGAAATGACCAAAGATATAAAAAAGAAACTACAAGAGTGGGCTGCGACCTATCATTGTGCCGATTTTATTCAGAATGACCCGGTACAGTTCCCTCATCGCTATACGCTGAAACAGGATATAGAAATCAGTGGTCTGCTGACCGCCATCATGAGTTTTGGCAACCGCAGGCAGATTTTGAAGAAGGCAGATGAATTGCATGCGTGCATGGGAGCGTCTCCTTATCAATATGTTCTTTCGCGTCGGTGGGAGAAGGATTTCCCTGTGGAAGAGCGGCGCAGTTTTTACCGGATGCTTTCGTATGCGGACTTCCACTCTTATTTTGAACGCTTGCATACGGCTTATTCGGGTTATGACAGTCTGGAAGATGCATTGCAGGTATATCCGGGAAAGCCGATGGAGAAGCTTTGCCGGTTTCTGGAAGTTTCGTACAAAAGTCCGCAGAAGAAGCTGAATATGTTCCTGCGCTGGATGATACGGAAAGGACCGGAAGTTGATTTCGGTATTTGGGAAAGTTTTGATTGCCGGGAATTGATTATTCCTTTGGATACACACGTCTGCCGTGTAGCCCGCTTGCTGGAACTGACCGAAACGGAAACTTTTTCTCTGAAAAACGCACAAAGGATAACTGCCGCATTGGCGGAAGTATTTCCGGATGATCCCTGTTTCGGAGACTTCGCTTTGTTCGGGTATGGGGTGAATAATAAATAGTTTTTTGTTCAAGAATTAACCTTGGATTTGATATCAACTGAAAATCAGTTTTTTTGTATCGTATCCATATTGGGTAGCTGTGTTGAGAAGTTGTTCTTTTACATTTTCCGATAGTTGTTTCTCACGACACAATATCCACAGATACTTATCGTTACTGCTGCCTACTAATGCATAACTATAATTTTCTTTATCCAGTTCCAATATGTAATAGTCGGAATAGAACCACAGAAAAAAGGAAACCTTCAATTTGCCCGGTTGCTGCGGATCTGGCAATTTGGCATGTCCGGTTGCTTTCTTGCGCACCCCGTTCAGGTAACCTGCATTTTCTACTTTGATACTTCCGTCGGATTGCAAAGTATAAGTTGCGGTGACATCTGTCATATCTTTCTCGAAATGATTTTCGTAACGGGCAATTTCATGCCATGTACCCATATAACGGGGAATATCCACTTCCTTCACGGTATGTCTGGTGATTGTTCTCATATCTTTTAGGCTTTAATTTATAACGTCTCCTATGTCGTGTTTGTTCTTGGCATTTTATTTCGTTGATATTTTCAGCCGTTTGCTTACTTTCAACTGCAAAGTTTGCAGTTGGCGATACTCTATTTTACTGCAAGCGGGCAGATTCTATAAATAATGTCCCTTTTTTACTATTCCCCCTAAAACCCTTTGTCTACCTTTGCCGCAATAATCAAATCCCGTATATTTGCACTATGCAAACTTTCCGTATCGTAAAACCTGCTCCTGCATTGTCTCCCTATATCCGTTATTACTGGATATTGCGGGATGATGCCGCTTTGCCGGTGTCGGAACGTACCTTGCCTGTCGGCTGCGTGCAACTGGTGTTTCATAAAGGCAAACGCTTGATGTGCCTGCAAGATTCGCAGTTGCAGCCGCAATCCTTTATTAGCGGACAAACTTTCGGTTTCTCCGATGTCGTGTCGACAGGAGTTATAGAAATGATAGCGGTCGTCTTTCAGCCCTATGCGGCAAAAGTCTTTCTGCAAATGCCCCTGCATCTTTTCAACGGGCAGAATGTTTCCACGGACGAAGTGGAAGACAGGGAACTTTCCGATTTATCCTGCCGGATAACAGATACTCCAGATAACGACCAGTGTATCCGGCTGATTGAACAATTCTTTTTCCGTCGCCTGGCTTCCGGTTCCGAATATAACCTGAAACGATTATCGACAGTTCTGGACGAAATCAATCTTCATCCGCAGGTAAACACCTTGCAACTTTCCGATGTAGCTTGTCTCAGCACCAAGCAGTTCGGGCGTGTCTTTACCGATTATATCGGTACTACCCCAAAAGAATTTCTCCGCATCGTGCGTATGCAGCGTGCCTTATACGTCCTGCAACAAAACCCCGGTTTACCTTTTGCACAAGTGGCTTATGAATGCGGCTTCTCCGACCAGTCGCACATGATTAAGGAGTTTAAACTCTTCTCCGGTTACACTCCTGCGGAATACCTGTCCGTATGCGCTCCCGTTTCCGATTATTTCTCCACTCTCTAAAGATGTCCGTTTTCTTCTATGGAGGTTTCCCATCTTGCCCTACTTTTGCAATGTCTTTGCAAAGGCATAGTAATAACCCCTAAAAAAGAAACCAAAATGAAAAAGTTGATTGCATTTTTTGAGATTCCGGCTACTGACTTCCATCGGGCTGTAGATTTTTATGAGACCGTGCTGAACATGAAACTTCCGGTCTTTGAGTGTGAACAGGAGAAGATGGCATGCTTCACCGAAGACGGTGAGACTGTAGGAGCCATCTCACAATCTTTTGACCTCCTGCCTGATTTTCTCCCTTCTGAGAAAGGTGTACTTATCCATTTCAATACGGATAACATAGCAACTACTCTTGAACGTGTGTTGCAGAAGGGCGGGAAAGTGCTCATTCCCTGCACGAAGATAGAAGCCGACGGCAAAGGCTATTTTGCAGTATTTGTCGATTCGGAAGGCAACCGCATCGGTATTTATGCAGACAAGTGAATCAGAGTTCCGACTTTTCTGTTTACATTTGCAGCGTACTTTTAAAATTCTACAAATATGATT
The DNA here is from genome assembly GCF_905207245.1 of uncultured Bacteroides sp. Taxonomy (GTDB): domain Bacteria; phylum Bacteroidota; class Bacteroidia; order Bacteroidales; family Bacteroidaceae; genus Bacteroides. Next base: position 15,986 of record NZ_CAJLKP010000071.1, on the reverse strand, counting down.
AGACTGAATGTTTTTATTCAAGTAAACGAAAGTAACCGTGCTGCAGTGTTGGAAGCTGCAAAAGAGTTGGTAGCATCTTCTTTGAAAGACAAAGGCTGCATTGCTTATGATGTTTTTGAAAGCGCTACCCGTAATGATGTCCTGATGATTTGCGAAACATGGCAGGATGCAGAATCGTTATCTGCCCATGAGAAAGCGGAACATTTTGTGACGTTGGTTCCCAAAATACAGGGATTGGCTTCCATGAAGCTCGAAAAGTTTGATTTCTGATATCAACAGAGGATATGCTCCACAAGGGTATATCCTCTGAACTTTTTGCCACCATGCTGGCAAACTTTTGCCAATGCGGTGGCAAACTTTTGCCAATACGATGGCAAGGTCTTGCCAATGCGATGGCAATAACTTGCCACTACGGTGGCAAAACTAACGGAAAAAGACAGGTCATAATCCGCTCTTATATATATGAATTTCAGCTATAAGCGAATTTGGTTAATTGCGTATCCCATTCTCATCAGCTTGCTGATGGAACACATGATAAATGTTACGGATACGGCATTCTTAGGTCATGTAGGCGAAGTGGAGCTGGGAGCATCTGCATTGGCGGGTGTGCTCTATATGGCTATTTATATGCTTGGGTTTGGATTTAGCATTGGGGTTCAGATATTGATAGCGCGTAGAAATGGTGAACAGAAGTATGGTGAAATTGGCGGAATATTCATGCAAGGTGCCTTTTTCCTGCTGGCATTGGCCACTGTCATGTTTTTCTTGTGCGACTATATCACAACTCATATTCTCGGCCGACTGATATCTTCCGATCAGGTTTATGCTGCCGCAGCTTCTTATCTGGAGTGGAGAAGATACGGGCTTTTCTTCTCTTTTATTGCTATTCTGTTTCGCGCTTTCTACATCGGTATTACTGAAACACGCACGCTGACGCTTAACTCTGTCGTAATGGTGCTCAGTAACGTTGTTTTCAATTATATTCTTATATTCGGAAAGTTCGGTTTTCCGGCATTAGGCATTGCGGGGGCGGCTATCGGTTCATCGCTGGCTGAACTGGTGTCTTTGCTGTTTTACGTAGTATATACTTTGCTGCAGGTAGATAAAAAGAAGTATGCTTTGTTCCAGCGGTTCGCTTTCCGCTTGTCGGAGTTCAAGCGGATTTGGAGTATTTCTTGTTGGACGATGCTTCAATCCATACTATTCCCATCGCAATGGTTTCTGTTTTTCATTGCTATAGAGCATTTGGGTGAGCGTTCTCTGGCGATAGCCAATATCATGCGCAGCATCAACACTTGCTTCTTTATGGTGATTTTTGCATTTGCTGATACGGCCAGCTCTATGGTCAGTAATCTCTTGGGAAGTGGCAAAGATAAAAGTGAAATCCGGCTTGCATGCAGGCGGGCGATAAAGCTGACTTATCTGATTGGAATCCCGTTCTTGCTGCTATCCGCTTTATTTCCATCTGCCCTGTTGCAGATTTATACGAACAATGAGGAACTGGTGCAGGCAGCTTTGCCGACCACTTACGTCATGTTGGTGGGATATTTCCTTTCGGCCCCCGGCTTAGTTCTGTTCAATGCGGTTTCAGGAACAGGAAACACGAATCAGTCCATGAGAATCATGTTGATGACGATTGCTATCTATGTTGTTTATGTCGTCATCATGGTTATGTACTTCAAGGTAGATGTGGCTATAGCTTGGACCAGCGAGTATATTTATGGAGGTATGCTGTTGCTTCTTTCCTATTTCTATTTGAAGAATCGGGATTGGAATAAATGTATCTGATTTTTACATTATCTTAATGTGGCACGATATTCTTCCTGTTTCTTCTTAGGCAATTTCTTAACCACCTCTTCTATGGAATGATTGATTAATTCCTTTATAAGACTGTCCGGCACATCACTTTCCAGATAGATGGTAATCCAGTATTTCTTATCGGAGTAGGGGCCGAATGTAATGCCGCTATACTGCTCCATCAGTTCTGTTGATTTGGTAGTGTCACATTTCGTATCCGCCCAGAAATGCCCCTCTTTAGGATTCAACGGAGCAAAGGTAAACATCTTATCCATAATTTTATAGACAAGTGTATGCTCGTCAAAGGGGAAACTCTCTGTTACTCCCTTGATACTTAAACAATATTCCCGGTATTCTTCAATATTCATACTTACTCCTTTTTCATTGCTTCTTTCCTCAACTCCTGCGGCATTTTCTCAATAGCATACCTCAGTGCCGTCCGTGGCATGGTTGCCTTATGGCTGACTACAAAATCGAAGACCTCTTTCTGATAAGCCTCACTTGCTGCTTTCAGCATCCAGCCGTAACCTTTCTGTACCAGGTCATCCTTGTCGTGAAGCAGGGTGGTTGCTATTTGGAGAATATCATCGAAGAATAATCCTTTGCGTGCAGGAATGATCAGCGTGACGGCAGCACCACGCCTTACCCAACGATTATCGGATGTTGCCCACTCTTTTAACTCAGAAATGTACCCGGGATACATTTCAACGAACGTACCGATGGTGTGGTTGCACAACGTATCGCAGGATGCCCAATTATCTACATACTTCTGCAACCAGTGGCTGAAGATTCCGAAATCTTCCGGCGTGTATTGTTTCCGCAGAGCATACGCCCATTCGCAAGCAATTACATTCTCTTCCAGATAGCCGGACTGCCACAACTCTTCACAATATTCAAATACGGCAGTTTTCGGCAAATCTTTGATTTCCTTGAAAGACTCTTTGGCTATCTTTCCTACAGCATACATTCTCACGCCATATACAGGAACGCTTTCACCTTCCTTGAAGAAGTTACCTGAATTTTTTAGTGTCTTTTCATCTACGCTGTCCCGGAGGCATTGCCTCACTTGCCCGATAATGGATTCCATATTATTCTATCTTTAATTCTACACGGATATTCGGTTTCAAAAATACGATTTCTTTCCGTGTGTGCATGTAAAAGTTACATAAAAATGAATCTGAATTCAATAGGGAATGAGGTTAATACATAACTTTGTGATATTATTTATGAGAAAAAGACAATTATGGAAACTACAAAGATTATATCGGAAAACAAGAATTATACAGCAGTCAATATCGGTAGTTTGAATGAACTGATGCAGCATACGTTGGTGCATCCTGTGAGCGGACAAATCATTGAAGGCAAAGCCTTCTTGAAAGAACCTACCCGGGCTACAGGCACGGAAATATCTTTCAACAGCCTTCCGCCACACACCGATTTATCCTATTTCCATGTGCACGAGCAGAATGAGGAGACCTACATCATATTGCGAGGCTCCGGTTACTTTCAGGTAGATGAAGACTGTTTCCCCATATCCGAAGGAAGCGTTATCCGTGTTGCACCAAAAGGAATACGGGGAATGTCCAATGCTTCGGATGGAGAGATGGTGTACATCGTCATCCAGTCGCAGGAGAATTCACTGAAGCAATATTCTACTGCCGACGGAATGCGGGTGGAACATCAGAAGAAATGGTAATAAGCAGATGCTAAGAACAGGCGTAAAGTCATCCATGTGGAACCCTTGGCATGGATGCCACAAGTTGAGTGCCGGCTGCCGGCATTGCTATGTCTATCGTACGGACGGTAAATATGGCAAAGACAGTTCCGTTGTGACGAAGACAGAGAAGTTCGACCTGCCTTTGCAGCAGAAAAAGAATAAGACCTATAAGATACCTTCGGGTAATATGGTCTATACCTGTTTCACTTCTGATTTTCTGGTGGAGGATGCCGACGAGTGGCGTCCCGAAGCGTGGGAGATGATGCGGACGCGGCAAGACCTTCACTTCTTGTTCATCACAAAACGTATAGACCGATTGAATGCCTGCCTACCCACCGATTGGGGCGATGGCTATGACAACGTCACCATCTGCTGCACCATGGAGAACCAGGACCGGGTTGACTACCGCCTGCCCATCTACAAGGCAGCCCCCATCAAGCATAAGATTATCATCTGCGAACCTCTTCTCAGCCGGATAGATTTCAGAGGTGAGCTGGTGGGCGAATGGGTAGAGCAAGTAGTGGCAGGAGGAGAATCGGGCAGAGAAGTGCGTGTGTGCGATTATGACTGGGTGCTGGATATCCGTCGGCAATGTATGGAAGCCCGCGTCGGTTTCTGGTTTAAGCAGACAGGCTCTTATCTACTGAAGGCAGGGCAAACCTTTAAGATAGCCCGCCAGTTTCAGCATTCACAGGCGCGGAAGGCAGATATTAATTATGAACCTATAACTGCCGCCTCTCAACTATAATACCGTTTTTATTGTTATAATTACATTATTCTTATTGTAAGTAACCGATGTGCTTACAATAATAACAATAGCAGGGGAGGAGAGTAAAGTATGAAACCAATAATATTCGCTTTTATATTGTTAATAAGTTGCTTCGCTTGTGCCAAAAACCGGACAGAGCAGGCAGAAAGGAGAAAAGATATGAAGTCAACCAAAGAAATTTATCTGGCAGGAGGATGCTTTTGGGGAACCGAACATTTCCTGAAACTGATTGAAGGTGTGGAAGCTACGCAAGTAGGCTATGCTAATGGAAATATAGCCAATCCAACCTATAAACAGGTGTGCACCGGAACCACGGATTTTGCAGAAACCGTAAAGGTGCAGTACGATCCGGCAAAAGTGAATTTGCCTTTCCTTATAGACCTTTATTTCAAAACGATAGATCCTACCAGTGTGAACCGTCAGGGCAATGATCGTGGCACCCAGTATCGCACTGGCATTTATTATACCGACCCGGCAGATTTACCGCTCATTCAGGAAACTGTCAACCGCCTGGCTGCGGCTTATACCCGTCCTCTGGCAGTGGAAATCAAGCCTTTGGAAAACTACTATCCGGCAGAAGATTACCACCAGGATTATTTAGATAAGAATCCGGGAGGATATTGCCATATCCATCCGGAGTTATTCGAACTGGCGCGTAAAGCAAAGATACCGAAGAAGCCTGCGGCAGTTTATCGCAAACCGGATGATGCCGCTTTGCGTTCGCAGCTTACAGCAGAACAATACGCCGTGACTCAAAAAAATGCAACCGAACCTGCTTTCCATAATCCTTATTGGAATGAACATCGTCCCGGCATTTATGTAGATGTGACTACAGGCGAGCCTTTGTTTGTCTCTACCGATAAGTTTGATTCCGGTTGTGGCTGGCCCAGCTTTTCAAAGCCTATCGACCGCAAACTCATTCAGGAGAAAGTGGATACCTCTCACGGTATGGTGCGCACGGAAGTTCGCAGTTCTATGGGTGACGCCCATTTAGGTCATGTTTTTACAGACGGCCCGGCAGATAAAGGCGGTTTGCGCTATTGTATTAACAGTGCTTCCCTGCGGTTCATTCCCAAGGATAAGATGCAGGCGGAAGGATACGGAGATTACATTGATTTAGTGAAGTAATTTTTCTGTATCAGGAAAACTTTCGTATCTTTAGCAAAAATGGAACTATGATTGATTTTAAAAATGTGCCGTTGGCATCACTCCATGATTTGCGGGAGCAATATTTCGTTTCTTTGCGTTATCCGCAAGAGTTACATTGCGAGTGGCTTGTTGCAAAAGGAACCTGTTTCGTCATTGAAACGGAGGGAGAAAGGGTGGGACATTTCATTTGTTCGGAAGAAGGGCAATTGGTTGAATTCTATCTGCCTGACAAGCTGTTTGCCCGAAAAGAAGAAATCTTCGGAAAGATGTTGGAAGAGTTTCAGATAAAAAGTGCTTTCTGTAAGTCCTTCGATGATTTGTTTATGACTTGTTGCCACACATTCTGCCGGTCCTGTGAAATAGGTGGTATTCTGTTTCGCTTCTTCACAGATGAAATTGTGATGCCTTTGCCGGATGGTGTAACCGTTCGTAAAGCAAAAGAAATTGATATTCCGTTGTTGCTGACTCATGACAGCGATTTGTACGAATCTCCCGAAGAGTTGAATTATACCGTTTCAAACCGTATGATACTGATGTATGAGAAGGATGGAGCACTCATAGGCTGCGGTTATCTTATCCGGGTACTTCCTGATAAGGACATTTTTGATGTAGGTATGTGGGTGAATCCGGCATTTCGCAGGCAGGGGTATGCCGTGATGATTATTTCTCATCTGAAAGAGACGTGCCTGAAAGCTGGATATATGCCTGTTGCCGGTTGTGCTGCCGATAATGTGGCTTCACGCAGAACGTTGGAACAGTGTGGATTTATGACGAAACATTGTGCTGTTGTATTTGAGTTTTGAAACAGCTTGAATATTTAATATAAATTATTGCTATTTAGTTTCGTTACCGCTGTAACAGCTACAGCGGTAACGAAATTGAAATATATCTTTGTTTTAGTCGTCAATATCAATCACCCTCATCTTTGAATCGAATGTAATCTCCAGACGATTGGATAGTCTGATTTCATACTCTTTCTTGTCAAGCTCAATTTGTAGAATTCTTGCATCCGGATAGTTCTCTTTTACATAATTACGGATGGCTTCCGGGATAATCTGGGCAGGAACTTCACTTTGGCGGCATTTCACTTCTTTCCATTCTCCTGTTTTATCAAACTCTATTTCTTCGCCGTTGGTGAAGACCACATCGTAACTCTTATAGAACATTCCGCTTTCTTCTTTTGCCAATGCCACCTTATGGTCTTTGAAATAAGTGTTGATAAACGTCTGTGCTTTTGCAGGAAGTTGATTTACCTGGATGGGTTTATCATTGTCCGCCATAACCATTGTGTGCATTGTGAACATACATACTAATAACAAAACTAACTTTTTCATATTCTTCTTTTTTTATAATTAATACTTTGGTTTATTATGATATTGCAAATGTAGAGGGAGAATCTGGAAAGAATCTGGAATACTTTTATTTTTGCTATTAAATCGTCATTTTCTGATTATAATCCTACTATAAACTCACTTTTTCCTCCGCAATAAGTCAGTGTTAGCCTGTGCATCGCCCTTGTTAATGCCACATAAAGCATACTTTTATCAATCATCGAATTATAATTCCCGGCATCAACCTGAGGAACAATTACCTCATCAAATTCCAGTCCCTTAGCCATGTGGGATGAAGTGACAATGATACCTTTCACAAAAGCGGAGCTTTGGCTCGATAGGAAATATACATCCTGCCCATGCACCTGAAGCTTTGTGGCAAGTTCCTGTGCTTGCGCCTCTGTTTTACATACTATCCCCAGTGATTTATAATTTGACTTTCTGAAGATAGATACTAAATCTATAATGCCGGAAAACTCATCTTCCATATTCCCGAATGATAGAATCTGAGGTTGTTCCCCATGTCGTACAACGGCTTCAAGTTCATTATTGACCTGAATCTTTTGCGCAAAGCCTGTAATTTCAATTGTAGAGCGATAACTTTTGCATAGCTTCATAATTTCTCCCGTGCCGAATGACTTCCGGATCATATCTGCCGTTGACGAACCATAAGGATTGACCGATTGGGAGGCATCTCCGAGAATCGTTTTACGGCAGGTATAAAGTTTCTGAATAACTTTATACTGAATAGGAGAATAATCCTGCATTTCATCTATCAAAAGATGCTTGACGCCCGACTGTACGATATTTCCATCCAATGCTATGCGCAAATATGCCAGTGGAGCTAAGTCGGCATACTCCAATGTCCGGTTTTTGCGTAGTTTGAATAGTTGGGGCCTGCCCACCCATTCAAAGAAGTCTTTATAGATTTGAATATCATTATTGCCTGCGAACATATTCTTTATTTCCTTCTTCAACAAGTTTTTCACCGCAGTGGTAACCGTGAAGTAATATTTCACTGTCAGCATATCCAGAATATACTCTGTCATGGTTTCAAACCGTTGCCGCATAGGATAACGGTTGAAACGCCTGAATTGTTCGTCGATGAATTCGGACGGAATCGTGATATGCTTGGTGAGTTTTACGTCTGCCGCTTTAAAGTAGTTATTCTCCATATAAAGAATGAACTTGTCGAGCTGTGAAATGAACTCAAATGAAGATTTGTATCTGATGCGCCCGATAAAATCATGATTAGGCTTTTCGAGTAACTCTGTCACCTGCCCGAAGAAATTCTGGTATTTGTATTTATCATCGAGTACCTTCGAGAGAATCTGTTCCATACTAATCTCCGGCACACTCTCCTCGCCAAGTTCGGGAAGTACGTTCGATATGTAATCGGCAAAGACTTTATTGGGAGAGATAATCAGTATATCTTTTGAAGAAATCGTCCCTTTCAGCGTGTAAAGCAGGTAAGCGATGCGATGCAGGGCAATAGACGTCTTTCCGGAACCTGCCACTCCTTGTATGATAAGCGCGTGTGCATCTTCGTTACGGATAATCCGGTTCTGTTCCCGCTGAATAGTGGTGACGATATTCTTCATCTTGTCATCCGAATTGCTACTGAGTTCCTTTTGCAGAATATCATCGTGGACGGTCAGCGAACTTTCGATCATATACTCCATCTTGCCGTTACGGATGCGATATTGGCGTTTGAGTGAAATCTCTCCATTCACTTCGCCTGTCGGTGATGAATAACTTGCTTTTCCCAATTCATGGTCGTAGAACATCCCCGATATAGGCGCCCTCCAGTCATAAATCAGATTCATCTTGTTTTTGGTGTCATAAAAAGTATGTATTCCTATATAAACAGGCATCGTTCTGCTTTCATCTTTCTGCTTCTTGAAACCAATCTGCTCCCTGAAATCAATTCTTCCGAAATAGGGAATATCCAATATTCTGCCCAAGCGATTGCGCTTATGAATGACGCTTTCGCCCAGTGCATAGTGGTTCAGTATACTTTCGCGCATAGAGCGTATCTCATGCGGATCAATATCTTTATTGGACCAGATGTAATCTTTGTACTCCTGCAAAGTCTCCACGTGTTCTTTCACCGAGCTGTCGGTATGGTTGATTGTATCATGAATGATGCCAATTACTCGTTGTAAATACTCTTTCTCTTGTTCTTCTGTTTGATTGAATGTCATAAGGCCCTGTTTTTAGAATAAAAGTTCAGAAAGGGTGGCAAAGTTAGTCCGGTTTATTGAAGTATTAAATAGTTATTTATAGCTAAATATCCGTCCTTTTTTCTACTTTTGTGCACTCACTCGAAAAGACCGAAAATGAACATTCTTGATATTGCCGAATGGAACCAGCAGAGAGCCTGGAAAGTAATAGAAGACGCCCGTATCATTCCGATATGGGAGAGTATTGGTGCTGAAGTTAACCTGGTGGGTTCTTTGAAAACCGGGTTACTGATGAAGCATCTGGACATAGATTTTCATATTTATACTCCATCATTCAGCCTGTCCGACAGTTTTCAGGCAATGATGAAGCTTGGTGAAAATAAATCTATCAGGAAGATAGAACATGTGAATTTGCTGGATACTCCCCAAGCATGTCTGGAGTGGCATGCTTGGTACAGGGATGCACGGAATGAACTTTGGCAGATAGACATGATTCATATCCTGAAAGGTTCCCGCTATGACGGTTTTTTTGAGAAGTTTGCCGAACGCCTTACTGCGGTTCTGACGGATGAAACGCGGACAGTTATCCTAAAACTGAAAAACGAGACGCCCGAAACGGAAAAGATAATGGGGGTGGAGTATTATCAGGCGGTCATCCGCGATGGTGTGCGGAGCTATGACGAGTTCATGGAATGGAGAAGCCAACACCCGGTTACGGACATTGTGGAATGGATGCCGTGACAGGTTATCCCGGCTATCATAGCAACTTAATCCAATAATCCTGACGCTAACCCTGCATTGATGGCTTCGATGGAATTTTGCACTCCCAATTTGTGCAGCAGGTTCTGCCGATGGATGTTGACGGTATGAATGCTGATGCAGAGTTTATGGGCAATTTCCTTGCTCAGTAATCCCCTTTGGATAAGTTGCAAGACCTCCAGTTCGCGCTGGGTCAGACTGATAGGCGCAGGTGATGGCAGCGCAGGAGTAAACATTTCCCCGTTTTTAAGATTCAGTACGGTGCATTCCACCTGGTCGGACTCCTTCTGATTGGGGGCAATCTCCATATTGCCGAGTATGAGCCAGGCTTTCCCGTTGCGGCTTTGCTCTAAAACCTGTTGGCGGCTGATGACGCGCACATATTGCCTCCTGGCATTGAGCACCCGGAAACTATAAATATTGCAGTAATCATTCCTTTCTTCGATGGGCAAGCCATAGATAAACTTGCCCAACTCAACCTGCAACCGTTCCAGTTGGGCGGAGTCGTCCGGATGGAAGCGTGATTCCAGATAATCTCCCTGCCTTTCCAAAGTTGCTATCTTATGGCTGTCGTACCCCAGCAAATCGACAAAGTTGGTAGAGGCAAACGCATACCTGAGTTTATAGACATCGACCACAAAGGTGCAACTTCGGCTGATTGCGGACATTTGATGGAGCATTTGCTTGTCACGTTCCCATATCGTATAGTCGATGTGGGCAGCAGATAAATGTTGCTTGGCCCACATTTCTTCTCTTGTGGTATCGGTTGATTTCATTTGGTGAAGTAATTTCCTGCAAAAATAGGATAACCATTGATTTATCCGGTAAATGCATCTGCTTTTTTATTATTTTTCCTATATTTACCGCGTGATTAATAGATAAAAATCAGATTGTTCTAACGATGAAACATCAACTCTGTATATAGCTACGCTTCACGAATAGCACCTTCTCATATAAAGCTATTCAGCTATCGGACGGATTCACGCAATTCGTCGCAGAGGTTTTATATCCCGTTTTATTTATTCTTTTCCCTGGATGAGAGTACCCAAGTGATAGTCAATGTCAGCAACTGACGTAGGATGACTTCGCGAGTAAGGGTATCCATTCCTCGGATAAGTTTTATTCATCACTTATTAAAATTGAACAATGAATTATACATATAAGCAAATCTGGCTCATCAACTTTCCTGTGATGATGAGCATCCTGATGGAGCAGTTAATCAATATCACCGATGCTGTTTTTCTTGGACATGTGGGCGAAGTGGAATTAGGTGCCTCTGCCCTTGCAAGTGTCTATTATCTGGCTATCTATATGCTTGGATTTGGTTTCAGCCTGGGATTGCAGGTGATGATTGCCCGCAGAAACGGGGAACAGCAATATCAGGAAACTGGCCGGACGTTCTATCAGGGATTATTGTTCCTGAGTTGCTTAGCCATCGTTTTAAGTTTGGCATCCTATGCCTTATCCCCCGTTATTCTGAAATTTTTCATTCATTCACCTGAAATTTATCAGGCTGTGATTGATTATCTGGAATGGAGATGTTTCGGGCTGGTGTTCTCTTTTCCGTTTCTGGCGTTCCGCTCGTTCTTTGTCGGAATCACGAAAACGAGAGTGTTGTCGTGGGCTGCAATGATGGCAGTTCTCATTAATATACCTTGCAACTATCTGTTTATCTTTAGTCTTAATCTCGGCATATCAGGGGCGGCAATGGCTTCGTCACTGGCTGAGGCAGGTTCTTTGTTGATATTGGTGTGTTATACTTTTCAGAAGAAAGTGGACAAAGTTCATTTCGGATTGAAAGCTGTCTATGATGGAAAACTATTGGCGGCCCTCCTGCGACTGTCCGTGTGGAGCATGATGCAGGCTTTTATCAGTGTTGCCCCGTGGTTCCTGTTCTTTGTGGCAATAGAGCGTTTGGGAGAGGCGCAGTTGGCAGTATCCAATATCACCCGGAGTGTATCCACTGTTTTTTTTGTGATAGTAAATTCCTTTGCAGCAACAAGTGGTTCTTTGGTTAGTAACCTGATTGGTGCGGGAGAGGGAAGAAACCTGTTTCGGCTTTGTAATAAAGTGCTCAGATTAGGATATGCAGTAGGGATTCCTTTGATTGTTTTTGCCCTATTATTCAACCGACAGATTGTTGGATTTTACACAGACAATCTCCAATTAATCGAGTTTGCCCATTATCCCTTTATCATCATGTTGCTGAATTATGCATTTGCCCTGCCAGGATATGTGTATGTCAATGCGGTGACGGGAACAGGGGATACCCGGATGGCATTTGTATTCCAGGTTTCCACAATAGCCATTTATCTGGGCTATCTTTATTTGCTGAGTAACAGTTCCACTACTTCTTTGTCGGTCTATTTAACGGCTGAGTACCTGTTTGTGATATTGCTGGGTGTGCAATCTTATATCTACCTGAAGCAGAAACAATATAATTCAAGCGGATATTGAAGTGGAAATTCGTAAAAGGTGGTTAATGTATTGGTAGGGTAACTACCATTCGTCTACCCTCCGTTTCATATGAAAAAAACTCTTCAAGGATGAACCTGATTTTTACGAGCAGGAAGCTTTGAATAGGATGAATATGTTTTTCTTCTAGCTTTAGTCTGAATAAAATAAATCCCGATTTTATTAAAATAAATCGGGATTTTACCTTTTAAAGTGGTGCCACCAGGAATCGAACCTTTTACTTTGGTTTATTCTAATTCCTTGAATGACTGCACATTCTTGCTTTATCTTTTATGAAAGCCATTGAATTAGCCTTACACTAAATTCATTGCTTTTCTTTATCAATTCAATAATCATTATCTCTTTGACGCCGCAAAGATAAGCAAAAGGTTCGATTGCCGCAAATCTTTATTGATTTTTTTAAAGATGCAACATGAAATTTTGCTGTATATATTTATAATTTTATGAAATTTCGCTAGTTTTGTTGCAGGAAGACATGAAGGGTATAAAGTGATGTCGGTGCTTGTAATTTAATGAATTAAGCATTTATTGCAAATGACAAGACGAATCGTATCACAACATGTTGATTGTATAGCTCATTGCATAATTTGAATAACAAGAAAGTATATGAAAACATTTAAAATCATTGGTGTACGACCATTGAAAGGATGTAATAAACATGTAATAAAGAACTTAAAGTCTGATACTTTTTATACATTTTACAATAATTATGAATTTAAAGATGAGAAAGTGATAAAAAGTGAACAGCAAGTTCCGGATAATTTATATGCATCCAATATTAGTCTGCATGCTATTGTCGGAATGAACGGTAGTGGAAAAAGTACAATCGTAGAATTAATTATCCGGATTATAAATAATTTGTCTTTTTATATATTAGGGGAACAATCCGGAACATACGCTGCTGAGCCATTGGTTCCCGTAAGACGCTTGAATGCTGAATTGTATTATGAAAAGGACAATGTCATTTATAAAATTACAATTTCTAACGATAGCTTTTCATGGACAGATGAACGTGGCAATATAATGGGAAAAAATAGTGAGGATTTGCAATCTCTATTTTATACGATTGTCATCAATTACTCACATTATGCCTATAACTCACTGGAATATCAGTCTGAAATCATGGGTAGATATAAGAAAAAGTTTTGGATAGAAGCCCTTTTCCATAAAAATGACGGTTACAGAACGCCTATTGTTTTGAATCCTTTCAGAGAACGAGGTAATATTGATATCAATGTAGAAACAGAACTGGCAGAACAACGTTCCATAGCCTTTTTTTCTTATTTCAAGCTTTACCACTCTATTCGTTTTCATCCTGATTATGACATTAAATCTTTTGCAATCAAATTGGATAAAGATGGTGTATCGCAGAAAATCAAACATGCGATGAAAGACTATTATCCCTATTTGGCTGAAATAAAGGATATGAGCTGGGAAGATATGGAAAAATCAATCAAGGAGGCTTGGGTAAAAAGATTTTCGTTTCTTAACAAAAACAATGAATATTCAGAATATTGCTATCAATACCTTGTTTATAAAACAATGTCCATCCTTGTTAAATACTCCTTCTTCCAAGTCTATTTCAAGGACAATTCTAAAAAAGAAAACCCATTTGATGAAGTTGTGACTATGTTAATAAAGGATGAAAGTCATATAACATTGAAGATTCATCAGATTCTTTATTATTTGGATGACCCTTATTATCATGAAGGGAGATATTATTGGAGCGATTTGGAACCTTTCTTAAAGAAAAGGTCGGATTCATCTGTTCAGATAGATAAAATTATGTATTTGTTACCTCCACCAATCTTCAAGACCAGTTTTTATTTATCTTATAGAACAGATAAAGGACAACTTGGAGTTGTTAATATAACTGATTTGAGTTCGGGAGAAAGACAATTGGTTTACTCAATGAGTTCGATATTGTATCATGTACATAATATATATACCATAAGAAATGCTGAAAATCGAAAGCCATATAATTGTGTACAGATAATTCTGGAAGAGATAGAACAGTATTATCATCCTGAATACCAACGAATTTTAATAAGTACTTTAATAGACTATTTGAACAAGCTGAATATCGATAAAAATTTTAGGATAGACATATTGCTTGTTACTCATTCACCATTTGTGCTTAGTGATATTCCAATGGAAAATATTCTTTTTTTAGAACAAGGCAAGTCTGTCACGTCAGAAGTAAAAGAGAAACTGAAAGAATCTTTTGGAGCCAATATGTATGATCTTCTTCGTTTCAGTTTTTTCCTAAAGGAGAGTGCTATTGGAAAAGTGTCCTATGATATTATTAACCGTTTAATGAATAGGATTATGAATGATACTTCTTCTGATGTGTTCGGTTTCTATGAACAAACTCAAATCAATCATGGGAATCTTGATAAATATATCAAATTGGTTGGTGATACCTTTCTTAAAAATATTCTTGATAAAAAATTGGGAAATAATGTATCAACTGAAAATAACTAAAAAAACGGATAGCTTGGCATTGCAGCATTTCAATGACGTAAAAGAACGTTTATTGGCTGATATCCATCATTTTCTCTCGGGTAAGCATAGGATAATGAGGAAAGTGAAAATAGCTATTCATGGAGATAAGCCTAGCGAAGATTTATTGAGGCATTTGTCTAATGAGGAAAACTTGAAGGAGTTTATAGTATCTCATCCGGATAAATTAAGAGATATAATCTCACAACTGCATCCGGATGCTTTTGACCCTGAAAAGAAATTGAACCGTATCCTTTATCATATCTTCATTATTTTTGGATATGAAGATGATATATTTAATAAGGATGGTTTTTACCGACAAAGCCAAGTGGGAACCTGTCCTTATTGCAATATGGCAGATATCCATTATACTCCTGCAACAGCGTTGTCTCAGACAGAAAAAGGAGTATTGGATCATTTTTACCCCAAAGAAATTTACCCAATGTTGGGATTATCCTTTTACAATTTGATACCAAGCTGTCCTTCTTGTAACGATGTTCAGCATAAGAGTAATAAAGATGTTACATCAAATAAAGGGGATGCAAGCTTAACCTCAATGCGTATAATCAATCCATACGAGTATCAAGATAGGAATTTTTTCTTTGATTACAACTTAAAGTCCCACTGGGAAAATGCGGGAAACAGCGATGTGGATATATTAACAGCTGGAGATAAAGAGGTTGGTTATAATGCGTTGTTAAACCTGAATGGTCGATATAATACAATACAGAATCGGGAGACTGTAATTTCCATAATTCGAAAATTGAACAGGTATCCTGACACTTATTTTGATTATTTGAATATGTTACCCATACCAGCCAGTTTAATAAAAAAAGAATTTGATGATTGGGGATTTCATTTGAGAAGAGATGAGATTTATAAATATCCTTTCAATAAATTCAAATTGGATATATTGGAAAAAGCGAGGGCTAATATGTAACTAAAAGTATCTTTTTATCCTTAATTAATAAATTCACCCATTAAGAGCCTGTTTAAATTTTGTTATAAATATAGAATATAAAAAGGAAAAGAAGATATTTGTCTTCCAAGCATCCGCGTAGAAAAATGGATTTGGAGGGATAAGCAACAGGAGGGCTGCGTACTGTGTGATAAAGTTGTGCGGTTGGTCATTTTCAGAGGTAATGTAGCTTGTCGGTTCTATTGCCACATGTTATCTGACGACTTTTGATGACATCTGACGACTTTGTTTTTCTCATTCCAGGTATTAATCGGTTCTTTGTCTTGTGTAGTAACAGTGAGTCGGTTCATGAAAAATGTCATGCTATGAACATACAGGAAGCAAA
>NZ_CAJLKP010000070.1 GCF_905207245.1 uncultured Bacteroides sp. | reverse complement strand
CCGCACAAGCGGAACATCTTTTACGGGCAAGGACGTAAAAATCTTCAATTTAGCGACGGGAAAGAGAGATTCCCGAAATATTGCCGGCTTTAAATAAAAGGGGATAACATCAACGATGATATGCAGGCTCACAGTACAACGGTTTCCCCGTCCTCTGGGATGATAAGGCGTTCCATATCTGCTCCATGATGCCGGGCTTCGTTGCGGAGTATGGTACGGGTAGTCTGGCAATGGTCGATGGCATCCATGTGGACGGCGATAAAGCGGATATTGGCAGGGCACTCGTCCATTATCTGCATTGTTTCGTGTTCATTGGGGATAATCGGGCCGCACTCTTTCGAGAATGGGGGAAGTATTGCGCCACCGCTATTCACGACGATATAGTCCGGACGATGTATGGCTACCGCCTTTTTCGTCATTTCATCCCATACGCAGTCGCCCATGATGTAAACCGTGGGCTGCCCTTTAGCTTTCAGGACATATCCAGAGGAGGTTCCCATCATTTCCGCCAGTTTGCCTCTGCCATGGCTTCCGGCAATCCGCACCAATGTAATTCCATCGACCGTCAGGCTGTCGGGAACAATCGTGGTACGGACAAAACGTTCTTTCACCGCCACCGTGTCATAATCAGCGGGCTGCACATACCAAGGCATCGCTTTGGGAATGGCTTTCTTCGCCGCATCATCGTAATGGTCGATATGGGAATGCGTCAAGAGGACGAAATCCACACCCTCCAACACCTCTTTTACAGGCATGGTGAGGTGTACTCTCGGATTCAGATTTACTCCCAGTGCCGATATGGAACTTCCCTTTTCACTCAGCATTGGATCTACGAGGATGAGCTTATCGGCATAGCTGACTTTCAGCGTCGCATTCCGGATTAGCCAGATGGAACTTCCTCTTTCGGTTGTTTGCGCCTTGACCATCGTTCCGGCGGTCAGGCAAACGAAAAACAAGAATAAAATTTTCTTCATACAATAATTATTGTTCTATGATACATAAAATAAAAGCTGTGTAGGGATGAACGACCGGAATGCTACATCTCCGGAGAGGTCCTTTCGATAGGTACCAATTGATTCAGCTCGTGGAGCGTAGCGGCAATGTCTCCCGGCAGTCCGATGGATTGCCGGGAGATTTCATCCGGTATATACAGCTCTTGGGCAAGGTTCAGGGTGATGTAAGTGGCATAAGGCTCCCTTGCCGTCAGTTGCATGAGCGGCAGCTTTATCAGGCGGTCCCGGCTGCCGATGCCCAGTTCGAGGATGACGAGCCGCTTGCCGTGATAATGCGCCAAGAATTGTTGCAACTCTCCGCTCTTATCCTCTATGGGCGCATCGTGAAGCATCTGCAGGAAGGTGCCCTCCAGTTCAAAGACTTTGGCGGAGTCGAAGCCTGCCAGTTCAAGATGCGTGTCGCCGTTCGTCGTCAGCACAAAGTAGTCCTTGCCGCCCACGAGGGCAAGCAAGTCCTTCATCACTTCGGAAGGGCGATATTCCTCTACCCACTGTTGCACAAGGCGGCGGCAGAACTCCTTCCGGCTCTCCGCATCGGGATAGGGAAAGAAGCATCCTTCGATGACGTTCCTTATCCCGTATCGTTGCCGGAAATCATCGAACCGGCTGCGGAACATCTCGTTGTCGGCAAAGACATGATAACCCTCGGCTATCGAAAGCCCGTTGCTGGCTCCTATCAGCAGGGCGTCTGCATCGGCTATCGCTTGGGCAGCTTTCTGCAGGGTATCAGGGTTTTTATCTATTTTATCCATCTATTCTTTCGCTTATTTCTCATACAATTCTATCGGCAAGTCGTCCGGATCACGGAAAAAGACGAAACGCTTGCCGGTATATTCGTCCGTGCGAATCGCTTCGTGAGCCACCTGCAGGCGGTCGAGGTCGGCTACCTCCTTGTCGAGATTATCCACCTCAAAGGCAAGGTGGCGCAACCCTGCGGCTTCGGGGCGCGTCGGTCGGGGCGGCGGGGTGGGGAAAGAAAACAACTCTATGACATACTCATCGCCCAAGGCCAAGTCCGCCTTGTAGGATTGTCGTTCGGCACGGTAATGCTCGCTCAGCATACGGAGCCCGAGCACCTGCGTATAGAAGTGGAGGCTGCGCCGATAGTCGGAGCAGATAATTGCTATGTGATGTATCTTGTTCAGTTTCATGGTTGATAGGAATCTTGTTCTACGAGTTCGAGCCGACGGACGATGGTCTGCGGTTTCAATAATGTTCCCGGAGAGAGCACGGCATTTGCCCCGATGCGGCAGCCGTCGCCCACCAGCGAGCCGAACTTCTGCAGGCCGGTTGAAATAGGTTGCCCCTCGTGGTATACAAAGACGGTCTTCTCCGTGCGCTCGTTGAAGTGATTGGCAAGGATGGCTCCTGCCTCAATGTTCACGTCATGCCCGATGATGCTGTCGCCCACGAAGTTAAAATGCGCCATGGCACTGTCTTCCAGCATGACTGTGGTCTTGATTTCGCAACTGATGCCGACTTTCGCTCCCGGTGCAAGGAAAACGCCATTGCGCAGGTAAGAATTCGCCCCCACGAAACAACCGGCGGAAATGACGGCAGGCGCCTTGATGGTCACGTTGTGTCCGATGACCGCAGTCTTGTGAATGGCAACGCCGTCATGGATTTCGTACCCGTCGCCCAATGTCTTGATTACAGCATCGAGGATGCCTCCGAGGCGGGCGATGGTGTCCCACGGTCTATCTTTCGCAAGCGGAAACGCCGTCGGGGTGGTAATGTATTCTTTTATCATATCCTGATTGTTAATAAACTCTTGATGGGTTAAACACTTCCGTTGCATTCAGGCTCGCCACTCCGTCCGTCGGCTTGCCAAGCAGTTGCTTCAGGGTGACGGCAATGTCGTCCTGAATGGCGATGCTCTTCTTTGCTATCTCCTGCGGAACAATGGCGTGCTGGGGATTGATGGTGACGTACGTGGCACGTGGCCACTGATAGACCATGTTCATGAACGGTTCCTTGATGAACATCGGCGTCATCATGCCCACGCCCAACTCCAGAAACAGGGTGTTCTTGTGTACGCACGTTTGCAGGAAGTCGCGGTATCGCTTCATCTCCTTCTGATAATACGCCCCTTCGAGGAAGGTGTAGCCACGCACCCACGGCTCCATCTCGCTGCCGCAACGGGGACAGCGGGGAATCAGCTCGTCGGGCAGGGCATCGTTCTCGATGTGCCGGCACAGTTCAAAGACTTGCTCCTTATTGTAATAGATGGCGTCGTGGCAGGGCACGCCGCACTGGAAGTAGCGCGAATCGCCCTGAATACGGGTTATCTTCTCGTCGGGAAAGGTACGGAAGAACTGGGCATCCTGATTGGTGGTGGCGATATAGTAGTTCTTTCCGGCAAGCAATTCCGCCAAGTCCTGATACGGTTCGCCGGTATAACATTCATACTGGTAGCGAGTGCTGCGCAGTATCATCGCCCAATGCTCTCCGCGCGTGGTCTTCCGGCAGTAGAAGGCATCGAAGTGGCTGTGGAAACCGTATTTGTCTTCCAGACTGCCGGCTATCATGCGGAACACGTCATCCCGTTGGTAGTAGAACTTGAAGCCTGCCGCGGCAGACATTCCCGAAGCACCTCCCACTACGATGGCTTCCGCCTCGTCTATCTTTTTCTTCAGTAAGTCAATCGTTTCTTTTGCAATCATACGTTTCTGTTCTATCTTTTTGTTTCGGAGATGCAAAGGTAGCGGCTTCCGGTAGGGATGCAACTACCAATCTTGCGCGCATCACTACCATTTTGATAAACAAGTCTTGCAAAAAGATGAAGTCACATCATAATAAAGGCGTCATATACAGCGGCAGATAAAGTATGTCATTCTCCATTTTTACATCTAAAGCGTGTAATACAATCCGTTTATGAATCATATTTCCGTATTTCCTCTTTATCTTTTCCAATGAGTTCAAAGTATATTTCTTGCCGGATTTCACTTCGATAGCAGTAACATTATGCCAGCTTGTAGCAATAGCTTTGGAGACCAGAAAATCTATTTCCATCCTCATCTCGGCATCCTCTTTAGAGTACGATGAAAAGAAATATAATTTATGCCCGGCAGCAACAAGCATCTGAGAAACGATGTTTTCGACAAGCATCCCCTCATTGAATTCCAATTTGTCAAACATCAGTTTCTTGTATATTTCAGAACTCGTTATCCCATTTTCATCAAAAGAATGGCTAATAAGCAATCCCGTATCAGCCATATAGCATTTCAGAGTATTTCCGTCACGCGTCAACTTGTATCCTATATTGGGCTCGGTACTACTGAAACAGACATTTACGACTCTTGCGTCAGCCAGCCAAAGGAAAGCTGAATCATAATCACGATAACGTGCTTCTTTTTGCAAGTCACCTATACGGAACTTTTTCTCATGACGTTGAAGCTGGGCAGGTATCTCGTCAAAGATATTTCCCACTTTCGTTTCCAAACCGTCCGCATAATGATGTATGTCGTTTCTGTAGAGATTCAATATGATTCGCTTCTGTCTGTCCACTTGTTCAAAGTCTTTCGTTTCGGCATATTTCAGAACGGCTTGCGGCATGCCTCCGACAATCAGATATTGACGGAACCAAGTCATTGCCTTCCGGTGCATATCGTTGCCCATCGGACGGCTTTTGTCATACTGCATCTTGATTAAATTCATCAACGTGTCCTCACCCATAGCCCAAAGGAATTCTTCAAAATCCATAGGATTCATTTGTATAGACTCCTCCTCCGACGGAATGGTTATTCCTTTTACATTCTTCCGTATGCTTACCAAAGAACCGGTTTCAATATAATCATATCTTGCGTCTTTTACAAGATATTTTATTGCAGCTCTTGCTTTCGGATAAAGCTGTACTTCGTCAAATACAATCAACGAATGCCGTTCTTTTAAAGAAACGCCCATATACAGACTCAGATACATAAAAAAAGTGTCTAAATCATAGAGGTAATCAGCAAATAGATCTTTTATCTGTTGAGTGGTATTATTGAAGTCTATTATGATGTAACTGTCATATTCATTCTTTGCAAATGCTTCAACGATATAACTTTTGCCAATACGACGAGCGCCTTCAATCAAAAGAGCCGAGTCGCCACATGCTTCATTTTTCCATTTTAAAAGCCTGTCATATATTTTACGTTTCATTTCCATATTAAACCAAGTTAAGTGAGTTACACATATCCAATAAATTCTATACGCGCAAATATACACATATCCAAGGTTTTTGATATATCAGTATCTACACAAATCCAATATTTATTGCTTTTTTTAACACTTTAAGGCAATAACTAACTACCCGATTATCTTTCCGCCTGCACGGAAGCGAGAAACTCGCTGATGGTCTGTCCCGTCTGCTGCTTGAAGAAACGCATCAGGTGGTTCGGTTCCGAGAAATTCAGCCGGAAGGCTATTTCCTTGATGGAAAGGTCGGTGAACAGCAGGTCGTTCTTCACTTCCTGCAACAGCCTTTGCTTCAGCAGATGCATGGCAGATACGCCGAATTCGCTGTCTACGGCTTTGTTGAGCGACACGCGGCTAATGCCCATCATGGCGGCATAGTCGTTTACACGCGTCTTAGAGCAGATGTTCTTTTCCAGAAGCTGCTTGTACTGATAGGCGTAATTATTTTGGGGCGGGGAGAAGGGCAGGTGGAACAGACGGGCATAGAAGCGGTTGAGCTGTAGCAGAAACTGATACAGATATGCCACAATCATGTGATAGCTGTCGGCAACTGGCGTGCGCAACTCCGTCTTCATGGAGCGCAGCAGCAGGAGCAGCGGCTGCCGGTCTTCATCGTCCATGCAGAAGAAGGTGGGATAATCACTCTGATAGCAATACAGCAAGCGGTACATGAAGTACTTGTCCGAAAGAAAATTGTTGATGAACTCCTCTTGAAAGACGAGAAAGGTGTAGTCCATCCGTTCGATGTCCACATGCCATTCCTGTTGCTGATAGGGCGATATGATGAGTGTCATGCCGTCGTGCAGCTCTATCCTTTTCCCGGCAAGGAGCAAATGTCCGGAGGCTTTACGGAAGAAGTAGAACTCGAAGAAGTCGGTCTTATAGCGCTTATTCATATCGAACCATCCGCGCTTTTCCCAACTCTCCGCCGTGTTCAGCAGAAAGTCCACACCACAGGAACTCTTGGTATATTTCAACAGCGAAATCTGCTCCGCCGTCTTGTCGGAGAACACTCCGAAGGTCTCTTTATACTTCATAGCCGTTTCGCATTGGAACTAAGCACCTTGTTCTTCATGAGGGATTAATGCCTGATTCTTTTTGACGCTGCAAAAATAATTCTTTTTCCCGATAAAGAAGCCTTTTTGTACAGATTGGTACGGGCGGCGTGGAACGGGCAACAGCTAAGATCATTTTGAATGATATCGCACTCACGTTATGTTAGTTTGTTAGTTAAAACTCAGAACCTTTTGAACAAGAAAATGTTCTCTAAGAAAATAATCCTAAACTTAACGAGTGATGAAAAGACTAATAGCATTTGCAGCGATTGCCGCCATTGTGGTAAGTTGCTCCGATGACAACCCTGCGGCAACGCCCGATGAAGCACTGATTACTCCCCCCATCTATACCGAAGTGGAAAACGGCGGCGGGCAAACGCTGCTGACCGGCATACTGACCATTGCGCCGTGCGAGGCCGGCAGTTCCATCTATTACGGCAACTACATCAACGGTATGCGGACTCCGATCCATGCCTATTATCACATACAGAACGGAACCTTCGACGAACAGCCGTACACCACGGAACTATCGCTGCCGGCAGGTCTCTACAACCTCATCTACTGGGGAACATCCCAAGTAACGGACTCAGCCTATTACAGCAACCCCATCCAAGAGCCCGTCTTCAGCATCGGAGGAGACATGAGCCTGCAAAGCTACGGACTCAGGCAGATGCCGGCAGACACCCTCTACTATCCGGCTTACGACATGCTGCACGCCGTTCAGCCCGCCGACATCGGCACCGAAGTGCTGAGTGCCTCCCTGCAACGGGTGGTGGCAGGCCTGCAAGTCATCGTCAAGAGCCAGGACGGCGACACCCTCAATCCGGGCATCGACAGCATTGCCGTGCGCATCACCAACATCTACAGCCAGCTGAACTACTACACCGGGCAGCCGCAAGGCAATGCGTGCACGGTGTACTTTCCACTGACACTTTCGGCGGACGGCATGCAGATGAGCAATGAAACCGCCATGCTGTTCCCTTCGGCAGGGCTCCCCGTATTCCAGCTGAGCGTCATTCTGAAGAACGGTACCGTCCAGACCTTCCAGCAGACGTTGAGCGCACCACTCGTCGCCAATACCAAACTGACGCTCACGCTATCCATGGGCGACATCTTTTCCGAAGAATCCTCCGGAAACTTCACGGTGGAGAGTTGGAATGAAGAGAGCCAGGAGATTAATATACCGACGCTGGGCTGAAGCGCCCGATAATTCGTTCCTCCAAACTCCTGCACGCCTACAAAAAATGAACCCCGAAAGTTCCTTGTTCCTCGAACGCTTCAAAAAGGTATTGGTGTAAGCCTGAACGTATGCATTTGAAGAAGCTTTAAATGGCATTCAAAGTGTCTCTGAATTTAGAGACCTTTACTTGAATCAATAATCAGCAAAAGGAAGCAGCCCCCGCCGGGAGAGAAAAATTTCCGTGGCGGGACTGCTCATTAAAAAAAAAGAAAATACTAACTTTATGATAATCAAATCAACTTGGTCTATTACATGTTGTTAAAACAGCCCCAAATTCACCAAAACTGCGAAAATGAAGAGAAAATACAAGCAAAATAGATAGAACTTTTCTTGTTTTGTTTGGCGATTAGGATTGCAAATAGTATTTTTGTACAGAATTCCCCTCAAATTCGTAATTAACTCGAAGATGGCAACAAAAATACAGCAAATAATACCGCTCTTGATTTGAGAGGTTACTCCAGATTGGCATTCATAAGTTTAATCAATTTAGCGTAGCTTTAAGGTAACTTACTCAACACTAACTGATAGGATACGGTTATCTGCATCTTCACGAATTTATCATCCAATTCATTCAGATAGAGGTCGCTCCAATGCGTTTTATTCATGTGATAGGCAGGACGTACACCACTGTATTGATCTCGAAGACTTGTTGCTACGTCAGGCGGCAACTTCACAGCAATACGAGGTTCAGGAGCATCTAACTGCATCAGTAAAAACCATTTGCCGCAGATGCGCCAAGCAATCCATTGCTTGGCGAACAGTTCTTCCGTTACATTCTCATTAAGGCTTAAAGCAAAGTTCCTGACTGATTCAATATCCATTACTAAGTTCTGATTTATAAGTTCATTAATCGTTTGCAAAAGTACACATTTAATTTCAAGGAACTTCTGTTTTAAGCGAAATTCCAGATTACCTCATACTCCGTCTTATGGATAGTAATCAATAAAATAGTCTTTTTACTTGGTATGAATTGCTAAAGAAGATATATTTGCAGGACTCATTATGGGGTACTATGAATTCATACTGATTGTAAATGCAACTATTATGAATGTCTGATCTAATTGTTACTTTTGCAGAGTTGCCGCAAGGTAGCAGACATATTTTAGACACAAGAAGACAGACCCCCTCTCTTTGATTATATACTAAAATATAGCGACTATGACAAAGCACATTCTCAACAGTAGTTTTTCTACTTTGGCTATTCTTCTTTTATGGAGTATGGCCATACTGTCATGCCAACGTATGGATTCCCGTATGTACACCTCTCAAGAGCGCAAGGCAATAGACAGTATCCTCAAGGCAACACGTACCACCGATTCTTTGGACTCTTTACTCAGGCAGTACGAAACGGAGAAAAACCGCTTGGGAGCAATGCTTACCAATAAAGAACTGGGGAAACGCAGCCGCGAAATGGCACGGTTCAATGAAGCGATCAGATATCACCGCAATGGCCTGCAACTTGCCATGGAGATAAAAGATACGCTTGAAGCCATACAAGCTCTGAACAATATAGGTACCAACTTTCGCCGGATGGGTACCCTCAACGAAGCATCCACCTTTCATTACAGGGCACTGCTGCTATGTGAGCAGTATAGTGACAAAAGCAGTTTCACCGCAAAGAAGAACCGCGTTGTTTCATTGAACGGCATCGGCAACATACATCTGACACTGGACAATCGGGAAGCCGCCGACAGTATATTTCGTGTCGCCCTGGCAGGCGAACATGAACTGGGCAGCGACCTGGGACAAGCCATCAATTACGCCAATCTGGGAGCCATCTTCGAAGCACGCGGCATGACGGACTCTGCACTGGTCTATTACCAATATTCCATGAAATACAACCGGGCCGCCAAATCAACGCTCGGCATCTCACTTTGCCACACTCATTTCGGACGCCTTTCCGAACAGAAAGGGCAATGGGACAATGCCTTGCGGGAATATCGCAGCGCCTACGACCTGATGGAAGGGAGCAGTGACCGCTGGCACTGGCTGGAGGCCTGCCTGGCATTGGCACGCGTCAATCTGTCAAAAGGAGATATTCATACGGCAAGGAAGTATCTGGGACGTGCGGAAGAAACAGCCAAAGAAGCTCATTCGCTGGAACATCTATCCGAAGTCTACCGGCTGGATTATCTCTGCTACGAAAAACAAGGTGACTGCCGTCGTGCACTCGACAGCTTTATCCTGAGCCGTGCCTTTGCCGACAGTGTAAGAAACGCTGAGAACCAGAACCATGTACAAAACCTCCGCGTCAATTACGAGAAGGAGAGAAGCAGCCGGGAATTGTCGCTGATAAGGGAGAATTACCGGATGGAACAGCGTAACAAGAATATTTTCTTGATAAGCGGTCTTTTTATTGTATCCATTATGGTGATTGCATTAGGATTTCTCTGGTATGCCTTGCGTATGAAGTCGCGCAACCAACGGATGATGCGTCGGATGGAGAAGGTGCGCAACAACTTCTTTACGAACGTGACCCATGAGTTCCGTACTCCGCTCACGGTCATACTGGGACTCTCGGAACAGCTACAGAACGAGGGCATGGATACGGAGGAGCAGAAAAACGGTCTGATCACCATTACCCGCCAAGGCAAAAGCCTGCTGGGACTGGTAAACCAACTGCTGGAAGTCGCCAAAGTAAAGTCTGAAATAGGCGAACCCGAATGGCGTCATGGGGATGCTGTGGCATATATACGCATGATTATGGAGATTTATCGTGCATACGCCCGGCAAAAGCAGATCGACTTGCGTTTCATTCCTTCCGCTACGGTGATTATGATGGATTTTGTTCCCGGATATTTCTGCAAGATAGCAAGAAACCTGCTTTCCAATGCTTTCAAGTTCACTCCCAAAGGCGGGAAAATTGTGCTTACCCTAGAGAGGAAAGCAGAAAGTCTGGTGCTGCGTATAGTCGATTCGGGCATAGGAATCAGCGAAGATGACCGACCCCATATATTTGAAACCTTTTACCAAGGGGAGAACAGTGACACAGACCTCGGAACGGGTATCGGGCTGGCATTGGTACGTCAAATGGTAGAGGGTATGGACGGACAGATATCCGTAGAAAGCACACCGGGCAAAGGAGCGACATTCACCGTTATCCTGCCGCTGAAACACGGGAACAAGGCTTGGGAGAGGTGGAGTCCCGAGAAACAGATGGAGGATGAAATGGAGTGCCTGATCCGAATAGAAGACAAGGAGCCGCAAACGAAAATGATTCCGGTATCAGATGATACAACGCAACCCACCATCTTGATTATTGAAGATAATGTAGACGTCTCTTACTACATCGGCGGATTACTGAAAGGAGAATATCGTCTACTCTATGCCCGCGATGGTGAAGAGGGAATTGAAAAGGCCAAAGAATACATTCCAGACTTGATTATCACTGACCTGATGATGCCCGAGAAGGATGGTTACGAACTGTGCCGTGAAGTGCGCCGGTCGGACATTCTGAATCATATTCCCATCATTGTCATTACCGCCAAATGCAGCGAAGAATCCCGGGTGCAATTGCTGGATGCCGGCGCGGACGCCTATCTGCACAAGCCGTTCAATGCCGACGAACTGCATATCCGCATCATCCGCCTGCTGGAACAACGCCGCTTGCTGCGCGAGAAATATTCGCGTGCCATGCACGAAGGTACGGAGCAATCCGTAGAATTAAGTATTGCCGACAAGAGTTTCCTGACCCGCCTGAACGATGTGGTTTATGGAATGATGGGAAACAGCAACCTGAGTTCGGACATGGTGGCGGACAAGATGTGTATGAGCCTTTCCCAGCTGAACCGCAAAGTAAAGGCCATTACCGGTTTCAGCAGTTCGGGATATATCCTGCAAATGCGTCTGGATAAAGCAAAGCGGATGCTGGCTTCTACGGAAATCCCGGTGGGAGATATTGCCACCAAATGTGGCTTCCCGGAGATGTCCTATTTCTCACGCATCTTCAAGCAGACCTTCCAAATGACACCCTCGCAGTATCGGAAGAGCCATCAGAAATAAACGTTGGGAAGTAATTAGTTATTGTCTATTGATGAAAACAAACTGAGACTATATTTTAGAACTGTGCAGTTTCTTATACAGTTCTACACGTTCGGCTATTTCAACTTTAGACAGATGGGCCGGAAGCTCAATCGTGGTTCGTGCAGTAATAGCTACAAGAATTACTTCTCCAACTTTTTTCTTATGCTCTTTGATAGCATTTTCTGTTGATTGATTGGAAGACCCTGTCTCCGGTCGGATAATACTCTTTTTCATCATATCGAATTGTTTTTTAAATCACCTCTTAAACGCTGCGTATTTTGTCAACTCCGATGATTCCTTTCGTCTTTTGGCGGGCTTTGTGAAATAGGTGTTTTTATCTCTATATTCCCAATAAAAAATGGTTTCATAAAACTAATACTGTAACAAACCTTCAAACGGATGAACATGCTCCCGATATTCTATTCGTTTAGTAATTTTCGCTGTTTAAAAAAAAAAGTAAGAACAGAAGATTAAATCTCCTGTTCTTACTTTTGGATAGACATTAATAGCGTCTAGAATTATATCCGTTATTACGGGGTCTTTCTTCGCGAGGGCGTGCTATGCTTACTGCAATCGTTTTACGGTCGTATTCTGCTCCGTTAAGTTCGTCAATCGCTTTTTGTCCTTCTGCATCGCTGTTCATTTCTACAAAACCGAATCCTCTGGATCTACCAGATTCTCTGTCCATGATAACTTTAGCTGAAGATGTTTCTCCATACGCTGAGAATAATTCGTTCAAGTCGGCATCATTTACGCCAAAACTCAAACCTGAAATGTAAATGTTCATTTGAAATTTTAATTAAATAAATACTAATGAAGAGTGAGGGGATAATTAAAGAAAGGTCTGCTTAATAAAAGGATAAAAAGAAGAACTGTACGATAACGATTCGTAACTCAAACTGTGGCAAAGGTAATACAATAATCCGGAGCGGCAACTTTTAATTCATTATTTATTCAAGATATTTTTAGATGGGAATGAATTTGATGTGTTATTTGACGAAACGGCATTTATACGACTGCCGTACCTTACCTAGTACGGGTGTCGTACCTTACTTAATACGGGTGCCGTATACTACTTGGTACGGGTGCCGTATAAGACTTAGTACGAGTGGCGTACCAGTGTAGACGAGTTTCACACTGATACATATCCGTAACCTCACCACTACTTGATAATTTAGCTATATGATTTTTAGTCGCAATTCGTAGCAACGGATGTATTTTCACCCAGCCGGACGGGATGAAATACCCATAAAATACCAAATAAACATATCAAAGCCTCCCCATCCGGGTTCACCAAAATTGTACTTCTTTAAGCACTGAACAGCAAGCATTTAACTTATTTTCATGCGCATATAAGTCAAATCTTTCTCTTTGAAAATGCGCGAAATTTACCAATAGATGCGCACATAGTGTAAATGCCCGATAGGGTAGAATACTAATTTTGCCCTCAACGAAAACGATGTTACACCCAATCATTATTCATAGTATGAACGAAGAGAAGAAAAAGAAACCATTGCTTCCATACGAACAAGTAGTGAAGATGATTGACGAACGCATTGCGCAAGAAGAGCAAGATGTGAAAGTTGATGAACGCATTGCGCGGGTAGAAAAAGCGGCAGAGGAGTTGGAAGCCAAACGTAAAGAAGAAAGGTTGGGCAGGAAAAAGAAGCAATGCTGCCTCAAGAGATTCTTGAAAAAGATAATTCGATGCTGCAAAAGGTAGATTCTTAAAACTTAAATAAAGTGGAGTATATGAAGAAACTGGTATTTATTCTTTCCGTATTGTTCCTCATGACAGGAGCAGCGGATGTACAAGCGCAATGGCTGAAAAAAGTAGGCCAGAAAGCAGTGGAACGTGCCAAAGAACGTGCAAAGAACAAGGTGGAACGAAAGGTGGACGATGCCGTGGACAAAACGGTGGACGGAGCTTTTGATGGAGCGGAAGATGCGGTGAAGGGAAAGGACAAGAAAGAAAAAACAAACGACTCTACCGAGGATGCCGACGGAAAAGTTGCGACACAAGAGGGAGGACAGCAACAGCAAAAAGGACAATCTCTCGAAATGACGTATGCCAAGAGCGATTTTGTACCGGGAGATGAGATTATTTTTGATGACAACCTTGCAAGCGAACAAGTGGGCGAATTTCCAAGTAAATGGAATCTGGAACGTGGCAATGCCGAAGTTGCTATGATTAATGGCGAAAAAGTGCTATGTCTTATCGGAAATGACAGTTGGATTTCACCCCTTATGAAAGAGCCGAAAAACTATTTGAGCGATGTGTTCACTCTCGAATTTGATATAATGTGCCCAACAGACAATGCAGAGGGCATTTTTGAACTTGACTTTATGCAACCTTCAGCAGGTCGAGATCACGATACATATACAGTGAAATGGTCATGGTCAAGTTATGATTGTCCTTTAAGCTACTCTTGGACAAATACCAATGATGAAAGAAGTAGCGGAGCCGGTCCAAGTTATCAGTTTCCCGACGGGAAGTGGCATCATGTTGCATTGTCGTTCAATAAACGTGCGTTAAAAGTATATTACGATGGAAAGCGTGTAGCTAATGTACCCAATGTGAAAGCAGGGGCAGGTTGGGTAACGTGGTGGACAGGACAAGGAACTGAGGGAAAGGATAAATATATGAAGAACATCCGCATCGCCAAAGGCGCCGTTCCCCTCTACGACCGCATGATGTCCGAAGGTAAATTCATCACCTACGGCATCACCTTCGACGTTGGCAAATCCACCATCAAACCCGAAAGCATGGGCGAGATCAACCGCATCGTTAAACTGATGACTGATAACCCCGGTCTCAAATTCTCCGTTGAAGGCCATACCGACAGTACGGGCAACGCCACCGCTAACCAGACCTTGAGCGAAGCCCGAAGCAAAGCCATTGTCGACAAACTTGTGGAACTGGGCATCGCCGCCGACCGTCTCACCTCCTCCGGCAAAGGACAGACCACCCCCATCGCCGATAATGGGACGGACGAAGGACGCGCCAAGAACCGCCGGGTGGAGTTTGTGAAGATATAGGTATTGTAACAATATTAGTGGAAACAAGAAGCGGAACCGAAAAGCTATACGAGTAGGACAACTTATTAAAATTGAAAAACTATGAGAACATTATTAAAATGGAACTTCCTTTTCATACTATTCATGACGGTATGCAGTCTGCCCTTGCTCACAGCATGCGGCGACGATGACGACGAAACGGAAGAGCCCGCTATCACCGGGGTAATGGGCTGGAAGAAAGACGGCAATACAGCTACTTTCGGATTCAAGGTAACATCAGCAGGCGTCAGTGCCAGCGGTGTCTATACACTGACTTTCAATGGCAGCGGAGATGATGCCCTTTGCACCAAATGCATATTGGTAGAAACCTATTCGATAGAAGAAGCCGCCAAGTATTCCGAGGCCGAATGGAAGGAACAGATGAGTAACCCGGAAAGTGGAATAAACAGCGTAAAGCGCGATGGCAAGAAAGTTACTATTGATAACGATGACTTCGTAGGAGAAAAGTGTGGAGCTATAAAGAAAGCGCTTGAGATAATGTACCCTCCCAAGTGAAACACATCAGGAGCTTCAGGGCTTCCAAAGAGACCTGTGAAGGTAAAACACTCTTTTTCTGGGGGAGACGTCCTTTCAAGCTTTGTCTAGTTCGAATATTATGACTGTATTATGGGCGTTTCCCTCTTTAAAGAAAGATTTTTTTGATTGATATCATAGCATAAAAAGCGGAACCGAAAAGCTATACGAGTAGGACAAATTTAAATATTCAATGATTATGAAAATCACAAATTTATTCAGAAAAGCAATGTTCATTTTAGTTGCAGCTTTGGTTGCTTGTTCAGTAAACGCCCAAGAAAAGGGTGATATGGCCGCAGGGCTCAACTTATCTTATGGTCTGCATAGTGATTACAAGAATTTTGGTATCGGTGCCAAGTTCCAATACAACATTACCGATGCTATCCGCATTGAACCGTCAGCATCCTATTTTCTGAAAAAGGATTATATGAGCATGTGGGATATCAATGCCAACGTACATTATCTTTTCCACGTCGGAGACAGCTTCGTGATTTATCCATTGGCAGGTATTACGTTTCTCGGTGTTAAAGCCGACTATGGAGACGCATTGGGAGAATGGGGAGACCTGGTAGAAGAATACGGTGGCAAGACCAGCGCATCCGAAACGAAATTCGGTGCCAATCTCGGTGGGGGTGCACAATACTGGCTGACTGAAAACTTTGCCTTGAATCTTGAAATCAAATATCAATTGGTCAGCGATTTTGACCGGCCGGTAGTTTCATTGGGCGGTGTGTTTAAGTTTTAAGTTCTCTCGGTTAAGAGCATAGGCTCTGGTGCGAATGAAAACATAACCCATTTACATTCCTGAATTATGAAAGCTAAATTTTGGTATTTACTGATGTTACGGTAACTGGAAATTCCAATAAGCATCAATTTCGATACAAGCAGAAATGAGGCGCCGGACGGAAATTCCTATCCGATTATGGTGGTGCCGCTTGTCTGAGGAACACACTCCCCTGAATAGGGAATAAGCAGATTTTCGGCAGCAGCCCGCCGCCACGCACAGTACAGGTGCGGGCCGCCGCCTTTTCAACTTAAAAAAAGACAGATTATGAAAAAGAATGTTTTACTGACACTGATAAGTATATTATCCTTGGCTTTTGTACCGATGGACACATACGGCCAAGGCTTTCTGAAGAAACTGAAGCAGAAAGTGGAGAAAACGGTCGGCATGGAACAGGAGGACGAACCAACTCGAAATCAAAACGAAGATACGGCCGTACCCACGGCACAGGTATCCGCAACCGACATCGTGCCCAAGCTGCGTCAGAGCACCGTGATATGGGACGGCGAGGTTCAGCCCAGCCGTGCCGCCAATGCACGGGCATTGCTCAAAGAGCTACCCGCCCTGCCTTCGGCAAACGAGATTGCCGCCCCCTCGGATGCCTCGCGCACGGCCTATTACAACAAGTTGTCGGCCATCGACATGCGGGTGGATGAACTCGACCGGCAGTACGCCTGTTCCGATGAGGAGATGGCGGCGGCACGCGAAAACATCTACAGGGAGCTGACCGGCATATTGGGCTTGAGCGTCGAGGAGATGAAACGGCTGGAAGACCCCAATATCACGGAGTCCGAACGGCAACGGCTCACAGATAAGGCCTCCGCCCACATGATGGGAGGCAACAGTCCGGAAGACATCTCCAACATGGCGGCATCGAAAAAGGGGCGTCTGGACCAGTTGCAGAAAGAGATAGAGGCCATAGAGGCCAAAGAGCGAAAAGGCACCCTCACCGAAGCCGACAAGAAACGAGCTGCGGAAATAAGCGAGGAGATGATGCCCATGCTTCAAGAGATGATGAACAGCATGTCTGGGGTCATAGCGACGGCAGAGAAATCGGCGGCTTTTTCTGCAAAGGTCGCAAAGTACCAGGATAGGGCATCGGCTTACGCCGACAAGGTAGCCGCATTGCGGAAAACGGAAGACGGCGTGGTGAAGGATTGCCGGCAGATAGCCGAGGAATACGAGTCGCAACTCAAAGGCATCTACGAGCAGATATGGGCGGAGAGTAATCCCGTCAAGATTCACTCCCTCTACGACGAAGCCGACAGGCTTATGAAAAACTATCGTACCCGTGCGGCGACAATCTATTTGTCCGGATTGCGATTGCGTCTGGATAATGCAAAAAAAATGATGACGGAGGCCGAACAATTATATGCGGACATGGCGGATGGAGAGTTAATTCCACGATGTGCCGCAAGGCGTGCGCCGCTTAACGTGGTGACCGATTGCATCGACATTCTCAATGAAGCCTACACCTCGTTCCCGCAACCGGGGGTATTGCCCGTGAAAAATGACAAGATCGCGCTCTTGAAAGAGGGCGAACGTCTGCTTTTGGCCGAAAGCGGATTTGCCGGAGGGTTTGTCGCCGGCGGCAGCGTTGTCGATGATTTCGTCAAGAACAGCAGGTTGTTGGTTCACAACGAGACCGACAATAGTTACTACGAGATTTCGGGCGGCAAGCGAACCAGGCTGGACGGCGACGGCCCGTTCGATTTCCGAGTCAAGGCTTCAAGACCCGCCGAGACCTACGGCGAAATACCCCTCCGCGGGGGTGGACGCAAGGCCGTGTATAGCCGCGACGGGTCGCTCACGCTGCACGACGGAACCATACTCTATCCGCTTGTCATGAGCCGCCACTCCGACAGATTGGAATTTATCATTCTGGATTATTCGAATGAGGGGTTGATGAAATGTACCTACAAGCTCTGATACTGATGGCTACGCTGTCCGCGGCATTACCCGTTGCCGGAGGCTCCGGGGATTACGCCCGGACATTCGATGCGGACTGGACGTGGGCTGCCGAAAACGCAGCCTGCCGACGAGCCGAATGGAGTGAGATATTCGTTTCTCTGGATGCGGATGCTGCCGAGTGCGAGGCCATAATCTTCCCTGAACGGTTGCGCTATTCGCGCCTGAAGGACTGTATGGAGCAGGCGGCGCTTCATGTGCTGTACGTGCAAGGCGGCAAGGAGTCGGCCAATTTCTCCATAGGCGCTTTCCAGATGAAACCATCGTTCGCCGAGCAGGTCGAGAGGGCGTGGATGAACAGTCCGTTGCGGCACACGTACAAACTGTATTTCGATTTGCAAAACAGCCGTGAGTCCCGTCGGCATCGGCTCAAACGGCTTACCGATGACAGATGGCAATGTGTGTATGTCGCTGTTTTCGTCCGATTGATGCTGGAGCGGGAACCTTCGTTTGCGACACTCTTGGCTGAAGAGCGTGTGCGGCTGTTGGCCACCGCCTACAATTTCAGCTTTGCCGCTTCGCCGGATGTATTGCGGCAGCAACAGGATCGGAAAACATTTCATCTCGATATGTTGCTAAGCAAAAAGACAGTCTGTTACTCTTATGCCGACATTGCCGCCCGATGGTATAATAATTTGGAATATTCAACTTCGCACTAAGAACCACTTGAATGTATCGTTTGGAGACTCTGATAGTACTATTGGAAAATAAACAATAAACAGCAAAATATTATGAAAAGATTACTTTTTATGTTTCTTGCCGTGTTTGGAATTGCATCAACCAATGCCAAAACTGCGAGTTTTCCGCACGAGGTGTTCGGTCCGCTGAACATCCCGCAGGTGGAAGGTGCTAAACTACTGTATGCCGACAAAGGTTCGGCTGATAGTTATCCGTTGGTAGTTTATGATGCGACACCACAACAAGTGATGGCGTGGATCGAGCAGATGGATAATCGTGGATTTTTGCATCGCAATCGGCACAAGGAGTCGAAAAAGCAGATACTTCGTGGTTCTGCGTATCGGGGCGGGATAAATATCGAATATTATTTTCCTGTTGGTACGGGTGGCGACAACCAGTCGATCTATGTAAAAATGCAATGCCGGTTTGACAACGATATCGTGTTTCGCGAAGGTAAAGGTATGAAAGTTCCCGGCTCTTCGATGGCGATTGAGTTAACACCTTTCGCCCGCACCATGCAGGATCTGAACCACCAGAAAGGTATCTTGAAAGATATGGGCATAACGGACGAAAGCGGGTTTATTCCAAAGCACACGGAAGTGTTCAAGGCCAATGTGCTTCGTTCGGACAAGTATGTATATGCTCAACTACCGGCCGGAACCCCTTACTCCGGCATACTTGAAGCCAAGTTCCGCAGCGGTTACATCCCGGCTTTTGCCGACGCAAGAGCGTGGGCCAACAAACTTTACAAGGCTTGTGCCGCCAACGCTTCTTCCATCGACCCGATTTCGGAAAACGAGGGAACAGGCACAACACACTGGTGGACATATACCTATAATGGAGTGAAATATCAGTGTCATGTAGAAGCTGATTTGGATTTGTTCGGTCGATTCGGATTTACGGTTATGAAAGCACAATAATTTTAGTTTTAAGCCGTAAAGAATCAATAACTTACATTAAATAGTAACGGTATGAAAATGATTTTTACAGCAATGATGTGGCTGGCAGCAGTAACGATGTTTACCGCATGCAGCGGCGGAAACGCCAACAAGAAAACGGCAACGGGAAAAGCCGAAACAAAAATCGAAAAAATGAAAGAGAGCGGCTTCGCCGCAAAATACTCAGTGGACGGTGGTACGTGTATCTACACCCGCAAAGGAAGTGACAAACGCTTGGATATCTTCGGATCCAACGGTGAACAATCGGTTTACATCGAAACTTACATCAAAGGAGAAGGATACACGGGATACGGGTATGATGATGGTTCGTGGAACATCGGGGATATAAGTGCTCGTCAGACGGTAAATAATTATTACTCAAGTGACATCCAGGATCTCACTCGATATTTCACAGCCAAAGGCTATTCGAAAACCGTCACGACCCAAATATGTGGTAAAGAGTGCGATGTCTATTCCGGTCAGTTGACAGAGAATTTGAATATCGCCGTTTATGACGGATTTTACAACAAAGACAAGCAGGGTGAAATAGCAGTCTGGAACGGAATCACCATGCGGACAAAACTCGACGGAAAGACAACCAGTGAGGTCGTTGCCTTATCGTTCGACATCCCCGATACGGCATTCGGTAAAACGACAGAAGTAACATGGATAAAATAAAAACAAAACGACTATGACTTGTTGCGGTAAATGCGGGTGAAGAACTGAAAAACAGAGTCGGATTCTGTCAATTAAAAAATCAGGGAAACGCATTCCACTGTCTATTATGCTTATGCGGACTATGCGGACATAGCAGTTTACAATTATAAAATAATGTTGAACCTTAAAAAAAGAAGATTATGAAACTCAGATGGTTATTGTTAGTATCGCTTGGTTTGTTATTGACAAACTGTAGCAAAGATGATGATTCCGGCAAGGATATTGAACTCGCAACCGGAATTCCCGACAACAGCAAAGCAACGCCCAGTCCGGAAGTCAATCCAGCAGAATCCAACGTCAGTATTCCTAATGTGGGCTTTGCTACGGAAAAGCTGAATGGCTATAAGGTAGTCAATATGAATATGACGGGTATCTTCAACAAATTAACCGGTGAATGGATGAAACTCCATGGCACTGCTACGGGTGAACAGAACATCTGGCTGGAAATAGACGGTGTACCCCGGAGCATTAAAGCCGAGAGTACCGGAGAAACGCGGGCGGCCAAGAAGGCTCTTGCCGATGTGGTATTTCTGATAGATAACTCCGGTAGCATGAGTGAGGAAGCCGATCAATTGGCGAAGGAGGTTGATGCCTGGTCATTAAAATTGTCCGGACTATTGGATCTGCAATTAGGTTGCGTAGGTTATGACGGGGATATTAACGGAGGTATAGATCTGGGCACGTATGAGGACTTGTCCGCCTACCTGAACAGAGAAGGATATCAAGGAACCTACCGTACCGTAGAATTTGAGGGAACACGTGCCGCTGAACTGGAAACAGCCGCGTCCGATTATAGTACCGGATGGTATGAATGTGGAGCCGCAGCCTTACATTTTGCAGACGAGCATTATACATTCCGCCCCGGAGCCAACCGCATCTATGTGAACTTTACAGACGAACCGAACCAGCCCAATGGAAATGCCAAATTCTCTGTCTCTTCCGTCGCTTCCCAAGATGACTGGAAAGTTTGGCAAGGAACCATTCACTCCGTGTTCAGTGGCAGTAGTTACTATGATGATTCTTATTCCTGGCAGGATTTATATGAAGAAAAGCCGTGGCTGATGTCCGACTATACAGGAGGAACTTATATCATTGACGCTCCATCCAATTTTGAGGGAGTAACTCTGGAGTCTCTTCCCGTAACTGGCGCACTGACCAACTCGTATAATGTGAAATTCCATTATACGCCGGATTTATCGACCGGCAAACATAAAGTGGAAATCACCATTCTTTCCCCTGACAAGAGCGTGAAGGCAGTACGGGAATTTATAGATGTAAGCTTTGCCGAATGAGTAACCCCCAAAAGTAAAAACTATGTCTGGAATATTGGAAGGAATAGTAAAAGGACTTTCCGGCATAATGCCGCAGGATGATCCTGACGTAAAGATCTTTAACGCGCAAAACGATTTGAAAGACCTTACGCAAAAAGAAGAAGCCGCTTATGCACGGCTGGGACGGCAAGTTTATGAGTCTGACGGTGCGGAACGTTTTCCGGAACTGAAAGCTGAACTGGAACGGCTCGACATTGAAAAGGGCACAGCCAAAGAGGAAAAGGCAGCCAAGGAGCGTGCCGAAGCCGAAGAAGCAGCCCACCGTGAAACGAAAGAAGCAAGCCGTTGTTGCCCTAATTGCGGAAGTTACAACCCTGAAGGAACAAACTTCTGTCAGGAATGCGGAAGCAAACTGTCCGCTCCGGTATCCGCCGGGAAACGTTTCTGTCCCAATTGTGGAATAGAGATAGCGGCAGGTAATCACTTCTGCGGTTCCTGCGGTACGAAAGTAGAATAACCAACAAAAACAATGGAGGATTTACTATGGCATTTTGTACTAACTGTGGAAACCAAGTACCCGACGGCATCAGGTTTTGTACCTTATGTGGCGCTGCTATGAAAGAGGCTGTCCCTGCACAACCGGGACAACAAGCCATGCAGCAAGCACCGCAGCCTGCTCCGATATATGCAGCACCAACGGCCACTGCCTATCAGGAAGAGCCCATCTCGACGGGAGGCTACATCGGAATCATGTTCCTGATGATGCTCCCATTCATCAATCTGATTCTATTGATCATCTGGGCATGTGGCGGCTGCAAGAAGGTGAACAAACGGAACTTTGCCCGAGCCATGCTGGTGTGGATGGTGATAGCATCGCTACTGGGAGGATTGCTCTTTCTGGTAGGAGGATTATTCTTTGGCGATACGATAGACGCACTGAAAGAATACGGAACAAGCATTACTGATATAAACTAAAAGATAGGAGGAAACAACTATGGCATTCTGTGGAAAATGCGGACAAAAAGTAGAAGAAGGTGTAAAGTTCTGTCCGGCTTGCGGTGCACCTTTGCAAATAAATGCGACTCAACCGGCCCATGAAACAGTACAGAACCCGGAACCCCGACCTGCACCGCAGACGGTACAAACCGAAGGCCAAGAAGCAACGACAAAAGCAAACGCAGCAGCCGATGCCTTGGGTAATAAGCTGGGAAACCTGAACAATACAACTGACAGTACTGCCAACTTCGACAAGGCAGATATTGAGCAGAACAAGGTAATGGCCATACTTTCTTATTTCGGCATATTGGTGTTCATCCCGATATTTGCGGCGAAAGACTCCAAGTTCGCCCGCTATCATGCCAACCAGGGACTGACACTGTTCATTGCCTTGTTCGGCTGGTGGATAGTCGATTATATTCTTACCATGCTCCTGCGCTCGCTTTTATGGCGGGGACTGGGTTTATGGGAGATATATTCACTCTGTGGTACGGTTCTGAACCTAGTCTACATCGTCTTTACGGTATTGGCCGTCATCGGAATCATCAATGCGCTGAATGGAAAGGCGAAAGAACTCCCCGTTATCGGTAAATATAAAATACTAAAATGATTATGACAGCAAAAGAAGTATTTTCCAAAACTCTCGTTTTCGGCTGGATAAAGCTGGGACTTGGGCTGCTGAATATATTGATAGCCGTTGTGCTCTTTGCCCTCCTGATGGGCATATCCGTACTCTTCGCCAGCGAAGGGGTAGGAGCGGTAATGTTCTTCATCTGGCTGGGAGTAGTGGGAGTGGTGAATTTTATCCTGAACCATTACATCGGCTATCTGGTAAAGGCCGGTCATGTAGCGGTGATTGCCATGGCATTCAAAACCGGAACCGTACCTGCCGACCCGGTCGCTACGGGCAAGGCTATGGTGAAAGAGCGTTTCGGGACTTCCAATGTCTATTTTGCACTGGACAAACTGATAGCCGGTTCTGTGAAACAGCTCCAGCGTGCTTTGGGACGTTTGACCAGCGGACTGCTGGGAGCCATTCCCGGTGCAGACGGTGTGAAGAATGTAATGAATATGTTTCTGGACATCTCTCTGGGATATATTGATGAATGCTGTCTGGGATATACATTCTATCATCCCGAACAGAATGCCTATAAATCGGCAGCCGACGGGGTAGTGATTTATGCACAGAACTGGAAAACATTGCTGAAAGATGCCGCAAAGACCACATTGGTCGTCATTCTTTCCGTTGTGATAGTCACATTGGTGGTATTCGTTATCTTCGGTGGCTTGTTCCGGCTGTTGGGATGGAGTGGTTTTGTAGCATTCGTCGTCTCGTTACTTCTTGCATGGACTGTAAAATATGCCTTCATTGATAGCTGGATTCTGGTAAAAATGATGAGCAGCTATATGCAAGTGGCCCCGAATACGCAAATCACCTTCGACCTTTACGGCAAACTGAGCGAGCTCTCCAAGAAGTTCAAGGAGCTATTCCGAAAGGGACAAAATGAGCCCCAGCCAAACTATACCGGCTCCACTGTTACAGAAGCGGAATCTCCTATAAGTTATGCCCCATCTGTTGAGAAAGGGCATACACAGCGTTTCTGCCCGTCATGCGGCACACCATTGTCTCCTGGCAAGGTTTTCTGTGGAAACTGTGGAACAAAAATTGATTCCTCTAATCATTATTAATATTAACTTGATATAAGATACTTTGAACAGATATTATCTTATTTACAGCCTGTTATAAAAATTCAAACTTGGTTCAGTGCCAGCAGTGAGCCGTGTATATCGGATGCTATCCAGTATTTCATCATAATTATTTGTTATGGATTG
Source organism: uncultured Bacteroides sp. (assembly GCF_905207245.1). GTDB lineage: Bacteria > Bacteroidota > Bacteroidia > Bacteroidales > Bacteroidaceae > Bacteroides. Next base: position 7,722 of record NZ_CAJLKP010000070.1, on the reverse strand, counting down.
ATTTTTGTGATACAAAAATCAATCCATAATGTTTCAGATTCTATAATGGAAAAGTACATGGGGGGAATATGTTTTTATGGCAATACGGTTGGGGTATCTGTTGGTGTGAGAAATTTAGAAAAATGTAAGTAAACTGACTTGGTCAGGTTCGCCATATTTGCCTGAATATTTAGATATTGCATAAATAAATATTGTTATATTTGCAACATTTATTCAGATTTATATGAAAACACGATATTTCTCTATACCAGGTATTATAGATTTAACGAAGGAAAAAGGATGGAAATCTATTGGCAATAAAGATGCTGAGTTTTTCATCTTCAGAACCCATTTTGCCATCAAAGAACATTCTATTGAGGCAGGAACAAAGAAAGGGGAAATCATACGCGCAATAGAAAAGCCGGAACATATATCCCTAAAACGAACTACGACCATAGAAATGAGCCAAGAGCAAATTTCTGTCGAGGAATTATTCAAACAAAGTTCGCTTGAGAAAGAGGTTATAAATGAGATACTGTCTGACCTTTCGATAGCTTCCGACCCGAATGGTTCGTTCAGTGCGAAATTTAAAACTGCGATACAAAATGAATATAAAGAGCGAATAGCTTGTAAATATTGCGAATATATAAAGAAGACCTATACGACGAGGAGGGTAAATACGACAAAGCGGGAGATAGAAGTCGCTTTTGATAAAGACTATCCATGTAAGTGCTATTATGTGAATGTGTATCAGCACTATGCTTATGATATCTATATGGTCGGTATCGATTATTTATATGTTAAATATGAAAGAAGTCTGTTGGGTATCAGGCGTAAAAGGATAAAAGAACCCAGAATCATTGAAGGAAGTAAATTCAATTACTATTATCTGAAGATTCCACTTGTGTCAATGACTTTTTGGAAGCATCTGCCTGAGAGCACGGTGATAGTTCCCCAAGATGAATATGTAAAAGAGGTTGAGGATCCTGATGAAATAGGTTATGTACCTCTTGCTCCAGTTCCTTTTGACAAACATTTTGATATGGAGCTTTCCCCGTCTTTATACAGGATTGCCAATGCTGCTTTTCCATTCAAATGGGTTAACAGAAAAGGAAGCGAGTGGTCGAAGGAAGAGCTGATGAAGTTGGAAGAAGAGGATTATAAGGAATGGCATATTTTCCAGAAATTGAAGAATAAGGAAGGTGAAAACGGATAAAATGACTAAGGAAGAACAGATAAGACTTGGTCATTGGTATGAGAGATTTCTTATTATCCACAATGGTTTGTCGATAGACTGAAGAAATGGGTAAAAAAATAAATCCGGTCAAATGGGCGTGGTTTATTATCTGAATTGTTGTTTTGTGCATAAGTTTGGCCATTTTATCGCTTCACTATTTTTGGAGAGAATATGTATGTTTACAAGGTGGAGCAATTTTATATCCGTTAAATAAATATAGGTTCATAAATGATATTTTATATCAGATATTTTGAGATAACGTATCATTTATGTACCTTTGCTGTATGGATGAATTTAAGAATATAAAAAGAATGCCAGTGGCTGACATCGTATTGGCTCTTGGCCGACGGTTTAAGGAGTATCGTATCGCCTCGCAGATGACGCAGGAGGAAGTGTCAGCGAAGTCGGGGGTAAGTCTGCCTACTATCAAACGCTTTGAATTGGGGCTTACTTACAATATCACGATGGGGAACTTCATCGCGTTGCTTAAAGCCATCGATTATGCCGAAGGGCTGGCGGAGATTCTTCCTGAACTGCCGATGTCGCCTTATGCATTGGCTAAGATAGAACAGAAAAAACCTAAACGTGTCAGACATGGAAAATAATCTGAGAGTAATGATATGGGGACGTGAGGTGGGCTGCCTCTCATGGGATACCCGCCGCAAACGTGCGGTTTTTGAATATAACCGTGAGTTCCTGAAGGGGGGAATTGACATCGCTCCACTTACGGCTTCCATCGATGTAGCCCGGAACCGTCTGCCGTTTTATGGACAACCATACGATGACATCTTCTATGGCCTGCCTGCCTTCATCAGCGACAGCCTTCCGGGACGCTGGGGTAACACAGTGTTTTCTGCATGGACACAAGCGAACTACATCAATGAACATGACCTGACGGCTGTAGACAAGCTGTCTTTCATCGGGCATAGGGCGATGGGCGCATTGGAGTTTGAACCTTCACAAGAAATCGGTACGGGGATGAGCCTCGAACTGGATGACTTCTACCGCAAGGCGCAAGATATTCTTGAAAATCGTGAGGAAGTGGTGGCTGCCGGTGAGGACTTATCGTTGGAGAGCCTCTATGAGGTGGGTACCTCAGCGGGCGGAAGCATACCAAAGCGGTAATCGCCCGTAACAACCGGACTGGTGAAATCCGTTCGGGGCAAATTATGCTGCCTGATGAATTATACATATTATTTGCTAAAATTTGCGGAGAAAGACTATTATTCTCTGACCGTGGTGGAATTCATATATAGTAAAATGGCTGAAAAGGCGGGTATCGGCATGATGCCCTGCGAACTGATAACCATCGGCGGAGACAAACATTTCCTAACCGAACGATATGACAGAAAGAATGGCAGGAAGGTGCATACGCAATCACTTGCCGCTATGAATCCCGATGCCAACAGTTATGAGGATTTGATGTATGTCTGCGAGGATTTGGGTCTTCCTTATAAGGAGAAGGAGGAAACTTATCGCCGAATGGTATTCAATATTCTCACTACCAATGTGGATGCGCACATCAAGAACTTCTCGTTCATGATGGAGGAGGGAGGTGACTGGCATATCACACCTGCTTATGACCTGACTTTCTCTTGCCTGAATCCGGGTAACAGATTCGACCCGATGCATTATCTGAAAGTGGGTGGTAAGAAGACGGATATCAATCGTAATGATCTGATAGAATTCGGCAGGCGGTTTGGTATCAGGTGTACCGAAGATATTATCCGGCAGACGGCTGATGCCGTGATGCAGTTCCGGGATATGGCCCAGGAGAACGGGCTGGGAAGTTACTGGACGGACAAGATTGAGGAGCATTTTGCGCAGATGCCCCCCGATGTATTGGCTTCATTGTCCGGCTACAAACCGAGTGTATATGAATATTATATTGAGGATGAAGATGTTATGGTAAAAAAGGCGCAGTGGATGGAAATGGGAAATGGGGCTTACTGCCCGGTTGAATGATACACCTTTTCGGGCGACCTTTGCCAAGACATCGGATGTGGCTAAACAGGTAATGGAACAAGGAGGTACAAAGATGCCGCCGGAGGTGATGCGAGAGTATGTGAACCGGTACTTCCTACCGAAATTCAAGTTAAGGGAAAAACAATAATGAAAGGTTTTAAATATTCTCAGGGGCATGGAGCCTGATGGCTTCTTGCCGGAATATTTAACTAAAATAATACCAAGCAGATAGACAGCGAGAAACTGGGGAAACAGGACTACTCTCTTGAAATACAGAATAGTTATCCTGATTTATCTTGATTTTTGCTTTCCTCCGATATTTGACAGAAACTTTTAGGAAATTCGACAGATTGCAGAAGGTAACGAACAGGATGGATATGAAAAAAGGCAAATATCCATTGATTTTTCTGAACATTTATATGTTGTACTTTGTTGATTAAGACAAATTGTTCGGACATGCAGAAAAAAACAGAATATTTTTATCTATTAAAAAATCTATATCAGTCGTTTCTTAAAACATTCTACAACTCGTTTTGTATTCATTCCCTGTACAGACCGGATTTCTGTGTCCACAATTGCATGCAGTATTCTTTGTATGCGAGGAGATATATCTTTCAGAATAGTTCTCCTTTCAGGCCTAAGATTTCATATATTAATTTATCTGGATATATCGGGTTATCAGAACGAGCTATAAAGATGTTTTATCCTAATAGTGTCAGCTATACTTGGTTTACGCCATTTCATATTCTCGAATTCAGATTTACGGTGGCTACCATTACTTTTATGATCGATGAGAACGGGTTGTGCAGGCAAGCTTTGTTATTTACAGATTAAACGACTTTCTTTATATAATACTGTTTATCTCCAAAGTGGATTTTTACGCCAATCTTTTGTAAAGCCTGATTTAAATATAGGGATATCAGGATGATTTTCAAATATCAAATAAATCGAGTATTTCTTTTTTTATTGTGTTCTGTGGACATATAGCATTATACAAATACAACAACGTAGAAATAATGCCTTGTCTTCTACAGTCCTTGGTTTCTGGTTGCTCATATAAAAAATGACTCGCCTGCAGTTCATATGGGATGCAAACGAGTTCTGTTATCATTGATTCGGTAAAACCGAGATTCTACATATTGTTATCAAGAGTCTATGCCCTTGATTTTGTTACAAAAGTACAAATTTAATTCTAAACAACCAAAATATTAAATTGATTTTTGATATTCTCTATAAAACAAAGTATTTACCTATTACCTTCATTTCTGTTGCAGAAAGCATAACAATTTTCAATATACAGTCACATGTGGAATACAAGGATGCCGAAAAACTCTACATATCAGCCCCGACGTGAAAGAGCAAGAGTTTCTGGCAGAGAACGAGATAAAGACTATCATAACATATGAGTTTGAAAGTACCACACCCACATTGATTCATGACCTTCTTTTCACCTGTTACAAGGCATTCAGTTCTCTGGGTATGAAAGAACTGACAACCGATATTTTGTTTATATTTCTCCAAATGACACTCATTTGGGAACGTTCCACAAATGGAAAACGATGTTTTTATCAGATTTTCAGCCGATATCCATTTGGAGAGCACCCTTCTATTTTCTTGAATATACGGGTAAAATGCTGCGGATATTGAAAGCCAAGTTCATAGGCGATTTCACTGATGCTCATTCCTTTCTCGGCAAGCAGACCTTTCGCCAATTCCACTGTTTTATTCTGAATGGTTTCTATTGGAGTGCGTCCTGTTTCTTTTTTTATCAAGTCACCGAAATAATTTGGCGACAGACAAAGTTCGGATGCGCAGTATTTTACCGAAGGAATTCCGTCCGTCTTTGCTTTCCCTCCCTCAAAATAGCGATTTAGCAATGTTTCAAAACGTGAAATAATGTCGTTGTTCACCTCATGCCGGGTAATGAACTGTCGTTCGTAGAAGCGGAGACAATAATCCAGCAGCAACCCGATATTGGAAGCAATCAGGCGTTTGCTAAAACGGTCTATGCTATGTTCCATTTCGTCTTGTATTTTGTGCAGGCTGTCCATAAAGACTTCCCGCTCACGTTCGGACAGATGGAGAGCTTCGTTGGATTCATAAGAAAAGAACGTGTATTCTTTCATCAGTCTGTTCAAAGGTGTTCCAACAATCAAGTCAGGGTGAAAAAGCAATGCCCAGCCTTTAGGCTGAAATTCTTCGCCGTTATCCTCTACCCCAATAACCTGACCGGGAGCCATGCAGAGCACAGAGCCTTTGCGATAATCGTAGTATCGACGGCCATAGAGCAAGTCGCAGTTCTTCTCATCTTTCAGATAGACTGAATAGAAGCTGAATGTATGCCGCATGTGGCGCATGGGCTTGGCTTTGGACAAGTCGATGATACTGACCAACGGATGCAAAGTCTCCACGCCGAGTACCTCGTTGTATTCGGCTATAGAATTGAAATTTAATACCTCCTTTTCCATGTTCTTTATGATTTTCGCTGTAAAGGTAGTCATTCCTTGACAATGATAATCACTGATATGAGTAAATCTGTAAATAGGGTAAACGAATCTGTAAATTCGTGAAGCTGCAAATAATCAGGCGGTTACTCTATGTATAAAATCAGTAAAATGATGAAGTCAATCAGTAAATCCGCTAAGTGGTAATGGAAAGGATACCTCTATCTTTGTCGTCAGAAAAATAATCTAAAGCGAGTCGATATGAAACAAGGAATAATAAAGAATAAAGGTGTGATACATTACGGATATGTCATTGTATTCTGCTGTTGTCTGATAATGGGAGTCAATGTAGGATTGGTGATGAGTTGTGCCGGGATTTTCTACCAACCCGTCAGCACGGAATTGGGGGTATCGGTGGGAAAACTGGGCGTATATATGTCGCTTAATTACTTGTTATCGTCGCTTGCCCTGTCGGTGGCAGGGCGGATGATGGAAAAATACAGCGCACGCCTATTGCTGTCAGTCAGTTCGGTAGTGATGGGCGTATGTCTGGTTGTGATGTCTTTCTTCAATTCAGTCTGGCAGTTTTATGTGGCAGGCAGCGTGCTGGGCGTTACGCTGGCATTTCTGCTCTACCTGAGTTTCCCCATTTTGATAAATCGTTGGTTTAAAAGCCGTGTAGGTTTCTTCATTGGCATTTGCAGTGCGGCTTCAGGCATAGGCGGTGTCCTGTTCAATCCGTTAGGGGCTTACTTGATAACCGAATATGGCTGGCGAATGACTTATAGCATTTTCGGCGCTATCATCTTGCTTATAATAAGTCCGGTTATCGGACTTATGTTGCGTGATTACCCTGAAGACAAGAACGTACAGTCTTATGGCGAGACTGTAATTAAGGAGAACATAAAGGCAAGTGAAGGTGTGGGATATACACAGGCACTGCGTATGCCGGAATTTTACTCACTGCTGCTGTTTGCCTTTCTGATGATTTCAGTATCCACGTTGAACCTGTTTATTCCCGATTATGTGACCGGACTCCGTTTTTCATTGGAAGAAGCCGCCTTTGTCGCTTCGGCTGTAATGATAGGAGCCACAGTTGGGAAAATAGCATTGGGAGCAGTCAATGACTATAACAACAGGTTGGGTGTCTTGATGACTGCCGTGCTGGGCATTACCGGACTGATATTGCTCTTGACCGGACATTTTACAGGACTGTGGCTGACCCTCACGGGCGGTTTCCTTTTCGGCTGGGCTTATGCAGGAGTAACCGTGCAAACGCTGATGCTGGTAAGAACTGTTTTCGGAAGCAGAAATTATGCACAGATATATTCCAACATCTCCATCGCCTTTGCTTGTGGTGGCGCTTTGACCGCAGGCGGATGGGGGCTCTTGGCCGACCATATCGGCTATTCCGTCATCTTGTGCTTGGGTATAGTGTTTTTAGCATTATCGGCTTGCATCGGTTTCTATGCATTGCGCAAAAGACTTTATTAAGAAGAAATATTAACTTATAAAACAGTTTACAATGGAAAAGGAAGTAATGATTCTGACAGGTGCCGGACAGATAGGCATGGCAATAGCCCGTCGTATGGGAGCCGGAAAGAAAATTATCCTCAGTGATAAAAGTATGAAGAATGCGGAAGACATCACCCGGACAATGAACAATGCCGGATTTGATGTAGTGCCGATGGAGATGGATTTATCTTCACGTTCCTCTATATCGGGGTTGATAGCAGAGGCACAGAAGCACGGTGAAATCTCGATGTTGGTGAATGCCGCAGGTGTATCGCCCAGTCAAGCATCCGTTGAAACAATATTGAAAGTGGATTTATATGGCACGGCGGTGTTGCTTGAAGAGGTCGGCAAGGTTATTTGCAAAGGCGGTGTCGGCATTACGATTTCCAGTCAGTCGGGACACCGTATGCCTGCGCTTCTTCCTGAAGTGGATGAGCAGCTTGCTACTGTTCCTACTGAAGAACTCTTATCGCTCGAAGTGCTGCAACCACAAAACATCCGTGACACGCTCCATGCCTATCAGATGGCGAAGCGTTGCAACGTGAAGCGTGTCATGGCGGAAGCCGTGAAGTGGGGAGAGAG
>NZ_CAJLKP010000069.1 GCF_905207245.1 uncultured Bacteroides sp. | reverse complement strand
CCATGTGAACCATTCCATAGCCGACTCCGTGGCCTTCGCCATCCATACCCGCATGGGCACCGTGGTCCACACCGGAGACTTCAAGATCGACTCCACTCCCATCGACGGGGAGGTCATCGACCTGGCCCGGTTCGGTGCCCTGGGCAAGGAGGGTGTCCTGGCCCTGCTGGCGGACTCCACCAACGTGGAGCGCCCGGGCTATACCATGAGCGAGCGCACCGTGGGCAAGACGTTTATCCGGCAGTTCACCGGGTGCAAAAAGCGCATTATCGTCACCACCTTCGCCAGCAATGTCCACCGCATCCAGCAGGTCATCGACGCCGCCGCCGCCTGCGGGCGGAAGGTGGCCGTCACCGGCCGCAGCATGGAGAACATCATGAAGGTGTCCACGGAGCTGGGGTATATGAAGGTGCCCAAGAACACCCTGATGGACATCAACCGCATCAAGGGCCTGCCGCCCCAGCAGCAGGTCATCATCACCACCGGCAGCCAGGGCGAGGAAATGAGCGCCCTGTACCGCATGGCCTTCTCCACCCATAAGCAGATCGACATCGGCCCCCAGGACAAGGTCATTATTTCCGCCTCCGCCATTCCCGGCAATGAGGTGACGGTGGGCCGGGTCATCAACGAGCTGTTCCGCAAGGGGGCCGACGTGGTGTATGACAAGGCGGACATGCTGCATGTGTCCGGCCACGCCTGCCAGGAGGAGCTGAAGATCATCCACGCCCTGACCAAGCCCCGGTTCTTCATCCCTCTGCACGGCGAGCAGCGGATGCTGCAGATTCACAAGCGGGTGGCGGAGTCCATGGGCATGGATCCCAACAGCATCTGCGTGGCTGAAAACGGCTCCGTTATCGAGCTGACCACCAAGCACATGAAGTGCGAGACGTCCGTTCCCGCCGGAGAGGTGTTTGTGGACGGCTCCGGCGTGGGCGATGTGGGGGCCGTGGTCCTCAACGACCGGAAGCTCCTGGCCGAGGACGGCATGGTGGTCATCGTGCTGCCCATGTCCTCCCACGACCATCGGCTGCTGTGCCAGCCGGAGATCGTCACCCGGGGCTTTGTATATGTCAAGGAATCCGAGGAGCTTTTGCAGGAGCTGCGGGACATCTCCGAGAACGCCGTGGACGGCATGTCTGCCCGGCGGCGGAAGGACCAGGGCGAGGTGTGCAAGACCGTCCGCGCTGCCGTCAGCAGCTATCTGTTCAAGCATACCAAGCGCAGCCCCATGGTGATTCCCATGGTGACCATGCTGTGAGCGCAAGATGATGTGTATTTAGTGCAATATAATGACAAAACCCCTTCCGCTGCTGCGGAGGGGGTTTTGTGCTGGGGGGAGCTCTGCCCCTCCCACTTTGCTATGCGGTTTATTCCCGGGGAGCATCCGGCGCTTCCGGGGGTTCCGGCGACGGAGAAGTCTCCCCGGCGATGGTGGGGATAAAGGCCCGTGCGATCTTTCCCCGGCCCCGGTGCTTGACATAAAAGTATCCGATGGCGCTGAACACCACGGCGCCGATGAAGTTTACGAATAGGTCCGCCATGGTGTCGTACAGGCCAATGTCCAGATACCCGTCGAAGCCCAGGTCCCGGCCGTTGACGGCCACGGAGGTGATATCGTCGATGGTGACGGGGATGTTGCTGTTGGTGGGGTCCAGCATCACAGAGGTGACGGAGTGGACAATGGTGTCCTTCTGCATGTCCATGTGGAACACCCGGTCCATGCCAAACTCGAAAAACTCCCACAGAACGCCCACGGTCATGGAAAAGCAGAAGGCGGCCAGGGCCACATATACCGGCGACAGCTGGAATTTGATGCGGCTGTTGCGGTTGAGGATATCGATCAGAGCAAAGCCTGTGGCGGCGCAGAGAAAGCCGGTGGTGGTGTGGAGCATGGAGTCCCAGTGGGGGTAGGTGATGAAATAGCAGCCCAGCTCACCCAGAATTTCCGCCGCGAAGATGAACAGCAGGATGATGATCTCCAGGGTGGAGGGCAGCTCAATGCCGAAGTTCTGCTGGATGAAAAACGGCAGCATGAACAGCACCAGCACCAGCAGGCAGATAAACGCGCTTTCATACTCCTGCCGGATGATGGAGGACACCAGGGTGCCGATAACGATAAGACGCAGCACCAGATATACGGCAAACACAGCCGGCTGACGGCGGATGATGGGACCCAGGTCCCGGAGGTTATGACGGGGCGGCTTGGGGGGATGTTTCATAACGGATTCCTTTCTCGTTGTGGTGTTGGCCTGATAGACAAAGAGCCGCAAAACTCGACGGTTCTGCGGCTCACTGGTACCCCCGACCAGACTCTAACTGGTGGCCTACCGCTTAGGAGTTCAGCCCGTGGGCTGCAAGAATGGGTCTAACTGTTACTGATAAGTCCCTATTTTCAAGGCTTTTCAGAACTATATCCATTCAAATGTATCTCTGTGTTATCGCTAATTATCGGGCATTTTAGACTCTAGAATTAGCGTGAAATTAGCAGAGAGGACTCAAGACGGGTGGCGACAGGATGTCAAAACCGGTCTATAATCATATCGACCTTTACTCGCTGTTACTGATAGTGATATGGGTATTATACTCGTCATTATTCTGCGTTTCAATAGGCATAAAGAAATAAGCGGCACGAATTCTTCAACTCGTACCGCTTGGTATTTATGTTTCGGATTTCAGAAGTGCATCTTTGAGCATCGCACATAGTTGCGGATTTGCAAGCAACTGGGCAATCAGATTACTATCGGAGGCTGAAGGTATATCGACTGGTTCCTGCTGCTCAAGCTCCTTGGTCTGCGGCTTGTAGAAAGCCTCCTCAAACCTTTGAGCGTTTAGTCGTCTGTCATCGTCCAAGATGTGAGAGTAAACATCGGCTACCATCTTTACCTGAGCGTGTCCGGAGTCGCCCTGAACGGACTTCATATCGCCGCCGTTGAGTTTCAGCTTATAGGTGATACTGGAGTGTCTAAGACTGTGAAAGACCACAGGAGGCAAGTCGTTGCCTTTAATCAGTTTTGATAGCCCACGGTTGATTACAGAACCTTCCATTGGTCTGCCGTTGGGATTACAGAATACAAGGTTGTAGTCAATAAATTCATCTCCAAACAGCTCTTTGTAATTTGATCATTATGTGATCTCCTTTGAATTTTTGAATTTGGGTGAAAGTCAAAAATTCGGAGATCACGGGTATTGAGCGATGTAGCAGAGCCAGCCGTATAACATAAAAAGGGCTTCCTTTCAGAGATTTCTCTGCCGGAAGCCCTTGTGTTCGGTTGTTCTTGCCGAAAAAAAGAAGCCACCGGCCCTACAGACTAAGCCTGTGGCTTACTGTCTTGTCGGTGGCCTCTCATGTCTGCATATGCAAGTTTGGTTTAACCAACCGAAGTGTTCAAAGCAAGTGACCTGAAGATGGAATTACGTAGCCTATTTCATCTCAACCATTTCGTCGTTTTGCCGTATTCAGTTTTTTGGTATTAGCCGTATCGGACTTGATCCGCTGGGGCATAAAGGTCAATCTTATCGTGCCTGCGTCCTTTTTGCACTCGAACAGCTACTGTCCCGCACTTGGGACATTCATATTTGATCTTGCCTTCCTCATTCCGAAAACCATACTGTAATTGCCCGCAATTGGAGCAATACATCGAGATCGGTGTCCAATTATCATTTGTCATCTCATCACCTCATCAAGTTCCTTTTTTTTACTTCCAACGCAGAAATTTCTACGAAACGCTTGACGAACTTTAATTCGCGGTGTATTATAATACTACGAACTCGGATTCGTGTCGTGGATAAAGTATAACACGAACTGATATTCGTGTCAACAGAGAGCAGCGAATAAAAGTTCGTGTTCGAGAAAATATCAAAAATCATCAGAAGGGGTATGGATATGAAATTCAGTGAAAGGCTCAAGCATTTCCGGGAAAGTAAAGGACTGACACAGGCGCAGCTCGCAGAGCATTCCGGAATCTCTACTCGTATGATTCAAAAGTATGAGGGAGGTGTTTCCCGTCCCCGTTACGATGCGGCAGAAAAGCTGGCCGCAGCACTTGAAGTTCCTGTCGGAGAGCTTATGGGGTCTGCTGATTTGTTTGTGACGCAAGCGGCAGCGCAGTACGGTTCCAGAGGCGCAAAGCAGGCGCAGCAGCTCACCGAGGAAGTAACCGGCCTTTTTGCCGGTGGCGAGATGGCTCAGGAAGATATGGATGTGATGATGCAGGCTATTCAGGAAGCCTATTGGATCGCCAAGAAAAAGAATCAGAAATACACCCCGAAAAAGTATCGTTCTAAAGAAAATGCCGATTGAGTCCCGATTAAGGGACACATTCCGTGATAGAATGATACTCAGGAAGAACAAAAAGGGGTGGAGCCGATGTATGTAAGCACTTCGGAAATCGTACAAAAAGCAAACTCCATTGTGGCTCAGTGCGGGACTCGTGATCCTCTTCGAATAGCACGGGATTTAGGAATAGAGGTAAGATATTACCCTTTCAAGGAACAGCGAGGAGCCTACAAGGTGATGATGCGGAATCGTTTCATCTTCCTTAAAAATGATCTGCATCCTGTTATGGAGAACATTGTCCTATTGCACGAGATTGGGCACGACTCATTGCATAGAGATGAAGCTACGAAGGCTGGTGGTTTCAAGGAATTTGAGATATTCAATATGCGGGACAATCGGATGGAGTATGAAGCCAACCTGTTCGCTGCTCAGATTTCCTTGCCGGATGAGGATTTCCTTGAACTGGCCGAAAGAGGATATGACACGCAACAGATTGCCCGGACGCTATGCTCGGACATCAACCTTGTTGCACTCAAAGGGGATACCCTGATCTCTCAAGGCTATCGACTGCGGCGTCAAGAATATCAAAACCGATTTTTAAAATAAGAGAGCGGAGGACTCCACAATGTTGATGAACAACAACGACTACATTAAAATCGTAGAAAATATTAAGGGCGAAATCCGTGAGGCACAGTACAAGGCAACGCTCCATGTAAATCAGGAACTAATTATGCTCTATTACCATATTGGGCAGGTTATCAACGAGCATAAGACATGGGGCAGTAAATTCATTGAGAATCTTGCTGCCGACATCCATATGTCCTTTCCAAATGTCACAGGCTATTCTGCACGCAACCTGAAATACATGGCAAAGCTTGCAGCGACATATCCTGATGAAAAATTTGTGCAACAGGCTGTTGCACAAATTCCATGGGGTCATACTACGGTTCTTCTGGATAAATTTTCGGACAATACAATTCGGAACTGGTATCTTAGCAAAACGATTGAAAATGGCTGGTCAAGGAATGTCCTGATACATCAGATTGAAAGTAGGCTATACGAGAGACAGGTCGTTGCTGGGAAAGTATCAAACTTTGAACACCGCCTTGCTTCGCCACAGAGCGAGTTGGCGGTGCAGACGATGAAAGACCCGTACATCTTTGATTTTATCCCATTCAGCGAAGATATGCTCGAACGTGACATAGAAAACGCTTTGGTCAAAGATGTCACTAAGCTGCTTCTAGAGCTTGGTACCGGCTTTGCATTTCTCGGCAATCAGTATCATCTGAATGTCGGAGGCGATGATTTCTATATTGATCTTCTGTTTTACAACCTAAATCTGCGCTGCTATGTGGTGATTGAGCTAAAAACCGGTGAGTTTAAGCCGGAGTACGCAGGACAACTCAATTTCTATCTGTCTGCGGTAGACGGCATCATCAAGCACCCGGAGGATAACCCCTCTATCGGACTGCTGCTTTGTAAGAGCAAGAACGACCTCGTTGCCGAATACGCTTTGAAGGATATGTCCAAGCCCATCGGCGTCAGCGAATACAAGATTACAAGCAGCCTGCCGGAGAATTTGAGCAAGCAGCTACCGTCTATTGAGGATATTCAAAAGCGTATCAAGAAATAAGTATTTGAGGCACTGGAGAACCTATATGGAAACTTATACTCTCAATACTACCGATTATGATTATCGAATATTGCAGCACGAAGGTTTCGGCGGAATATGTAAATATATTGCCACACCGAAAAAAGCAGGCAGGCCAAAGCTGCTTATCAAGCACGAAAACATACAGTCAGCCTGCAATGCGTTTATGGTTAGCAGGTTTGCCGACCTGTGTGGTGTGTTTACGCCGAGAGCTTATCTTATGAGCAAGGCCGGTGAAACCAGACGGTTGTTCCCGATGCACCCATTTATCGTGGGCATCGAATGGATCGAGGATTTTTCGCCGGTCGATTATGACAAGGTAAAGGCGTCTCCGGTATTGCTCCAACAATATCTGGACAGTATGGCTCTATATGCTATGTTCTGCCGGATTTCGGATACCCCGCAGTTTGCGTATTCTCCGTCAAAGGGCGTTTTCGCCTATGATTGGGATGAAGCATTCGATGTGACAGACTTCATCATCAAACTGAGTCTGTATGACAGCGAAGCAGGGACAGAGCAACTGAGGAAGATGCTCCAACAGTTCTCACAGTATCCCTTTGAAAACGATGCAGAGTTATGCTTGCAAAGCGTAGCCGAACGCCTGAACGCCAATATAAACGACTTTCGACCGGGGTTTATGCAGACGATGCACCGCTTTTCGAAAATACCAGAAAATAAAATATCGATACTCACAGATGTTCTTTCTGGTATCTATCCGATTCCGCTGGTCGTTTACTACGAAGAATATATCAGGATACTTCAAATTAAGACAAAAGGCTATCTATGAAGGAAGTTAGCAAAATTTGACGCTTACGCATATACCACATGAAACAAAATCTGAAAATAGTGGATTAAGAATGATTATGTTACAGTTTTTCCGATTATTGCTTACAGAGCTAAATGATTAGCCTCCACATTATTAAAATCAACTTTCGTGATATAATTTCCGACTATTTTTATCAGTATTATTTTACCTCTTTACAACAAGGGTACATTGTAGTTTTTCAACAATTTTTTTAACGTCATCTGCGGATACATAAAACTGAATAGCATAAGGCTGATGTTCAAAGATAGGAATAATTGTGTTTCCCAAAAATAGTACTTTTCTTGCAATGCAAGCAATAGAAATTCGTTCATCTGAAACGAAATAGGATACACAAATTTCACTATTTTCCTGTAGACTAAATCGAGCAGAATACAGTACCCTATCACGATATTCACAGTTTAATATTTCAACTACATTTTCGCCATCATATCTATCAATGCGAATAACCACATCCTTATATAGAATACTTTTGCCCATTTTATTTCTTAGATTGAGCAAATATAGGCAAGGAACAATTAGAGCCAAAAAAGCAAAGTTGCCCAAGAGCACTTCACATATCATTGTAAGAGCAAACGCAACCAGCCCAATTGTAAGCCATGTCTTCTTCGCGATTTCCTTTTTATTTCTTTTGACAGCAATCTTTCCGATTATCTCCATACAAAAACTCCTTCGAACCATAATTACAACTAAGGGTACCAACATCTTAAGTATGCTGGTACCCCGTTGTTGCAATCCAGATGTTAGTTGCCAGCAAGCTGCTGATCCAACTCAATGATCTTGTCTTTGCACTGGTTGATGTAGTCTCTGAAGTCCTCAACAGCCTTCGGTACAGTATTGGTGAGAAGGCCCTGATACTGATCTTCATAGACTGAACGCGCCTTATCATAAGCAGCGCCTTCCCAGTAGTTAGGCAGTTCATTCATGGAGTCGTTAACCTGCTTTGCAGCAGCATTGAGATCCTCAATTGCCTGGTTAACCTTAGAGATACATGCCTCGATACCAGCTCTTTCTACGCGTGTTGCCATTGTGTGTGTCATCCTTTCTAATGATATTTTTATGTAAAACCTTTCGGCTTTGCACCAATTAAAATGAAACCTTTCTTACTTCTTCTTCTACTTCTCTGTAGCTCTTTTCTGCCACTTCAAGCAGTTCGCCAACAGCATCAATAATTGTAATATATTTATCTACTTGCTTTGCCCAATCGGTGTCAACTTCTTCAGTGAATTTCTTTCCAGCTGGAGTTTTCCAGTTGTTTTTTAAGTTCTCAACTTCTTGAAGCAACGTAGTCTTGAAACTTGCCAAATCTTTTGATGTGTTTTGAATTTGTGTTCTCATCTTTGAAATTTCTGAAACATCAAATTTCAAGGATGTAGGATCTCCCCATGCCATTCAATCACCTCACAGACTCATATCAGGGTTAATTTTCAATGCAGCATTCTTTGATTCTTCTGCCTTTGCACTGTCTCCCTGTTCCTTATAAATGAAATACCTAAATGCATGAGCATCTGCTCTATCCGGATACAAATTCTCCACATAGTCAGCCAACTCAAGAGCTTTATCAAATTCGCCCAAACGAGTATGGCTAAGCAAACGGTAGATGTAGCCCTCATAAAAAGACGGATTATTAATCGTTGCTTTTCTCAAGAGCGAGGTAAGTTTACGATATTCTGCCTTTGCTTCGGCATCCTTTCCCATTTTATCAAGAGAATGGGCATGGAAATAACGTGCTGTGCTTTCATAATACTCACCAGGATTCATGCCGATCAGTAAATTTGCTGTTTCCATGGTTTTTTCGTAATTTTCGCTTTTTCCGTAGATATCCATAATCAGGTACACAATATCCGCATCTCCACCAAGGGCTGTATTTGCCTTTTGAAGAATTGATAATGTGGTTTCGGTATCCTGTTTTCTCAAGAAGAGAATAGATTCTTGGATAACCGCTTCCTTCATTACCTTATCGAACTGACCGCCATTCTTCATCTTTTCAATAAGATCTGCTGCTTCCTGGTCTTTACTCATTTCCACCAAAACCTTAAGTTTTGTCAAAGCAAGATTTGCATCTTCAGGAAAACGATGACAGCCCAACTCACTCACATTTAATGCTTCCTCATACTTACCGATTCCAGAATAAATCTGTGCTCTCAAATCATATGCTTCAAAAGCGTCCGGAAGGACTTTTTGCATCTCATCAAGAGTATCCAGCGCCTCGTCATATTTATTATCAGCCAAATAGATTCTTGCTTTGAAAAGACGAAGCTCACCATCAAACGGTTCAGCCGCGATTGCACGAGAAATATTCCGTAATGCCTGCGCTACATCATTAGCATCGAAGAAAATACCTGCAAGGATCTGATAAAGTTCTGCTTTCTTGAATCCGGCTTCTTCTGCCTTGTTATAATATTCAACCGCCTTCAATCTCTCATCTTTAAGCAAATGAATATTAGCAATAGAATATAATGCTTCTCCTGAATTGCTCTCAACAACGAGAGCATTTTTAAATGCAGCCAGCGCATCATCAAACTGGCCCAAATTAGCACATGCATTACCCAAATGTATGTACGCATCATAGGATTTGACATCAATTTGTATTGCTGCTTCAAATTCTCTTTTCGCGGACTCGTATTTTTGTTCAGTCATGAGTGCAATGCCTTGGCTAATATGGTCGTTAAATCTTTCTCTGTCCATAGTTGCCTCCTAATGATTCACCTTAACGCTATTACCCTGCAGGGTGTCCCTTAGGCTTGGCGTAAAGTAATCACAAATCATAAATTTTCCGAGTTTTACTGTGTTAACCGGTTTCTTATTTTTGTAATCATCGAAATACTCACTAAGAATATCTCCCGTAAAATCAAGCATTCCTGTAACCTCGTCAAATCGTAGCGAGCTTATATCAGAAAAATCAATAGTGATGACCCTTCTTTCGCTTGATGCACTTTGATGCTTGATTCTAAACGAATATCGGATTTTATTGTCCACAATCAGCAGGCTTTCATCAACTCTTGCTGAATTATTACTACTTGCAATATTATTTGCTAAGGCTTTAAGACAAACAGAAAAGATCAAACAAGGAGCAACAATAAACGAAGTTGAGATAATAATCCAGCTAATATCCTTTTGTGCTACACCATTAACACATACCATGCTCAGATCAGGCATCAAGCAATTCAAAATCGCATAGCATCCGCCACCAATAATACCCACAAACAACAAAATCCTTGAAATTGCCATAATAACACGAACACTTTTTTTATTTCGTGCAATAGCTTTTTGCAAAGATGCCTTCTTCTTTGTATTAACAGAAAGTTCCATATAGCACCTCCTAATTTGCAAACAGCTCGATAATGTCAGAGATTGTTTTTCCTGTTTTTGTTCCGTAATCATCGAAAGGTGCAAAGAAATCCATATTTCCAAACAAGCCCGTCGTTGCCTCAATCGCTTCTGCAGTATCTTTCGAAGTTGGTGCAGTATCACGATATTGGAAATAGTCATGAAGAGTGCCGACACTTTCGTTGATGTCTGTGACATTTTTAAATACTTTTACTCCTCGGAACACCTTTACAAGCTTTTCATTAACTGACCAACTACCGGTATCCCAACGCAAAGTGAATTTCTTCTTTACAGTATAACTCTTTGCGAAGATGCTCTTGTCAAGATTAAATGCGTCACCAGCATCCAGTTTGCCGGAGGATATTTTGTATCCCATATCATGCATAATATTCCGCTTAATATTATCGTATGTAAAGCTGTAGCCCTTATACCACTTGTCGCCATTATAGCGAGTGTTGATATTGGCATTACCATTCTTCAAACGGTAGTCTTTTACGTTACCTAGACTTGCGATGCTGCAGACGAATGAAGTGACGTCGGCTACAACCTTTACTGTATCAACCGTTTTGCCTGCCTTCTCGAATTTTTCGTTAGCTTCTTTGTCGCCCATATCATTTTTGTTAAAGTATTCGCTCAATTTGGTCTGGCTTCCATAATAACGTGCTGCACTTGGATCACCATCATTTTCATCAAACAAGTTTCCACTTTTTGAAATTGCCTTCGAATTTTGAACAACGCTTGTGACTGAGTTGACCGTTGTTATAACAGCACCTATAGTTGCAGCTGCTGCACCAATACAGCCGATTACAATGGGAATCGTTGCACCGCCAGTAAATGGTATTGCACAAATTGCAGCTATTGCACCACCAATTGCAGCTACGGTTCCAACAACTGATGTAATAATATTCCAGACATACTTACCGTCACCGTATTTAAACCAGTCAGCAATAGGTTCAAAGGCATTTTCGATTTTGTTTCCAACCCACTTAGCCGCATCAGAAAAATCTCTAGTCCAGTCCCATTTGTTGGCAAGATCGACACAGAATGTATTGTAGATCCAATCTCCAGCCTTTTGATACCATTTGCGTTTTTCAACATACATACCTGCAATTGTTTCAATTTGGTTCGATACATATTTATCCTCAGATTTCGCAGTCGAAATCAAAGTGTTAATAGTGCCTTCATATGCAGAAAAACGATTCGCCTTGTTGTTTAAAGAAGTAATTTTGTTCCAGGCGAGGCTCGATGCTGTTGATGCATAGCCCGCTGAATCGCTACCAGAAAGTCCGGATATAGGGGTAGTTATTCGCTTTTTGATTTCCTCTACATATCCGGTTATCTCACCTCGAACTTTCTGGGATTTTTTTACGGAATCTTCAAGATTTCCATAATGAATATAAATCTCGCTCATAAACTCACTCCCAGAAATAGATTGTTCCACCTTGATCTCTTATTTGAATCTCAAGTGACCTGATTTCAGAATCCAACGTGTTAATTCTGCCTTGGCATCTACTAACTTCGCTGGACAAGTAACCCCTACATGATGATATTTTTGAATCCGAGCCGGTTCCTTTTTCTTTAACATCCTCCATAGCGTTACAAATAGAAGTAACCCTGCTTGTTCCCTTTAACCCTTGTTGCAATTCTGAGATGCAATTGGATATCTGCTTGTTCACATCTCTTATATCATCGTCCAGCTTATCATCGATTTTTTTAATTATATCTCTGATTGCATTTCGACGTTTTGCATAAGTATTAAGGGCGGTTTTTTTTGTTTTTCGTTGAGCTTTAAGTTGCTCCACAGTCATCCCAAACGCACCTCCTTAATATCTACTATCTTTGCCATCAAGGGCCTTTGCAAGATCCGTATCAGCCTGGATGTATTCCTGTTCCATGCTCTTAAGGCCTTCGGCAATTTCACGTAAATCTTCTTTTAGGTCACCAAACTGCTGACTCAACAGCCTGTACTTCTTTTCAAAAGTGTTACGACCCTTTCCTGCCCAAGTGAACATAAGGTTATTTTTCAGATTATCCAGGTCGTTTTTTAGCTCACCCATTTTGTCAGCCAAGCTATCCGCCTTACTAATGACAGAGGCAAAATTTGATGTGTCTAGACTAAATTCTTCGCCAGACACCCTTGTGTCAGTAGTACTCATTTGCGTACCTCCTCTGCTAATTTTATTCTTGTAACATCAGATCCATCCAGCAAGAATACATCTCCTACGTTAACCGTCTTATTGTTACGAACAGCTGAAGACGGCAGATCGCAGAACTTAAATTCTTGCAGATTGCTTGTTATAATTGCCTTCTTGGAATCCTTGAATCTCTTAAGCAACTCCGGCCCACTGTAGCTAACCGCAGTATCTTCAATATCTGAGAAGATAAATGCAACGCCAAGAGCCTTGAATTGTTTGACCATTCTGGTGTAAATTTCAAGAATTTCTTTAGTAGAGGACATATATTCAACGGCATCCTTATTGTTAATAAGGATGATGATCTGAGCACATTTGGTGAGTTGATCAAGTTCTCCATCCATCAGTAATTGATGACGTTTTTCCAGTTCAGGCATTATACTATCAAAAATACTTCCGATCTCACTGTAATCAATGGTGTACTTTTCAACATAACCCAAATTAGCCTTCGCCTTGAGTTGCCTTTCAACGCCATCAATAATGTACAATTCAACAGGTTTGCTCAGTACATTATGGTGAATTGCATCCATTATGCTGTTAGTGACTGCAAGCTTCTTTCCAGAATCCTTGCCGATGATGCAGAATTCGTTCCATGCCTTGAGATCTAAAGCAACGACATCAACATTTGCATAATCAAGCGCTATTGGATACTGATATCCAGCTGCCTTGAAGTTATAGTTATTGTCAATATAGTCAAGTGTAAGAACTTCAGGAATGTTAGGAATCTTCCTAGCCAATTCATTCGGATATAGTGCATTAATCTCATCAACAAATTTCTTTGCAGCATTAGAGCGATCCAACTCTTTCTCTCCCTCAAATGCGATGAACGATTGCATTTCGTAAAGTTCTTTACTGAGTTTGCATAGCATACGTCCTGGAACATCTTTCGGCTGCATTCTGCAACGATCGAAGATATTCATATATTCGCCGGCGTCATTACATCTGAAAGAAAGACGGCAGGCAAAGTTGGACATATATCTGTAGCCAAGACCATTTGTTGATGCGTTAGTTACAATAATAGAAATACCGCAGGAAATGCCTTCACGAGTAAGATATACAAATTGGTCTTCATATGCATCTGCATAAACCTCTTTGAATGCACTAAAATTATCAATAATAAGGAAGATATGCGGCAAATCAGTATATCCTGCTTCGCGATAAGCAGCATAAGAGCTTAAGCCACAGTCCAAAAATCTTGCTTTTCTATACTGAACCTCTTCGGTTAATAATTTGAAAAGGTTTTTAAACTTTTCACCTTCTGAAATTGTCACGACGCCACCAACATGATGAAGTGACTCAAAGTTTTTTAGATACATAGCACCAAAGTCAGCTATGTAAAAAACAGCATCCTTTGGTGAATATCTACTTGTAACAAGTCTGATTATGCTCTGGATCAGATTGGTCTTACCGGTTTGAGATGCACCAATAATCATTGTGTTATCATCGCAAAGGTTAAAGTGTGCTACCCCCTGATACTGAGAATCCGGATCATCATAAATCCCCAACGGAATGGAATCCAAGGCATAATTCCCAAGATTATTAGGAACAGTAAGATAATCTTCAAGAGGCGGTAGACAGATGCTAGATAATCTCTCAATACCCTTGCTACTACAATAGGATGCTACATAATCAACAATTGCATCCAACTGAGTGGTGTTTAAGCCTTCTGCTTTCTTTCTTTTTTGAGTATATACTGGTGTCCTTTTGCCACAAGAAGACAAACTATAAATCGAGAACTCTTTGATAGATGTATCATCCATTTTCTCTGGAGCACCACTGTAAGCTGATTGTAGAAGTTCAAACACTTCATTATTTCCTACCTGCATATAAGCGCGGCCAGGCTCTTTGATTTCTGCAGCCAGCGGAGACTTTAAGACCTCGTTACTATCCTCTTGACCTTGGACTTTCAAGCAAAGCTTAAATCTCGAGTTACTCCAGATCTGTTCATTAACCTGACCAGACGGTTTTTGAGTAGCAAGGATAAGGTGCACACCCAAACTACGTCCAATACGTGCAGCAGAGATTAGCTCTTTCATAAATTCAGGCTGCTCTGCCTTTAATTCAGCGAACTCATCAACAATAAGGATAAGGTGAGGCAACGGAGTGTTAACTTCTCTTGCTTTAAACTTTCTTATGTACTTGTCAATGTGATTAACCTCTGCTTCTGCAAAAAGTCTTTGTCTCTTTTGAAGTTCAGCTTTAATAGATTTCAGCGAACGATCAATTTCTTTGCCATCAATGTTCGTTATTGCACCGAGAAGATGCGGCAAATCCTTAAACTGATTTACCATTCCACCGCCCTTAAAGTCGATGATTACAAAACCAACTTCATATGGGTGGAAGAGGGTGGCCATAGATAAAATGTATGTCTGTAGGATCTCGGACTTACCAGAACCAGTAGTACCGGCAACAAGACCGTGAGGACCATGTGCCTTATCATGTAAATCCAGAGAAATCAAGCCATTGGTAGTGACACCAATAGGTGCCGCCATAGATCTAAACACTTGGGATTTGTTCCACCGTTCTTCAAGGTTCAAATCATCCACGGCAAGAATATTCAACATTTCAAACATTGAAATACTCTTGGTTAATGTACCCTCGAGAGAGATTTCTTCACTGTAGACTGGAGCCAACAGGTTTACAATCCGCTTGGCATCTGCATCCTGAAGGATAGGGTATGTGAATTCAACAGTTTTACTGCTATCAGTTGTAGAAATCAAAACAGCTCTTTCAGCTTTAGCCTCAATGATGTATCCGCAACCCAACGGAATATCTGCTTCTTTTTCGCCGAAGAAAACAAAGGTAACGCCCAAATCCTTTGCTTTCTCAACAAACTTTGAAATCGGATGGTTTTTGAATCCGTATTCATCATAGAAAAATACAACAATATTGTTTTCATGCTTCTTTCGCTGCTCTCTAAATGTCAATTCCTTATATAAATACTCAAAGACAATGTTTTTGCTCTCATTATCTGTAATCACTGTCCTTAATTTCGCGTCTTCATCATATGTATGCGGTAACATACGAAGCCAAGAAACTCTATCTGCATCTTTCTCTTCCGCTACAAACACCATTTTCACATCTGAGAAGTACTGCCTTGCGGCAATATCAATTACAAGATTTTTAAGAATATTAAATCTGTAGTCTTCATTACCAACAACACCTACTGCATTAACTGACTTAAAATCACATACAACTGGAGCAGCATGCACGTACTTAAATTCATCGCTAATTTGTTCGGGAATAAGTTGTAGTTCATCTTCAACCTCAAGGCGTTCCTGCTTCTTATACTTAATTTTGCGATTAGCCTCTATCGAGCCATCACCAAGTTTCACACGTAGGAAATCTGCGTCAGCAGTTGTTCTATCAAATAAGCTTGGCGAAAACTCTCCTAATCGGCTAGTTTCTTCAGTCTGAGAAATATATATTCTATCGAGTATCTCTTTTTCCTCAGCTCTTAGCTGTTCAATTTCCATTCTCTTTTTTGCAACATACGCATTGTATTTTTCTATACGTTCCTCAGTACCTTTTTTGTAATCCTTTTTACTTTGTTGCAAAGTGATAACAGAAGTTACAATTGCCATTACACCGGAAACCGCCGACATAATGATCATTGCACCGCCAAAGAATGCTGTAATACCTGACACAAGAAGCATACCGATAGAGGGTAGCAATCTAGTTAATAAATTGTTCTTTGGTTTCTGTGGCTTTGCGGGCGGGTCTAAAACCTCAATGTCATCCTTATTTACAATTGTCTGAACTCTTGTATTACGATTGAATTTAGGATATGAATTCTGCTCAGGTCTATCAATGAAGTTAAGTGTATTCACAACTAAATCTTTACGTATTTGAGTCCAGATCTTATTGTTCTTAAAGTAGAAGAAATAATCGGAAACGGAAAGAAAATCTCTATCTTTAATTATATCTTTGTTCTTCGCCTTCTTACCGTTGATATAAACACCATAAGTTGTATTTTGAATATCGACAACAAAGCCATTGGACTTTCTAGTAAGAACAAGTGCATCATCTTTGGCATATTCGCCACTTATTGTAATATTGCAATTTGGCGATGTACCTATAGTCAGTGATGTTGCCCCGGAAACGTCGATAATTCTCTCGTATTTTTTACCGTCATCAAAATCGATCAGAAATTCCATTGCAAATACCAGATTATCTGAGTCCTGATATTTGACTTCAAGTACATCTCCGTGATTCAGTTGTTTTGTTGCAAGTTTGCGCACGTCGCCCATGGTAATATACAAATTATCTGAGCAGATGACAGTCCAAGTATCCTTATTTTTTATAAAAGTAAGTTCAATCTGACTAAAAAATAGTTCTTTTCGCAGACGAATATCACAATCTACGCCAGTACCCACCTTCACTTGCTGCAAATCGGAAGCGAGCTCTATTTCCTTATAAACAGTGTTGCTTGAAAGAGTAACTTTATATCTTTTCATCTCTGTCGCCTCCTATTCTGTGTAGTTGATAACACTGCCGTTGCGCATTCCAAAATCAGCCAATAACTTGTTACCTTTGAGCAAGGAAATCGGATTTTCCATTTTCAGATAACAGTTTTTCATATTAGAAGTATCAATGCCGAGATCATATGCGGTATTTAGAGCGTTTACTAAATCATTAGCAGATATATCCAGCGGAACCTCAAGATCCACAGTGAAATTTCTCTTAATAATATTAAAGATTATAATCGCTGTTTCTTTATTCATTGTGCTCCTCCTTATATGGTCAAAAACGCTGCCTTTTGAATACTGTTTTCTTTTGAGAAATCATCCGGACTCATTTTGTCATAATGTCTGAAATGCTCAATATACTCGTCGATAGAAAACTTTACCGATACATTTGGGGAAATCAGCGAGTTGTCCTTTTCTTTGTCGAAGTCGTTACACACAAAAGAGTATTTTTCTGTATTTGCTCCGTTTATATTCGCAACGAGAATATTTGTTGCAATTACGGAGGATAAATTTTGCTTTGTAACAATAAGAACCTTGTCTGCAATGTTCAGCAGAGTAGCTTTATCTTCGTCAAATGTAATATCAGCGTCCACTACAATAAAATCATACTCTCCACTTTTCTTTGCAGAGATAATTATTCTCTCAAAAACAGAGTAGGGTAGCCCCAAGGACATCAATGCAGCTTTAAAAGGCGGAAGATAGCTAAATAGTTCCTTACGAATTACATGTTTAATATTTTCGTAGATGCTGTCAGTGCTTGCAGAAAGCTTCGTATACACATCCGCAGCGGTAATTGCTGATGGATTCTCAAGCATATGCTGAAAGACCTGCAATCGAGCTGCATTTATATATAGAACGCGTTTATAATTTTTCGTAAGTGATGCACTTATGCCCATTGCCACAGTTGTTTTCCCTGTGCCTCCGCAGGCAGAATAAACCAATACAATTCTAGGTTCCTGGCTCTCCGTTTGAACCTTCAGTGCGCCAGCACTTTTTCCGGTGATTTCGCTAAAAATTTCTTTGATACTGGTATACTTGAATATCCGATTTACATTCAATTCAGCGGTCTGGCCTTCCTCATACTGTTCCGTCATCAAGAAGATATTGCTGACATTATGGCGCTGTAGGGAAGAATCATATAGCTCCTCTGATACAATAAGAATATCGGCTTTCTGAGGAACTGCGAACAGTTTTTCGAAATAGCTCCTATCAGAAATTACTTCCAAATCAATTGCATCAAAGAACTCCTCTGCAAATTTGAGCTGTAACGGAATGATGTAGTTTATATCTGTGTCAGCAATAATTACGCGTGCTTTCGACATCCCGCCATCTCCTTCAATCAATTACAGTCTGAAAATCCGAATTCGCCATCCGCACAATATCTCCAGATTTCAATTCATGCGGCTGATTGGGTTGTAACCGCATATTATTAATATAGGTTCCATTTGAGCTTTGTAAATCAGTAATCCAATACTGGCCTCGACTACCGGTGACTTTACAGTGAACTCTGCTGATCATCTTGTTAAACGTGATTACCGCATCATTGGAGTCTTTTTTTCCGATCGTGAAGGCGTTTTTATCCACTGTAATTACAAACCTGACAGGCGCATTCATCGCCACCAGCTTTAATCTTGTTGGTGCAGTGGAAGGTTCTCTGTTTTCTACACTATTATTGTCATGTTGATTGGCAATCATTTTGCCACTTAATTTTGAATAAAGTTCTTCCACTCCCAAAGAGCCATTTTGTAAATCTGCTAAGACCTGCATCATTCTGGGAGTAGATAATGCATTTAAACCAGAAATCAGCTTGATAAGCGATGTCCTAACCTCATTTTCAAACGCTGCGTCATCTTCAAAGAGATGCTCTTTTAGCGGAAGATAGATCAGGTTGACTTTGTATGTACTCGGATCGATATAAATTCTCTCAAAATCAGCGTTAATATTTCTACAAGTTAAGAATCCATTGCTCTGAACACTGATAATTGCAGCAAACAGATTGCAAAGAATCGTCAAAAAGCGCTCTGCATCAATGGATAATAACACCGTAGAAAGGGGTTTCAGTTCTCCGGAAAAATAGTATAGTTCTGTTTTGCCGTTGTACAACATCCGCATACACTTAACAAAGCAGCCGCCTTTCTGACTCTGGAGTACCTTATATTCAGTAGGGAGGAAGGACGAATTATCATTCAGAATGCACGCATAATTTGTACCGCATTCCATCTCTGTTAATCTACCTTTTTCGGCCAAGACATTCATACACTTCAATCCTTCCACGAGAAATCCTTTGCCACAAGTTGAACCACGAAAATTTTCGTAGTCCAAGTTCTAGCAAAGGGGTTCCGCCTGCCCGTGCTTAACGCACGGGCAGTGCGGTTTCCTTTTGCTAATGATTATTACTTCTCTTCAGCGTTCTTTTTGCGCTTTGCAACGATAAGAAGCCAAATTCCAGCGGTTACTACCACAGCACCGCCGATAGAACCCCAGAACAGGGGAGCGTTTGCATACCAGCGAACGAAGAAATTCGTAGAAACGGTAATTACATCGTTGAACACGAACCGTTCACCAGGATTAAAATCATCAGATGCAGTATCTGTAACATTACCGGCAAGGTCGGTAACCTTTAGCTGAACCGTCTGTGCTTCATTGCTTTCACTCAGCGTAAATGTACCGGCATAGCTATTCAGATCGTCGCCAAAATCAGTGATCGTATCGGCAGTCTGACCGTTCACGATTACCTCGATCTGCTGCAACCCGCCGACATCAACAATCGTGTACTTGACATCCTGCTCCTGGGCATTAACGATTTTCTTATCCAAGCCAACAATGTTCCGAATCTCAGGTGCTGTAGTATCCACCGTAAAAGTCATTACATCGAGAATCTTTTCACCGTTTGCAGCGACGGAGTTATCCGGCACACTTGTTGAAGTATTTCCAGTCGCATCCTCAGATGTGATTGTAATGTTGTAAACGCCGTCTTCTGTGAAGTTTTCCTTGCTGATGGTGTACACATACTGATACCAACCGGAGGACCCAATTGCAGTGTTGTCGGAAGCCTCAGGGCTGGCAGTAAACTTCGTGTCGATTGTTTCACCGTCACGCGTAATTACAATCTTCAGAGACCCCTTAACGATTCTATCTGCATTGTATTCTGTAATCACAAGGTCATCTGTGATTGCAGCATCGCCATTCTTGGCAATGTACTGACCGCCATCCTTAATCAGGGAGGTCAGATAATCACTATACTCGTAGACAGAACCGTAACGGTTAATGGTAAACTTGATATGGGATTCCGTGGAATGGCCAGCTTTGTCTGTCATTGTGACAGTCAGTACATAGATGCCATCGTTATCTACTTTCTTCGCAATATCAAAAGAACCGGAACCGCCCTTTTCGTTGAGTCCAACTTTCACAAAATCTGCTGTGACGTCCTTAGTTTCGTTAAAACGGGTACGCACAAGCTTTACAGTCTGCGTATCAAAGTTCTGATCTTCAAAGTTGAAGCTGATATTTGCTTCATCCTTATAGGCTCCACCATCATCGCCAGACTTAGCTACACCGTTAATCGAGTAAGTAGGTTCTTCAATCTTCGTATCAATCGTCATCTGGCTTGACTGATACTCTGTCATTGTATTGCCCGACTTATCTCGATAATTGATTGTGACAATGTAGTCCGCATCGTCTGCGAGGGTAAAGGAGCCGATATGTGTATCAACACTGCTGTCCGACCAAGAGGTGGCCAATGTCTGTGCAGGACCGCCGTCACGGGAAACCATAACAGAAACATCCTCTGCGTAGAAGTTAGCCTCATTGATGGTAATCGTTCCATTGATGTTTCCATCATAGTAGGAAATACCATTTTGCGTATTGACTGGCTCATTATAGGAAACAGTAGCTGTAGGGGCAATATTATCGACAACGATGCGCTTGTTTTCCGATTGTTCCACCTTATTATCAGAACGGTCTGTCGCATCAAACTTCACGGTTCCATTAAACTGGTTGTCGCTGCCGAGTGCCATCTTAGGAATCTCAAATGTCATGGTAGCCGTTCTGCCACCGTCTGAATACTTGATACCTGCTTCGCCTATTACTTGATCCAAAAGCTGCGCATTGACAGAACTTACCCCCGCAGCAGTCAGGTAGCTGTAATTAAACTGATGGACGCCAGCCGTATCATCTTCAGCAGTAACGGTGACCGTCATCTTTGCGTTGTAAAAGCCAAAGCTCACGCTAGAGAGTACTGTCTCAAGCACGCTCGAGCTGTAAGAAACGCCTGTGATTCGAGGTGCTACCGTGTCTACGGTAAAGTGATCTGCGGCATAATCTTCAGCGGCATTCTTCGCAAGATCGCTGTAGTCCACATCAAAGGTATAATTGGCATCACCCGAATATGCGATAGTAATGCTGTGAACATCGCCATTCGTTCTCCAGGAAGACATGGAGATCAAGTCACTGATATTGCGCATATTACCGGCAACATCCTTGCCAACGATGTTGAACTTGACATCATTGGAATCAAAGTTATGCTCATTGATCGTGACTACTGCCGTCTGCGTTTTGCTAAAATAGTCTCTTTCAGCTCCTTCGCCATCTTTCAACGTTGCAATCTTGGCTGTATTCTGATAAGTAACATTTACCTGCGGCTTAATCGTGTCGATCGTAATCATGTCGGACTGATACGTCGTCATTTCATTGTTGGAACGATCCTTATACTCGACGGAAACAATATAATGACCGTCACCGGAAATCGTATAACTTCCAATATGCGTATCTGCGTCTACATCAGTCCAGGCCGGAGTAACAGCATAAGCTGTCGCCCCATTTTTCGAAACTTTGACAACCACATCTTCTGCGAAGAAGTTCGCCTCTGTTACCTTAAAAGTGATCTCGGCCTTCCCGCTCTTATCGTTTCCGTAGTAAAGCGTGGTTCCAACCTGATTACTTGCCTCGCTGTATTCCACGGCCATGGCGGGAGAAATTGTGTCTACAACAATCACTTTACCGGAGTCAGTTGTTTTTGCACTGACATTGCCGTACTTATCGGTTGCTGTTGCCGCAATACTGCCGCGAAGCTGCTCAGCTTCATTAAGCGGGAGAGTGACTACCGCAGTATATTTGGATTTATCACTGCTATCCTGCTGGGCAAAAAGCTTAGTCTCATTGTATCTGGCAACATTTGTGCTGCTGGCATCTGCCTGCTTCTCATAAGACCAAGTAAAATAGTCTACACCCGCAAATGCGTCATAGGATGTAAACGTTACGGTTACATCCGGATTGTAAAACCCGAATGTAATTCCACCGAGTACAGTGTCCAAAAGCGATTTGCTATAACTGATTTCCGGCGCTGACGGAGCACCGTGGTCTACAATGAATTCGTTCGTCGTATATGTCGCCGTTCGCTTTGACAAGTCCGAGTAATCAATCGTAATCGTATAGAGACCGCTTACATAATTCGTGGTCTTGAATGTATGCGTATCTCCATCATGCTCCCACTTATCGGCCTGATGCAATTCAACATTCAGATCATTGGCAGATACCTTGTTTCCGTTTACATCCTTACTTGTTACAGTCGCAGCAATATCAGCCGCGTCAAAATTGTGTTCCGTGACTGTAATTGTCGTTTCCTGCTTTGCCTCGTCATACGCAAAACCAATTACAGGATTAATCGTATCAATTACCAGCACATCAGACTGATACTTTGCCATCTCATTATTGGATCTGTCTTTGTATTCAGCAGACACCACATAGTCGCCATCGCCGCTGAGCATATACGTTCCAATATAAGTATCTTTTTCCTCAGTGCTCTTTTTCCAGCTCAAGGGAACGGCTGCTTTGGATTCGCCGTTTTTAGCAACAAATGCCTTGAAATCTTCTTCGTAGAAGTTCGCTTCTGTGACAGTAAAGTTCAGCTCAATACTTCCGTCGAAATACTTCTTCCCATCATGGATATTCAGCGGGTCATCATAAGACACACTGCAATTGGGCGTAATCGTGTCAATGACAATCACATGTCCATCATCTGTCTTTGTGTCGCTGGTATTTCCGGCCTTGTCCGTCACGGTGAAGGAAATATTACCGCGATACTGCTTCACTTCAGAAGCGGTCAATATAAGCTCCGCCTGTCCATTTTCATCAAAGGTTAGGTGCCCGCTTTCCTCAGCAAGATTTACGTCACTGGCATTGGCCTCTTTTGTATACTTCCAATCCAGATAGGCGAGCCCAGAAGTCTCATCTTCTGCGGTAAAGGTAACGGTAACATCGGGATTATAATAGCCAAAGGTAATCGTCGATAGAATCTTATCAACAATGGACCCCGAATAGGAAATGGTCATGTCGTCAGTATTTGGGGCAACGGTGTCAATTTTAATCTTCAGCTCAATTCCAGCGCATATTTTTCTGGTCGTCTTATCCTTCAGATAAACGTAATGTAAATCTTCGCCCTGTTCTGTGACGGTCTGCTTGTCAGCAAAACCGATCGGATCATCAACTGCAATGCTGTATTTCTCGCCGTCTTTCGGCGTTACCGTAGCGGGGTGCTTGCTGTTATACCACCCCGTTTTGGGGTCGGAAGATGTAATGTTACAAACAGCATCAAAGTCTGGTGCTGCCTCATATGTAATTACAAGTTTATAAGAAGTCGTGGTCGCAGGGTATACCTCGCAAGTGAAATCCTGCGAAGCCCAAGTCTTGCCATTTCTGATCCATTCTTTCGCCGTCATAGCCCCGGCAGCCTTTTGTGCGGTAACAATGACGGAAACACTTCCTGTCTTGCGCATAGCCCTGCCGAGTTTGTTCCAGTTGGTAACTGTGATTTTTCCGCTATTCGGATCTATAGACAAGCCGATATTCGTCTGACCAATAGAATATGTAACTGCTCCGTTATCGTCTGCGTTTACTTTTGTAACCTGCTGTTCCGAAGGAACGCCGCTTTCATCAAGCACGTAATTCACGGTCTGCATAGCAAAAGAAACCAAGCCGCTCTGCGGCGCAGTGATTACAACGGTGCTGTAGACTTCAGCATCTTTGTAGTTCTTGTTGCCCGCACGGAATGCTTTAACCGTTACAATACCTGCATGTTTTACAGTTAATGTTCCGTTGCTTGCGCCAATCTCTGCAATATCAGTCCCGGAAGCATCGATTAAAGTATATTCAATCTCTTCGCCGCTCAAATTAGTTCCGTTAGCACTGAAGTCGTAGCGGTTCTTGTTTGAATCGTTAGAAAGTTCAACTGTGGTAGGAACGGCTGTTGAAAAAGCAATACTCTGCTCTGCCCGCTCAACGTGAACATTCAGCGGATACTCAGGATATTCTTCGTCATTGTAACTATCCTTAACCGCCTTGATGTAAACGGTATAATCTCCAGCGTTTTTTACCGTTGGAACCGTTCCAGCAGCTTTATCGTATTTTTTCCAAGATTCTGTCTCGGACAAACGGTACTGCAAGGTATAGTTTCCCTGACCTTCAACAGTAACAGCTTCTTGTTCCTCTCCATTGTATGTCAGTTTGTTGGCCGTAATCTTGAGACCATCGAGATTAATATTGCCGAGCACAATCTTCGAAGTTACGGTTTTGTCGAACACCTCATAGTTGTTGCCCCGATCTACGGTGACTCTGACCGTATATTCTCCGACAGCGTCTTTCTGCGGAACATCCATAGAACCAGTGTCTGTGCCGTTGACAAACCAGTGCACCTCATCGGTCGGCAAGAAATTGCCAGTCAGAGTTACAATGTTCTGGGGCTTCTCGTTGTAAGAAGCATTTACCTCTGTAATATCAATACCGGCAATTGGGGCCTTTGCAATCGTAACATTTTCGGAAAACACAAAATCAGAGTATCCCTCTCTGGCAACGATTACTTCAACTGCATATGTACCTGCATCTGTTTTTTGAGGAGTAACGACAACATCGTTATCGATTTTGTAGGTAACAGTATCCGTACCTTTCGTACCTGCTACAGTTACCAGACTCTGGGCAGTTCCTTCCTGATAGACCAATCCACTGTTTGCAGTAACGGTCACACCCGGAATCTTTGTGCTGCGAAGTTGGATAGCGAAGTCCTGCGCATCCGAGGTAATTGCAGCATTTTCAATACGGCCGCTGCCGTCAGCATAAGTATAATCAGCCAAAACAGCCGTTGCAGACAGTGTGAGATCATCTGCGATGAACTTGTCTGCTGCCAGCACCTCTGCGCAGCCGTTTTCATCGGTTGTTGCTGTTCCGGATGCATAATCAGCTCCGTTTACCGTGGAGTTGATATGGTATTCAACTGTTGCTCCCGCAATTCCTTTTCCATCCTGATCGGTAACAGAAACCGTAACCCCGTTCGGATGTTCTGGTGTGGCAGCATAAGCAGTCAGTGCTGATGTGGGTATGAGACCCAACACCAACACAAACGACAATAACGCTGCCATAAATCTGCGAGATATGCTCTTTTTTGCATTACTCATGATTTTCGTCTCTCCTCAATCGTTTGTATTTTGTGATTTTATATATTCTCCCATTAAATAAGCCGTGCGTATTCAATGAGAAGCTTACAATGGCCAATGCCACATATGTGATATAACGGTTTATAAAACCGGCACAATAAATAATCGCAAACGCAACCACACTGGCAAATAGAGCTGCATCAACAATGGTAGCAGGAAGATTTGAAAAGAAGGTAACCGCTCCAATGTGGCACTGCATAGAAAGGTCCCCATTCAACCGCTTCCTGATAAAGTTTTTTCTTTCCGTGTTTGCTAACGCAATCAGAAGATAACCGAGTACAATAGAACTCCAAAATATACATCCAATAGCAAACAATGGTGTATTGGAATCGCGGCTTTCAGCAAATTCTGTTGCCACCGGCATCAGTAAATAGCTTGATGCGTGTATTGCAAATAGCCCAACAGCAATCCAAAACAAACACCGAATTCTTTTTCCACAGTATTCATATCGTCCCCAACTCATTCAATCACCTCATCGGTATGAATCAGTACGATTTCTTCAAGAATATGTAAGGTTTTCCTTTGTACAGGATGGTCGGGGGCTGCCTGCTTTTCAGAAAGTTGGGTTGCAGCATCTGTGTCGAACAAAGTTCCTGTGGCATCTTCATCGGAAAGCAACTCCGTACCAGCTGTATTTTGAAGCGCTGCCTTATTATCGGCAAGCAAGCCCGTTTCCGGCATACTTTCATTTCCCGGATGCATTTCTTCGGTATGTTGCTCTGGCTGCGTTTGAGGCATAGTACTGGTCAATTTTACTCTTGCAGCATTCGCTCCACTTGGGCGATAGGATTTGTCACCTGATTTTTCATTGCTGGAACGCACCTTTGCAACAGTTTTCCGTGCATTACGGCCACTTAGGTCACCAATGATGCGTGGAATTTTAAAGAGTATCCAAAGTAAAACAGCTGCTACAAATGCTATACCGGCGATAATGAAAGAGATAATTGACAGCATTGACAGTGTTTCCGCCATTTAATTACCTCCGTTCTGACGTTTTGCAACTTCGTTGTAGTTATTATTTACAGTAGTTACAAATGTCTCATAGTCGCCTTTTATTTTATCCTGCAATTCCGTGACATATGGAAGTGTCGATGTAATCGCTATGGTTTTCTTGTAAATCGCTTCCATCATATTCAACGCCTCTTGTTGGTCGAAGCCTACTCCTGCCATATACTTTGATTGATCGTTAATCAGCAGAAGCGTAACATAGTAAAGTGAGATTTTGTCATAATTTGACTCACTATCATTAGCATTTTCAACAATGGCCATAGCCTGATTAATCTCCTCGAAGAGTTTCGTATAATCATCCAGTGCGTGTTCCGAGGTCGTGCTTTGGCTGGTCATGAATTTGCAGATATAATAGTAACAAGACGCAATATCCTTTTTTCCAAAATCGGCTGTTCCATTAGATGCAACCTCAAAATATCCTTTTGCGTTGGCGGCTCTTGCTTTTAACGCTCCATCATAGTCAGCAAAATACAGCTTTCCGGTGTCGTAGTAGAGCTGCGCAACATCTGGCAATGTTGTATCAAGCTGATCAGCATGCTTTTCAAGTTCGTTACCGATTCGGGCAATGCTGTCGTTCTCTGCGCCATAATTTTTATAGTAGTCAATCAGCTTGTTGTATGCCTCTGTACGTGCCGGATAAATATTGATTGCCTCATAATACCCAGTCGGATCAGAGGAAGCAATTTTTAAATCATAGTCCTGATTATTTACCTGTGTCGCTGCAAAATTTAACGCAAGCCCGGCAATACCAGCTACAACAGCAAGTCCAGCTACGCCAACGAAGGCAAACAACCGTCGCTTCAGTTTCCTTCGCCATCCTTTGGTGACCTTGCTGGGATCTTGCAAGTCGACCAGCAGCTCCGCACAGTTCTGGTAGCGATTTTCTGCCGCCGGCTCTACGCATTTGTTGATAATGGCCTCAATACCTTCAGACAGTTCGGGATTCCACTGACGCACCGGAGCGTAAGGCTCTCCATTCCTTGGATCAACCCCCGTGAGCAAATGGTGCATAGTCATGCCAAGTGCGAAAATATCGGAGCGTGGATCGGTTTGCCCGCTATACTGTTCAGGGGGTGCATATCCTTTGGTGCCCAGAACAGTGGTATCCGCCAGATTCTGTTCCTTATATTCACGGGCGATGCCGAAATCAATGATGCTGATATTACCGTTCGGTTTGAGCATTAGGTTTGCTGGTTTCATATCCCGATAGATGATCGGCGGCTTTTGAGAGTGCAGATACGAAAACACATCACAAATCTGCATGGCCCATTCGATTACCTTATCTTCGGGCTGCGCACCATACTCATTCAGAATTTTATCTAAGGATTCTCCTTCGATGAAATCCATAACAATGTAGATGGTTGTCCCGTTATCAATAATGTCGACAATTCTCGGCAGCGCAGGATGATCCAGCCGCTTTACCATATTGGCCTCTGCCAACAAACTATTTACAACAATCTCGTCATTTTTGCCGTTGCCTTTCTTGCGGACCTCCTTGACTGCCCAGTTTCGGTTAAGATGTGTATCATTCGCAAGGTATACAACGGACATACCGCCCCGACCGATTTCCTTCAGTATTTCATATTTTCCCTCAATTACCGTTCCAACACGAGTCATATCTGCCACCTCTTATTCTGCTTTAATCAGAACCACGGAGATATTATCCTTCTCCTGGCGGCTCTTGACCTGTT
The DNA here is from genome assembly GCF_905207245.1 of uncultured Bacteroides sp. Lineage (GTDB taxonomy): Bacteria > Bacteroidota > Bacteroidia > Bacteroidales > Bacteroidaceae > Bacteroides. The sequence continues at coordinate 4,337 of NZ_CAJLKP010000069.1, read as the reverse complement.
CAATCAGGTATTTCACGTTGCTGTGCATTGCTTTTTTATTGATCAGATTAACAGGATTTAACGATTCGTATATTTCCCGCTCGGTAATCTCATGGCGAAAACCATCAGAACAAAGCATATATGCGCCTTTGCTTGCTTTGCCCGTCAGGATCTGAGGATCAACAACTTCGGATGCACCAATGCACTGCAACAGCATATTTCTGCGTTTATCCCGTAGCGCTTGCTCAATAGTCATCGTTCCGCGGCTAACTTCTCGTGCAACAAAGGTCTGGTCTGTTGTGAGCTGCTGAATTTCAGACGTTATCTGATATGCACGGGTATCACCGACATGTGCAATAATATAATGGTCATTTACGAAGAGAATTCCAGTAAAAGTTGTTCCCATTGCTTCGCCACTCCGGCAATGGTTCCTTGTTGCTTCAAGGATGCGTACATTCAGATCTTTTAACATCAACGACCACTTTCCGCCGATGACTTCAAGATTCACATCCGCTAATTCATACGGAAGTTCCTCGTCAAACCACCTTGAAAAAGCCTGCACGACTGTCGCACTGGCCAATTCTCCTTTTGACAGCCCACCCATCCCATCGCAAATAACTGCCAGCAACACTTCGCCACCGTCATAGGATGCATGTTTTACAAGGACGCTGTCTTGATTTGTATTCTTTGAAATACCAATATCGGTATCCGCAGTTGCTGTAAATCGCATTACCATATCTCCTTTGGCCTAGATTGCTGCTTATATATTGAAAATGAACTCTTCATTCCCCAGTGTCAAACGACTGCCGTCCAAAAGTTCGCACTCACATTGAGGTGGAATTGCCTGTCCGTTGATGTAGGTCTTATTCTTAGAGTTCAAATCACGGACAAAATACCGATTGCCTCTGGTAATAATATCAGCATGACCACGACTTACCGCGTTGTTGTTCGTGACAAAATAATCCACATAACTGCGTTCGTTCCCTAACCGAAACACAGGTTTATTTACACAAATGCGTTCGTTCGTCAATATACGGTAAAGCGTTGGATAATGCACTTGCTCTTCAACCAAGAGCCCCGTCGCTTCGTCATCCTCAAGCAGGCCGGTTGCTTCGTCATCATTCAACAATCCAGTTGCTTCATCGCCCTCATCAATAAGAAGACCCGTTGCTTCGTTATCTTCCTGGAGGAGTGCTGTATCTTCTTCGTCCGACTGCGGAAGAAGTCCTGTGGCCTCATCATCATTATTTCGCTGCTCATAGTGATCGTAGTAATCCTTGCGTTTATCCGTCATAAATCCACTGCCACCGGTAGTGTGTCGTTTTATCGTGTTGACAATGCTTCTATCCTCATGCGCAATATATGCCTCAATTTTTGTCGGATCATAATGCGGCAAGCCTTTAAAGAAATAAACAAACCTTGAGACAAATCCAGTGTCTCGCTCGTCGACTGGTTTTGCTGAATATATGATATTTTCAATAAATCCTGAAATATCTGCCGAACCAGATATTTCTTCCAAGGGCAAATAAAGCAGTTGAACTTCTTTTGTCGTTTCGTTTATGTATGCATGGCGAAGATCCCACACAACCTTATTCCAAGGGAAAGCATTTCGCTGAAGTTTTTGTGTTGCATCAATGATTTGCTCTATCAGGAAGAAAAAGTCATACTTGCTGATCGGTTTTTCAAGTCGCTCAAACAGCGATACTGCGATTGGCCCTGTGTACTCAATTGTATTATTCTTAATTAGCTTTGGCTTCAGAAACCCCCTAATGCATTTTTGTGCAAACAGATTTAACTCGTTGCCATTTACCGCTTTTCCAAATGGCAACTTCACTCTGACAAGTAATTGGCAATCCTTTGCCTTTTCTTTATACCTAATCACAGGAGGTACCTCCTCTGCATTTTTTATTCGGTGCCTTCCCGTAGAAAGCCTTTCAGCGCAGTCTTAATTAATTCAATTTGCGGAAATATATATTTTGCCTCTCCAAAAATCATATAGTCCGTAATGGTTGTAATAGCGAAATACACATATGGTGCGACCTCATTAAAATCGCAACGCAACTCTTCAGAAAAGCGCTGTGCATAGCGTTCATAACGTTCCGCCAGACGATCCAACACTGGCTGCATTCTTTCTTCATATTTTGCCAACGCACACACGCTGGCGAAGAACTTCATCGTCGGGCGCATTTTATCTGCTCTGATTTTAAGTTGCTTCATAAGCCGATCTGGATCGCGAATATCATCCAGAGCAGGGAAAATCAGCGAATTTTCAAGTCTTAATGCCGCTTCTTCAGCGCATGCTACCACAGCTTCGTCTTTATCTTTAAACCAATAATAAATGCCACCAGATTGTAGCTTTAATGCAGTGCTCAAATCCCGCACTGTTGTTTCCGATAATCCTTTACTAATAAAAGTGTCAAGGCAGGTATTTAATATTTCTTTCCTACGCTCATTATTTTCCATTTATTCACCCATCTCAAGTGTTAACCGGTTTGACATTTGCAATGTTGCTTCAATCAAGCGTTCGTTTGATTCGCATTCAAAAAAATAAGCCGATCTCAAGTTGATTGCGTAGAACAAATACTTCTTAACGCTTATAATCCACCTATTTTATAGCATTATAACACGATTCCTACGGTATGTCAATCAGATGACAGCTTCCGACACTAATTTAGCAGTAATATTTATCAATTTTGCACCTGAATTCAAGCAAGCAATAGGATGATTTATAATTGATTGGTGTCAGATTGTGGTCAATCAGAGGCACAGGAAGGAGCTGCTATTATGCCCAGAAGAGGCGAACATATACACAAAAGAAAAGATGGGCGATGGGAGGCACGGTACAAATGCGGCATAGATGCAAATGGAAAAACATGCTATAAATCCGTCTACGCTAAAACCTATACCGAGGTTAAAGAAAAATTATGGAATTGTTTGAAGAACAATCCAAAAAGCGAACCTTCAGAGAGTAGCATAACGTTTGGAGTTGCTGCTGACTTATGGCTGGAAGCGAATAAGTTTCGGCACAAAGGCGCTACTATTATGAGATATGAAAACCTGATTAACAGGCACATAAAGCCAGAACTTCAGGACATGAGACTGTCTAAGCTTAACTCAACTGTAATTAGCGATTTCATGAACCGCAAAGTTCAAGCAGGACGTTTAGATGGAAACGGAGGACTTTCTTCCTCTTACGTTCGGAGTATTATGTTGGTTCTAAATGCCGTGATAAACTTTTCGGAAGAAGAAAACCTATGTCCTCCAATTCAAATGAAGGTGTATACACCGTCGGTTCAAAAAAAGGTGCTGAAAATTCTGAGCATATCAGATCAAAAGAAACTCGAATCTATTCTCTTAACGAACATGGATGAAACTGCATTGGGAATCTACTTGTCATTACAAATGGGATTGCGGCTTGGAGAAGTGTGTGCACTCAAGTGGGATGATATAGATTTCGCAAATGCGATTCTTCATGTTCGGGCAACTATTGCGAGAGTTTCCTCTCGTGCAGGCAATAACAATATTATAAAAACCGAATTGATTCGAGATGTTCCAAAAACCAAAACATCGCTTAGAGATATTCCGATACCTTCAAATATATTTGAAATACTTCTCAGTGTTAAACGGCACAGTGTATCAGAATACACAATATCTACCACAGATACGTTTGTCAGGCCAAGAACACTTGAATATCGATTTCAGCGTATTCTTGAAGATAATAGCATTCCCAAAATCAACTATCATGCACTAAGGCACACATTTGCCACTCGATGCGTAGAAGCTGAAGTTGATATTAAAACATTGAGTGAGATACTGGGACATTCAAATGTTGCCATAACACTGAATACATATCAAAGCCGTGCTTTAGATAGAAATTCGGCTCATTCACCGACTGCATCACGGGATATTTGATGTTGGTATCTGCAATGCTGATCCAGCCCACCAAATCGCCGTTCTGCTGATACAGCTCGGCGAGCTCCGGCAGAATGGTCTTATCCTCGGAATACGGAATAGTTTCCGCAGGTTTGGTTTCTGCGTCCGGCTGCGTAGCAGCCTCGACGACGGAAGCCAGCTCGTTATAAAGCTCGGCTTGCTTATTCGCCTGCCTGTAATGGCGGACAAGGAAAAAGGTGCTTGCGCCGAGGATGGCCGCAAACACCCCAATCAGAATAAAACAGATTGTCTTTTTCATTGAGATTCCTTTCTTTCAGCCAAAGGCGAGGGTTATGCACCCTCGCCCGGTTTAGTAGTCATCAGCTTATAGAGCTTTGTATGCTTAGGGAATTTGTTGGCAAACGGCACGAGGCTGGAGCCGACCTTGATCAGTCCGTGTCCGGCGTCCACATTGGTGATATAGG
>NZ_CAJLKP010000068.1 GCF_905207245.1 uncultured Bacteroides sp. | reverse complement strand
TGCGCTATGTTCCGAAAGGCACTTGTAGCTTGTAGCTCGTAGCTGATTCATAACTAAATAAAAAGAATAAGATGATGGAAGCTAAAATGTTTTGTTACCAGTGCCAGGAGACAATGAAAGGCACCGGTTGTATCCTGAAAGGTGTGTGTGGAAAAGAAAGTCATACAGCAAAGGCAATGGATTTGCTGATGTTCGTGGTACGTGGAATATCAGTCGTTACCGATGAATTCCGTAACGCCGGACATTCTGTAGCTGCCGAAGTGAACCGTTTTGTTGTGGATGCCTTATTCTGTACCATTACAAATGCCAACTTCGATGATGAAAGCATTCTGAACAGGGTGGATAAAGGTATGGCATTGCGTAACCGTTTAATAGAAGAAGCCAAAGAAAAAGGTATTTCCTTGCCTGAAATCGACGAATTGCAATGGCAGGGCGGACGTGATGAGTATGCTTCCAAGGCGGAAAGCGTGGGTGTGTTGCGTGACCCCGACATAGACCTGCGTTCCCTGAAAGAATTGATGACCTATGGTCTGAAAGGTATGGCGGCATATCTGGAACATGCCATGCGTTTGGGATATGACGATGCTTCTATCCATACTTTTATGCAACATGCTTTGGCTGCCACTGCCACAAAATCACTTCCGGCAGGCGAGTGGGTGAAGATGGTGCTCCAGACCGGAGAATACGGTGTGAAGACTATGGCTTTACTGGATAAAGCGAATACCGAACGCTATGGAAATCCGGAAATGACAAAAGTAAATATCGGAGTAGGGAAGCGTCCGGGTATCCTGATAAGCGGCCACGACCTGAAAGATATGGAAGAACTATTGAAGCAAACCGAAGGTACGGGAGTCGACGTGTACACACATAGCGAAATGCTTCCTGCTCACTATTATCCTGCTTTCAAGAAGTATTCCCACTTCGTAGGCAACTATGGAAATGCCTGGTGGAAGCAGCGTGAAGAGTTCACCACCTTCAATGGGCCTATCCTGTTTACAACAAACTGTATCGTCCCCCCGTTGGCAAATGCTGAATATAAAGAACGTATGTTTACAACAAATTCCACCGGATATCCCGGCTGCAAGTACATTCAGGCAGATGCCGAAGGCAGAAAAGACTTCTCCGAAATTATCGAGATAGCCAAGCAATGCCAGCCGCCTACGGAAATAGAACATGGAGAAATCATCGGTGGTTTTGCCCATAATCAGGTGTTGCAACTGGCAGATAAAGTGGTAGATGCCGTGAAGAGCGGTGCTATTCGTCGCTTTGTGGTTATGGCAGGTTGCGACGGGCGTATGAAGAGCCGTGATTATTATACCGAATTCGCCAAAGCGCTGCCTAAAGATACAGTCATCCTGACAGCAGGTTGTGCCAAGTATCGTTACAATAAGTTGCCTCTGGGAGATATCAACGGCATTCCACGTGTACTGGATGCAGGACAGTGCAACGACAGCTATTCACTGGCAGTCATTGCAATGAAGCTGAAAGAAGTGTTCGAACTGAATGATATCAACGAACTCCCGATTGTGTATAACATTGCCTGGTACGAGCAGAAAGCTGTTATCGTACTGCTGGCTCTGTTGAGTCTGGGTGTGAAGAAAATCCATTTAGGACCTACGCTACCTGCCTTCCTGTCGCCCAATGTGGCAAAAGTCTTGGTAGATACTTTTCAGATAGGTACCATCAGTGATGTGGAAGATGACTTGAAGATGTTCCAATTATCATAAATGATTAATAAATTCTGAAGTATATTCGGATGGATAATTCCCGCCCCTACAAGTTAATCATATCGTGATTAATTTGTAGGGGCGAATTATTATTTTAGTAGGATTTTCTTGAGTGGTCTTTGAAATTTACAACTTCCACCCCAATGTCTTTTCCTGTATATTCCATAGCTTGGCGTATAGCCCCTTATTATCGAGTAGTTCCTGATGCTTACCTTGTTCAGCAATGCGTCCTTCCTCCAATACTATGATGTTATCTGCATTCTTGATCGTCTTCAGGCGATGGGCAATCACGATTACCGTACGTCCTGTAATCAGTGTATTGATGGCACGCTGTACTTCCACTTCATTTTCCGGATCGAGTGAAGCCGTTGCTTCATCCAGAAGCACTACGGGAGCTTCTTTCAATATAGCACGTGCGATGGAAATGCGCTGCTTCTCTCCACCGGACAAGGTACAACCGCCTTCACCGACCTGCGTATCATAACCTTTGGGCAATCGCATGATAAAATCGTGGCAACATGCTTTGCGGGCCGCCGCTTCTATTTCTTCGTCCGCGGCGTCGGTTTTGCCGAAACGGATATTGTTGCGAATGGTATCCTGAAACAGATACACATCCTGGAATACCATTGAGATATGACTCATCAATGATTCCGGTTCCAGGGTTTTCATATCTACTCCATTAAATAAAACCTGCCCCTGTTGCGGATCGTAAAAACGTGCGCATAATTTCAGCATGGTGCTTTTTCCACTGCCCGAAGGACCTACCAGAGCGGTGAGTGTATTCTTACGTAGTGTTACCGATACATCATGTAGCACCTGTTTTTTCTGATAGCCGAATGATACGTGATAGAAAGTGATATCACCGCTTTCCGGGGCTTCTTTACTTCCTTGCATTTCCGGTTCGTTCATCAGCGTCAGGATACGCCCTCCGGCAATGGAGAAATATCGGAATTCTGCAAAGTTGGTCAGTGCCGAAGTCAGCGGATCGAAGACGCGGGAACCGACAACGAGGAACATAACGAACGTGAGCAAGGATAAATCTCCTCCTATCAATAAGTACGTTCCACAAAGTATCATCAACGTCAGACCTGCCCGTATCAGCGTTACAGAAAGCAGTATGAACGGACCGAGCAATGCTTCCTGGCGGATACAGGCACGACGCAGTTCGGCAAAGGCATTCTTCAGACGGACAAACTTGTCGCCCAGCAGATTATATGCTTTCATTACCCGTATTCCCTGCAAGTACTCTTCCAGGCGATTGCCTGCATTGATTTTGGCAGCAATCTGTTTGCCGCTCAGTTTGTATTGCAGGTAAGTGCTGCCCAGTAATATTCCCACAGCAAGCGGAAGGGCTATAAACATGGCAACGGCCATTCGCCAGTCTATCCACAGCAATCCCGCGAAAGCGAGTACAGGCATCACCAGCGCACCCATCAATTGGGGCAGATGGTGCGAAATACCGGTTTCCGCCATCGTGAAGTCCGTTATCAGCATGGACGAAAGATCACCCGGATCGCGGCGTGACAGGAACCCCAATGAGAGTTTCCGCAAATGCTCTGCCAGGCTGACACGTCCTGCGGCACTCATTTCATAGGCCCCCCGGAAATTGGCGCGGTAGGAAGCCCTTTCGGCCAACGCCATGACGAGTACATACACTACAAGCAGGATAAAAATAGTCCAGAGCCGTTGAGTGTCCAGTGGCATTCCGCTACCATCGAAAGCACGGAATATCACGTTGATCGCTTCGATGGACAGGCAGAACGGGACAATATTTACCAGGTTGGCAAGCATCGTGTAGCCCACAGGTTTGCGAAGGCGTTCGGTGTGCCCTATCGTAATATTTTCTATTGCATTCATTCTTTTACCTCCTTCTTACTGTTTAGTTCCCAGTGGAACGCGTCCGTATAAGCGTCCCACATATTCTTATATAATCCTTCCGTTTTACTCAATACCTCGTGCCGCCCATGCTGCGCGAGCTTTCCTTCGTTCAGTACGATGATTTGCTGTGCCGAAATGATGGACGAGAGACGGTGTGCAATGATGATAACCGTCTTATTCTGGATCAGATGTTGCAAAGCCTGCTGCATCTTATATTCATTTTCAGGGTCGGCAAAGGCGGTGGCCTCGTCCAGCACCAGGATAGGGGCGTTCTTCAGGATGGCCCTTGCCACACAGACACGTTGCGACTCGCCACCGGAAAGGTAGACGCCCTCATCTCCGATGCGGGTTTCGTAACCTTGCGGAAGGCTTTCTATAAACTCATGGCACTGTGCGGCTTTTGCGGCAGCTATCACTTCCTCGCGTCCCGCACTGGAGTTTCCTACCCGGATATTCTCATAGAGGGTATCAAAGAAAAGAAAGCTATCCTGGAAAACAAAGGAAACAATGTCCATCAACTTTTCAGTGGGAATATCTTTGATGTCGACTCCTCCGATCCGTATTTCACCTTCCGTTACATCCCAGAAACGGGGAATCAGATTGGCAACCGTAGACTTCCCCGAACCCGAGGGGCCTACGAGTGCCGTAATTTCACCTTGGTGTGCTGTGAAGGTGATGTCGCGCAGGGCTTCGGTACGGGTGGTCTCCGCTTTATTCTCATAAGCGAAACTAACCTTGCGGAATTCGATATCATACCCGGCGGGTACTTGCGGCGTTTGCGCTTCCGGTACGGGCGGCTCGGAGAAGATACGGTCAATACGTTCCACGCCCTCGTCTATTTCCCGTGTGCCCGACCCGAGGAACATCAGTTTATAAATAGGCGAGGCTACTCCGGGGCCCATGATAATGAAGAATAGATAGACAGCGGCTAATGCCAGATTTTGTGGCTCATGACTCAGTAATAGCAGGCCTATCGGCAGGATAAATGTAATGAGCGAGTTCAGCAATATGGTGAAGACCACCATACCGGGTTCGTATGTATCGCATACTTTCAGTGCATATTCCTTATACGCCTCAATCTCACTATTGAAGCGGCGGAACGACCGGACGCTCTGCCCGAAGATTTTCACGACCGGCATGCCGCGTACATATTGTACGGCTGAGGCGCTCATTCGTTCCTGTGTATCAAAGTAGATTTTAGTAAACTCCTGTGCCTTTTTCCCGAAGAAGTTGGCAAACTGTAATCCTATACTCAATGCGATACAGAATAGGCAGACCGCAGCCATCCAGCCGTTCAGGGAGAAGAAGATGACGAACATCAGTGTCACCGTAGCCAATACATTCACCAGGTCGGGGATGGTATGGGCAATGAAGTTCTCTATCTTCTCTACATTCTGTTCCATAATCTTCTTGATACTTCCGGTAGACGTACCGTTCAGGTATCCCAACGACAGGCGTCCGATGTGTTCCGATAGCTTGATACGCAATCCGTACAGGATACGGAAAGCAGCTACATGCGAGGCCATCAGTGCCGCATAAAGTAGCAATAGTCCTCCAATCAGTCCGAAGAAGGCGAACCACCCCCAATATACCAGTACTCCGCTGTCCACTTTCCCTAAATCACTGGCGTGATGCAGCAATTCCTGCAATACGCGGTATACCGACCAGTAGGGAACCAGCATGCACGTAGCGCTGCCTGCCGAAAGAACTCCGGCCAGGATCAGCAAGCCTTTCCGCTCGCCTGCAATCTCAAACAGGCGGGCGATTCCTTTTTTCTTTTTCTGTTTCTCTTTCATAATTTATAATTTTGTTTAGTGTGAGTTTTCTCTTTTGGGGCAGGCATTCACTCTTTGCAGGGCTAAGGGATAAAGAGTAATAGCCTGTGCCTACTGTTAATCTGTGATGACTCCTATACTGACTATACAATCAATGCCAATGATTCCTACCATCAATGCCAATGATTCCTACCATCAATGCCAATGATTCCTACCATCAATGCCAATGATGCCTATCATCAATGCCAATGATGCCTATCATCAATACGGATGATGATATACTCAGTCATATACTCATCCTGGTTAACCTTACCTAATAGCCCTCTTCACCTCAACGCTCAATAACGAACAATATTCAGATTCATTCAAAAAAAGAGAGAGCTTATATTTTCATAAGCTCTCTCCAACCGGTTACTTCGAATGTGATGTATTCTGTGACTATCTGTTCCAAATCTTCTATCCCGACCCGGTGCATGATTAATTCCTCAAACATGGTGAACATCCATGCCGTGTGCAAGTGGATGGAAAAGTCGGTTACGTTGATATTCATTTGCGGATGTTTCTCTTTCATATCTCTGAAGTACTCTTTCACAAGTGATGTGGAGCGTTCGGTGAAGTTCTCCTTGAAGTTTTCCAGTGAAGAACCCTGTGCATGGAAAAATAGCAATACCAACAATTTGCGATGCTTTTGTATCAATGTCATGTACTCTTCTATCACATATCGTAGGTATTCGGTGGAATACATTTCCATGATATCCGCTCCATAACGACCGTGATGTTCGTGCAGCATTCTTTCGAATGCACTGATCACAGGCCGTACCACCGTACAGAAAATATCATCCTTACTTTTGAAATAGTTATAGATATTGCTCAATCCTACCTGTGCTTCTTGCGCAATTTCACGCATGGAAGCCTTCGGAAAGCCGTTTTCGAGGAATACCTTCTCGGCAGCTTTCAGAATTTCTTTTTGTATGTCATCTTTAGGGTATTGCATAAGCTTTCATTTTCCAACTGCAAAGTAGGGGAGAATCCGCGTTTCCTGAAATACCCATTAATGATGGTTTTTTGTTATATTTTTATAAAAATCACAATTATTGGGTATTGCCAAGGTCACTGAAAGCATGCAACTTTGCGCGCATTATTAATGATTTAAACTACTATATGGTAAAAATAACTCGTCGTGGAAAAAATGTCAGTCGCTCTTCCAATTGTAAGAGATGGGGAATACTGGCTATTCTTATTCTTTTTATAGGTAGCATATCCTTTCTGCTTCATTCTTATTTCGCGCATAATGCGGATAATTCTCTTTGCAACTGCCTCTCTTGTGTTTTTAGCCGTACTCCTGAGGAAGGCGAGTACGTTTACAACCGTTATCTGATTTTTATCAGTTTGGTCTGGATTGCTGTAATATTCGCTATTGTCTTTTTGGTTAATTACTTCTTTGTAAAAAAGAACAAAAGGAAATAGTGTTCATTTAAATACCTATATGTTATTATTTTTAATGGTACAATACTCACATTTGGGTATTGCCCGAGCTTTTAACTCCCTCTAACTTTGCGCCAACAAAATTAAGATAAAAAATGAGAAAATTAACTGGCTTATTCGTTTTATGCTTTTTGCTATCAGCCAATGCTTTACAGGCTGGTGAGCCTGATGAGGTGACTTCTACGGAAGAGAATAAGAAGGTACCTACTGAGGACGACGGCTACAAGAAATTCCGTTTTGGCGGTTACGGAGAGATGGTTGCCAATTTCAAAGATTATGGCAACAACCGCTTCTATGGTCATAGTGAAGGTAATCCCAAGAAAAACCGGAATACAATTTCCATTCCCCGTTTTGTGCTGGCTTTTGACTACAAGTTCAATTCTAAGTGGATACTTGGTGCGGAAATTGAGTTTGAGGCCGGTGGCGTAGGTACGGCTTATGAATTGGAGAATTCCGAAAACGGCGAATATGAAACCGAAATAGAAAAAGGGGGGGAGGTTGCCATTGAGCAGTTTCACATTACCCGTCTGATAACTCCGGCTTTCAATGTACGTGCCGGGCATCTTATTGTACCCGTAGGTCTGACAAACTCTCATCATGAGCCTATAAACTTCTTTGGAACCTCAAGACCGGAAGGTGAAACTACAATTCTACCTTCTACCTGGCATGAGAATGGCCTTGAACTTTTCGGTTCGTTCGGAAAGGGATATGCCAGTTTCGATTATCAGGCAATGATTGTTGCAGGGTTGAATCCGAATGGATTCGACCGTAATACATGGGTTGCCAGTGGCAAACAAGGAATTTTTGAAGAAGATAATCTCACTTCACCCGCTTATGTGGCTCGTTTGGATTATAAAGGAGTTCCGGGCTTGCGTGTAGGTGCGTCGTTCTATTATTGTGCGGATGCGGGTAGCAACTCCGATAAGCCGGACACCTATTCTTCGGTAGGCAAAATTCCGCTGAGAATCTTTACGGCAGATGCGCAGTACCGCAATAAATATGTGATAGCCCGTGGTAATGTGGTATATGGAAATCTGGGAAACTCTACCGGAGTGAGTCAGGTGAATATCAAGCTCTCCAACAAATCTCAATATAGCCGGGTGGTGCCGGTGGCCAAGAATGCGGTGAGCTATGCGGCAGAGGCGGGATTGAACATAAGTGCTTTCTTTAAGAATAATAAGAAGGTTCCGGTGATTTATCCTTTTGCCCGTTATGAATACTATAACCCGCAGGAAAAAGGAGAAACCGGTCAGATTATGGAAAAACGTTGCCAGGTAAGTATGTGGACAGCCGGTTTGAATTGGTATGCTTTGCCAAATTTAGTGGTGAAGGCCGACTACTCTACACGCCAGATCGGAACAGGCAAGGTGTTTGGAACAGGCAAGTATAACAGTGAAAACGAATTTTCTATCGGTATCGCTTCTATCGGTTGGTTCGTTAAGAAATAAGAGAACATAAATCAATTATTATTATGCAAATGAAAAAGAACTTTTTTTATGTGGCAGCTTTGGTATTAGGGCTGTCATTTACGATGACTGCTTGTGACAGTGATGATGATGATGTGGTAGCACCGGAAGACATTGACTACACTGCGGAGAACGCAGACAGTTGGCACAACTACATGAGAAATGTTGCAGCTTTATTAAGAACGGATGCAACCAGTCTTTATGATGCCTGGAATACAAGTTATAATGGTGGAGCAAGTTATGCCTCTTCTTTTAAAGCACATAGCATTTCCGATTATACCAGCGCATGGAACTGCATAGAGCAGATTATCGACGGCTGTGTAGAGATTGCCAACGAAGTGGGTGAAACTAAAATAGGTGACCCGTACAGCAAGTATGTGGCAGGTAATACGAAGGAGGCTTTGTATGCGGTAGAATCCTGGTATAGCTGGCACTCACGTGACGACTATACGAATAATATCTATTCTATCCGCAATGCTTACTATGGTTCTACAACAGGGACAGTGAGCAGCAATTCTATTTCCAAATTGATAGCCGATAACAATGCAGCATTGAATACGAAAGTGATTGCCGCTATCAATGCAGCGGCAACTGCTATTCAGGATATTGACCAACCTTTCCGTAACAATATTAACAGCAGTGAAACAGTGGTTGCCATGGATGCGTGTGAAGCATTGGAGACAGTTCTGGACAATGAACTGAAACCATACATCAGAGATAATAACAGTATTAATACGGATGCCGTGCTCGAGCCAATCGTGCAGAACTATGTAGATGTAGTGGTATTGCCTACTTATAAAAATCTGAAAGAAAAGAATGACGCCCTGTATAATGCCATTGTAACTCTTGCCAATAATCCTACCAACGCTAATTTTGAAGCAGCTTGTACCGCATGGATTACGGCACGTGAGCCATGGGAAGAGAGTGAGGCCTTCTTGTTTGGTCCGGTAGACAGTATGGGACTTGACCCTAACATGGATAGCTGGCCTTTGGATCAGAATGCTATTGTACAAATTCTGAACTCCCAGAACTGGAGCAATCTGGAATGGACAGAAGGAGATGATGACGCTAAAGTAGAATCTGCACAGAATGTACGTGGTTTCCATACTCTGGAGTTCCTGCTTTTTAAAGACGGCAAAGCGCGCACTGTGAAATAAGAGATATTATTCTCTCTATAAATAGGGAAGTAAAAGTGGAATTACAGCAATTCCCCTTTTACTTCTTTGGCATGTTTGAATATATTGTTTTAAGATATAGCTGATAATGAAGAATTATTTGATAAAATATTCACTTTCTCTTTTTTGCTTATTGGCATTTGCAGCTTGTGATGAAGATGGCATTGATGTGCTGGACATTGAAATTCCTGATGGGTATGCTCTTTCGGCCGGTACATCAACTATTTTTATGAATTCGTCCAAGGCTTATGATTCACCTGCCAGTTGGATATCCGGTTCGTATAACAATCGATTTAATTTAGGTGATAAACTTTATGATGATATGCGTACCAGTGGCAATGGAACGGGAGGAGGTCTTGGTCCTGTCTATGCGGGCTACTCTTGTGGCAGTTGTCACCGTAATGCCGGCCGCACAAAACCGACATTGTGGAGTGAGGGAGGTTCGGGAAGTTATGGCTTCTCTTCTATGTTGGTTTATATTAGCCGGAAGAATGGTGCATTCTTTCAGGACTACGGGCGTGTATTGCACGACCAGGCCATTTACGGCGTAAAGGCGGAAGGAAAACTTGCTGTGGAGTATTCGTACGAGACTTTCAGCTTCCCGGATGGCGAAGAATATGAATTGTGCAAACCTTCCTATTCCATATCCGAGTGGTATGCTGACAGTATTAAGCCGGAAGATATGTTCTGCACGGTACGTATTCCGTTGCGACATGTAGGGATGGGACAAATGATGGCGCTTGACCCGACAGAGATCGAGGCATTGGCTGCCAAAAGTAATTATCCGGAATATGGCATCAGTGGGCGTTGCAACTACATCATGGAGCGAGGCGTGAGAAGCCTGGGCTTGTCGGGTAACAAGGCGCAACATGCTGACCTGACGGTGGAATTGGGTTTCTCCAGCGATATGGGTGTAACCAACAGTCGCTATCCGGAGGAAATCTGTGAGGGACAGGCGCAAGTAAACCAGGGTAGCATGATGGGACTTTCTTATGCTCAGTTGGATATTAGTACCGAAGATATGGAGGATGTAGATCTTTATATGCAGAGCCTTGGTGTCCCGGCACGACGTCATGTAAATGATGAGCAAGTAGTAAAGGGAGAACAGAATTTTTATAAAGCCAAGTGTCACCTTTGCCATGTCACTACACTTCATACGAAATCACGCGGCACGGTTTTGCTGAATGGAACACAGTTGCCATGGTTGGGTAGCCAGACTATTCATCCATATTCTGATTTTCTATTGCACGATATGGGGTCTGAAATTATGGACGTTGGCTTGAATGATAACTATGTCAGCGGACTGGCTCGTGGAAACGAATGGCGCACCACTCCTCTCTGGGGAATAGGCTTGCAGGAGAAGGTGAACGGACATACTTATTTCTTGCATGATGGGCGCGCCCGCAATTTGGTGGAAGCCATTATGTGGCATGGCGGAGAGGGAGAAGCGTCAAAGAACCTCTTCAGGAAGATGAGTAAAGAAGACCGTGACGCACTGGTTGCATTTTTAAATTCACTTTAAAGTAGAATAAAGTAATAATAGCTAAGTTATGAAGAATTTTATATTGATCGTTTTGTTGTCGGCCCTGCCTCTGGTGGCTATGGCACAACACGAAGAAGATACGGAGAATGGTGTGGTTTCATTGGCAGGAAGAGAAGGATTCACCATTGAAACAAAGAAGGGGGATTTTGTATTCAAGCCTTATTTGTTGGTACAAACAAGTGCAAATTTCCACTATTACGATGATGAGGGATTGGACAAAGCCTACAATCAGGACAATGTAGCCAATTCCGGATTCTCGATCCCCTATGCCGTGCTGGGTTTCACTGGAAAAGCTTTTGGAAGGGTTGCCTTCAACTTGTCTATCAATGCGGCAGCCAGCGGTGGGGCATTGTTGCAGCAAGCATGGTTCGATGTGCAAATAAAGAAGCAGTTTGCAGTGCGTGTCGGGAAGTTCAAAACGCCTTTTTCACATGCTTATTTAACGACATTGGGTGAAACGTTGATGCCTTCGTTGCCCACCTCACTTACTTCTGCCGTTATTCTGCCTTATTCATTGAATGCGGTAACACCTAATATCGGTACCGGGTTTGATTTGGGAGTAGAAGTTCACGGACTTGTTGCAGATAAATTTGGCTATGAAGTAGGCTTGTTCAACGGCACAGGAGCTTCGGTGAACACCGCTACCAAGACTTTCAGTGATGACTGGCACATTCCTTCGTTGTTGTATGCAGGTCGTTTTACTTATATGCCTAAAGGCGTGATGCCTTCAACTCAGGGCAATCCGAACCGTTTGCATGAAGATAAGCTCTTGTTCGGGGTATCTACCTCACTGAATGTGGAAAGCGAGAATGAAAGTACCAACGATTTTCGTGCAGGACTTGAATTTGCTATGTTGAAAAACAAACTTTATCTGGCTGCCGAAATGTATTATATGAATGTGGGCTTCACGAAGCGTCAGAAAATCTCAGAATCCTATAACTATCTGGGTGGTTATGTGCAGGGAGGCTACTTTGTAGCTCCGCGTTTGCAGGCTGCTTTACGTTATGACTTCTTCAATCGTAACGGAACAGATACGAATGGTTTCCTGAATATGCCTGCTGTGGGAATGAATTATTTCTTCAAAGGATGTAATCTGAAGTTGCAGGCCATGTATCAGTATATTGCCCGCACCGGACATGATACACAGCTTGATCGTGACAATGATGATTTAGGTCTGGCCATGCATTCCGGCGTCATTATGCTTCAATACACTTTCTAATAAAAAGAACAGCAAGGAGGATATAATGATGAGAAAACGGATTCTTTTCTTTATCTTTACACTGGGATTTCTCTCTTGTGACGATGGGCGGATTTATGAAGAAACCGTTTATGTTCCACGAGAGGGGCGCGTCCTGAAGTTTACCGGTAAAATCAGCGGTATAGATAATTGGACTGATGGTTACAGTGTAGTATTAGGAGGCTTTGATGCGAAGAGTGAATATGCGGTTGTTGCCAAGAACATCCAGAAGACTGCGGCGGATGATGATGAAATCCAGGTTGTCATGTCGGGTATCAGTGAAGAAGTAACTCAAATAGAATTATGTGTTATTAATCAAATCAGGAAGCGGGTTGTAACCTTTCAGACCATGACTGATATAGCCGACGCTTCTGATACCATAAGAATGGATGCAGGCACGGTAGATGTGGGGATGTACAGCGCGATACAGCAGCAGGTTTTCAATAAGAGCTGCACTGCCTGCCATGGAGGAAGTACAACGCCGGCTGCCGGTCTGTACTTACTGGAAAGTAACAGCTATGCTTCTTTAGTAAATCAGGCTTCTACTATTGTGGAAGGGCAAATGCGGGTGAATCCGGGCAATGCGCAAGAGAGTACTTTACATCTGATACTGAGTACGAACCTTAGTTCAGGGTGGGGGATAGATCATTCGGACATGATAACTTCGCCTGCCGTGCTGTCTTTGGTAAAAGACTGGATTGATAACGGTGCAAAACAGTAATAATTTATAGGATATGAACAACAAAAAACAACAAACCAACCAATCAGAGAATACATTAACCGAGATTTTTAAATATGAAGTAAAAGAAGGCGTTTCAGAGTTTCATGTAATGATTCACTCTACCCGGCCGGAAGATACTTATGAGGAACAATTAAATGCGGTAGCCAATGCCTATAACGATTTGCTTGCAGGTGAATTGAAAGGTGCCATGGCTGTGTTTAAACGTTATTTCCTGAGTGATACCGCCAATCAGGCTGACCTCCTGCTGGCTATCACTACCGAAAGTTCCGACTGTGCCCTTTCCGTGGTAGAGCAACCCCCTTTGGATGGGACGAAAATAGCTTTGTGGGCTTATTTACAGACCGATGTGCAGACACAAGTGCTGCACAACGGATTGTTTGAAGTAAAGCACAATGCATATCGTCACCTGTGGGGAGGCAGTGTTTTCAATCGTGCTGCAAATTCTGAGTACCAGACCCGTTTGTTGCTGAATGACTACGTGATGCAACTTATGGAACAAGGATGTAAATTGGCGGATAACTGTATCCGTACCTGGTTCTTCGTACAGAATGTGGATGTGAATTATGCCGGTGTGGTAAAGGCGCGTAATGAGGTTTTCGTCACTCAGAACCTGACGGAAAAAACACACTATATTGCCAGTACTGCTATCGGCGGACGTCATGCTGATCCTAAAGTATTGGTGCAAATGGATACCTATGCTGTGGCAGGTTTAAAGCCGGAACAGATACACTTCCTTTATGCTCCTACGCATCTGAATCCTACTTATGAGTATGGTGTCAGCTTTGAACGCGGAACCTATGTCGATTACGGTGATCGGCGTCAAGTGTTTATTTCGGGTACGGCAAGTATCAACAATAAAGGGGAAGTGGTATACCCCGGCGACATCCGCAGGCAGACGGAACGGATGTGGGAAAATGTAGAAGCCTTGCTGAAAGAGGCGGAGTGCACATTTGATGATTTGGGACATATGATTGTTTACCTGCGTGACATTGCAGACTATGCAGTTGTGAAGAGTATGTATGACAAGCGTTTTCCGGATACTCCTAAAGTATTTGTACATGCGCCTGTATGCCGTCCCGGATGGTTGATCGAAATGGAATGTATGGGAGTTAAGGCTTTGAAGAATAAGGAATATGCACCTTTTTAATCTGAAGAAAACTCTTGTCTCCTTATATATCTGTCTGGTGGCTTTGCTCGCTGTGGTGACCTTTGTGGAGCATGTACGCGGAACAGAGTTTGTAGAAAAGTATGTTTATCATACAGTTTGGTTTTGTTGTTTGTGGGGAGTACTTGCCGCATTGGCAGTTGCCGTGTTGGTTAAGCGGCAGTTGTGGCGGCGTCTCCCGGCATTGTTGTTGCATGGCTCCTTCCTTGTTATCTTGGTGGGAGCCATGATTACATTTTCATGCAGCAAGAAAGGATATATGCATCTCACAGTAGGTACTGAGGTGGGAACTTTCATAGACCAAGGCAGCAAACGGGTGATCGAATTACCATTCACATTGTGTCTGGACAGTTTCCGGGTGGAGTATTATCCGGGGACGGAAGCCCCGGCAGATTATGTCAGCTATATCCGGGATGCGGAACCAGTTTCCATGAATCGTATCCTCTCTCGTCAGGGGTATCGCTTTTACCAGTCTTCTTTTGATGATGATAAGGAGGGGAGTTGGTTGTCAGTGAATTATGATCCGTGGGGAATAGGGATTACGTATGCAGGATATATTTTGCTGGGTATCTCCATGTCGTGGATGCTTGTCAGTCATAGTGGGGAATTCCGTAGATTGCTCAGGCATCCGTTGCTTCGGAAAGGAGGAATATTTGTGTGGTTGCTCATGGCTACGGGAATGGTGGTGCAAGCGGAAAACAGAAGCCTTCCGGCACTTGCACTCAGACAGGCGGATAGTCTGGCATCCAAACAAGTGATTTATCATGATCGCGTAGTACCTTTTAATACCCTTGCACGAGACTTTGTATTGAAACTGACCGGGAAACCTTCTTATGGTGGTATGACCTCCGAACAGGTTGTCGGAGGTTGGTTACTCCGTCCGGAGGTTTGGCAGAATGAACCGATGATTTATATAAAGAGTGCGGAACTTCGTCATTTGCTCCGATTGCCTTCTTCCTATGCCCGTCTTACTGATTTGTTTGATGGGCAAAACTATCGCTTGCAGGAGTTTTGGAAGGTCGGACAAAAGCCGCATATGAAAATGACTTCGTTGGAAAAGGCTATCATGGAAACGGACGAAAAGGTAGGATTGATACTGATGTTACGGAGTGGAACACTTATCCGGCCTTTACCGGAAGATGGGAGTATAAAACCACTGTCTGACGTAAAAGTGCAGGCTGAAATATTGTACAATCGTATTCCATTCAGCAAACTGTTGTTTATGTTTAATCTGACTGTAGGGATGCTGGCATTTTTCTATCTGCTTTATTGCAGCATGCATCGTTCGGCAGGTAAGGCATGGGGAGTTTTTACTGTTGCACTTTATGCGGCATTTCTTTTTCAACTCTTTGGTTACTGTTTGCGGTGGTATATTGGCGGACGTATTCCGTTGAGCAATGGATATGAAACCATGCAGTTTATGGCACTGTGTACCCTTCTGCTTGCGTGCATATTCCGGCGTCGCTTCTCTTTTACGTTGCCTTTTGGATTGATTATTTCGGGTTTTGCCTTGTTGGTAGCTTATCTTGGGCAGAACAATCCTCAGATCACTCCTCTGATGCCTGTGTTGCTGTCTCCCTGGTTAAGTATCCATGTTTCTCTGATTATGGTATCCTATGCATTGTTTGCCTTTATGATGCTAAATGGATTACTGGCATTCTGCATAGGAGGCTGGCGAAGAAAGGCAATCGATTCGGAGATTCAGGAACAGCGTAAGGTCCGTGTGGAGCAATTGATGCTTTTCAGTCGGTTGATGCTCTATCCGGCAGTATTTTGTCTGGGGGCGGGGATTTTTATTGGTGCCGTGTGGGCGAATGTTTCATGGGGGCGTTATTGGGCCTGGGACCCGAAAGAAGTCTGGGCTTTAATCACCTTTTTAATCTATGGTGCGGCATTCCACGGACCATCGCTTGCCGTCTTCCGGCAACCCCGGTTCTTCCATACTTATATGGTGTTGGCTTTCCTTACGGTGCTGATGACTTACTTCGGAGTAAATTATCTACTGGGCGGTATGCATAGCTATGCCTGATGTGTCTTTCTATTTCCGGATAATATAATAAAAATGCCTGCGGATTCCGCAGGCATTTTCTACAAAAACAACTAACTAAACACATGCAAAGTTAATCAAGCGCACCGGACTTTTCTTTGTGATTTTTTATGTCGTTCACCCAAGCGTCGATACGTTCTTCTGTCTTATCACTTTCGTTGATGTCATCAAGAGCGAGTCCGACAAACATACCGTCGATAACGGCAATTGAGGAGGAGAAAGAATAATCTTTTGCAGACACTTTACCGACGATGGTGCAGCCGGAATCCTTGATATCTTCGTATATGATACCCATACCATCGCAGAATGTATCGCAATAAGACTCAGCATCACCACAACCGAACAGAGCAATTGTTTTTTCTTTCAGGTCTGATTCTTTCAACACTTTAACGCCATCATACCAGTCATCCTGCAATTCACCGTCACCCCAGGTGGAAGTTCCTAAAAGAAGAACTTCATATTCCTTTACCGCATCGGCATTTATTTTGCTGACATCGATTACATCAGATGCGGGAACACCAAGTTTAGAAGCGATTGTTTCGGCAATGCCTTGCGTAGTTCCGGTTGAGGAACCATAAAATATTCCTATTTTCTTCATACTATAAAATGGTTTAATTTGTACGGTTGCAAAGTAACGGCATCAGAGGGGTTTATGAAATACCCACAAATAATGAAATGCTTCTTTGTACCTAACCACTTATAGGTATGATGGGTGGGGTCAGGTATTTATTTACGGTTTTTCTTCAGATCAGGCAAAAACCAGGTAACCAATCCGAGTAATGGCATATAAGCGCAGACATTATAAACGGCTTCGATGCCGAACTTATCCGCCATATTTCCCAATACAGCCGAGGCAATACCTGCCACTCCGAAAGCAAATCCGAAGAATAGTCCGGAGATCAGTCCCAGTTTACTGGGTAATAGCTCCTGCGCATATAACAGGATAGCAGGAAAAGCAGATGAAAGAACCAGGCCGACACAGAAACTCATAATAATTGTGGCAAGCAAGCCTACATGAGGCATCAGTATACTGAAAGGTGCAGCACCGAGAATGGAACCCCAGATGACATACTTTCTTCCGACACGGTCTCCGATAGGACCGCCCATCAGTGTTCCGATGGCTGTAGCCACAAGAAACACAAAGAGATAAAGCTGGGAGTCCTGCACACTTACTCCGAATTTATCAATCAGATAGAAAGTGTAATAGCTGCTTAAGCTTGCCATATAAATATATTTGGAGAAGATGAGTATCAGCAGGATAGAAATGGAAAGAACCGTTTTCCCCATAGGCAAAGGCATCTGCATATGAGGTTGCAGGGCAATATGATCACGTTTCATCCGGGTAATGTATCCTTTGTACCATTTGCCGACAGGTATCATTACCATGATTGCTATCACCGATAAAATAGCGAATAATGCGATGTTGTGTCTGCCATAAGGCGCTACAATTAAAGCTACCAGTAACGGTCCCAGTGATCCTCCCAGGTTTCCACCCACCTGAAACAAGGATTGTGCCAATCCTCTTCTGCCTCCGGAGGCGAGTGAAGTGATGCGGGATGCTTCCGGATGAAGTACGGAAGAACCTATACCTATGATGAATACCGAGAACAATACCCAATAAAGATTGGTAGAAAAGGCCAGATTTAACATCCCCGTCATAGTGAACAGCATACCCATTGGCAGTGTCCAGGCAAACGGGCGCTTATCAAAGAACAATCCGAATACGGGTTGAAACACCGATGCGGACATCTGGTAAACCAATGTAATCAATCCGATTTGTGCAAAACTCAACGTCAAATCCTCTTTGAAAAGCGGATATGTGGCGGTTATGACGGATTGCAATAGGTCGTTCAGACAATGGGAAATACTTAATGCTATCAATATCGGATAAGCTATCGAGCTTACCGGGCGTTGTGTATTCTGTTGCATGATGGTTGCGTCTCTAATGTAAATAGGGCGCAAAGGTACAAAATAAAATGATTAATACGGATGAGTAAACCAAAAGCATGAACCTTCTCCTTCAGTTGATTCCACTCCGATTTTTCCTCCCATCTGAGATACTAAACTTTTGCAGATGGAAAGTCCGAGACCGGTGCCCTGTACAAAAGTATTGAGTTTCACAAACCGCTCGAATATACTATCGAGTTTTTCTTTGGGAATTCCGACACCTGTATCACGTACATAGAATTTAATTTCGTGGGGTGACGTCTGTTCATACCCCAAAGCTATGGTGCCTTGTCTCGTGAACTTTAATGCATTGTTTATGAAATTGGTTATGACCTGCATGAATCGGTTCTTGTCTGTATAAATATGACAATCGGGCATATACTTCTCGAAGACCAGGTCCACAGTTTCCGGTACTTTCATCTCCAGCGACTTGATGATTTTCATGCAGCTTTCGTTTACATCCAAATCGGAGCGTACGAAGTCGAATGTTCCGGATTCTATCTTCGAAAGATCAAGAATATCAGAAACCAGTTGCAGGAGCAATTCATTATTTGTTTCTACTATTTTAATATATTCCTGGCGTTCTTCCCTGTCGTCTGTTTCTGCCAGCAGACTGGAAAAACCAACGATAGAGTTGAGCGGAGTACGTATTTCATGGCTCATATTGGCAAGGAAAGCAGATTTCAAGCGGTCCAGTTCTTCGGCTTTGTCACGGGCAATGATCAGCTTCTGTTCTGTCTCCTTCAAGGGAGTAATATCATAGTTGATACACAGCATTTCAATAACTCCATCCTGAGGACGATAATCCCTGACCATTACGTTTATACTGGTCCACGAATATTTTCCGTTACCTTTATCAACACGTACTTCTTTACTTAAACTTGTGGCTTTTCCTTCTTTAACCTGACCTACAAATTGTTTCAGGACAGCGCAATCTTCCGGGTGTACATGCGAATATACTCCGATAACCTGAGGCATGGGAGTGTTTTCCTTTTCACCTAAATTCCGATACCATGTATCCTGGGCATACCCGTCTCTTGTCATTATATTAAAATGAGCAAATCCCACTTTTGCATAGTCACCTATTAAGAGGAACAAATGTTCAAACTCTTGTATTTTGCTGTATGCACTGGTGGTCTCTGTAGTATCTATATTGATAAATAGGTAATTACTGAATTGATTTTGTGAATCGTAAAGCAGAGCTACTTTTGTTTGAAGATTGATAACATCTTTTCTTTGACTTGTGACGTATCGGTCAATTTTAGAGAAATCATAATTAATGGAGAAATCCACATTCTCTTTGGCACGCAACTTTTCTTTCACATCTTCGGGGATATTGGGATTCTCGAACAATGATACCCCCAGTGCTTCCTTCATATCCGCCAAGCCGAATATTTCAAGTTCTTTATCATTCATATCTATCAGATACCCGTCTTTGTCATAAAGCTCGATACCTACCGGCAGATTTTTATAAATATTGCGAAGAATCTTCTCACTATGGTCCAATGCCTGGCGGTCCTCATTGGCCTGCAGTTCTGCTTTACGCAACTGCAGGCAGATACTTATGATGTTCCCTAAAGAGGAAAACCATTGGTGGTCTACATTGCTCCAAGTGCGATGTGTTCTTACCATATCTATACCCATATATCCCCATACTTTATCTTTGGATAGAAGCGGAACCACCATTACCGATTTAATATCTTGTGCTTCCAATGTATCCCGATAAACCTGAGCTTCGGCGGGCATATCATTCAACGTATTGAGAATGATTGATTTCTTTTCTGAAATTTGTCGGTCCCACCAAAGAGAATCATCCCAGTCCACATTCTGCAAGAAGTCCTGTTCTTCAGATATTCCTTCTGCTGTTGCTTCATAAATGCAACTCTGCACCTTATTTTCACGGTCTATTTCGAAAATATAGGTACGGTCTCCTTTGATTTGTCTAAGGAGGTCATCCAGAATTTTATTGATAATCTCTGTGATATCATCCGACTGCAGGAAAGCGAGTAATGAATGAGAAATATTGTTTTGCTGATAAAGCAAGCTGTTTACCTGCAGAAAGTCGATGGGGATATTCGTTTCTTCGGTTTGCTTGTCTATGCATTGCAAGTACCCTATGATATTTCTATATCCTTCTTCATCCGGCTGTTTAAAGCTGATTTTAGAATATACCCATACCTCTCCATCTTTAGCTTTGATAGGAAACATCTGTTCGTAAGTTCCTATGTTCGTAAGCGAAAAGAATTCGTTTCTGAGACGTTTCCGGTGGTCTTCCCGTATTTTTCCGTGGAAATCTTCAAAGCTGATCCGGTCGCTTTCGAGTCCAAGCAAATCTATGATAAAGTCTGAACAGATATACTGACGATTCTTCAGGTCTGATTCCCACCATCCCATTTTAGCCATTTGCGCAATCTGGCGATATTTATCACAGTCAAAGTCTGGCTTCTCTTTCATATATTTTTTGCTCCCGTTTCTATGTTTCTATTAAAATCTCAGTGGACAAATATAGAGATAACTTTTATATTTCAGTGGTTTTGTTGTAAAAAGAATGTTTATAACTGTCTAAACCTATAGGTAACTGGCTTTTATCGAAGCAAGATGCTACTTCCGGAGAAATTAAAATCCCTAAACATTTTCCCTTTAAGCTTGTTCTTTATTCCCCGTAAAGTTATCTTTGCGGGGATTTTTGTGTGAACGAAAAATGTGGTAGTATTGGGTAATAAAACTCTAAGATGTACACGAATAAAGTAAAAAAAATAGCAGCAGTTCATGACTTGTCGGGCATTGGACGCGTATCCCTCACAGTCGTTATTCCTATTCTGTCCTCAATGGGCTTTCAGGTCTGTCCTTTGCCGACGGCCGTACTGTCCAGCCATACGCAGTACCCGCAATTTTCTATCCTCGACCTGACGGATGAAATGCCCAGGATTATTGCCGAATGGAAAAAACTGGATATACAGTTTGACGCTTTCTATACAGGCTATCTGGGTTCTCCTCGACAGGTGCAGATTGTTTCGGATTTCATTGATGATTTTCGCCAGCCGGATGACCTGGTAGTGGTTGATCCGGTATTGGGAGACAACGGACGGCTATATACTAACTTTGATGAGTCTATGATTCGGGAAATGCGCCATCTGGCTGCAAAGGCGGATGTAATTACCCCGAATCTGACTGAACTCTTCTATCTGATGGATAAGCCTTACAAAGCAGATAATACCGATGAAGAATTGAAAACCTATCTCCGGCTTTTATCCGATGCAGGTCCGCAAGTAGTTATTATTACAAGTGTTCCCGTTCACGGCGAGAGTCACAAGACCTCAGTATATGCTTATAATCGGGTGGGGGACCGTTACTGGAAAATTACCTGTCCGTATTTGCCCGCACATTATCCGGGAACGGGAGATACCTTTACAAGCGTCATCACCGGAGCTTTACTGCAAGGCGATAGCCTTCCTATTGCCTTGGATCGTGCCACGCAATTCATCCTTCAGGGCATCCGTGCCACTTTCGGTTATGAGTATGATAACCGGGAAGGAATTCTGCTCGAAAAAGTATTGCATAATCTGGATATGCCAATCCAGAGTGCCAGCTACGAATTAATTTGAGTATCTTTGATAATCAGAAGATATTATATTTGAGTCGTTATTGTATTATTAGTTCTTTTAATAAGACCGGAACTTCTGCCGGTTCTTTGGCCACCCGTATCCCTGCTGCTGTGAGTGCCGCAATCTTCCCTTCAGCTGAACCTGAGCTACCGGAGATAATAGCTCCTGCATGCCCCATTTGTTTCCCCGGGGGAGCCGATTGCCCGGCTATGAAGGCTACGACGGGTTTGGTCACGTGTTTCTTTATATACTCGGCTGCCTGTTCTTCCGCATTCCCGCCGATTTCACCAATCATGACAATGGCTTCCGTGTCTTCATCGTTCTGGAACATCTCCAGCAGTTCGCGGAAGTAAAGGCCCACTACAGGATCGCCTCCCATGCCGATGGCGGTGGACTGTCCCATGCCATTGACCGTAAGGTGGTAAACTATCTCATAAGTCAATGTGCCGCTACGGCTGATGACTCCGACATTTCCTTTTTTAAAAACATTACCGGGCAAGATGCCTGCCAGACTTTTCTCCGGAGATATTAAACCGGGGCAATTGGGGCCGATGAGCATTGCTCCTTTCAGTTGGGTGAAACGATAAGCCTTTACTACATCAAGGGTGGGGATACCTTCGGAGATACAAATAATCAGTTTGATTCCCGCATCCGCCGCTTCCATAATGGCATCTGCTGCATGGCTTGCCGGCACGAATATGATGGAGGCATTGGCCTGCGTCTTTTCTACCGCTTCGTACATGGTATTGAAAACGGGAAGTCCATCAATGGTGCTGCCGCCTTTTCCGGGAGAGGTGCCGCCCACCACATGTGTACCGTATTCTTTCATTTTTACAGCATGAAAGTGTCCGTCTCTGCCCGTAATTCCCTGTACCAACAGGCGGGTCGATTTATTGATAAGTATGCTCATACAGTTTCTCCTTTCACTGATTTAACTGCCATCAGAGTGGCTTCATTCATAGTTTCCGCCACCTGAAAACGATTGCTGTCCTTTAATAATTTCCTGCCGATATTCTCATTGGTTCCCGTCAGCCTTACAATTGCGGGTATGTCCGTTTGCAACTGGTCGAAAGCCTGTATCAGACCGATAGCCACATCATCACAACGGGTGATTCCGCCGAATATGTTGATGAAGACAGCTTTTACTTTCGGGTCATTCAGCAATATCTTCATGGCTTCAACCACTTTTACAGGATTAGAACTGCCTCCGATGTCCAGGAAGTTTGCCGGTGAACCACCATAAAGTTTAATCATGTCCATTGTGGTCATTGCCAGTCCGGCTCCGTTCACCATGCAGCCTATATCACCGTCCATGCGTACATAACTGAAACCTCTCTCTTTGGCTGTTGCTTCCAGCTCTTCTTCCGGAGTGGGCTCAAAAAGAGCCTGTACGTCGGGATGGCGGTAGAGTGCATTATCATCGAATACCATTTTGGCGTCGATGGCCAGGAGTGTGCCTTTAGCCGTCAATACCAGTGGATTGATTTCGGCCAGTGAAGCGTCATTTTCTATGAAAGCTTTGTAGAGATCCTGCAGGATAGTGGTCATGCGTTTGGCCTGTTCCGCCTGCTCGAAGAGCATGAATGCAAAACGTTGTGCCAGATATTGGGGTAATCCTATCAGTGGGTCAATATTGTAGCGGATAATCTTTTCCGGAGCTTTGCGGGCCACTTCCTCAATATCCATTCCGCCTGCCGCACTCATGATGAGGACGACTGAGCGGGCGTTACGGTCGATGGTGAAGCTGACATAATATTCGGCAGCGATGTCTACGGCTTCACTTATCAGTACTCGAGTCACTGGGAATCCTTTGATGGTCATATTCAGGATTTCCTGAGCATGCTGCTTCACAAGTGCTTCGCTGTCTGCCAGCTTGACGCCTCCGGCTTTTCCTCGTCCACCGGTCAGCACCTGAGCTTTGATAGCTACTTTGTTCACTCCTGATTGCCGGAAAGCAGTCACTGCTTCATCGGGGGTGTTGCATAACATGTGCCGTTCTACCGGGATACCATAACGGGAGAAAATCTCTTTTGCCTGATATTCATGTACTTTCATGGATTATGGATTATAGATTATTATCTATTTTAAACAAACGAAAGGGCTAAAAAGTTGTCAAATAAGTGATTAAGAAGAGTAATAAGAGAAAGAGGCAGGCTTGTCAATTGCAAGCGAGTAATATTATGAGATAAGTCTTATATCTGGATATAAACTGACAATATATACAACTTTTCAGTAGAATAATAAATAGAAAAGTATTATGACTTCATGATTGATATTTTGTGCTTTCTAAGCCTCCTTTTTTATGACAGTATGGTGACTTTAATATTAGCTTTGAAGTGTGCTTTTACTGTGCTTCTATTCCTTTTGCAATGTTATTTACATGCAAATACTGAATTTTTTCATTAATTATATTCTATTTTTATGAAAACCAGTCTCTTTTGTTTTTATGATTTATTGATTTCTATATTTTGTCATTTTAAAAATATTGCCAAGGCGATAATAACTGATTCGTAATATGAAAAAAAACGTTTTTCATCCTATGATTTTTTCTTCTTTTTTTGTTATTTTTGCGTATTAATCTTGTATTTTAATGTGATAACACACGAACCGTGATGAAGAGGAGAAGATTCTATCAATTGAGAAACACCTCCATGCTATTTGCCATACTCGTATTTTTCACTCAAGTATGTGCAGCCCAAGCATATAGATACATAAACATGGAGGATGGGCTGGGTAGCCAGAAAGTTTACCGTATTCTGCAAGACTCTTTGGGATACATGTGGTTTTTAACTCAGGAAGGTCCGGACCGTTACAATGGGAAGGAAATCAAACACTATGAACTGACGGATAAAGGACAGAAACTTAATATGCAGTTCAATCTGAACTGGCTTTATATGGCTGGTGACGGTGCTTTGTGGGGGATAGGCCGGAAAGGCCGCATTTTTCGTTATGAGCCGGGACGCGACCGCTTTGAACAGGTGTATATGCCTTCCCAGCCCGAGAAGGGAATTGCTTCACCCAATATCACCTATAGTTATATGGATCGTTCCGGTCGTATCTGGCTATGTAGTAAGGAACGGATTACATTGTTCGACACCCATACGGAAAAGGCTTTCCCGTTACCATGCGACATCATCAGTAACATCACCTCCATAGAACAGATGGACGGGATGAATTTCTTCATAGGTACTGAATCCGGACTGTATCAGGCTATATTGGATGAGCAACATATGTCGCTCACATGCAAGTCCGCTTATAATCTTCATATACCGGTAAGCGAGTTATTTTTCTCAGGCGCCTTAAAAAAACTGTTTGTCGGTACTTTCAAACAAGGGATATGGATTTGCGATCTCACTACTTCTTCGGAAACCAGTTCGGATAGAACACTTAGCGATGTGAACGTCAAGCGGATTGTGCCTTTGGGTGAAAAGGAGGTGCTGATAGCTACTGACGGGAAAGGTATTTACCGGATGAATGTCGATTCGTGCCATGCAGTTCCTTACATTGTAGCTGATTATACGATTCATAACGGAATGAACGGCAACAATATCAATGATGTGTATGTGGACGGTGATGGCCGTATCTGGATTGCCAATTATCCCAGCGGTATAACCATTCGTGACAACCGTTATGGAGGCTATCGCTGGACACGTCATTCGGTTGGCAACCGCCAGTCGCTTGTCAATGATCAGGTACATGATGTCATTGAAGACAGTGACGGTGATCTCTGGTTCGGTACCAGTAACGGCATCAGTTTTTATAATTCCGGTACGGGTGAGTGGCATTCCTTCTTCAGTACTTTCGACCATGAGTTGGAAGATAAGAATCACATTTTCCTGACACTTTGCGAAATTTCACCCGGTATCATTCTGGCAGGTGGTTTCACTTCCGGTCTTTACCAGATAAATAAACGTACACTGACGGTTGATTATATCGCTTCTTCACTTTTTTTTCACCTTGATTTACGCCCCGATCAGTATATACGTGATATAAAGAAAGATTCGGAAGGCAATATTTGGTCAGGAGGTTTTTATAACCTGAAGTGCTTTGACCTGGCAGGTGGAAAATCCCGGTTATATCCGGGACTGAGTTCCATCACTTGTATTCATGAGAAGGATAGTTCTTCAATGTGGATTGGCACTTCGATGGGATTGTATTTGCTCGATAAGGTTTCGGGGAAGTACAGCAGCATTGATATGCCGGTGGAATCATCGCATATTTGTGCTTTGTATCAGGGAAAAGACGGTGTGTTGTATATAGGTACCAGTGGTTCCGGCTTGGTGCTCTACGATCCCGGAGAGGAAGCTTTTGCCCAGTATTATACGGACAACTGTGCCCTTATTTCCAACAATATTTATACGATTCTTCCTAAACCGGACGGCGACTTATTGCTTAGTACAGAAAACGGGATTGTTCATTTTTCTCCCCGCAGGATGTCTTTCAATAACTGGACCCGTGAACAGGGGCTTATGAGTGTCTGCTTCAATCCCGGTGCCGGAATTCTGCATAGCAGTGGGCGCTTTGTCTTGGGAAGCAATGATGGGGTTATCGGTTTTCCCTCGGATATGCACATTCCGGTTCCCGCTTTTTCTCCGATGCTGCTCAGCGATTTGAATATATCCTATCAGGCTGTGTATCCCGGTGATGAAGGTTCACCTTTGGAGACGGATATCAATAATACAGAGGTCTTACGGCTTAAGTATGGGCAGAATACTTTTTCACTGAGAGCTTCCTCTATCAATTATGATTATCCTTCCAATGTGTTATACTCCTGGAAATTGGAAGGTTTTTATGAAGAATGGACAGCTCCTTCGGCTGACGGATTGATGCGTTTTACCAATCTTCCATCGGGTAGGTATATGCTTCATGTGCGTTCGGTGTCCAATGAGGAGAAATATAAGAGCTATGAACAGCGTAGCATATTAATTATCATTTCCCCTCCGCTATGGGCTAGTCCGTGGGCTATAACCGGTTATGTCCTGTTGGCGGTTCTGGTATGTGTGATTCTGTTCCGCATCATCACGTTGAGAAAGCAGAAGAAAGTATCAGAAGAAAAGGCGCGTTTCTTTATCAATACAGCCCATGATATCCGGACGCCTCTGACATTGATAAAAGCTCCGTTGGAGGAGCTACGGAACGGAGACATGGTGAATGAGGAAGGGAAGGACCATGTAAGTATGGCGTTGCGGAACGTGGATGTACTTTTGCGGCTTACGACCAATCTCATTAATTTTGAACGTATCGACACTTACTCGTCCCGTTTGTATGTGTCCGAGTATGAACTAGGTTCATACATGTCCGGCATTTGTGATACTTTCCGTTCCTATGCAAGTGTCAAGCATATCAGGCTGGATTATGAGAGTAATTTCAGTTATCTGAATGTCTGGTTTGACAGGGACAAGATGGATTCTATTTTGAAGAATATCCTGTCGAATGCCATGAAATATACGCCGGAAAATGGAAGTATTCATGTTTCCGCTTCAGAGTGTGAAGATAATTGGTGTATTGAGGTAAAAGATACAGGTATCGGAATTCCCCGTAATGAGCAGAAAGGATTATTCCATGCTTATTTCCGGGGTAGTAATGTCATCAATCTTAAAGTGAGTGGCAGTGGCATCGGTTTGGCGCTGGTGCATAGATTAGTGCATTTGCATGGTGGTAAAATCTCTATAGAGAGTATAGCGGAGCAGGGCACGCAAGTGAAAATTCTTTTCCCTAAAGGAAACAAACATTTTCATAAAGCCACTATCATATCCCAGACTCCGGAGCATCCCGTCACTGTGCCCGAAGTTATTTCTCCGTTTTCTCCATCAGTTACGCCCAAGCAGAATCCGGATTCTTCGCGGCGTATCCTTGTAGTGGAGGATAATGATGATTTACGCATCTACCTGACAAATACGCTTGGTGAGGATTATCAGGTGCAGTCCTGTCTTAACGGGAAAGAAGCGCTTGAAATATTGTCCGAGTTCAAGCCGGATCTTGTGTTGTCGGATATTATGATGCCGGAAATGTCGGGAGATGAATTGTGTGCAGCTATAAAGGGCAATATCGAGACGTCTCATATTCCGGTGCTTCTGCTCACTGCATTGGGAGATGAAAAGAACATGCTTGAAGGGCTGAAAATCGGTGCGGATGACTATATGGCCAAGCCTTTTAGCCTCAATATCCTGAAGGCAAGTATCGACCGGTTGATAGCCAACAGGCTTTTGCTATATAAAAAGTATGGCAGTCCAGATTTTGAGAATGAAAAATGGCCGAAAGGATGTCGGGATACACTTGACTGGAAGTTCATTGCTTCCGTCAGGGAAAATGTGGAGAAGAATATGGCCGATCCGGATTTTACGGTAGATATGCTTTGTTCGCTTCACCACATGAGCCGTAGCAGTTTCTACAACAAAGTAAAAGCATTGACCGATTGTTCTCCGGCAGATTATGTTCGTCTCATTCGTATGCAGTGTGCTGCCCGGATGTTGAAAGAAAGCGAGCGTTCCATTACGGAAATTGCGGATTTGACCGGGTTCTGCGATGCAAAATATTTCAGGGAAGTATTTCGGAAACACTTCGGAGTCAGCCCGAGTGAGTATAGAGGAAAAGGAACGGCGGAAAAAGAAAATTCAGATTAAGATAAACATATGAATAGCAGGAGGGGGGAGGCCCCTCCTTGCTGTTATATTGCTGTGATGTTTTGTTTGATTGTATTGTGGAGTTTCTCTTTCAGGATATGTGCGTCGACCGGTTTGGGCACATATCCGTTGAATCCGTTTTTCATCACCTTTTCTTTGTCGGAAGAGAAGGTATATGCCGTAACGGCGATGATGGGTATTGTTTTTGAGAATTTCCGTATCTCCTTCGCCGCTTCGTATCCGTCCATTTTGGGCATGTTGATATCCATGATGATGACGTGCGGCTGGAATTTCTTGTACAACTCTATAGCTTCTTCACCATTCCAGGCATGCACCAGATTGTACTCTTTGTTAAGAATGGAATTGAATAGCAGGTAGTTGCTTTCATTATCTTCTGCTACCAGGATGACAGGCTTTTGCCGAGCTACCTTGGGAGTAAGGTTGACTGGCTGCTGTTTCTTCTGTTCCACAACTGCTCCCGGTTTATACGGTACTGTGAACCAGAATGTACTTCCTTTGCCTTCACCCTCGGATTCTACTCCGATCCTGCCTTTCATCTTTTCAATAATGTTCTTGCAGATGGAAAGGCCCAGTCCCGTTCCTTGGGTGAAAGTGTCCACTTTGGTGAAACGTTCGAATATTTTCTTCCGGTCCTCTTGTGAGATGCCCTTGCCGGTGTCCTTTACGTAGAAATAAAGTTCTTTTCCGCGTATTTCATAACCGAATGTGATGCTGCCTGCCTGCGTAAATTTAGTGGCATTGACCAGCAGGTTGATTAGTACCTGTGAAAGTCGGTTCTTTTCGGTTTGTACATGGCACAGGGCTGCCCCGGGAATGAATACCAGAGCAACGTCCGGTTGCAGCCTGCGCCGTACTGTACTCTCCACGTCTCTTGCCAATTCGTTCAGATCAACGTTCTGGTAATTGAACTCAAGAGTATTTGCTTCTATTTTCGACAAGTCCAGAATGTCACTGATAAGCTGTAGGAGAAGTTGGTTGTTGTTCTCTATGATACTGATGAATTCTTCACGTTCCTGTTCATCCTCAGTGGTAGTCAGCAGGCTGGAGAATCCTACGATAGCGTTCAATGGCGTACGTATTTCGTGGCTCATGTTAGCCAGGAATGCAGATTTTAGCCGTTCGGATTCCAGGGCTTTCTCTCTGGCTGTTATCAGTGCCTTTTCTTGTCTCTTGCGTTCTGTGATCAATAACAGCGAACCTACTAAGGATATCGGACATCCTTGTTCGTCATATTGGTCTACTATTGCATTTGTTTCAAGCCAGTCTATAAAATTCCGTCCTTCCACTTCGGTGATGATGCGGAACTCTTCCTTGGCGTGCTGTAATTCTCCGGAAACAAGACTTCTATGCACTTGCTCCATGCGTTCCACATCTTCCGGGTGTATTTTCCGGAAATATTCGGAAGCTTTTATAATGTGTGCCTGGGGAGTGGAACCTTCCTCTTTGGCAAAATTCATATGATCCAGTATCTGTTCGGATTCGCAAGTAATCATATCGCTTTTCAGGTCCCAGCGCCAAGGAATGATTCGGGCCACGCTTAAAGTCATTTCCAGCTTCTTATTGATTTCCCGCAACGCATTTTCCGCTTCATTACGTGCTGTGATGTCAATTCCGAAAATGTCTATAGTGTATTTTTCGGACGACTGGCAGATAATAAACTCGTAAAAAGAATGGGTTTCCTTGAAATAGTGTGTGAAGGAAATCGCTTGTTTTTCTCTGAATACCATTTTTATAAATCGGGGAAGACATTCAATCTGTGAAAGCGAATTCTTATTCGTATCATTATCCTCATTTGCTGTAAACAAACTCTTGAACAAGCTATTGCCGGCTTGGTATTTTATATCTGTTGCCTCTCCCTTTTCATCGAAAGCCACTCTTGCCTGGGTGTATGATATCGGCATGTTGCATACGAGTGTGTTGTGGGCACTGAACAAGGCTATTTTCTTTTGCTGAAACAAGTATATTATGAGCGCAATGACCACAAGTGAAAGCAACAGAATTGTTCCACTGATGATCCACCACTTATATTTTTGCCAGAATGTGAGTGGCTTATTCAGGAATATTGTATCTGACGGACAAAGGTCTGCATCAAGTTCGTCCAATTTCAGTTGTGCATAGTTGACGAGCGGATATGACTTTTTACTATATACGAATGGAATGTCACGTAGTTCTTTTCCCCGGAGCATTTGCCCGATAATGTCAGTTAAAGATTTCTCTAGTTCTGCTTGGTCATAGAAGTGACCGCCAATGAATCCTGCCTTATTGATATATGCTCCTCTCAGGGCAAATACCGGTTGGGGTGAGGATGCCACCAGCTGGAAATCGCCGCTGATGAGTGTAGGCGATCCAAACAGGTTTTTACGTTCATAGAACCAGGTAGAAAATAAGATACTTGTGGTCGGGTCATCTGTCAGTAAGTATTCTTGCAGTTGTTTGCTGTTTTCTTCTTTACCTACCAGCCGTTCGTATTCGATATTCGGATATTCTGATGTGATGTACGAGTGTATAAGCCGATCCAGACGTTGATTCTGATAAAGTTCGTCTGCTGCAAATACGATCTTTTTCATTTTGGGCAGCATCTGTACCATCATGTCAATGGTTTCTTTATACATATCCGGGGCCTCGATAAATGTGAAGTTATATTGTTCTCTGAGGTCGTTCAGGGGGAGGGCTTTGTTATCTGTCATATTTATGGAACGCCCTGTGAAATAATATCCCTGTGGGGCATAGGTATCTTCGTTGGCAATCAATACCATGGGAATGTCTCCCCATTCTTTCTGAATACGGTCTCTTAAAGTGAAAGCTATGCTGCCTATAAGTACCAGATAATCCGGCTTATTGTTTTCATAACGCTGGAAGATTCCTTCTTCCATTTGGTTGTACAATGAGTCATTGCGGATAAATGTACCATTTATATGCACTAAATCGGCACTGACATCTTCTATTGAAGAAGTTTGGAGCATAATAGGGTTTATAAGAGTCTGACTCCATGGGGCTCCTTCATTGTATGAGTTAATAATAAGTAGTCGATGTTGTTCTTTGGTTACGGCCGCATTGGATAAACTTAAGTGTAGTAAAACAAAACAGAGGCTGATTATATGTTTCCAAGATAAAAAAAGTCTCATAATCAATTATTAAGTGTTTCTTGTATTGAATTAATATTAGATATTGATACAAAAATACAAAAGCCTGTTCTTTTATAATTGTTTTTTTGCGTTGCATTAACCATAATTAACTTTAATCTATCTTGCTATTGTTGTGAATTATAGTCTTAAGTAGATGCTTCGACTGCGCTCAGCATGACAGATACTCTCGTGAAAGAAATAAGGCTGTCTTCATTTTTGAAAACAGCCTTATTCACTTTTAAAGAGTATTTATTTTACCTCTTTACACATTCATCGCATTAGCACTCAGTGCTCCTATAATAGCCGAAGCCACCGCAATCACCACCTTGAGTATTTTATCCCAAATTGATTTTTTCATTCTCTTTAATTTTTAATTCTTTAATTTTTAATTTCTAAAGCCTTTGGCTTTGGATTCTATCCCAGTGGGTCTTCTTCCAGTCCTCCCTCTCCTGATCCACCTCCTCCCGAAGGCTTGTCTTCCCCTGAGTCCGGCTTTCCTTCCAGAGCCGCTTTTATATCAAGGAATTCGATTCTCTCTCCGGCACGTGTCGAAGTCAGGTTGGGTTTTACACTGGTAGATGGACGGAAATTGATCCGTACGCTTTTGATATTCTTTGCCGTACATTCCTTCTCTGTCTCCACCCCTGCGGTGCGTGCCGAAAGGCTGAATACCCCGAAGTCCTGTATATTCACGGAATGTCCGTTATACAAAGCCGTCCTCATCGCTTCCACAAAATTTGTCAATACACTCTTGATGTCTCCCAACGACAGCGAACTCTTCTCTTTCATCTCATACGCGATGCTTTCCAGGTTTGCACTCTGCCCCATGGTCACCAGACGCGGGTAATACATCAACGGGGACTGCTTGTCCCTCAGGTCCTTTCTGTGAACCGTCTTTTTAAATGGTACTGCCATAACTCTTTAATTTTTAATTTTTAATTATTAATTATTGTTTTTCCCTTCCTGCAGGTTGGTGATACAAAGATACGTTATCCGT
>NZ_CAJLKP010000067.1 GCF_905207245.1 uncultured Bacteroides sp. | reverse complement strand
AAGTCTAAACGGTCGGGGAATAATAAAATTTCACCCTCATTATATTGTTTAAATTGAACTTTTTGCATATCTTTGACTAAGTATATTTTATGCGTTTGGTAGCCTAAATATACATAAAAGTTCTCTCATATCAGTGGATAGAGAGAACTTTTTTTCGAGGGGGAGCTTTTTAGTCAACCCCAGAATAATGAAAAGTTTTTTATTAGGTATGCTTATATAGTGATGTTTTTATGTAAATTTGTGTTATATAATCGTTGAATATATGAGTAGAATCAAAATAAAAAATTTCGGTCCGATAAAAGAGGCTTTACTTTCTAAGAATGGTTGGATTGATATAAAGAAGGTAACCATATTGGTGGGTAACCAAGGAAGTGGCAAGAGTACCGTTGCTAAACTAATTTCTGTCTTTTTGTGGATAGAGAAAGTGTTGACACGCGGTGACTTTAAAGAAGAAGAATTTACTACAGCTAAATTTAGAACAAAATATTGTGCCTATCACAGGATTACAAATTATTTTATCAAGGATAAAACCGAACTATTTTATGAGGGTGAATCTTTTCGCTTTACATATACTGCAGGTGGAGATTTTTTGATTGAGAGAGTTTCTGGTAGTATGGATGTTTATCAATTGCCACAAATCATGTATGTACCTGCGGAGAGAAGTTTTATCAGTATGGTCAAGCCAAATTTGATAAAGGATCTTCCGGATGTGCTGCTTACCTTTTTGGAGGAATATGAACATGCGAAGGATTCGATAAAAGGGGTGTTTAACCTACCGATAAATCATGCTTTGCTGGAGTACAACAAGCAGAACGATATTGTATTTGTCAAAGGTGAGGATTACAGGATTCGGTTAATGGAGTCGTCCAGTGGTTTTCAGTCGATTGTACCTTTACTCCTTGTTTCCCAATATTTGTCTGATTCAGTAAGGGATCAAGCAGGTAAGTTCAGAAAGATGAGTGCTGATGAGGCAAAGCGTTTTAAAAAGGAGGTTGCCAGTATTTGGGCAAACGAAGATTTGACGGATTCTCAGCGGAGAATTGCACTTTCGGTGCTTTCTTCAAAATTTAATAAAGCGGCTTTTATTAATATTGTGGAAGAACCGGAACAGAACCTATTCCCAACTTCACAGTGGGAGATAATGCAAAGTCTACTGGCTTTCAATAATTCGCTGGAAGCTAATAAACTTGTCATAACAACGCATAGTTCCTGTCTTATAAATGGTCTGATAATAGCTGTTAAAGCCGGTATGCTAAAAGAGAAAGCCGGTTCGAACAGTGATATGTTGAAAAGGATAAACGAAATATATCTGACTGATTCATCTATCTTGCCGGATGATATTGGCATTTATGAATTTGACGAGGAAAGAGGTAGTATATCACTATTGGAGACTTGCGAGGGGGTATCGCCTGATGATAATTTCTTGAATAGTTTGCTAGAGAAAACTAATGATATTTTTGCCAATTTATTAGAAATCCAACGGATACTATGATTGACTTTTCCAGACAACATATAACATCATGTTTTAAATGACGGATCTTCTGTTTGTGCGTAGAAAGCCTATATAGTGGAAGGCCTAAGGGAAAATTGGGTAGTCTTTAAGGACTGTAAACTTATAAAAATGGTATGTTACTGTCTTTGAGTTCAAAAAGGAGATAAATAAACCGCCTCCTATCCAGAACCTAAAGGAACATAGATTAGATACTCATGGCCTTTATCAAGCTTGGTGTACAATACAATATTTGTACATAGAGCTAGGGATTACTTCAAATGAACAATCATTGAATACATTTGGACAGTATTTTATACTATTGTTATGATGTATTTGAGAAATTTTCAAGCAGAAGCCTTCTCTAAAACTTCAAGTGATTCCTACTAGGGATATTTACAAGATTCACTGGAAAAAATTTGGAGTATTGCGGAAGAATTTTGTACTTTTGCACCACTTTTGTAAATAATAGAATGCAGCGAAACAGAGTGAACATATTATCCCAAACGGCAATTCGAGGCAATAAATGCTTTGAAGTATTGTTATATGTTCATAATTGGAGCATTGAAACACCTGACAATATCGTAAATACTTTCCAACGAACGCATATACTAAAAAGGATACAATAGCCGCTTGTATCTTAATTATAGAATAAACAATAGAATAGTTGGAGGGTTCTTACCAAACTTTCCAACTATTTTGTTTTATGCCCATTGGTGATCATTTGCTTCGTGCAAATCTTTTCCCGTTATTCCGTCCAATGAGCACAAGAACAACCAATTTATTAACCGCACAGTAATGTGCACAAAAAAGAACAAAATGGATTATAAATTTGACGGAAATAAGGTGTATTTTACATCAGATACACACTTTTATCACACGAATATCATTGGTTTTTGCAACAGGCCATTCAAGAATGTAGAAGACATGAATGAGATGCTGATTACAAATTGGAACCGTGTTGTCTCTCAGGATGATATTGTATTTCACTTGGGTGACTTTTGCCTAGGGGGATCTCGTGAATGGACTAGTATTCTTGATAGGCTGAACGGCAAAATTTACTTTATTCTCGGAAACCACGATATGAAAAATATCAGG
This sequence comes from uncultured Bacteroides sp., assembly GCF_905207245.1. Classification (GTDB taxonomy): domain Bacteria; phylum Bacteroidota; class Bacteroidia; order Bacteroidales; family Bacteroidaceae; genus Bacteroides. The sequence continues at coordinate 30,297 of NZ_CAJLKP010000067.1, read as the reverse complement.
CAAGGGTATATTAATCGGTTCGAATTAGTTGCAATGCAAATGTACATAGAGGTTAATAAACAGACAATTTACCTGAATCATTGTCCGCTTCTCTGCTATGGAGGTTCTTATGATGGTACCTGGCAACTGTTTGGGCATGTGCATACGAGTAAAAATAATACAGGAAAGGATGCATCCCGGCTGAATATGCTCTTTCCGACTCAGTATGACGTGGGTGTGGATAACAATGACTTCACACCAGTTTCTTACGAGCAGGTAAAAGGAATTATAAACAGACAGATAGAATTAACAAATAAAAAGTAGTGGAAATGAAAATACAATATATGAGCGACCTGCATCTGGAGTTCTGGGAAAACAGCAGATACATTAAACATCACGAATTTCCGGTAATGGGTGATATACTCGTACTGGCTGGTGACATTTTCTATTTAAAGGACAAGATAGCCCCATTGGGTAATTTCTGGAAATGGGCATCTGAGAATTACCGACAGGTTCTCATTGTTCCCGGGAACCACGAGTATTATAATTATTGTGATGTGATGGAACGGGGATTGCAATGGAAATGGATGTTCAAACAAAATGTAGGCTATTACCAAAATCAAGTGCTTAGGATAGATGATACGGATTTCATAATGAGTACCTTTTGGTCGCATATTACTATGGCTGATGAATATTTCGTTTGGAAAGGGCTTAATGATTTCCGCCAAACTATGTATAAGAGGAAGTTACTCCAAACAGAGGAGTATAATCAGATGCATGACTTCTGTTTAGGTTATATCAAAAAGAACCTTGCTGAAAGCACTGCAAAACATATTGTGGTTGTGACTCATCATCTGCCTACTTTTCAGGTTGTTGCCCCAGAGCATAAAGGTTCTGTCCTGAATAGTGCATTTGCAACCGAATATGAAGGGTTGATAGCAGATAATCAGATAGATGCGTGGATTTATGGACACTCGCATACAAATATTGATACTGAGATCTGTAGGACAAAGGTAATATGTAATCAAATGGGGTATGTATTTGAGAATGAACATATAATTAATGGTTTTGATCCGGAAAAGTTTTTATCGATTTAAAAAGAATGGAAATATGGAACATTAAAAAATAGGACAACCAAAGAAAGTAATTTTTACAAAGCAATTTCTTGTCAATTTGGCAAAGGAGTACGGCTTATATTGTAATGTCTGAACGTCTGGGAAACGGGCGTAACATAGAAATCTTAGTCAATGATGAGCTGTTGAAGATGTTAATAGAACTCTAGAGTCAGCTTACCAAACTGAAGGAAATGGATAATGATGGATACAAGGGAGGGTAGAATTACCTCGCCCTCCTCCGGAAGAATAGTGAGATTGCTAAGTATTGATTGCAGAAGGTGAATGTGAAAATATAACTAATTATATAACATTATATATGAACTTTATTATGATGATATATCATTAGTTATATATGATTATTTATAATATTAAAAGCCAAGCTTTTCAAAGCTATTTCAGACTCAGAAGCGTGATGTTTTTTAGCGACACTTCTCCATAGTTTCACCGCATTGAGTACTTCATTCTTTATTTCCTCGGCACGTTTCTCTGAAATGAGGTAATAGTCGGCCGTTAGCATTACGAGGTCCATGTCTAATGAATTATCGTCTTCATTGATATTCAATTTTAATCCAATTCCATCTTCATTGGGGTTGATATCAAAGGCAGGAGAGAGCATCCACCCGTTTTCTGTATAGAGAAAACCGTGATTACGTAAATGGTCGTCAGTATTAGAAACGCAAACGGAGAACATTACCCTGCGGAAAAGCTCTTCGAGATCTTCTATCGGCCTAAAGCTGATGCTCTTTATTAATTCAACAATATCCAGATAACTGCTACCTTCGGAGGCATCGTCTCCGTCAGACCGGTTTAGTAAAGTCATAGCCGAAGAATAGTGGATTCTCTTCCCTGTTTCCGTCCTGTCAAAACGTTTGGATAGATACGTGTGATATTTACTTTTGAACTGTTTGACTTGTGCCTGTGGAACAGTGATACCGGCTTTGATCGCTAAGTCATGCACTATCATTTCCCATAGTCCAATATCGGTTGTATCATTTTTACTGGGAAACTTGGCAATCCACGGATATTGGTTTTCGTCGGTTACGTCGGCTTTAGGTCTGGCACCACCGAGTGAAGAACCGGGGGCAAACAATTGATTGATCCATTTAAGTGTTTCTTCGTCCAGTTTATCTGCATTCTTTTCATACTGCTCGACTGCATGTTCCAGTTCGCGTAAAGATGTCCACGGTGGAGCAGCGAGAGATTTGTCTTCGCATACAAACTCCCCATCTTTATCGATTTTATACCGTAGACCACCCATCCGATGCCGGTCATATATTCCCAAAAGGAAATCAATAGCTACGATTCTTTTCAAGGGTCTTTTTTCAGCTTTAGCCAGTAAAGCTTCACGTCGTTTGATAAGTTTCATTCCCCACTTGTCAGGTGCAGAATCTTGAAAAACACCAAAGTTATTTGAAGAAGCGGAATAAAGCCTTCCGGAGAATAAAGGTAACTCGGGGTCAATCTCAATTCCCTCTTTTAACCACGTGGCATCGTACTCGAAAGAATAAGTATCTTTTCCTCTTACAGAACTATAGTAGAGGATGCCGATCAGGCGAGGGGAATCATACATTTCCCAGTCTGCATATACGAAGACTTCTGTTTCTGCATTTGAATTTGCCATAATCGTTCTAATTAATTTTCGGTTTAGGAGACGTGCCATCATCGATCACATGCTCTATCGGTGATTTCACTTTCTTCTTTTTAGGGGCTCTTTTGGGTGCAAGCAGCATATTGTCCTGAAGCCTTCTTCCCAAAGGATCTTTATCTGCGATCAACAGAATGTCTTCCGCCAGTTGAAGTACGGATAACACTTGTAAATATGTGCCTATACCTACCCCCGGCTCTCCCTTTTCCACATTGCTCATTGTGGAGACTGCGATACCTGCACGTTCTGCTACGGATTTTGAAGATAGTTTTCTACGTAGGCGGGCTAGACGAATATTTTCGCCCAACTGCTCAAGTATCTTTTTCTGCTTTTGAGTATATACAGCTCCTTTTGATTTCATAACTAATGATATTATACTGCAAATATATAAATAATATATGATATATCATTTGTTATGATACATTATTTATCTAATTAAAATATTGTTTTTCTTATCATCCTTTATGATATTGGCGCTAACCACAGAAGGAATTATCATCAGGTAGTTTTGCTAAAATACTGACTTTTCCACATATATCAACATGGTTGGAGAATAATGGTTTGGATGTTATTAATGAGTTACATAACAGAGTGGAAATTGAATTGCCCCCATTAAAAGGCATTTATGTAAACTATGATATGGTAATCCTGTCCGATCGCCTGTACCAAGCGGGAGAATTGCCGGGGGATATCTTTTTAAAGTCTTTACGGGCTTAGTTTCCTGTGATAGGCTGAAAGTATTGACAAAAAGAGTATCGAACATGTCTCTAACATTGCCGATGGTGGCAAACGCTCGGTTGATACTTTCAGAAAGCAGGCGCTTGTCTGCCCGGATTTGTGATAGAATAGAATCGACAGCCCCAGAGGCAAAGTTTCTTCTTTTTCTGGAAACAGAAACCCGCCCTGTGTCAGGCTGGTGTAGGGATAATCGAGTATGAAGAAGTTATTGCCTGCATCACGTAACAAGTTGATGCCGCAAAACTGGTTGGCATAAAGGATTATCTTCCGTTTATCCACTACCTGTGAATCAGCGTAAGCGTTGATTATATTACCGAGTTGGAGTACAAAGTTGTTGAAGTTGTCCGAATCGGCGGCGTACAGTTGCCATCGCAGAAGACGGCAGTTTTTCTTTTTCAGAGCGGCAACGATGGGATTGATTGCTCCATCTCCAACTAAGCCTGTTTCACCGACTGATACAATCAGGTTGACAGACTGTTGCCAGTCGTCCAGTAGATCCAAAGCTTTTTCAGTGCACTCCAAGAAGGGAAATGATAATTAGAATATACAGAGTAATTTAGCGAACAGGAGAGTACGTGCTACTTTAGGCTGACAGCAAACGAATTAGCTGATTCTTTTCAAGTAACAGACACATAGGGGATTATTTTAAATAGGCAGCCGATAGCTGCCGAAATTGACCTCACAGATTTTTTCCCAATTCGTCCGTTGTTAGCGGACGAAATTCAAACAACCCTTTTAACTGTAAATCATCAGTTGCCAACTGACGATTTACAACTACTACCTTGTTTAGCTAATGAAATTCTTGTTTTTACGGGCAAAAACAAGAAAAAATTGTTAGCTTAATTCAAATATGTTCAGTATATTTCCATGTTCATTGGCACTGAACAGTGATAAATTTTGAACAGAAAAGTTTTTGATTATGTATAAAAATACTAATTATAACTATGATGCAGCATCCATTCTTGAGCAGATTACCGGATTGGCTGTAACTGTGGAAAGCAAAAAAAGCGCATGATGCTATCATGACCATCAACGGACAAACGTTTTCTGTAATAGCAAGAAATGAAATCCGTAAGGAAAACGAAGGGTTATTGATTGACCTTGTTGTGCCGTTTAAAGGCGAATACTGCTCATTCCTATTTATTGCCAAATATATTTCCGCAGATACTGTCCAAACCTTAAAATCACTTCGGATTAACTATCTGGATACCTCCGGAAACTGTTACATACAAACGAAGGATTTTCTTGTTTATGTTTCCGGACAAAAAGTACAACGGAAACAAAAAACAAATCAGGCTAAGGCTTTTCAAGAATCTGGAATTAAGTTGTTGTTCCAACTATTATCAGATCCTGACAGCCTTCAGTTTTCATATCGGGAACTGGCGGAATTGGCCAATATTTCTATTGGTTCGGTAAGCAACATCATGACAGAGTTGGAAGATGAACATTTCATATTAAGAATAAAAACAAAACGGGTGTTGAAAAATAAGCCTGATTTGCTTGAGCGTTGGATAATCGCTTATCATGATGTCCTTCGTCCGCGTTTACTGAAAAAGCAGATGCGTTTCTCAAAAAAGAAACGTTAGCTAATTGGAAATCTCTTCCGCTGAAAGGAAAAGGGTGGTGGGGAGAAGAACCAGGTGCTTCCCTATTAACAAATCATATAAACCCAGAGACTTTTACCATTTATACTTCCGAAAGTTGGCAAAATTTAAGTACTGTATTAGGGCTAATTCCTGATGAAGCAGGAAATGTAGAGATGCTGCAGCAATTCTGGGCTGACGAAAGTGGCAATAATATAAAACAAACAGTTTTCCCTTTGTTGATTTATGCCGACTTGATGCAGAGTGGCTTTGGACGAAATATAGAAACCGCAAAATTAATTTTAGAAAATGAATTGTCATATATCAAATGATAGATAGACTACAGAATAGACAATTGTCGTTCGCGCGATGAGGTAAGAACTGTTTTAGAGAACTACATGGAATGCTACAATAAGCAGCGCCCGTGTTTTGCTATTGGGTATGACACTCCGGTAGGCTATCGGAAGAGGTATTACAAAGGTGAATTAGACAGAAAAGACACTTTTTCTAAGAGGAAACTACCCGAATTACCGAAATTTGTACAGAATAGGAAAAATTCCGCTGATAATCAAAAGATTGAATAATGTGTCTACTTTATAGATCTGTTGCAAAACAAGAATCAAATCACCACAAAAACAAGAAATGGAATACAACAAAAAACGGAAGTGTATTAACTCAAAAACAGGAAGTAAATCGCCACAAAAACACGAAATAGCTTTGTAGATATGAAAAATTAGACTAATTTTGCTGAAAACAAAAAAGTCTTTTATGGAATATTTGAAACGAATTGCTGACGATCAGCTTAAATTACGTCTTGAAGCTTTTGGTGCTGTCCAGATAAAGGGGCCTAAGTGGTGTGGCAAAACAACCACTGCTGAACTACAAGCAAAAAGTGTGATAAAAATGCAGAATCCCGATACTAGAGAAGGTTATTTAGCAGCAGCACGCACCAAACCCTCTCTTTTACTCAAGGGCGAAACTCCAAGATTGATTGATGAGTGGCAAGTGGCTCCTGTGTTATGGGATGCTGTTCGTCATGCTGTTGATGAGAGGCGCTTAAAAGGCCAGTTCATCTTAACCGGATCAACAGTAATAGACGATGACGATATTATGCATACAGGTACGGGGAGAATTTCTAAAATGTCCATGTATCCTATGAGCCTTTATGAGTCAAAAGAATCTAATGGTAAAATCTCGTTAAGGGAGCTTTTTGATAATAAGGATCTGGACATTGATGGTATTGCGTCAAGCTTATCCATAGAAGAACTGATTTTTATAGCCTGTAGAGGTGGATGGCCAGCTTCTTTAGACAGCATGAGCACTACTGCCAAATTGTTGATTGCTAAAGACTATGTAGATATTATATGCACCGAAGATATTTCAAAGGTGGATAAAGTTCAGCGTAATCCTGCTTTGGCAAAGATTATCATGCGTTCTTATGCAAGAAATCTGTGTACTTTAGCCAAGAAGACAAGCATGCTGGCAGATGTTTCAGTTGAAATGGAAGGAACCTCAATAAAAACATTTGATGACTATGTAACTGCATTAGAAAAGTTATTCGTCATTGAAGATGTAGAGGCATGGTGTCCCGCCATTCGTTCAGCGACAGCTATCCGAACCGGAAAAAAACGCTGTTTTGTCGATCCTTCAATAGCAGTGGCAGCTATGGGTGTATCTCCGCAAAATCTCGAACTTGACCTAAAAACTTTTGGCTTCATTTATGAATGTATGTGCATCCGTGACCTGAGAATCTATTCCCAGGCTTTAGGTGGTACTCTATCATACTATCACGATAGATACGGATTAGAGGCAGATGCAGTTCTTCATTTAGATGACGGAAGATATGCGCTTATCGAAGTTAAACTCGGTAGCAAAGAAATAGAAGAAGGGGCAAAACATCTGATTGAGTTGAAGAATCTTGTTAAAGAAAAAAACGAACAGGAAAAGCAGATGCGCCTAAAGCTACCTGACCTTTTAATCGTATTAACAGGTGGTGAACTTGCTTATACAAGAGAGGATGGCGTAAAGGTTATTCCGTTAGGATGTTTAAGAGATTAATAAAAAAGACGGAGGTCTTCTCCGTCTCAATATTCCACCCTAATATGAAGTCGCCCGTGCCGCCCTTCGCCAGTGGTCATGTGCCTGCCGTGCAATAGTCCCTGGATTTCGTTCAATCATTCCGACCGACAAATTGTGCCACATATCCAGCAGCGCATAATCAATCGCTGAATTAAAAAAGATTCTGAAAATCGAAGGGTTACTTGATTTGTATAAGAACCGTTCAAAGAATGAGGAAAAGAAAAACTTTTCAAAAAAGCTTTGGTAACTATATATTGCCTTACAGTGTGAATCCTTATTAAGCAATAGAATATATTAAACTATAATCCCCCTATAAATCTTATAATCGTTTATAGGGGGATTTGCTGTAAGATAATATATAGTCACCATAAATATATTATATTTGCAGCCTCAAAAGAAAAAAGCCACCGTCATAGTGCCAAAATGACAGTGGCTTTGATAAAACTCATAACCTTATTGCGGCAAGGTTAGAGTGTGAACATTTACGTTTTACTCCTACGGATGCCAAACAAGGGCATCCGTTTTTTATTTGGAGTTTAGTCACCCTTCTTATGAATATGGGGTTTCAAAGACGGTGTATTTCCTGGAGTCTGCTTATTGTCTCTTTGACGACGATCTGGTTTTCCTGTGGAAATAGCAATTCTTTTTGGTCCTGGTTTAATTCCCATAACAACTCATTTTGATTTTATAAGTTAATTCTCCTTTTATACGGAGGATGAAGCTCCGCCATCTTGATTTCAGAAAGATAGGTATAAACTGCCGTCATATCCAAGAATCAGATTTTAAGCAAAACGGAATGCCGATAGCACTATTAAAGACAATAACAATTTTTGAGCCAAAGCAATAATTATAAGAATAATAACATAAAACTGACAAAATTTCATAAAATGAGAAATAGAGTGAAGATAAACACTACATCCTTATGCGACACTTGTTTAAATTTATACAACTCTTCTCATTTATCTATTTATGGGGCTAAAAGTTTCAGTAAATGATAAAAATATTAAGGTGCTTTTCTATTAAAGATTAGTACTTTTCCTTTTATAAAAATATGATTATTTTTTTAGAAGCATTATCTTTGCACTATAATAATCCATACTATTAAAATTATGTTAGATTGGTTCAAAGAAAACGATGTAATAATAACTATATTTATAGGAGCTATTGGCTTGCTATTTACAATAAAACAAGTAATAATTTCAATCCAAAAGCATCGAATAGACAAAGAAGAATTTATTTCTAAAAAGTCTAATCTATCTATATCCTTGGAGGATTGTTACAGAATGTCATATAGTTCCTCAAAAAATATAAATGTTTTATTTTGTATTGTGGTAATAAACAAATCTTCTTGTAGGAATACTGTTATGCCGAAATTGGAAATAGATTATTTAGAAAATGGTATTACAAGAACCATAAAATTATCACATAATAAAAGCTTATTTCATAAAAAATATCATTCTCAAATAGATAAATTCGATAACAGCATCCAATTAGACCCTAAAGACATAAGATTTGGTTGGATTATTTTCCAAATACCTGAAATTTTAAAAAATAAACGTATTGAAAAGTATAGAATAATTATTCAAGATGGGGAGAGTAATGCATCGAAAGCAGAGAGTTTATTAATTAAAGATATTCATTATGATGATTAAAAAAATATCAGCACCAATATATAATATAAACGAAGAAGGACTATTTGCTAATCGAGATTATGCAGATGGACGATTAATTCCTTCTATAGTAATAAGTTCAGAAGAAGATGATTATATTAAAGAAATCATAAAATTACATTCTAATATATCTTTTGGAGATGTTGTAGTTCAATGGGGAGGAACACTATCATCCTTATTTGGTGCCGATAAATGGATATTAAATATAAAATTCTGTAAACCAATAGACTATAATTTCAATATTGCATTTTCATTGAAAAATCATTATTCCATTATTGATGCTATTTTTCAATCAAGAGGTCTAAGAATATCTTATGGACAACAAGGCGAGAAAGTTTCTCAAATAAATAATCATATAATAATTGAAGTCCCCGATACGGGTATTGATTCCAAGTGGGAAAAAACGTTAGTTAAAATCATCAAGGGTAAGATGCGTAAATTGAAAATTCCAAGAAAAAAATTAGATAAAGCTACACAAGAACAAATAAAAAAAATGAGGGAAATTTTAAATATTAGATTAAAACATAATATTGATTGATAGTCTATTAGGAAGTACCCAAAAGTAAAAATGCACTTACTTTTTGGTAACTATATATTGCCTTACAGTGTGAATCCTTGTTAAGCAATAGAATATATTAAACTATAATCCCCCTATAAATCTTATAATCGTTTATAGGGGGATTTGCTGTAAGATAATATATAGTCACCAAAGCTTTATCCAAAGAACGATTACAGCGGACTTAACTCTCTCCGTTCAAGATTGCAGGGTATTCAATGACCAGATAATTCAATCAATAGTGATTCTATTCAAGACAAAAGTTCAACAGAAAATCATAGCTTGGGAAACTCTTTAGGATACCAAGCATCATTACAAGGTTATCTTACCGAGTTGTTAAAAGAAAAAAGTTGCATCGGTGCACCCATCTTCTTTTTCTTTAAGTTAGGTACAAATCATCTTACAGATGCTTCTTAATTGGTCAACTTGGATGAGATTGCCAGGATTGTAAAACAATTCAATTTGAGCATCAAGGTTTGTGGTGCTGTGGACAGTTTTACTGGAACATCTGAAATCAATCGTAGTTTAGGAGCCAGCCGTTCCGAATATATCTACTCACAGTTGTTGTATCGAGGCATTGATAAAAAACGAATTTCAGAGGCGAATAAAGGAGGGATTGATGCATATACACGGCATATCTAGAAATACTCTGGAAATATGCTCTTACACTATTTTATGTGTTTGATTAGTATTTGTTTATGGTGGATGCAAACAGGCACTATTCAGACGTGAAAATTGTCTATGAATAAGTTACTTAGATTTATGTAAAAGGAATGAATGGTACAATAGAATATTAAATTGACAGTGGATAATATTATTGTTTTAGCAAAAGCAAGTATCTCATTAAATATGATGCCGGATTCTTTTTTTTAAGAACGAATTCTTATTTTTGTCTCCGTAACAGAAAAATAATGAAATTATGAGATACTTGAATCCAAAGGCCGACCTGACTTTTAAACGCGTGTTCGGCGAGCACCCCGACCTAGTGATGAGTTTCCTGAACGCCCTGCTTCCCTTGCGTTTGGAAGAGAGCATTACCGACATTGAGTACCTTCCCTCGGGGATGGTACCGGAGAATTCCTTGCGGAAAAATAGCATCGTGTACGTTCGCTGTCGGGACAGTAAAGGGCGTTCTTTCATCGTGGAAATGCAAATGATATGGTCTCCCGAATTTAAGCAGTGCGTAATGTTCAACGCTTCCAAGGCGTACGTGCGTCAGATGGACTCCGGCGAGCAATACGACCTGTTGCAACCGGTGTATTCGCTGAATCTTGTCAATGACATTTTCGAGCCGGACATCAAGGAGTATTATCACTACTACCGTTTGGTACACGTGGAGCATACCGAACGCGTGATAAATGGGCTTCACCTGGTGTTTGTGGAGCTGCCCAAGTTTAGGCCTCACACCTATAGCGAAAAGAAAATGCATATTCTCTGGCTGCGCTACCTGACTGAAATCGACGAAAATACCCATGAGGTGCCCGAAGAGCTGCTTGAGAACTCGGAGATCAAAAAGGCTGTAACCGTATTGGAGGAGTCTGCTTTCACGCCGGAACAACTGCTGGGGTACGAAAAGTTCTGGGACATCATCAGCGTGGAGAAAACGCTCATAAGCAGTGCGGAAAGAAAAGGGAAAGAGGAAGGCAGGAAGGAAGGGAAAAAGGAAGGAAGAAAGGAAGGGGAACTGCAAGAAAAGCTTCTCGTCGCTTCCAATGCGAAGAAGCAGGGCTTATCCCTTGATATCATTTCCAGTCTGACCGGTTTATCGGCAGAAGAAATCGAAAGACTCTGATCTTCTGCATAGCAAAATTACATAACTCCTAATAAAAACCGCTCGGAAATGAACCGGATTCACCACGGAGTAACAGCCTGAATGCTACTTCCGAAACTAGAGAAAGATTAATGATGCAGAAAGGGTAACTAACCCGAAATGAGTTAGCTGCCCTTTAAACTTAATAATTGGGGGAATGCTCCCAATTATTAATCTTATGAAATTGAGATGACTGGTTGACTATGCTACCTTTTATGTTTCACTCTTTATTCTTCACCAGTACTTCGATACCTGACGGCCAATCGGCGTTGGCATAAGATACCGCATCGTTTCCGTTGTCCGTAAAGTCATGGGCGATGTCTCCCGTGCCTTCATTAAACTTCCAATAGGCACATAGTCCGGGAGTTTTGGGATCGACATCGTACATGTTCTTGTAGATTTCGTCTTGCGTACGTACCACGTTCCAGATGAGGACTTCGCAGATTTCGTCGTTGAGCATGCGCACAAAAGAGACGGGTTCGATACCGTAGGAATGGTCGATCTCGCAATGGTAACCTTTGTCCGGAGTCTGTTTGCCCAGATTGATGGGTTCGCTGCTGCCGTAGTTCTCTATCGAGCTTTGTAACTTGCCGTCTACATAGATAGCTGCTGTTTTGGCTTCGTTATCGTATGTAACGGCTACGTGATACCACTCACCAGCCTGAAGTGACTTGCCTTCATCGGCAGCGGGAAACTTGTTCTCGTTGGCAGCAAATTGCGGTTGTTAGCGCGGGAAATCGGCATCGCCGATGCGGGAAAGGGAATACTGTTCAATGCCCATGATGGTGGATATGTCCTCCTGCAGGGGCATGATGAACTTGTCAACGTGTATGATGGCTTCGAAGGTGAGCAGCTTCAAGCCATTCACTGCACCGGCGGTAGGGCTTCCGGTATCGAAACCGAACAGGCGGAAGTACTTGTCCGTCAGGCTGACAGCTACGGTGATGGCCCTGGAATGGCGTACGACGTAGCAGATGGTTTTGGAACCGCTGAACATACCCATGTCGCCCGAAACCTGATTGATGGTGACGGGCAATAGGTATCCAGCATCAATGGTGAGGTTGGCTAAGTCGATAGTGACTTCTGGTGAGTTGACTTCCCCTTTGGGGATGGCGACGTACTGGGTGGAGAACTTGTAATACTTGGCATCGGGCATGGTATAGTCGGTGCCGAGGCGGGCATTGTACTGGCTGGTCAATGAAGGGGGCACCTGAAAATTGACTTCGATATCCTGATCGGCAGGATATACCAGTATGGCAGAGATTTGTTACTACCCGTGGTTTTGAGATTATTGAAGGTGAAATTGACTACGTCTTTCACCTTTGTCGCATCGATGTACACGGAATTGTTGAAAGGAGAATACTTGCTGTAATCCTTGTTGTCGCAGGCCGATACCGATAATAGGGGCTGCGATCAGATTTATAAAAGATGAGGGTTAACGAATGCCTTGGTGAATATTTTTGTTTTTCATGATATTTTTGTTCATATGATTTTCGGATTTAATGTATTATTGATAACGTTTTTCTGCATCCCTATGGTGATGTTGCCGCATAATAAATTCGTAGGGAACTAACGAAATAGCTTAGCTACACGAAACAGGCTTTTATGATAAAAACAGATTGAAAAAGCTGGGAGTATCACCCATGAGAGCAATATTCCTGGACATTTTTCATTCACTACTTACGTATGCCTACCGATTAATAGCATTGCAATAAACAGAAGCGTACGTACTACTTTAGTAGTCTTTAAGATATCAGTAAATTCTCTTTACCTGTGGTTGGGCGGTAATATTCTACCATATATATAATACAGACTATCTAACCAATCAAGATATTATGTTACTTTTAGCGAAACGTATAAAAGAATACAGGCTTGCCGCATGGATGAGCCAAAGGGAAATGGCGAAGAAATCCGGCGTAGGTCTTGCCACAATAAGTCATCTTGAACAGGGCGTAAATCTAAATATAACCCTAAATAATTTCATATCATTGTAACGGGTAGTCGGTATGAAGCAACGTGTCGGTGATTGGCTGTCGGAATCGCCTATGCCTCCAATAGTACTGATACAAATAAATAAAATTATTCCCAAGCGAGTAAGGAGGAATGGTGATAGTATAAAATCTTGATGTATTTTTATGGGATCGGAAAGTGGGTACTTTGGTGGGCTATAAGGAGGGATATGAAGAGAAAGTATATTTCTATTTTGACAGTGATTTCGTTAAGGGAGGTTATAACATTGTTCCGTTGCGAGTCCCGATATTCTCACTTAATTTACGCCTCCTGCTTTTCACGAATTTGAAGCTGCTTTACTGTAATTCAGCAAGTATCATTTCGATCTTATCACTCATATCTTCCTTATCTCTAATCGAGAGATAACGTGATAACTTATCCACATGTTTCTTTAATCTGGCCAAGTCCATAGGATTGTATTTCCAAATCTCAATTTTAAATCGACCAGTGTCAGAAACTGTGATATCTTTTAAATCGTCTTTGCATACAGCATAACTGTTTACTTCTATAGGTTCAACTTCACTACCATCAGATATGACAGTTGACAAAGCTTTTGATGGAATAGTATTAGTATAGACAACCTTTTCTACCGGTGTTGTCAGATATATTATGCTGGCTTCCCATAAGTCGCGGCCTTGTTTTGCAAACTGCAATCTCTTCGCTTTGCCTTTCGGACATATTGTCAGGTTCTTACTTTGCAGCCACCGAACGGCTCTGTTGGCTGTAGAGTAGGAGACATTGAAAATATCCATAATTTCATTTATGGTATGGCAAAACATTTCAACTTCAATATTGTATAGAATCAGACATTGTGCGAACGGCGGAATATCTTCTTTGATATCTTTGTTTGGCTTAGGCATCTTTCTCAGGTCGAGCAACAATGACGGAGCAAACATCTGTTTGCCTGTGATGATGAAGTTAATCCGCTGAACAATCAACCGCTGAATATTATAGGATGGGATTTCATCCATCACTACAATACTGGGCATTCCCAATTTGGCAGTAAAGAGCTGCATATGGTTCTGTAACTTTGCTGGAGTTAATGAATCAGTCTCTTTGGGAAAACAAAGCACGACATTAACACCGAAAAGTGTTGTTGCCGTGCATTCGTATTTAGCCATTAAAATAGCTGGAATCTGTTTGCATGATGCCGAAGACAACTTGGAACAGCTGATTTTCTCATTTAGGAACGATGAAATGTATTTTTTGAGGGTCTGTATTTTTGATTGTAACATAACTTCAGTTTTTACTTAAGATTGTTTGCAAAAGTAATGGCAATTTGTTGAAATACAGACAGTGGATTCATCTAATGCTCCTTCTTTAACGATATTTGACTGGTTTAGCTTAACAATTCGCTATTTTAATAACTGAATGGCCTCGTTAACCTGTTGGTTGGTGACTTTCGCGTAAATTTGTGTGCTGGATACTTGCTTGTGAGCCAACAGTTTCGAAATGGTATAGATTTCGACACCTTTTTCCTGAAGCAACATGGCGAATGTGTGCCTGAAACAATGGAAAGTAATATGCTTGGTGATTCCTGCCGAGGCCAGCCATTTTTGTACATGCAGATTCAGTATGCTTATCGTCAAAGATTGAAATACTATCCCTTCTTCTTTTCTTTTACCCAGAACATTCAATGCCGGTTTTGATAAAGGCAATCGGATTAAAACACCTGTCTTACTACACTGTATCTCTATGAATGTATTGTGCGACCTCTTTACAATGTTTTCCCATCGTAAGGCAAGAATGTCACTCCGCCGCAATCCTGTAAAGATGCTGAAAAGGCAAGCTTTAGGCAGTTCCGGATATGGCGAATAAGGTGTCTGGCGTAGAATATTTACTTCATCATTGGATAAATACTCTTTGAGGGTATCATGATTCCACACAATGGGTTTTATTATTTCAGTATAATCATGGCTGATTATTTTGTCTTCATAGGCCAATCTTACCATTTTCAGGAATACATTGAAGTATGCACTTGCAGTATTGTGTGATATCTTTTTTGAGCTGGTCAGGTGCTTGTCTCTAAGGATATACGCCCTGTACTTTTCGCAAAGGCTGACACTAAGGTCTCTGAAAGAGCACTTCCTTTCACAGAACTCTTCAAAATGGAGTCGTGCACAAATATATTTCTGACTGTGATAGTCTCCGTTTTCATGAAAATACTCAAGAAAGTCTCCATCCAGATTGTCTTTTGCCAGAAAACTGAAATCCCGTCGTACCAACTGAATGTAACGTTCGCACTTGATATTTTCTGCTACTTCTTCAACCGTTTGGTTGTATTTCTTTTGGGCAGTATTGGCAGGATTAACATAAAGATCCAAATTCAGAAATTCATATTTGATTTCTTTTCCCCTTACATCTTTGATGGGTGGATTGAACTGAAGATAAATGGACTTTTTCTTGCCGTCTGTCTTTATTTTATAACGTAATGTAACCCTATACATGACTTTCCCTCCATCTGATTTCTTGTTCAACATCCTTCTTGCAATAATAGTCGGTATAGGCTATGCATCTCACCCTAACCAAATGTTTGGCAACAAGTGTCAGCAGTTCCTTGGCATCAATGTTGAGATGAGTTGTAATTTCATCAATAGTTAGCCATTGGGCATACTTGATCCGTTCGATGTCCCAAGCTGTTTTACAATCGATTTCATCAAACCTTCTATTTAGTCCTAAATAGAAGGTTTGGATTTGATAACGTTCAGCGAAATTTAGAATCCAAGAACGGCTCATTCCTGTATAGGCCATCAATCCTTTGAGAGAATACGAACTTCGGCCAATTGGAGAGTGGGGTATTAACGGTAGAGACGAATACCACTTGATGAAATCCTTATTGGTAATCACTAGGTTATTCAAACACCGTTCACTTTTTATCTTGCCTGTTTGAACTAGTTTGTGGATATACTGGCGCGTATATCCTGACAATGTAGCTGCTTCGCTAATACTTAGGAAGCCTCTTGAAACTACATCTTTCCATTCTTCCTCTTTCAACCGGATGAATGGATCATAATAATGCTTTGAAAAATTATAATTCATATTATATATATGGCTACTTTAGTGTAGCTCCTATATAATATAAGGTTGTCAACAACCCCTGATTTGAGTATCAAATAGCAGCAAATCTGTTTCTTATTTGTCTTTGTTTTACAGTGATTATTAGCAAAATATATTGTAAGTTATTGATATATAACGAGTTGAAATTTTGTGCTTATTTCTTTTGATTATTTTGTAACTATCTGATTGTCAGTGTATTATACTAATTATTTGCCGATGCAAAAGTGTTCAAATATATTTCTCAACACCATGTCATTCGTCACCTCTCCCGCAATGTCATTTAAATGAAAAATGCACTCCCTGATGTCCTGAGACACGAAATCCCCGGATAGATTGCTTCTTAACCCCTCTTGTACACGCTTTATCGCTTCCAAAGCATGCGTAAGAGCCTCGTAATGACGAACATTTGTAACGATTACGTCGTTCTGTGTCACCGATGGAAGATTGGCGGCACTTACCAATATTTGTTGTAATTCATCAATGTTTGTCCTCCGTTTGGCAGATAGAGCAATAGATTGCACATTGTCCGGAAAACCGGCAGGGACGACGCTTGAAGCATCGGTCACTAAATCTGCCTTATTGAATACAAGAATCAAGTGTTTCCCTTCGCAACGCGGAAGTATCTGTTTGGACAATTGGTTGATTTGCGAAGCGGCATCCGTTGCATCTACCATCCAGAGCACAATTTCGGCTTGTTCCAACTTCTGGAACGTGCGTTCTATGCCCAGACTTTCAATGGTGTCATTCGTCTCCCGGATGCCCGCCGTGTCAATAAAACGAAACGTGACTCCACCCATGTTTACGGTGTCCTCAATGACATCTCGCGTGGTGCCGTGAATGTCGCTCACAATGGCCTTGTCTTCGTTCAACAATGCATTGAGCAGGGTAGATTTCCCCGCGTTTGTCTCACCGATAATGGCTACGGGAACTCCATTCTTTATTACATTTCCTACGCTGAACGAGTGTACAAGGCGGGAGATGACCGCCTCAATGTTATCCGCCAATTGGCAAAGCTCGGTCCTGTCGGCAAACTCCAACTCTTCATGGTCGCTAAAGTCCAGCTCCAACTCAATAAGCGATGTGAAGTGGAGTAACTGGTTGCGCAGGTCCGCCAACTCTTTGCTGAACCCTCCACGCATCTGGCTCATGGCAAGGCGGTGGGTGGCCACGGACGACGAGGCTATCAGGTCCGCCACGGCCTCCGCCTGACTCAGGTCCATCTTCCCGTTCAGGAAGGCGCGCTGGGTGTATTCGCCCGGCTGGGCCATGCGGCAACCCTGATGGATGAGTAGTTGCATCACCCGTTGCAAGATATAGCTGGAACCGTGGCAGGTGATTTCCGTGCAATCTTCTCCCGTATAAGAGTGCGGGGCGCGAAAGAGGCTGACAAGTACTTCGTCGATAATTTCCCCGCCATCATATATCCGTCCGAAAGTCAGTGTGTAAGGTCTGCTTTCGGTTAGGGTCTTACCCGATTTTGCCGGAGTAAAGATGCGGCTGGTTATGCTGATGGCATCCGGTCCTGAGACACGTATGCTCCCGATTGCTCCCCCTTGAGCCGTGGCTATAGCACAGATAGTATCCTGGTTCATCATATATTTCGTTATTTGGATTGCAAAGATAGACTTTTCGGGTAAAAAAATGAGCACGTTTGTATATAACTTACTCTTTTTTATTACATTTGTTCAATTTTCCGTGGCCTTCATATAATACATATTGTTAGTATGGCGCAAGACAAAATAAAAATGCATGAATCGCTCTCTGCAACCGTTGGAGAGAACGAAAGTTTAGAACAAATAAAAGAGAATTTCCTGAAGGTCAAATCCGTTTTGGCCGCTCATCAGATTGCTCTTTGGGAGATTAACATCGTAACCCTGGAGTGTACTTTCACCGAAGAGTATTTCGCGAGTTTAGGTTTGGACAAGGTGGGCATCCACTTCCGGAATCTGGAAGAGTTTTTCAACTTCGTACATCCCGACGATAAGCATCTGGTGTCATTGGACGGCTTTCAACAGAAGCTGGACGGCTTTGAAGAAGCAACCCTCCTGCGCATCAGGTGCGTAGGCGCGCACGGTGAAATAGTCTGGCTGGAGGACCGCCTCTTATCCGTGGAGAAGGACGGAGACGGAAAGCCGGACCGCTTGTTGTGCTATACCGTAAACGTCACCGAACAATGCGAGAGGGAGGCCCACATCTTGCGCATAGAAGAGCGGAACCGGAAGATTATTGAGGCATTGCCCGAATTCATATTTATCCTTGACGATAATTTCTTCATAACCGATGTACTGATGTCTTCCGATACGGTTTTGCTTCATCCGGTGGACCAGTTGAAGGGAGCCGACGGGCGTTCCATCTACTCTCCCGAAGTCAGCGATTTGTTTTTGCGCAACATCCACCAATGCCTTGAAGACGGCCAGTTGAAGGAAATAGAGTATCCGCTGGACGTGGATAATTGCGAAAGGCATTACTTCCAGGCACGTATATCCCCGTTTGAAGGCAACAAGGTGATGGCTCTGATACACGACATCGGCGACCGGGTTCAGCGTTCCAATGAATTGATTGAAGCGAAGCAACGGGCGGAAGAGGCCGACCGGATGAAGTCGGTGTTCCTGGCAAACATGAGCCACGAAATCCGTACCCCGTTGAATGCCATTGTTGGTTTTTCGGAAATCATTGCTCTGACGGAAGATGAAAAGGAGAAAGCGGAGTATCTGAATATCATTCAGAAGAATAGCAACCTGTTGTTGCAACTCATCAACGACATCCTCGACCTCTCTCGCATCGAGTCCGGAAAGTCGGAAATGAACATCCAGTTGACCGAGATGGCGGGGCTGATTGACGAGGTGGAGAAGGTGCACCGCTTGAAGATGAAAACGGGTATCCGCTTTGAGGTGGTGCGTCCGGATGAGGAAGTCTGGATTATGGTGGACCGGAACAGGATTACGCAAGTGTTGTTTAATTTCCTTTCCAATGCCATTAAAAACACGTGCGAGGGGGGCATTACGTTGGGCTTGGCGACGGAAGGGGAGTGGTTGAAGGTGTATGTGACCGACACTGGGTGCGGAATACCCCGTGAGAAATTGCCTTTGATTTTTAACCGTTTTGAGAAGTTGAATGATTTTGTTCAGGGAACGGGATTGGGACTTCCCATTTGCCAGAGCATCGTTGAAAGGTTGGGCGGAAAGATTTCCGTAGAGTCTGAGGTGGGAGTGGGTAGCACGTTTGTGATGACACTTCCTTATCAGCAATCCCTATTCGCCTCGGATGCCGGAGCCGTTGGGGCTAACGTGGCCGACATGGGACATAGAGTGGATGGCAGGAAGAAAATCCTGA
Source organism: uncultured Bacteroides sp. (assembly GCF_905207245.1). Lineage (GTDB taxonomy): Bacteria > Bacteroidota > Bacteroidia > Bacteroidales > Bacteroidaceae > Bacteroides. The sequence goes on along the minus strand of NZ_CAJLKP010000067.1, from coordinate 10,722 downwards.
TAGCTGAGGATACGGAGTCGAACTTCATGCAGATAAATATCTTGTTGAAAAAAGATTATACCATTTCGTGGGTTACAAATGGGGAGGAAGCCGTCAATAGTTTCTTACGCGAACGTCCCGACCTGATATTGATGGATATCCGAATGCCGGTGATGAACGGTATTCAGGCCACGGAGAAGATACGTGCCATTACGCTCGATTTGCCAATTGTGGCCGTGACGGCTAATGCGTTCCTGATTGAGCAACAACAGGCGTTGGCCGCCGGATGCAATGATATTATTGCGAAACCTTATACTTACGAGAAGTTGAAGGAAACTATCATCAAATATATTTAGTTGACGAGGGAACGAGTTGACAAGGGAACAAGGAGTTGACGAGGGAGGGGGCTACCACGCCGAAAGGCCTTGTCCCCCTTGTCAACTCGTTCCCTTCTCCCCTTGTCCCTTGAATTTCGTTATGTGGGTCAGATTCTATCCAGTACCGTTTTTATAAGTACATCAATGGTATTCTTATAACCTGTATTAGCCTCTTTTATCAAGCGGTTGGCAATCACCATGCATACCGTGGTCGCTTTGTGTCCCATCAGGCGACTCAAACCCGCCAGTGCGGAGCTTTCCATCTCGAAATTGGTGATACGATAACCGTTATACTCGAAGTTCTCGATTTTCTCATTCTGTTTCGGGTCGGCCAGCGGAATGCGCAACTCGCGCCCTTGCGGACCAAAGAAACCACCGGCGGCAATCGTTACACCACGTACCATATCGTCTCCCGCAATGCGCTCTATCAGTTCGGCATTGGCGTCAATCACGTAAGGAGCGGGGGCACACATGTTTCCCGACCATCCCATGTGGTTGAGGAAGGCGCGTTCAAATTGCAGGTCGCACACTTCATTGCGACCCGAATAGAAGTTCAGCAAGCCATCAAAACCGATGGACTTTTGCGAGCAGATAAATGTACCTACAGGGGTATTGGGTTGAAGACCGCCACAAGTGCCGATGCGCACCAATTCCAGTTGACGGAGTTGGGGCTTCTCTTCGCGCGTATTGAAATCAATGTTTGCCAGGGCGTCCAACTCATTCATCACGATGTCGATATTATCGCAACCGATGCCCGTGGAAACCACCGTGATTCGCTTGCCTTTATAGGTACCGGTAATGGTTTTGAACTCGCGGCTTTCCACTTCACACTCTTTGTTCTCAAGGTGCGAACCTACTAATGCCACCCGTCCAGGGTCGCCCACCAAGATTACTTTGTCTGCCAGCCATTCCGGCTTTACGTGTAGGTGGAATACGGAACCATCATCATTGATGATGAGTTCGGAAGATGCAAAATACTTTTTCATATGCTGGATTGTATTGGTTAATATATTCATAAAATAGAAAACGCCGGAACGGGGTTACTGTTCACCGGTTCCGACGTTTTCGGGGATAATATTTTTACCGGATTATTTACTCAATGGCTGGTTTGAGTTATTACCTGTAGGTTTGGCTATGTTTTCGCGCATGGAAGTATCGGCTTCGATGTTCTTCATCCGATAATAATCCATGATACCCAAATTACCGCTACGGAATGCTTCTGCCATAGCCTTAGGCACTTCTGCTTCTGCCTCAATCACCTTTGCACGGGCTTCCTGAGCTTTCGCCTTCATTTCCTGCTCGCTGGCCACGGCCATTGCGCGACGTTCCTCGGCCTTGGCTTGGGCAATGTTCTTATCCGCATTTGCCTGGTCAATCTGCAATGCCGCACCGATGTTCTTACCTATGTCGATATCAGCAATATCAATGGACAAGATTTCGAATGCCGTACCGGCATCCAACCCTTTGCGGAGCACCAATTTAGAGATTGAATCCGGATTTTCCAATACCGACTTATGATTCTCGGACGAACCGATGGAAGATACGATACCTTCGCCCACACGTGCCAGAATAGTGTCTTCACCGGCACCACCCACCAATTGGCGGATATTGGCGCGCACCGTCACACGAGCCTTTGCTATCAACTGGATACCATCCTTAGCCACGGCCGTCACGGGAGGAGTGTCAATCACCTTCGGGTTTACCGACATCTGAACCGCTTCGAACACGTCACGTCCGGCAAGGTCGATGGCGGTGGCCATCTGGAAGGACAATTCGATGTTCGCTTTGGAAGCGGACACCAATGCATGAACCACTCTTTCCACGTGTCCGCCGGCAAGGTAGTGAGCCTCCAGCTCGTCGCGGGTGATGTTGCTCAGTCCGGCTTTGTGCGCTTCAATCATGCCCGGCACGATGATGTAGGGGGGCACGTTACGGATACGCATTAGAAACAATTGCACCAATGAAATCCTGACTCCCGAAACTTTGGCGGACAACCATAGGAAGAAAGGAACATAGTGGAAAAATAGTACGATGAAGATAATGCCTCCTATCACAAGAAAGGCAGTTAAGTACATAGAGTCTACGTTCATGATTTATACGATATTAAGTGTGAATACTAATCTTTTATCTTTTCCACCATGATAACGCCGTCTGTAATACGGCTTACGATGATAGGGGTCTTCTCATTCAGGAAGCCATCCATCGACTTCACTTCCACAATGTTACCGTCAAATTCAGCGTTTCCAATCAAAGCCAGACGTGTGAAAGCTACTCCCGTGTCACCGACTTTCACTTGGTCTTCGGCCGTACGGTCTACTTTGGATGTGATATTCTTCTTCAACGCAATCTTGTCCAGCGTTTTGGAGCGCATGAACAGGACCAGCGAACCTATGCAGGCTATTGCTGATATGCCGAGCGTGATGAGCCCGCCTGTGGTGCCCAGATAGGTGAAAGCGTAGTAGTTGGCAAAGATGATGCAACCACCTGCCAGGAATCCGGCTACGCTGATGCCCGGGATGACGAACAGTTCTACCAGGAACAGGATGACCGCCGCAATGATGAGTACGATGATGATGAGTATGTCCATAATTATTAGGGTTTTAAAGTTTGTTTTTCGGTGTTGCGCACTTTGATGGCGGCGCGTTCCACTTCGTCCGACAATTGCCAGATTCGCTTTTCCAGGTCGAGTATGGCGGGTGCCAGCTTGGCTTTATCATTATCACTGGCACGGGAGTACAACGCGCGTTGCTCTTCCAGCTTATTCAATTGTTGTTTGAAATCCTTTTCCTGTTGGCGATATTGGTTGAACAACTCCTTGGCCTGGGGAGATTTGAAATCGCTCGATTGATGATACGTAGTGTGGTCGTCAATGATGAACTCAAATTCGTGCATGGGCTTGGACTGGGGTTTTTCGTTCATTGCGGCTTGTAAACGTTGCTTGGCGTCGGATACGGCATCCGGGTCTGTCCATGTATCTCTCAACGAATGGATGCGGGCAAGGCTGATGGCTTTTTTCTTGTCCATCGCTTCATAATTGTACACTCGCTTGGAAGAGTTGGGAATGAATACATAGATGCACACTTTGTCTTCCGGCTGGTAGCGGTCGGAAGCAAACCATCCGAGGTTATTGAATTCGTCGATAACGAACATATAGTCGTTGTAGGGTGAATTGAACGGCATACCTACGTTTTCCGGTGTCAGATAGGTGTTGGTATTTGTATTGTAGCGGGTGACGAATATGTCGTATCCTCCGATTGAGTTTTCGCCATCGGCGGCGTAATAGATGGTCACGCCGTCGGTCAATACATAAGGATAGTTGGCATTAATGGAGTCGTTGATGCTACCGGGCAATAGGTTGCCTTTTCCCCATTCGCCCTGCATCTTGTTGCGGGCCAGGATACTGAGTTTGCCGTCGGGCTGGCGTTCACCATAATAAATCTTGTTGCTGAGTTCCGTCTCGTATACGGTGGCTTCTACTTCTTCCTTGTTTTGGAAGAAATCGTTGTACGTGAATAGTTTGCCGGATTCAGGGCTGATTTTATAAACTTCCAGAAAACGGTCTTTATCTACTACGACACTATCGATGATGCAAACTTCTTCAATGCCTTTCAACATACGGAAATTGGTCTTGCTCTTTTCCAGAAGTTTTTCGGCTTCTTCGGTTGGTCTTTTCCTTTTGCTGAGGTCGCTGATGTAATCTTCATAGCACTTGATGGCTTCTTCAAAACGGTATAAATCATTATAAGTCCGTGCCAGATATAACTGGCCGCTGGGTACGCGTCTTTTGACGGCGGTTTCCAGATATTTCACGGCTACGTCCGGTTCTCCTGTTTCCAGGCAACACACACCATACCATAAGTTGTAGTTTCCGTTGTTCGGTTGTGTCTTGATGTATTTCTGGAAAATGGGTTTGGCTTGCTCATATTGCCCTTTGTTGTAGAAAGCCTTTGCTTGCTCCAACGTCTGTGCAGACGCACCGGCTAATACAAAACAAAAAAGGAGGGGTAAAATATATCTCTTTTTCATGCTACTTATCCAACTTACAAATTCGAATGTTCAAAAATACAAATTAATCGGGAATAATGCTGAATTCCGTTATTCTATTATGTTAATTCTTCTTTAAATCATTCTTTTCTCTTACTTTTGCAACCGGAAAGCAAAGAGCTACAAGCTACATGAGCTACGAGCTACAAGTAGCTGCGCTACATCCGCATGGCACTTGTAACTCGTAGCTTGTAACTCGTAGCTTATAATCATCATGGCGCAATTTACCGAAGAAGAGAAAATCATCCGCCGCATTGATAAGCGGTTCAGTAAGGGATTGGTGGAGTATGGTCTGATAGAGGACGGGGATAAAATTCTCATCGGACTTTCAGGCGGCAAAGATTCTTTGGCGTTGGTGGAGTTGTTGGCAAAACGCGCCTGCATCTTTAAGCCTAAGTTTTCGGTGGTTGCCGTCCACGTGGTTATGAAGAATATTCCCTATCAGAGTGACTGGACGTATCTTCGTGAGTATGTAGAATCGTGGGGGATACCTTTCGTGTTGTATGAGACGGAGTTCGATGCAAGTACGGATACCCGCAAATCTCCTTGTTTCCTTTGTTCATGGAATCGGCGGAAGGCGTTGTTTACGGTTGCCAAGGAGCAAGGTTGCAATAAAATAGCGTTGGGACACCACATGGATGACATTCTGGAAACTTTGTTGATGAATATCACTTTTCAGGGAGCATTCAGTTCTATGCCACCCCGTTTGGTAATGAAGAAGTTCGACATGACGATTATCCGTCCGATGTGTCTGGTGCATGAGGCCGATTTATTGGAGTTGGCGCAAATCAGGGGCTATCGCAAACAGGTGAAGAATTGCCCTTATGAGGCGCAATCGCACCGTAGTAGCATGAAGGGGATTTTGCATCAGTTGGAAGAGATGAACCCGGAAGCGCGTTATAGTCTTTGGGGGAGTATGACCAACATCCAGGAGGAACTTCTGCCTAAGAAAGCTAATAATTTAGACTAATATTCATCCTTAAAATATCCATCATTGAAATGAAAGGTCTTTATACTATTTTACTTTTAATAGTCTCTAATATCTTTATGACTTTTGCATGGTATGGCCATCTGAAGTTGCAAGATATGAAAGTGATTACGAACTGGCCGCTTTATGCCATCATTTTATTTTCGTGGAGTATCGCTCTTGCGGAGTATAATAAAATAGAAAAACCCAACTGGGAATTTAACACTTTACGTTGATATATATAATAATGTATAGTAGAATTAGAATAATATGAAAGCTCTCTACACAATTTTATTGCTTATAGTATCGAATGTCTTCATGACTTTTGCTTGGTATGGTCATTTAAAGATGAAACAGGAATATTCTTGGTTTGCTACTCTTCCATTGATAGGGGTAATAGCCTTTAGTTGGTCAATTGCTTTTCTTGAGTATTCTTGTCAAATTCCAGCGAATCGCATTGGATATATTGGTAATGGAGGACCATTTTCCTTGATGCAGTTGAAGGTTCTTCAAGAAGTAATAACTCTTATTATATTCACAGTTTTTACAACTGTATTCTTTAAAGGTGAAGCTTTGCACTGGAATCATGTAGCTGCCTTTGTTTGCTTAATATTGGCTGTCTATTTTGTATTTATGAAATAGTTATAGAAGAGAGTAGCATAAGAGTTTCCTCAAATGCTGCTCCATTCGTGTTGTTTACTTGATTGTTATTTGGTGAAACGATATTTCACTCCATCTTCTGCTGTCATGTTAAGCGTATTTGAAGATATAGAATAAGTCCAAGTTTCAGGGTCTCCATCTTCATAATCAATTATTACTTTATTGGAATTGGTTGTGTAATTGAATGAATCTTCATCCCATTGCCCTGTTCCATTGTTATTAAAGATGAGTGTCTCTTCAAAGTTGTAACCAACTTCTCCACCTGTCCATGTGCCAACAATGGGAGAGTTAGGTTCATCTTCATCATCGCTACACGCTGTAAAGTTTACAGCCAACATGACCATAAGTAAGGTCATTCCTAAGAATCTTAAAGTTTTCATTTTTGATAAGTTTTAGATGTTGTGTATTCAATTCCATTATATGTATAAGTCCACTTGACCGTTGGAGAGTAAATGGCAGGTAAACCTGTCGCTCCCTCCAAATGGCTTTGCTGAGGATTTATCACTTGATTGTCGTAATGCTTTTCAAATATGGTTCTCTCTCCACTGAAGATTTCTATCTTAGTCAGTACGATTGGATATGCACTATTGTTGGTGATTGTACAGTCAAGCATTCCCCAGAATTGTCCCATTGAATTACTGCCGTTAGCGACTACTTTTGTCTCAATATAAGCACTGATTTCCTGCTTCATCACCACTGTGATAGTAGCAGATGCAGTAAAATTACCTTCCTCTGTGGTTGCAGTGATTACGGCTTCTCCTATTGACTTGGCTGTTACCAATCCTTTCTGATTAACCGTAGCCACTTCCTCATTAGAACTGCTCCATATTATATTTGTATTGGTTGCATTGGCTGGCTCAATGATAGCTATCAGTTGGAACGTATCAATAATATCCAACTCCTTAGAAGTTTCATTCAATGTAATGCCTGTGACGTTATTGATGATTTTACCACTATCTATATTGATTTTAAATGTAAAGTCCTTCTTAGTGCCATCATAGAATGTGACTTCACATTTATATTCCCAAATGTTAGTGGTGCTGCCAAGAAATGTATAGCTTTTCTTTACATTAGAAGGTACATCAAATGGGGTAACAATATTAGTCCCCCACATTGATTTCCCTTCTTTGAAGTTGTACTTACTAATGAAACCATCACTAAGTTTAATCCCTTCTTCGTAAGAGATTAATGAAATGTCAGCAGGATTTCCATTCTCATCAAATGATGGTTTGGATTTAGCAGTATAGATAGTATCTCCTTCATGTGAGTAGCAACAGTCAGCTACAAAAACAGATTCCTTGTACCAGCTATAGGCAATTCCATTTTTAGTGTTGTCATATTGCAACTGAGTTCGTTTAGTCTTATGGTTACTTGTGAAGATAGTCTGAAATCTACCTCCAATATTGAATGTTACAATATTGCCTGTACTCGTTTCTTTATGAACTAAAGGGTGAACATATTTGACATATAAGGTCTCATATTCTCCATATCCTTTATATAGCTGCTGAATGGTATCTGTCTTCTCTCTATCAGTCCATTCAATATTGAGTTGTTTGTTGGCTACATCGTATTCACTAAACCACAGACGTTGATTCTTCAATCCTGCAAAGAGAATGGATGATTCTCCCTCTTGATAATATCTACAGGTTATATTGGAGTAATCACCAATATATTCAGCAAAGGCTTTATCCATTTTCTCAAAGATGCTGGGTTCTGTTGGAAGTGTTGTCATGGGTTCACTATCCAACCCATCATCCCCACAGGAACTGAATCCCATGCTTAATGCAACCAATAGTGAGGCTGCTAATAATTTAATTGTTCTCATGCTATCTAAATCTTTAGTTAATTAATCAGTACAAAACAATGAAGGCGTGGAAACTATTGAATATTATCTTATTGAGGTTCTGGACGACCCACTACTAAATAATAAACAATAGCCCACGCCAGACTGTTATATAAACTACTATGCAGTAGATATATAGCACTGACGTGAGCGTTCTTGTCATTATCCTTAGTAGTTGAAATTGTCCAGATTCCAATAAGGGATAATATGTCAAACGCTCATCGTTAACTAAATATGTCCTCCTACAGTGACCTAACGTTTTAGGTGTGAGGGATTACGGTACAAAGTTACTAAAAGCATTTGGATTAACAAGAACTTTGTTTATTAAATGGTAAGTCCAGCTCTAATAATCAATCGTTTGACTTGGGTCATCTGGAATTTACAGCCTTTAGAGGTGACAAAGCCTTGTTCATTTAGTAGGTCTGTCATTTCAGACAATGATTTACCCTGCATAGTCAATGACCGCAACAATGCTATTGCTCTCATGTTATTAGGGTTGTTATCAGCCTTAGCCTTATTGGTACGGGAACTATTGGCTATAGCTTCTTGATGTTTACGCATTAGATTCTCAGACTTCCCTAACTTAATGCCTCTTGCTTTCTTAGCTTGCAATGATTGCTTGGTTCTCTGACTGATTAGTCCTGCTTCATATTCAGCTATGCTACTTATGATATGTAAGATTAATCTGTTAGCCTGTGGAAAGTCACAGAAGACAATCTCAACATCACTCTCCAACAACTTGGAAGTAAACGCTACATTTCTTGATAGTCTATCCAATTTAGCGACAATCAGAATAGAGTTCGTTTTCCTACACATCGCCAAAGCTGCAAGAAGTTGAGGTCTGTTAGACTTCTTCCCACTCTCCGTTTCAATGTATTCAGCAAGTATGGGCTTGTTCTTTACATGGTTGTGTATAATCTGCCGTTGTGCTTCTACACCAAGACCAGAGATTTGCTGCTTCATGGTGGATTGCCTAAGATACGCTATGTATGACTTCATAATTTACTTTTATTAATAGTTAGTTACAAATGCTGAACGAACATTCAGCTTATGTAAGTAAGGACATCCAATGTTAAATTGAATGCCCTTCACCTTATTATATATAGGAATATCCTACAACAGTCCTTCATCAGAGAAGCTGTAATATTCTTCCTCTGATAAAATAATGTGGTCAGAGACCTGTATATTCATCAGTTTAGCAGCTTTTATAGTCTGGGTGGTTAACTCTTCATCTTCTTTGCTGGGTTTAAGATTACCACTTGGATGGTTATGTGCTAAAATGATTGAGGATGCGTTACAGAGGATAGCTATTTGTAGGATAACTCTTACATCAACAATAGTACTACTTATTCCACCTTCTGAAATCTGGGTGTACCCCAACACATCCCTTCCCTTATTAAGCAGTAAGATTTTAAAGTATTCCTTATGCTCCATTGTTCCATCGCGATAGGTTGCCTTTAGCACTTTATAGGCATCTTTAGAACAACGGACTTTCATTCGTTCTGAATGCTTAATGGTAGATTTGTAGGATAGTTCTACTTCTCCTACTTTATAATCTATGTTCATAATATATGATATTTAATAGGTTAGTAAATATAAAGAAAGGACAACTAACTTAATAGCTGCCCTTTCTTCTCTCAATCAACAATCCACTTAGCCCAAGAACCAAGCGTATTCACTATCTCCTAATTTGGCACGTTGAATGCCTTGTACAAACTCTGTACAGTTAAGATTCCTCTCCAAGAAGTTATCTATGTAACTTGACTTTACAGAACCATTGAGCAGGTTTAAGAGTTGCCAGCCTGTAATGCTGTCCCCTGTACTCTTGAAGTTTACATCAGAAACGAATGCTCTGCAAGCTGCATTAATCTGACTGTCTCCTAACAATAGACGAGGTAGGCGTTTCTGTTGGTTGGGTGTAAGAGCTTGATATAATCTCATCCTGCCTATTATCTGACAAAACTCGCTTGTTGAGATTGACATCTGCCCAAGTGTCCTTAACAGATGCAGGTCTTTGGATGGGTTGTAGGCATGGAACAGATTCAATGCTGCTGCATATAGTTCCTGTACGCTTAGGACTTCTATCTTATCCTGCAAGCCGTCAGTAGTAAGCATTAAATTCGAGCACACTCTATTACGAAATCCTATGAAGATTTTAAATCTCTCAACAGACTTCTTACTGTACAGGTTAATCTCGTTATATGCTCTCACTCCACCAATGGATAACGCTAAACGATTACCGTATTCATCATGTACAATGGATGGGATTTCAAAGCAGAAACACATTCTCTGATAGAACAAAGTCTTCTCTTCGTCTGTCAGTTCAGATGCTTTCTTGCCTAATGCACTTGGGATTCTGCCATTGATAGGGTGTGAGATTCTAATCTCTGGCATATCAAACTGTTCTCCATGAAAGTAATCCTTAGCTGCATCCACTATTGCACCTATAAAGGATTGGTGACTAATGGTTTCTTCCATTGATGCAAAACTTGGAATGATGCAGCCTTGTTGTAGATGCTGCAAGGTTACTTCCTGTGTATTGGCTTCAATGAAATGATTTACTCTCTTGGGTGCTGCAACTTCTTCCACAATGATTGCTTCTTCTGCAAACTCACCCATGTTTAATGATTCTCTACGCTGTGCCATAGCTGGCATAATTACTAAATCTCTCATAATGAAATTGAATTAAATGGTTATTGATTGAATGGATTTAATAGGAACAAGCCTAAAACGCAAATGAATTTCTTCGCTTACATCTTAGGCTGTCCTATGTCTTTCCCTAAAGATTCTTTCAAAGGAAATGAGGAGCATTAGTAAATTATTGGTAAGCAGTGGCAATAGTGCATCGTGCC
>NZ_CAJLKP010000066.1 GCF_905207245.1 uncultured Bacteroides sp. | reverse complement strand
TGGATAAGTGCTGAAAGCATCTAAGTACGAAGCCAGCCACAAGATTAGATTTCTTAGGGTCGTTGAAGACGACAACGTTGATAGGATGCAGGTGTACAGGTGGTAACATCATAGCCGAGCATTACTAATTGCCCGTTCACTTTTGGTCTTTGCCTTGTATGGCGGATATATACGTTCAGCGGCTTAATCCGCAAAGATTAAGACTGATTCCTTTACTTTTTACATCATGTCTAACTTATTTAGGTGATTACAGCATTAGGGTTCCACCTCTTCCCATTCCGAACAGAGAAGTTAAGCCTAATCACGCCGATGGTACTGCGTAAAGTGGGAGAGTAGGTAGTCGCCGTTTTAGAGAGAAGCCTCCATATCAATTGATGTGGAGGCTTTTTGTATTTACAGCCATAATATTTTCTTGTATTTGCACTCCTGTCCCTCTATTTTACTCTTCAATATTTCTCTTTCAGAATCCTATTTCTCCTTTTCAGTATCTAATTTCTTTCCTATTTCTAATTTACTCCCTATATTTACAGAATAAAAATGGTATAAAAAGACCTTTTTTGGAAAACAGACCGTTTTTATTCCGTTCTTTCTATTTTTTATCTAAGGGATTTTAGTACTTTTGGACTCGAATCTAATAGAAAGGGAAAAAAATCGCAATTATATAATTTTTAATATAGCTCCTGTAGATATGGAAAACAAAATTCAAGAGTTAACTGATAAGATTTACCGTGAAGGGGTCGAAAAAGGTAATACTGAGGCCCAGAAACTTATCGCTAACGCTCAAGACGAAGCCAAAAGAATTGTAGAAGATGCTCGTAAAGAAGCTGAAGCAATTGTGGCTGCCTCTCGTAAATCTGCCGATGAACTGGCAGAAAATACTAAGTCGGAATTGAAATTGTTCGCCGGCCAAGCTGTGAATGCGTTAAAATCTGAAATCGCCACACTTGTGACGGATAAGATTGTGAATGCTGATGTGGAGGCTTTTGCCGCCGACAAAGATTATTTGAATGCCTTTATTGTTGCATTGGCTTCTAAGTGGAGTGTGAACGAACCTATCGTGATCTCTACTTCCGATGCAGACGGTCTGAAGAAGTATTTCGGTGCACAAGCAAAAGCGTTGCTGGATAAGGGTGTGAAAATAGAGCAAGTGAATGGCAACAAGACGTTGTTTACTGTTTCTCCTGCCGATGGTTCTTACAAGGTGAATTTCGGTGAAGAAGAGTTCATGAATTATTTCAAAGAATTCCTGCGTCCGCAGTTAGTGGAAATGCTGTTCTAAACCCACAGGATATGAGTAAATACTATTACTACTTAGTAGCCGGTTTGCCCGAACTCACTCTGGAGGACAGCAAATTGAGCTATACGGTAGCTGATTTTAAAGCGGAACTGTATCCGGAATTGTCTGATGAAGATAGAAAACTGATTGATCTATTTTATCTGAAATTTGACAATGCGAACGTTCTGAAATTACTGAAGGACAAAGATGCTGTCATCGATCCGCGTGGAAATTATTCTGCGGAAGAACTGGCGGAGTTCATCTCGTTGCTAAAAGATGGCGATGAGGTGGCGGATGCTGTGTTCCCTTCCTATCTCTCCACTTTCATTTCCGAATATTTCAATACTCCTGCCGAAGATGAGTTTTTGCATGAAGACCGTCTGGCTGCACTTTATTATGATTATGCGATGAAGTGTAAGAATAAATTTGTATCGTTCTGGTTTGCGTTCAATCTGACGATGAACAATATACTGGTGGCATTGACTGCACGGAAATTCAAAATGGACATCGCTCCGCTGATAGTGGGCGATACGGAGGTATGTGAGGCTTTGCGTACATCCGGTGCCCGTGATTTCGGACTGACGGGAGAAGTAGATTTCCTGGACCAACTTGTGAAAATCAGCGAAACCGAGGAATTGGTGGAGCGGGAAAAGAAAATAGACCAACTGCGCTGGAACTGGATGGAGGAAGCTACTTTCTTCAATTATTTCACGATAGAACGTCTGTTCGTCTTCCTGTTGCAACTGGAAATGATAGAACGGTGGATTTCGTTGGATAAGGAAAAGGGTAACCAATTGTTCCGCAGCATCATAGCAACGTTGAAGGACGAAGTGCAGATACCTGCAGAATTCAGATAAAATAAATAACATAATTATATGGCAACAAAAGGAACTGTTAGTGGCGTTATAGCCAACATGGTAACCCTCGTCGTTGACGGCCCGGTGGCGCAGAACGAGATTTGCTACATCTCGACCGGCGGTGACCGGTTGATGGCGGAGGTGATTAAGGTGGTAGGTACCCATGTGTACGTGCAGGTGTTTGAAAGCACCCGCGGACTGAAGGTGGGAGCTGAAGCTGAATTTACCGGACACATGCTTGAGGTGACATTAGGCCCGGGTATGCTTTCAAAAAACTATGACGGTCTGCAAAATGACCTCGACAAGATGGATGGTGTATTCCTGAAACGTGGTCAATATACGTATCCGCTGGATAAGGGAAGCAAATGGAACTTTGTACCTTTGGTAAAGGTGGGTGACAAAGTGGAAGCCGCTTCCTGGTTGGGACGGGTGGACGAGAATTTCCAACCGTTGAAAATCATGGTGCCTTTCACACAGAAAGGTGTATGTACTGTGAAAGCCATCGTAGACGAAGGTGAGTATAGCCTTGAAGATGTCGTTGCAGTGCTGACTGACGAGGAAGGCAATGATGTGCATGTGAACATGATACAAAAGTGGCCGGTGAAACGCGCCATGACGAATTACAAAGAAAAACCGCGTCCTTTCAAACTGTTGGAAACGGGTGTGCGTGTGATTGATACCATTAATCCTATCGTAGAAGGTGGTACGGGATTTATCCCCGGTCCGTTCGGTACAGGTAAGACGGTGCTTCAGCACGCCATCTCAAAACAGGCGGAAGCGGATATCGTAATCATCGCTGCCTGTGGTGAACGTGCCAATGAGGTTGTGGAAATCTTTACGGAATTCCCTGAACTGGTTGACCCACATACAGGTCGTAAGCTGATGGAACGTACAATTATTATTGCCAATACTTCGAACATGCCCGTGGCTGCCCGTGAGGCATCTGTATACACAGCCATGACGATTGCGGAATATTATCGCAGTATGGGACTGAAAGTGTTGCTGATGGCCGACTCCACTTCCCGTTGGGCACAGGCATTGCGTGAGATGTCTAACCGTATGGAAGAGTTGCCCGGACCAGATGCATTCCCGATGGACTTGTCATCTATTATCTCCAACTTCTACGGACGTGCCGGATATGTGGTGCTGGGTAATGGTGAAACGGGTTCTATCACTTTCATCGGTACGGTGTCTCCTGCCGGTGGTAACTTGAAGGAGCCGGTGACGGAAAATACAAAGAAGGTGGCCCGTTGTTTTTACGCCCTCGAACAGGACCGTGCTGATAAGAAGCGCTATCCTGCAGTGAATCCGATTGATTCTTATTCTAAATACATCGAATATCCTGAGTTTGAGGAATATATCAAGAAGCACATCAATGGTGAGTGGATTGGTAAGGTGAACGAAATCAAGAACCGCTTGCAACGTGGTAAGGAAATTGCCGAACAGATTAACATCCTCGGTGATGACGGTGTGCCTGTGGAATATCATGTGACTTTCTGGAAATCAGAGTTGATTGACTTCGTAATCCTGCAACAGGATGCTTTTGACGAAATTGACGCTGTGACTCCGATGGAACGTCAGGAAGATATCCTGAACATGATAATCGACATCTGTCATACGGAATTTGAATTCGATAACTTCAATGAGGTAATGGACTACTTCAAGAAGATGATTAATGTCTGCAAGCAGATGAACTACTCGAAATTCAAGTCCGAAGAATACGAAGGATTCCGTAAACAGTTGCAGGAATTAATTGAAGAACGTAAAGCATAATAAGAATAAGATGGCAACAAAAGCATTTCAAAAGATATATACCAAGGTCACTCAGATTACGAAAGCTACCTGCTCGCTGAAAGCAACAGGGGTAGGGTATGATGAGTTGGCAACCGTAAACGGCAAACTCGCCCAGGTGGTGAAGATTGCCGGTGACGATGTGACTTTGCAGGTATTTGAGGGTACGGAAGGTATCCCTACCAATGCAGAGATAGTATTCCTGGGCAAGTCGCCTACGCTGAAAGTGAGCGAACAGCTTGCCGGACGTTTCTTCAATGCTTTCGGTGACCCGATTGACGGAGGTCCGTCTATTGAAGGTCAGGAAGTGGAAATTGGTGGTCCGTCTGTGAATCCGGTGCGTCGTAAGCAACCGTCGGAACTGATTGCAACTGGTATCGCAGGTATCGATTTGAATAACACGCTGGTATCCGGACAGAAGATTCCGTTTTTTGCCGACCCCGACCAGCCTTTCAACCAAGTAATGGCGAACGTGGCACTTCGTGCTGAGACGGATAAGATTATCCTGGGCGGTATGGGTATGACGAACGATGACTACCTGTACTTCAAGAATGTATTCTCCAATGCCGGTGCGCTCGACCGTATCGTCAGCTTTATGAATACGACTGAAAATCCGCCTGTGGAGCGTCTGTTGATTCCGGATATGGCATTGACCGCAGCCGAATATTTTGCTGTGAACAATAATGAAAAGGTCTTGGTATTGTTGACCGATATGACCTCATATGCTGACGCATTGGCTATCGTGTCCAACCGTATGGACCAGATTCCTTCAAAAGACTCTATGCCGGGCTCTCTTTATTCGGATTTGGCGAAGATTTACGAGAAGGCGGTACAATTCCCGAGCGGCGGTTCTATTACGATTATTGCTGTGACTACTCTGTCCGGTGGCGACATTACACATGCCGTGCCTGATAATACAGGTTATATCACAGAAGGTCAGTTGTTTCTACGTCGTGATACGGACATTGGTAAGGTTATTGTTGACCCGTTCCGTTCACTGTCCCGTTTGAAACAACTTGTTACGGGTAAGAAGACACGTAAGGACCACCCGCAGGTAATGAATGCTGCCGTGCGTCTGTACGCCGATGCTGCCAATGCAAAAACTAAGTTGGAGAATGGTTTCGACCTGACGAACTACGACGAACGTACCCTTGCATTTGCCAAGGACTACTCCAACCAGTTGCTGGCTATTGACGTCAATCTCGATACAACAGAGATGCTCGACGTGGCATGGAGCCTGTTTGGCAAGTATTTCCGTCCGGAAGAAGTGAATATCAAGAAAGAACTTGTGGACCAATATTGGCCCACAAATTAAAAATTAATAATTAAAAATTGAAGCTGCGCGGTGAAGACGGATAGCGTGATTGATCAAAGGGCTGTTGCTTTTGGGGTTAGGATTGTAAAAGTTTGTAGATTTTTACAGGAAAACAAAAAAGAGTTTGTGTTGTCAAAGCAAGTCCTTCGGTCGGGAACAGCTATAGGAGCCATGGTTAAAGAGAGTGAATTTGCTGAAAGCAAGGCTGATTTTATTCATAAATTAAGCATTGCACTGAAAGAGGCGAATGAAACGAAATATTGGCTGCTTTTATTGCACGAAAGTGAGTATTTAGATGATAATTCTTATGAATCGGTTAATGAAGATTGTTTGAATTTGATTCGTTTACTTGTTTCCATTGTTAAGCGAATGAAATGCGCAGCTTGATTTTTTATTAATGTATAATGTGATAAGTATAAGCCTTTAATTTTTAATTTTAAATTTTTAATTAATAAAGTGGCTATAAAGTTTCAATATAATAAAACCTCTCTCCAGCAGTTGGAAAAGCAACTGAAGGTGCGGGTGCGTACACTCCCTATCATTAAGAATAAGGAGAGCGCGCTACGTATGGAAGTGAAGCGCTGCAAGTCGGAAGCTGCCATGCTGGACGAGAAGTTGGAACGGGAAATCCAGGCCTACGAAGCGATGTTCGCCCTTTGGAATGAGTTTGATCCCTCATTGATAAAGGTCAGCGATGTTCATCTCGGTGTAAAGAAGATTGCCGGTGTACGGGTGCCGCTGCTCGAAAACGTTGATTTCGAAATACGCCCCTACAGCTTGTTCAATGCTCCCAAATGGTATGCCGACGGCATACATTTGCTCAAGGTGTTGGCACAGACGGCTATCGAGCGGGAGTTTATCGTCGCCAAACTGGGCTTGCTGGAACATGCACGTAAGAAGACTACCCAAAAAGTAAACCTTTTTGAAAAAGTGCAGATTCCGGGCTATCAGGATGCTCTGCGAAAGATCAAGCGCTTCATGGAAGACGAGGAGAACCTCTCCAAGTCATCGCAGAAAATCATGAAATCCCATCAAGAGAATAGGAAGGAGGTAGAGGCATGATTACAAAAATGAAGAAACTCACGTTCCTTGTATATCATAAGGAGTACGAAGCATTCCTGAACGGAGTGCGCGAACTTGGAGTAGTGCACGTGGCCGAGAAGCAACAAGGCGTGGCTGACAATGCGGAATTGCAGGATAGCATCCGTCTTTCTTCACGTTTGCAGGCAACGCTGAAAATGCTGAATGGACTGGGTGAAGCAAAGGACACCACTTCTGCTTCCGCTACCCGTGGACTGGAAGTGCTGGACGAAGTGGACGTGCTGCAAAGTGAAAAGGCAAAGTTGCAACAGCAGTTGCAGAACTATCAGAAGGAGAAAGCTGCCCTGGAACCCTGGGGGGATTTTGAACCTGAAAGTCTTGCCCGCTTGCACGATGCAGGCTTCACGGTCAACTTCTACAGTTGTTCGGAAGGTAGCTATGACGAGACATGGGAAGAAAATTATAACGCAATGGTTATCAATCGTGTATCCTCACGTATCTATTTCATTACTGTAACTAAAAACGCGGTAGAAGTAGACTTGGATGCAGAGCAGATGAAGTTGCCCCCTTACTCGTTGACCCGTGTGCAGATACTTTGCGAAGAGACGGAACAGGCCTTGGCAGACAATGACAAGAAGCTGTCCGTGCTTGCTGAAAAAGAGCAACCCTCATTGCAAGCTGCCTTGAAAGAGGTGAACACTGAAATAGAGTTCTCTAAAGTAATGTTGAGCACAGAAGCTACGGCAGGCGAGAAATTGATGTTGTTGCAAGGCTGGGCACCGGCTTCCAGGGAAAAGGAGATTGCCGCGTGGCTGGACGAACAACACATCTACTATGAGATTACCAGTCCGACGCCGGAAGACAATGTGCCTATCCTGTTGAACAACAAAGGTTTCTTTGCCTGGTTCGAGCCGATATGTAAACTCTACATGCTTCCGAAGTACAGTGAACTGGACTTGACACCGTTCTTCGCACCGTTTTTCATGGTGTTCTTCGGATTGTGTCTGGGAGACTCCGGTTACGGGCTATTCCTCTTCCTGGGTGCTACGCTCTACCGCATGTTCGCCAAGAATATCAGTGCGACAATGAAACCGATACTTTCACTGGTGCAGGTGCTTGCCGCGTCCACATTCTTCTGCGGAATGTTGACGGGTACGTTCTTCGGGGTCAGCCTCTATGACATCAATGTGCCCTTCTTGCAATATATGAAGGAACACTTGTTTATGGACAATAACGCCATGTTCCAGCTTTCACTGATACTCGGAGTGATACAGATTCTTTTCGGTATGGTGCTGAAAGCAGTCAATCAGGCGATACAGTTCGGCTTCAAGTATGCCGTGGCCACTATCGGCTGGATTGTGTTGCTTGTATCCTGCGGAGTAGGAGCCTTGTTGCCCGAAATCATGCCGCTGGGTGGTACGGTACATCTGTGCATCCTCGGTGTGGCGGCTGCTATGATATTCCTCTTTAACAGTCCCGGTAAAAACGTGTTCATGAACATCGGACTGGGGTTGTGGGACTCTTACAACATGGCTACGGGTTTGCTTGGCGACGTACTTTCGTATGTCCGCCTGTTCGCCCTCGGTCTGTCTGGAGGTATTCTTGCAGGAGTATTCAACAGTCTGGCGGTAGGTATGAGCCCCGACAATGTGATTGCCGGACCGATTGTGATGGTATTGATATTCGTCATCGGCCATGCCATCAATATCTTTATGAACGTACTGGGCGCCATGGTTCACCCCATGCGTCTGACCTTCGTAGAGTTCTTCAAGAATTCCGGTTACGAAGGAGGCGGCAAAGAATATAAGCCGTTCAAAAAATAACAATTTATAGAATTAAAAATTAAAACAATAAAAAACGAAAAATTATGGAAATGAATTTATTGATTGCCTACATCGGCATCGCAGTAATGATTGGTTTGTCTGGCATCGGTAGTGCCTATGGAGTGACGATTGCCGGTAATGCAGCTATCGGCGCTTTGAAGAAAAACGACGGTGCATTCGGTAACTTCCTTGTATTGACGGCACTTCCCGGTACACAGGGTTTGTATGGTTTCGCAGGTTACTTTATGTTCCAGACTATTTTCGGTATCCTTACTCCTGACATGACAGGTATTCAGGCTGCTGCCATCCTCGGTGCAGGTATTGCATTAGGATTGGTTGCTTTGTTCTCGGCTATCCGTCAGGGACAGGTTTGTGCCAATGGTATCGCAGCTATCGGACAAGGTCACGACGTATTTAGCAACACACTGATCCTTGCCGTATTCCCGGAACTTTACGCTATCGTTGCCCTGGCTGCAACCTTCTTGATTGGTAGCGCTTTGACTGCATAAGAACTGTATTTCAGAATAAATTTGTCAACCCAGAGTTGCCGGAACAGGCAAACTCTGGGTTTGTTGTTTCAAATACGGCCTCCATTGTTTCAAATGCCACACTTCATTGATAAGAATGCCACACTTCAACGCTTCAAATGTGAGGCATTGCAACCTCCCAAGTGTGGCATTATATCCGTCGAAGTGCGGCATTCTGCTCATTGAAGTGTGGCATTTGAGAAGGCAAGTCCGTTTCAACCAGCCTATTCCGCAAACGATTGTTTATGCATATTTCATTAGTTTTTTCGATTAATAGGCTATTTTTCAAAGAATAATGCGTACTTTTGCACCCGGTATTAAGTAATAGAGATTAAAAGTAATATGACTAAAGAGCTGTTAACCCCCGACTACATCTTCGAGTCTAGCTGGGAAGTGTGTAATAAGGTTGGAGGTATCTATACGGTTTTGTCCACGCGAGCGAATACATTGCAGGCAAAATTTCATGATAGATTGTTTTTTATAGGACCTGATTTTTGGCAAGGGAAAGAGAACCCTCTGTTTATCGAGTCCGACAACCTTTGTGCAGCATGGAGAAAGCATGCAGCCGAAAAAGATAACCTTTCCGTCCGCGTAGGACGCTGGAACATTCCGGGCAATCCCATCGTTATATTGGTTGATTTCCAACCGTTTTTCGCACAGAAAGATGATATATATACAGAAATGTGGAACCACTATCAAGTGGATTCATTGCATGCATACGGTGATTATGACGAAGCATCTATGTTTTCGTATGCTGCCGGAAAGGTGGTAGAGAGCTTTTATCGCTATAACCTGACGGAGACGGATAAAGTGATTTATCAGGCACATGAGTGGATGACCGGCATGGGCGCCCTCTATCTGCAGATGGCTGTTCCTGAAATCGCTACTATTTTCACCACGCATGCCACGTCTATCGGACGTTCCATTGCTGGCAATGATAAACCGCTCTATGATTATCTCTTCGCTTACAATGGCGACCAGATGGCGGGGGAACTCAATATGCAATCCAAACACTCCATCGAAAAACAAACTGCACACCATGTGGACTGTTTTACGACTGTGAGTGAGATAACAAACAATGAGTGTAAGGAACTGCTTGAAAAGCCTGCCGATGTAGTGCTTATGAACGGTTTTGAAGATGATTTTGTACCGAAAGGCGCTACGTTTACCGGAAAACGTAAACGTGCGCGGGCAGTTATGCTTCGTACAGCCAATTGCCTGCTGGGTACTGATATGGGTGATGATACACTGATTGTGGGCACCAGCGGACGTTATGAATTCAAGAATAAAGGCATTAATGTTTTTCTTGAATCCCTGAACCGCCTGAACCGCGATAAGAACCTGAAAAAGAATATACTGGCGTTTATCAACGTGCCCGGATGGGTGGGAGATGCCCGTGACGACTTACAAAAGCGTCTTAAGAGTAAGGAAAAATTTAATACTCCGTTGGAAGTACCTTTCATTACCCATTGGTTGCACAATATGACACACGACCAGGTGCTGGATATGCTGAAGTATATGGGTATGAGCAATCATCCTGAAGACAAGGTAAAAGTGGTTTTCGTGCCCTGCTACCTCGACGGAAAAGATGGCATTCTCAATAAACAATATTACGACTTGATATTGGGAGAAGACCTCAGCGTCTATCCTTCTTATTATGAACCTTGGGGATATACACCGTTGGAAAGTGTTGCTTTCCATGTCCCCACCATCACAACCGACCTTGCCGGTTTCGGACTCTGGGTGAACAGCCTGAAGAACCAGCATGGCATTAATGATGGAGTAGAGGTGCTTCACCGTTCGGACTACAATTACTCCGAAGTGGCTGACGGCATCAAGGACACCATCTCCGCATTCTCCGCAAAGACGGATGCTGAGGTGAAAGAAATACGCAAGCGTGCCGGGCAAGTGGCTGAGCAGGCTCTGTGGAAGCATTTTATCGAATATTATTATGAAGCCTACGATTTTGCTCTTCGCCATGCGATGCAGCGTCAGTTGGGCTAAAAAAAGAATATGAATTATTAATCAATCAAGTAATCATACAATGAAGATTAAAGTTAGTAATGTAAACACTCCGAACTGGAAAGATGTAAACGTGAAATCTCATGTTCCTGCTGAATTGGAGAAATTGTCCGAATTGGCACACAACATTTGGTGGTCTTGGAATTACGAAGCTACCGAACTGTTTAGAGACCTTGACCCTGCTTTGTGGAAAGAAGTAGGTCATAACCCCGTCCTTCTGTTGGAAAGAATGAGTTATGCAAAACTCGAAGCACTCGCAAACGACAAAGTAATTCTGAAGAGAATGAACGACGTGTACTCTAAGTTCAGAACATACATGGATGTGGAACCTGACAAAAAACGTCCTTCTGTTGCTTATTTTAGCATGGAATATGGTTTGAGTCAGGTACTTAAAATATATTCAGGCGGTTTGGGCGTTCTTGCCGGCGACTACCTGAAAGAGGCTTCTGACAGTAATGTTGACCTTTGTGCAGTTGGCTTCCTGTATCGTTATGGCTACTTCACACAGACCCTCTCTATGGATGGTCAGCAGATTGCCAACTACGAAGCTCAGAACTTCGGCCAGTTGCCTATCGACCGTGTATTGGACGAAAACGGAAACCAGGTTGTGGTAGATGTTCCTTATCTGGACTACTTCGTGCATGCTAACGTGTGGCGTGTAAATGTTGGACGTATTTCTCTTTACCTGTTGGATACGGACAACGAAATGAACAGCGAATTCGACCGTCCTATCACTCACCAGCTTTATGGTGGCGACTGGGAAAACCGTCTGAAACAAGAAATTCTGCTTGGTATCGGTGGTATACTGACATTGAAGAAACTGGGCATTAAAAAGGATGTTTACCATTGTAACGAAGGACACGCAGCATTGATTAACGTTCAGCGTATCTGTGACTACGTAGCCGAAGGTTTGTCCTACGATCAGGCTATCGAGTTGGTACGTGCTTCTTCTCTGTACACAGTACATACTCCGGTTCCTGCCGGTCACGACTACTTCGACGAAGGTCTTTTCGGCAAGTATATGGGCGGTTATCCTGCTAAGATGGGTATCAGTTGGGACGACCTGATGGACCTCGGCCGTAACAATCCGGGTGATAAGGGCGAACGTTTCTGTATGTCTATCTTCGCTTGCAACACTTCGCAGGAAGTGAATGGTGTGAGCTGGCTGCACGGAAAGGTTTCTCAGGAAATGTTCTCTACTATCTGGAAGGGATACTTCCCCGAAGAAATGCACGTAGGCTATGTTACCAACGGCGTACACTTCCCGACTTGGAGCGCAACCGAGTGGAAACACCTCTATGCTGCCAACTTCAACGAAAACTTCTTGAATGATCAGTCTAACCCGAAGATTTGGGAAGCTATCTATAATGTGCCCGATGAAAAAATTTGGGAAACCCGTATGGCTTTGAAGAACAAGTTGATAGACTATGTTCGCAAGCAGTATCGTGAAACTTGGTTGAAGAATCAGGGCGATCCTTCACGCATCGTTTCTCTGATGGATAAGATTAACCCGAACGCACTGCTGATTGGTTTCGGTCGTCGTTTCGCTACATACAAACGTGCTCATCTGCTGTTCACTGACCTCGACCGTTTGGCTAAGATTGTGAACAATCCCGACTATCCGGTACAGTTCCTGTTCACCGGTAAAGCTCATCCGCATGACGGTGCAGGTCAGGGCTTGATTAAGAGAATCATCGAAATCTCCCGTCGTCCGGAATTCCTGGGTAAGATTATCTTCCTGGAAAACTACGATATGCAGTTGGCTCGCCGTCTGGTATCCGGTGTCGATATCTGGTTGAATACTCCGACTCGTCCGCTCGAAGCATCCGGAACCTCCGGTGAAAAGGCGTTGATGAACGGTGTTGTGAACTTCTCTGTACTTGACGGATGGTGGTTGGAAGGCTACCGCGAAGGTGCAGGTTGGGCATTGACTGAAAAGCGTACTTACCAGAATCAGGATCATCAGGACCAGCTGGATGCAGCTACTATCTACAGCATTCTTGAAACTGAAATCTTGCCGTTGTACTATGCACGCAACAAGAAGGGGTATTCTGAAGGTTGGGTGAAGACTATCAAGAACTCTATCGCCCAGATTGCACCGCACTATACCATGAAGCGTCAGTTGGACGATTATTACAGCAAGTTCTACACCAAGCTGGCTAAACGTTTCAAAGGATTGGCTGCCAACGACAATGCCAAAGCTAAGGAAATTGCAGCTTGGAAAGAAGAAGTTGTAGCTAAGTGGGATAGTGTGGAAGTAGTATCTTATGAGAAGGGCGAAGAGCTGATACAAGGTTCTATCGAAAGCGGTAAGGAATATACCATTACTTACGTGATTGATGAAAAGGGCCTGAATGATGCTATCGGTCTGGAATTGGTAACTACTTACACTGCCGGAGACGGTAAACAACACATTTACTCTGTTGAACCGTTCAGTGTAGTGAAGAAAGAGGGCGACCTCTACACCTTCCAAGTGAAACATAAATTAGAGAACGCAGGTAGCTTCAAGGTATCCTACCGTATGTTCCCGAAAAACTCTGAACTGCCGCACCGTCAGGATTTCTGTTACGTTCGTTGGTTCGTATAAGAGTTTAATATAACAACATAGAGAAGCTGCTTGCGGGAAGTTATCAAACTTCTCGGGGCAGCTTTTCGTTTTTTATTCACCTTAATAATAGATGTGCTATGAGACATTTACTTCTTTTTCTGAGCGTTTTGTTTTGTGCAGTTTCGGGAGGATATGCACAAGAGAGTTCTTCTTTTCTCTTTGGTGATTATCAGGATGCCGTCATTTATATGAAAAATGGCAGGCAGGTTCATAACAAGATGAACTATAATCTGGTAAGTGAAAAGTTCTACTTTATTGATGAACAGGATGGACAGCAAGTAAAAATCCTGGCGAATGCTGATGAGGTGAATATTATAAAGTTTGGTGACCGGGTGTTTTATCCCGAAAAGAGTGCCGGAATTGAAATATTATCTTCGGAGCCATTGTTTTACGTGCAGTATAAAGGAACGGCGCGCGATAAACCGAAACCTGCGGGATATGGCGGCACTTCTTCTGTATCCAGTTCCACTACTTACTCTATGGTAGGAAGCAATAGTGGCAGGCTGACGGCCACTTATGATCCCGGAAAATTGGAGTTGGGCAAGCGTTATAATGTATATTGGGTGGAGAAAAAAGGAAAAAAGAAAGAAATCCGTAATATGAAGCAATTTTTGAAATTGAATTCTCCTCAACGTGAAAAACTGGAACGCTATATTCAAGAGAATAAGGTGAAATTTGATGATGCGCAGCAGATGTTAGGGCTGTATGTGTATGCTGATTCGCTAAAGAAATAGGGAGAATCTTAAAGAAAAATTAAGCAGACCGTTTGTTCTTATGAAAACAGACGGTTTGTTTTTTTTGTTGAACAAGTTCCGGCGGATGCGTGTTTTATCCATACGATTAATTAAATAGAAATTCGTATGAAGAAAATTGTACTGCTCCGCCACGGCGAGAGCGCATGGAACAAAGAGAACCGCTTCACCGGTTGGACTGATGTGGACCTGACGGAAAAAGGCATTGCCGAAGCTACGAGAGCCGGACAGTTATTGATAGATAATGACTTTCAGTTTGGAAAGGCCTATACTTCCTATCTGAAACGTGCAGTGAAGACTCTGAATACAGTGTTGGACCGTATGGATCAGGACTGGATACCAGTGGAGAAATCCTGGCGTCTGAATGAAAAGCATTATGGTCAGCTCCAGGGTTTGAATAAAGCGGAAACTGCTGCCAAGTATGGTGAAGAACAGGTTTTAATCTGGCGCCGCAGCTATGATGTTGCTCCGCATGCACTTACCGAAGAGGATCCTCGTAACCCGCGTTTTGAAATCCGCTATAATGAAGTGCCCGATGCAGAATTGCCTCGCACCGAATCATTGAAGGATACCATTGAACGTATCATGCCTTACTGGAAGTGTGTGATTTTCCCAAATCTGAAAACTGTGGATGAACTGTTGGTTGTGGCGCACGGCAATAGTTTGCGTGGCATTATCAAGCATTTGAAAGGTATTTCTGACGAAGACATTGTAAAGCTGAATTTGCCTACTGCTGTTCCCTACGTCTTTGAATTTGATGACGATCTGAACTTAGTGAAAGATTATTTCCTGGGAGATCCGGAAGAGATAAAGAAATTGATGGAGGCGGTAGCGAATCAGGGAAAGAATACTAAATGAAAATTAAGTATAAAATATAAGGTATGAAGTATTGAGGTGGACTATGACACTGCATAGTTTATACCTGACACTTCATACCTTATATTTATTAAGCGATTACTTCATGGAATATTGTTACGCTCAGGAATACTCCGATTGCCACACACAGTGCAATTAGTATCCAATTCGTATATTTAGCGCTTGGCTTTGTTTCCTTATGCAGATTCTGGTCGAAGTAATTTTTGAAGAATAGATATATGGCGGGTACGGTAGCACTTGCCAGTAACAAATCTTCAGGAATCTTATAGACATAAACCTTTGAGAAGGCAATCAATGCCCAGTGGCAAAGGAAAAGTATGACAAGCAAATTAACTTTCCGTGAGAATGCCAGTAGTAGTCCGATAGTGAATACAGCTACTGAACAAGGCATCACACTTGTGGTCATCATCGGAAATTCCATACCTCGTGCATACGAAAGCAGAGGGTAGAGGAATGGCATGGCATACAATACATAAGTCAACTTATCGTATTTGTGATAACGCTCAAACGGCGTATAATTCGTGAACAGGTCCCATAGCCAGATGAGAGCAATCACTCCCCAGAAAATAGCAAGTATATAGTTGTAGCTCCGTTCACCGCAATAAATCATATAGTAAACGATAGCAATCCAACTATTCAGAAATACCATATATCCCTTCATCAGCCGCTTCACCAATACGGTGGGTTTTTGATAAAGAAGCACGGTCAGCAGAATACCTACAACGGTGATAATAACTTGGGCAATCCAAGTCCCCTCATTATATTGTGCGATTGTTTTCCAAAAAACTTCCATACGCAATCTTTTAATTTTTAACTTTTAATTTTTAATTCTTCTCGTGTCTTGTCATGGAGAAAGCCCGTTTGATGAACAGGAACAACGGTATGGTGGCACCCACTGCCAACATGAAAATGACGCTACAGGTGATAATCGTATTCGTGAATAAATCAATCAGGTATTTCTCCTGGAGCTCGGGCACTTTCAGATTCTGCATGAACATGATGAGCGAGAACACGATTTTGTAGGCATACATACCCGGAATCATGGGCAACAGTGCCGGAATGTAAAGTACAGTCATGGGGCAGTAAATGCGTTTTCCCAAAACAAGGCTTCCCATACCGATGCTGAAAGAAGCGAATAAAGATGCGGTTGCAATATCCACACCCAGATACGTCATCAGGCAGAAACGCAAGGCATGACCAATGGCAGCAAGCAGGGCAATGGAGGGGAAAGCGCGCAAAGGAGGATCTGAAATAGCTCCGAAACCAATGGCGGCAATGGCAGCAAACATGCCGTCTGTAAGTATATCAATGAGTATCATAATAAACTGTTTCTAATTAACATGAGCGTACATGAAAGTCCCACAGCGATGCACAGTACCAGCAATAATGCCTGAATAAGTCGTGTACATCCGGTCAGCACATGACCTTCGACAATGTCGATAACCCCGTTTAGCAATGGCACGCCCGGCACCAGATAGAGTACACTGGTGGCAATGGCTATTTCAGCCGTCGTTTCCAGTGTTAAGGCTGAAGAAGCCACCAGGGAGGCGGCAAGGGCTGAGACGATGAAAACCAGATAATGGTTGATTTTCTTTTTCTGCATAACCTGTTTGATGTAGAAGCCGATAAGCGTGGCGGAAAATACGATGATGCGTGCAGTCCAGTCTCCACCAAACAGGGCGCAGAAGGATGCATTGGCAAATCCTACAAGGAAGAGTGTGCAAAGCGGGTCCATCTTGGGGCGTGAGATGATTTTCTCGTATTTCTCCCAAAGTGTGTCCAAAGGCAAGTGATTGTCGTAAGCCTCCCAGCTAAGCGCGCTCAGTTCGGAGTTCAGCTCAAAACTGATGGGGAATGCGGGAATGATAGCTACTTCGTTGTAAACTTCCATGCTGTCGATGTCGCATACACTCACCACCATGGTCTTTTGAAAAAGGCTCATTTTGACGTCAACGTCCAGTGATTTTCCGATGCGGCGGGTATTTCGTATCACGCGCGAGGTGTGGACGCCCGAACCCATGAGCCGATTGGCATACTCCAGCAGAAACCGGGTAATTTCTTTTAATTCGTTTGGCGAATTCATACTTTAAAATGTTATCCTAAGTTACCTATTCTTGAAAAGCGCCGCAAAGGTACGGTTTTTTGAGGAAAGAAAGAAACGGATGCAGAGTATATTTGGCTTTTAGGCGATACAGGGTATCGGATTATAGTTATATGTGACTACTTCTCCTGCTGCTAGTGAGGCGGGTACGTCAATCAATCGCTGGTTCTTGCTTCCACGGAAGCATAAACTTTCATCACGTAATTCCTGTTTGAACTTGCCGTCCACCAGTACATCAATGTATTCCAGTAGCTTGGCTTGCAATGGGTTGCGCAGCAGATTCTCAAAAGTATATCCTGTATAGCACCAGATATTCTTATTACTTTTCTCTTTGATGGCACGTGCCAGTTCTACAAATCCTTCCGGCTGATACATGGGGTCTCCGCCACTGAACGTCACATCAGCGAAGTCATCGGCAAGCACTTTTTTCAGAATTTCGTTTGTTGACATCCAATGTCCCCGGTCAATGTCCCAGGATTCAGGGTTATGGCAACCAGGGCATCTGTTCGGACATCCGGCTGCATAAATGGAGGTCCGGAAACCCGGACCATCCACTGTAGTATCTTCTATGATATTAAGAATGGAAAGCACGATTTAAATTGAAAATTAAAAATAAAAAAATGAAGTGGTGTGGTGAATTGAAAATTAAGGAGAAGGGCTGTTTTACTATTGCGCAGCCCTTTAATTTTTAATTTTCAATTTTTAATTATGAATGACTCTGTCATTCAGCTCCGAAAGTTTGGCATTGTTCCAACGGTCAGTAGTACCTACCAGATAACCGGTGATGCGCTGCAACTTGTCGATATGTTTACTTCCGCACTTTGGGCAGGTTTCCAGGTCTGGGGTCGAATTTTCGTAACCGCATTCGAGGCAGCGGTTGCGGTTATGGTTTACCGAGCCATATCCGATGTTATATTGGTCCATCATGTCCACTATGCGCATGATGACTTCTGGATTGTGCGTAGCGTCACCATCCATTTCCACATAGAAAATATGTCCACCA
Organism: uncultured Bacteroides sp.; assembly: GCF_905207245.1. Classification (GTDB taxonomy): domain Bacteria; phylum Bacteroidota; class Bacteroidia; order Bacteroidales; family Bacteroidaceae; genus Bacteroides. The sequence goes on along the minus strand of NZ_CAJLKP010000066.1, from coordinate 16,377 downwards.
CGAGTCAGGTCATGATACGGAGCTTCCACTTCCGCTTTGTGGCGGGCGCTGCATTTGTAATATACAGGTATATGGTTGGAGTTTGTATAATAATCCCTGTCTGTAATTCCCGGGAGCACCCCATATCTCTTACGGTCTATCCTTGTGAATTTACCCGATAACCCTTCGGCAGGAGTGGCCAGCACACTGTAGTTATGATGATATTGTTCGGAGAACTGGTTGGCGCGGTCACGCATATACGTCACTATTTTCACACCCAGTTCCTGTGCTTTTTCCGACTCTCCGTGATGTTTTCCGATAAGGGCCACCAGGCATTCTGCCAGTCCGATGAATCCAATTCCCAATGTTCCTTGGTTGATGACGGAGGCAATTGTATCGTTTGGCTTCAGCTTCTCGCAGCCTACCCATAAAGCTGACATCAATAGCGGGAACTGCTTAGCAAATGCAGTCTTCTGGAATTCCATGCGTTCGTGTAGCTGACGTGCAGTTACTTCGAGCATTTCATCCAGTTTTGCAAAGAACTTGGCGATGCGCAGTTCTTCGTCTTCTATTTTCATGCACTCGATGGCGAGACCCACGATATTGATGGTAGAGAACGAAATATTTCCGCGTCCGATAGATGTTTTCGGTCCGAAGCGGTTTTCAAATACACGCGTACGGCATCCCATCGTTGCCACTTCATGCTGATAGCGTTTCGGGTCATCCTCTTTCCATTCTTCACTCTGATTGAAGGTAGCATCCAGATTCAGGAAGTTAGGGAAGAAACGGCGCGCTGTCACCTTGCAGGCAAGTTGGTAGAGGTCGAAGTTCCGGTCTTCGGGCAGATAACTTACGCCACGCTTCTTTTTCCATATTTGGATGGGGAAAATAGGCGTTTCGCCATTGCCCACACCCTGATATGTACTTTTCAGTAATTCACGAATGATACATCGTCCTTCTGCCGAAGTGTCCGTACCGTAATTGATGGAGCTGAACACGACCTGATTTCCACCGCGTGAGTGGATGGTGTTCATGTTGTGGATGAATGCTTCCATGGACTGGTGCACGCGGGCCACAGTCTTATTGACAGCATGTTGCACGATGCGTTTCTCATCAGAAAGTCCATCCAACGGCTGTTGTAGGTAGTCTGTAAGTTCCTTCTGGTAGAGATGTGAATAATCTTTTCCGTTCAGTTCTTCGAGATTCTTAATTTCTTCGATATAGCTGTTGCGCACATAAGGCGCCAGATAAAAGTCGAATGCCGGAATGGCCTGTCCTCCGTGCATCTCGTTCTGTGCAGTTTCCAATGAGATGCACCCCAGAATACTCGCCGTTTCAATGCGTTTGGCGGGGCGTGATTCACCGTGTCCGGCAGAGAAACCATAAGTCAGAATACGATCTAACGGGTGTTGCACGCATGTCAGACTCTTGGTGGGGTAGTAATCTTTATCATGGATGTGCAGATAGTTATTGTTAACAGCATCCAGCACTTCTTCGCTCAGCAGATAGTCATCTACAAACGGCTTCGTTGTTTCACTGGCAAATTTCATCATCATGCCTGCCGGAGTATCGGCATTCATATTGGCATTTTCCCGTGTTACGTCGTTAGACTTGATTTCGATAATCTCCAGAAACATATCACGTGTCTTTGCTTTACGGGCAATGCTGCGCTGATTGCGGTAAGCAATGTATTTCTGTGCCACATCTTTACGGCTACTCTTCATCAGTTCCATTTCTACAGCATCCTGAAGAGCTTCCACCGTCATTTGTGCACTTCCTTTAAAGGATATATGATCTGTGATTTGGCGTATCAGTTGCATGTCTTCACCCTTGTCCGTATGCAGCATTGCTTTGCGGATAGCAGTGACTATTTTCTCTTCGTTAAAGCCGACTACACGTCCGTCTCTTTTGATTACAGTCTGTATCATGGTCTCGTTTATATTATTAGTTATTCCTTTAAAAATTGGGAATGCAAAGGTATAAACTTATCAGCAGGTTTTTGTTTTTGGAAAACTTTTGTGCTTATAAAATATGTTAATCTGTTGATTTATAGTAGTGTTTGATGGTGAAATGGAAAACTTTCTATTTTGATAGTCTTCTATAAGTTGTTCGAAATGGAAAACTCTAAGCTATAAGCATATACAAAAAGCTCCCCTGTCACAGATGCTTGTAACAGGGGAGCTTATACTATAAAAACTTATTCCTCAGTGAGGATTATTTTCTTTCGGGCAAAGATTATTTGATTACCTCGGCCAGTTTTTCCTGCAATTCTTCACCATGCAAACCGCGGGCGATAATTGTTCCTTCACCGTCAATCAATACAGTGTGAGGGATACTGCTTACTGCATACAACTGAGCGCCTTCGCAGTTCCAGTATTTCAGGTCAGACATTTGCGGCCAAGTGATGTTCAGCTTTTCAATAGCTTCTTTCCATGCTTCACCACTTTGGTCCAGAGATACACCTACGATTTCGAAGCCTTTGTTTTTGTATTTAGCATAAGCCTCTACCAGGTTCGGCATTTCACGACGACAGGGACCGCACCAGCTTGCCCAGAAATCAATGAGTACAACTTTGCCTTTACCTACATAGTCAGACAGTTTCACCGGTTGTCCATCAGGAGTTTCCATAGCGAAATCTGTGAATTTCTGACCTACAGCAGTAGCTTTCATCTTTTCCACATTTTCTTTGATTTTGATGATAACTTCATCATTAGCGAATTCAGCCGGGATTTGCGGCACAAGCGGGTCAAGTTCGTCTACTTCGAGATAGTAGTAGTTGTTTTTCAGTAAATGAACGCCCACCAGATTGGTGATGTTCTTAGCGATACCTGCCTTAGTGATTTCCATGGTCTTCTCTTGCAGGTCATTCATTTCTTTCATTTTAGCTTCACGCTGCTCATCGGTCAGGGTAGTGTCCGACATAGACTCATATATAGTCATCATTTGCTTGTTCAGCTCGTTCAACTGAGCTCTGATTTCCTGATAAGCGTCATTGCTTGGAGTACCCGTAGCAGAGTCATTATCGCGTGTCAACTTGATGTTGATATTGCCATTTTCGAGGAAGAAATCCATCAATATACCTTCTTTTCCTGCAGGTCTGTAAGTTACGTAACGATTTGCAGCAGTGTCTTGTGTACCTTTGAAAGTAAATGTTCCATTGGTGATGACAGCAGAATCCATTTTTACAAGATTCCGTCCTTCTACTTTTTGTAAGTATACGGTGTCGCCATCAGCTCCACCTTCTACAGTTCCGGTTACCACGTAACCTTTGTTTCCGCTACAGGCAGCAACTATGGCAGCCACAGCGAGCAGATAGATAAATTTTTTCATTGCTTTTATTTTTAAATAATAGTTGGTTACAAAGATAATCAATAAAAAATCCTCTCCGGCATAACCGGAGAGGATTTTATAGTTTTAATCCCATTTTTTGTAATCGTGCTGTGCTTACTATTATTCAGCAGCAGCTTCAGCTGCGGGAGCTTCTTCGGCAGGAGCCTCTGTTGCTTCTTCAGCAGGAGCTTCGGCAGCAGCTTTTTCTGCTTCTTCAGCAGCTTTCTTTTCAGCCAATGCTTTAGCTTTTTCAGCGTTCACTTTCTTTTCAGCTTCCAGACGTGCTTTTGCTTCAGCTTTCTTAGCTTCTTCGTCTTTCGCTTTCAAAGCAGCCAAACCACTTTGTTTGTTGTTCTTCCAAGCTTCGAATTTAGCTTCTGCTTCTGCTTCGCCAAATGCACCTTTAGCTACACCACCCATAAGGTGTTTCTTCATGTAAACGCCTTCGCGTGACAAAATGTTACGAACAGTGTCAGTCGGTTGTGCACCTTTCATAACCCAGTCAAGTGCGCGGTCGAACTTCAAATCTACTGTGGCAGGATTGGTGTTCGGATTGTACGTACCAATCTTCTCAATAAATTTACCATCACGTGGTGCTCTTACGTCTGCAATAACGATAGAGTAGAAAGCGTAGCTTTTACGTCCATGTCTTTGCAATCTGATTTTTGTTGCCATTTTAAATAATGTTTTTAATAAATGATTTGAATAATGCTACTATCTCGTAATAGCGGCTGCAAAGGTAGGGCTTTTATTTTGATTGACAAAGAGTTCGCTCGCTATTTTCTGTAAATCAACTATAAAAAAAGGATGGATTTCATTAGAAACCCATCCTTTTTTTTAATAACGTATTATCTGAGAATAATTAATTCTTCGGTAATGCTTCTTTTACTACCATCGGACGGCCTCCGTATTCAGCACCGTTCAATGCATTGATGGCGTTAGATGCTTCTGCAGAATCCGGCATTTCGATGAATGCGAATCCTTTAGATCTTCTTGTTTCACGGTCAGTGATGATTCTTACTGAGTCTACTGTTCCGTACTCTTCCATAACTTCTCTCAAATCTGATTCTCTAACCTTGTAATTCAGGTTACCTACATACAAATTCATAAATCTAAATAAAATAAAAAATTAATAATTCAATAAACAAAGTTTTTGGAAGTTGTTAGGTCAGAGATGGAAATACTCAATACAGAGGAGATACATATGTGAAATAATCAAATCAAATAAACTTTCTTATTGTTCGGTTGCAAAGTAACACATTCTATTTCAATAATGCATCATCTTTTCCCATCTTTTTTTGCGATATATTCATTTTTTTGGTAAATATGAACGAATTTTTACGAATATCTCCTCGGATACCTCACCAATATGGCCAAAAGTGCGCATATTCCCATCGTAAACGGATAATACAAACTACCGATAATGCTGATAGGGGAGATGCCTGCCAGTCCGGCTGCAATCAGCAATTGTGCACCGTAGGGGATGATGCCTTGTATCAGGCATGAGAAGGTGTCCAGAATGCTGGCCGTTTTCCGTCGGTCGAGATGGAAACGGATGGCAATGTCCTTGGCTATAGGACCGGTGGTAATGATGGCGATGGTATTGTTTGCCGTACATAAGTTGGCGATGCTGACAAGGGCGGCAATACTTAGTTCCGCACCCCGTTTACCTTTTACGTGGCGTGTCAGGCGGGAGATGATAAAGTCGATACCTCCGTTGTAGCGGATGGTTTCGAGCATACCTCCGGCAAGCAGGGTGATGATGATGAGTTCACCCATCCCTGTGATACCTGTTCCCATGGCCCCGAACCAGTCGAAGAAAGCAGTACTTATATCCGTTCCGCTTGTGGCAATACCTATGATACCTGTGCTGAGGATGCCTAGCAACAGAACCAGCATTACATTGACACCCGCCACAGCCGTGCCCAGCACAATGAGATAGGGGATAACCTTTATCCATTCAATCGCCTGTGTCTGTGCGGGAGCTGATATGGATAACCCCTGGAATATATAGATGCATAGCACGATCAGTGCTGCCGGTACCACAATCATGAAGTTCACCCGGAACTTATCACGCATCACGCAATCCTGTGTTTTGGTAGATGCGATTGTTGTATCCGAAATAAATGAGAGATTATCCCCGAAGAACGAACCGCCTACGACGATGGCGACCATATATGGCAAGTCGATGCCTGTTTTTTCTGCCAGTCCGATGGCTACGGGGGTAAGTGCAACGATTGTCCCCACACTGGTACCTATGGAAAGCGAGATGAAGCAGGCTGCAATGAATATGCCTGCCAGCAACAGGTTATCCGGCAGAATACTCAGCGTCAGATTAACAGTTGCATCAATTGCACCCATCTGTTTGGCGCTTTGCGCAAAAGCTCCGGCAAGGATGAATATCCATATCATTAGTATGATGTTCTTATTGCTGGCTCCTACGGAGAACTGATATACCCGTTTTTCCAGACTCAGCCCGCGTGTCAGCGCAATGGCATAGCAAGATGACAACAGGAATGCCACCGTAATAGGTACTTTGTAGAAATCATTAACAATCAGTGAGGTCACCAGGTAAAGGCATAAGAATACTGCCAATGGGCTCAATGCCCACCATCCGCCTCTTTTCTTATTTACTGTATTTGTAGTTTCCAAGAATTCAAATTTTAAAAACCTTGCAAATAAAAGGACGGAACATCTGAATTGTTCCGCCCTTCCTCACTTTTAATTTTTAATTTTCAATTTTTAATTTATAAAGTTACTCCCGTTTTGAAGATTGCAATTTCCTTGTAGCCTTTCTTTTCGTTGTTTACGAATTCACCGCTTGCCACCCGGATGATGTAATCGATAAACCGTTCGCAGGTCTTTTCCATCGGTTCGTTTTCCACGATGACTCCTGCATTGAAGTCAATCCAACCCGGTTTGTTTTTCGCCAATGTAGAGTTGGTGGAAATCTTCATCGTCGGTACATATGTGCCGAATGGCGTACCGCGTCCTGTTGTGAACAACACCATGTGGCAACCGCAAGAAGCCAGAGCCGTAGCTGCCACCAGGTCATTTCCCGGAGCTGATAATAAATTCAATCCTTTCACCTTTAAGCGCTCGCCATACGGCAATACGCCTTCCACATAACTCTTGCCACATTTCTGCGTGCATCCCAAGGCTTTATCTTCCAAAGTTGATATCCCACCGGCTTTGTTTCCCGGAGATGGATTTTCACCTACCGGTTCGCCATGCGAGAGAAAATATTCCTTGAAATCATTTATCAGTTTCACTGTTTCTTCAAACAGCTCCTTGTTGCGACAGCGATTCATTAGTATCGTTTCTGCACCGAACATTTCCGGAACTTCCGTCAGTACGCTCGTACCACCTTGTGCCACCAGGAAATCAGAGAACATGCCCAGCAACGGATTAGCTGTGATACCGGAGAAACCATCCGAACCACCGCACTTCAAACCGACACGCAGTTCACTCAAGGGGACATCTACACGTTCATCCTTGCTTGCCTTTTCGTATAGTTCGCGCAGCAGATTCATTCCTTCTTCATATTCATCACCTACTTTTTGCGTCACCATAAATTTCACGCGATCCTCATCATATTCTCCCAGAAATTCGCGGAACACATCCGGCTGATTGTTTTCACAGCCCAAGCCCACTACCAGTACTGCACCTGCATTGGGATGCAATACCATGTCACGCAGAATCTTTTTTGTATTCTCGTGGTCGTCGCCCAGTTGTGAGCAACCATAATTATGCGGATATGCCATAATTGCATCCACTCCCTTGCCATTTGTTTCCCGGCGCAGACCTTCGGCAAGCTGGTTGATAATACCGTTCACGCAACCTACCGTCGGGATAATCCAGATTTCGTTACGGATACCTATGTCACCATTCTTGCGGCGATATCCTTTGAAAGTCAAGTCTTTGTGTGGTATATCCAATGAAACACTTGTCGGGTTATACGTATAGTCCAGCAATCCTGCCAGGTTTGTCTGGATATTGTTCTCATTCATCCAGTCGCCCTGCTTCTTTGCCATACGCGCATGACCGATAGGATAACCATATTTTATGACGTTTTCACCTTCTGCAAAATCTTTCAGTGCAAATTTGTGTCCGGCGGGAACCTCCTCGCTCAATGTGATTTCCGTCCCATCCACAGTGAGTTTTTCTCCTGCCGGCAACGTTACGATAGCTACTGCTACATTGTCTGCAGGGTTGATTTTAAGGTACTTTGTTTCCATATTCTTGTTTTTAGTTAGTAATTAATTAGCTACGAGCTACGAGCTACCAGTAACGACTTGCTGCGCTGTACTTGTACGTAAATAATTACTCGTCCGGCTATCATGCCGAAAGGCACTCGTCACTTGTAGCTCGTATCTTGTCACTTAATTTAGTGCTATGCACTAAATTATCATTTATTTGAATAAAACTCAATATTCTCCTTTGTCAGCAGATCAATCGGCATAAAGTTCTCCCTGGGCATCTCTTTCTTGAAAATCAAGTGGTCGCACAGCGCTTTTATGCCGTCAAATCCCTGTAATTCCGGTTGTTGGGCGATGAGGAAAGAAACACTGCCTTGCTTCAGGCAATTCACGTTCCGTTCCAATAAGTCATAGCCCATCAGGTTGAAATCCGTTTTCTTTTGCTTTAGCAAATACTCCCCAACAATGTAGACTTTCGAATTGAAAGTGATTCCGTTCTTCACATTCGGGTGTTTTCTGAAAAACTCGTCTAACATCTGTGCATCATCACTGTCCCGTTTGGCGTGCAGGTTCAATTCCCAGATGCGGCAGTCGGGATGATGCTTCAACATATACTCCCGGAAGCCAATCTCCCGGCGTTCCTGTTGATTAGATCCCACGATTCCCTCGTTTATCTTGCGGAAAATCACAATCTCTTTTTCTTCTCCGGCAAGCAACATCATCATCTTTGCAGCAAAGTATCCGCTTTGATGCGAATTTTGTCCGAAGAAAGAAAGTGCCGGTTGCTCCTTCAAATTTGAGTCTATATATATATAAGGTATAGAACGCTTATTCAGTTCTTCCGTGAACGGCTTCGTATATTGCGGCACAGTGGGAGCAAACATGATTCCGTCCGGTTCCTGTTCCAGAATCCTCTGGGCCACGTCTCCGAACGAATGATAATCGAACGGATCATAATAGGAAAGGTTCACGGAGATGTTAAAGTCCGAATACGTCACCAATGCATCGTGGATACCTGCTTCTACAGCTGTCCAATATTCACCTTCTTCGTGTTGCGGCAACAAGCAGGAGAAGGTATATTTCTTGTTCGATGCCAAGGCACTGGCATACATGTTCGGCTGATAGTCCAACTGTTTCAGGATTTCTTCCACCCGCTTCCGGCTGGCTTCCGACACTCCGCTACGTCCGTGTATCACACGGTCCACTGTCCCCACTGATACATCCGCCATCTTGGCGATATCTTTGATACGTATTCTTTCAGACCCCATATATTTTATAATTAATCGGAACTTGTGTCCGTACACAATAATAATCTTAATATTTTCGACACAAATATATGACAATTTTTGTAATTACGAAAATTGTTGTATCTTTGTGCCCGCACACGAAGCCTATGAAGAACGAACCTATTTTTATTGTACTCTTCATGGAATCAGGTGATTATAGTGGTTTTTACCCCTAAAATGATAAATTGAAAGTTATAAATTAATCACATATAAAAAAATAAATAAGATTATGGGAAAGAAAGTCGTTACATTAGGTGAGATCATGTTGAGACTGTCCACTCCGGGAAATACTCGTTTTGTTCAGTCTGATTCTTTTGACGTAGTATATGGTGGTGGTGAAGCAAACGTTGCCGTCAGCTGTGCCAACTACGGACATGAAGCTTACTTTGTGACTAAATTGCCGAAACACGAAATTGGTCAATCTGCTGTGAATGCACTGCGCAAATATGGCGTAAAAACAGATTTTATTGCCCGTGGTGGTGATCGTGTAGGCATCTACTATCTTGAAACCGGTGCTTCCATGCGTCCCAGCAAGGTGATTTACGACCGTGCACATTCTGCTATTGCTGAAGCTGATGCCGCAGATTTTGACTTCGACGCAATCATGGAAGGTGCCGACTGGTTCCATTGGTCGGGTATAACTCCTGCCATCTCCGACAAAGCTGCCGAACTTACTAAATTGGCTTGTGAAGCTGCCAAACGTCATGGCGTTACGGTTTCTGTCGATCTCAACTTCCGTAAGAAACTCTGGACAAAAGAGAAAGCACAATCTATCATGAACCCCCTGATGCAATACGTTGATGTTTGTATCGGTAACGAAGAAGACGCTGAGCTTTGTTTGGGTTTCAAACCCGACTCGGATGTAGAAGGCGGAAAGACCGATGCTGAAGGTTACAAAGGCATCTTCAAAGCAATGGCTAAAGAATTCAATTTCAAATATGTTATCTCTACTTTACGCGAATCATTCTCTGCAAGCCACAATGGTTGGAAAGCAATGATTTACAATGGTGAAGAATTCTACGAATCAAAACGTTATGATATCAATCCGATTATCGACCGCGTTGGTGGTGGCGACTCTTTCTCCGGCGGTATTATCCACGGTTTGCTGACGAAGCCTAACCAAGGTGCAGCTCTTGAATTTGCTGTAGCTGCTTCCGCATTGAAGCACACTATCAACGGCGATTTCAACCTGGTATCTGTAGAAGAGGTGGAAGCATTGGCAGGTGGCGATGCAAGCGGACGTGTTCAGCGTTAATTATTAAATATTAATTATTAAAGACAATGGCAAAATTCGATAAGATAGCTGTGTTGAACAAGATTGGTTCAACCGGTATGGTTCCTGTATTCTATCATAAAGATGCAGAAGTTGCAAAGAAAGTGGTGAAAGCTTGTTATGAAGGTGGTGTTCGTGCATTCGAATTTACCAATCGTGGCGACTTTGCGCATGAGGTATTTGCTGAAGTAGTGAAATTCGCGGCAAAAGAGTGTCCGGAGATGGCGATGGGTGTAGGTTCTATTGTTGATCCTGCAACGGCTGCCCTCTACCTGCAATTAGGCGCGAATTTCGTAGTAGGCCCGTTGTTTAACCCCGAAATCGCTAAGATTTGTAACCGCCGTCTGGTTGCCTACACTCCGGGGTGCGGAAGCGTTTCAGAAGTAGGCTTTGCACAGGAAGCAGGTTGCGACCTTTGTAAGATTTTCCCAGGCGACGTTCTCGGTGCAAAACTCGTAAAAGGCTTGTTGGCTCCGATGCCTTGGTCTAAGCTGATGGTGACCGGTGGGGTAGAGCCTACTCAGGAAAACCTGACTGCATGGATCAAAGCAGGTGTATTCTGCGTGGGTATGGGTTCCAAACTCTTCCCGGGTGATAAAGTTGCTGCCGAAGATTGGACTTACGTTACTGAAAAATGTAAAGAAGCGCTGGCTTATATTGCAGAAGCCAGAAAATAATATATTTCATTTTGTTTAAAGGTGTTTAAAGGGGACAACCATTGGAGTTGGCAGGTCAATGTCACTCCAGTGGTTTGTTTTTTTATATATTGCACTGTTTTTTTGCTGATTCATTATTGTGAAACTATTAGTTTTTAATGTTCTTATCTGGGAAATTTTCATTTAACCTTCCTCTTTTCTGATAACTTGTATATTTTGTTCTTATACTATCTTTAATTACTTGTATATGTTATTATTTTATTTGAAATAAACTTGTAGATATTGCAATTTCTGATTATATTTGCAACCGATTCAACTTTGTAGTATTACAAAATTAAAATAAAAGATATGAAACAGCGAAAAATGAAACAGCTTGTATTTGTTTCTCTCGTTTCTGCACTGACACTGGGTAGTTGCGCAGATAAAGATGTATATCAGGGGGAGCGTAAAAATGAGCCTTTGAAGCCGACGGAGGTTTTTGATTTCAACCTGATGCAACAAGTGAAAGTGAGTGTAGACTATGGGTTTACGAATGATTATTATATCATTTTCGACCTATATAGTCAGAATCCTATGAAAGAAGAAAATGATTCATGGATAAAAGATGAATCGCTGTCTCCTGTCTATTCGGCTTCCACTGATAAGAAAGGAAAGTATTCAGGTACAATTCAAATTCCTTCTGATATTACGGAAGTATGGCTTTACTCTGATTATTTAGGTGCTGTTTCACCGGTCAAGTTGTCTATTTCTAATGGTGAGATAAGCTATAATCAGAAAGCATATATCGCTTCGTTGCAAGCTAAGACAAGAGGTGCAACGGCTGGTGGTTACAAGTATCTGGATGATTGGACCATTATGCCGGGAATAGATTGGGATGTGTATGGTATGCCCAATAATATGGAAGCTGACCTGAGTGTGCCACCGGCTGCCACCTTATATAGTATCAAAGAGATTTATGCTAAAAAAGGTGGAAAGACGATAAAGGATTTTTATCCGGAGTGGTTTGAGGGTAATATTACATCTGAGATTAAAATCATTAAAGAAACCGAATTGAGCCTTGTTTTCATTTCAAGTAGTGCCAGTTGGCATAATGTTGTAGGTTATTTCTCTTATCCTACAGGTTCGGTTCCAACTCCGGATAATGTTCAGAAAGTGATAGCATTCCCTAATGCTTCACCTATCTCTAAAACATCCGGTGGCGAGCGTGCGGGTTCATTACTGTGTGGTAATGAAGTGAAACTTAAGTATTGGAATTCGGATAAGAAACAGTTTGAAGATAAATTCCCTGCCGGAGTCACGATTGGATGGTGTCTGGAAGGAAACGGATTTAGTAAAGGTGACATTGTAAAGCGCTCCTATGGTGGAACCCGTTATTCATACAGCTCGATGAACTCTGATAATTCACAACGTGTAGTGGCGTTGCGTGATTCGGAAACAGATCAGCTTGTAGCTATCGGTTTTGAAGATAATACTGATTTTGATTATTGTGATGCTACGTTTTATCTGAAGATTGCAGAATCGGGTGCTATTGATCCGGATGGGCCGGAGCTACCTCCGGTAGATCCTCCCAGCAATGTTACTACTACATATAAAGGAACTTTAGCTTTCGAAGACCAATGGCCAGCACAAAAAGACTATGACATGAATGATGTTATGGTGATCTATCAATCGACTCTTTACCGGAATGTCCTAAGTAATAAAGTCTATAAGATTGTAGACGAGTTTACTCCCCTTCATAGTGGAGGTACATACATTTGTGGCTTTGGATATCAGCTTCATAATCTTGAACCGGACAGAGTAAGAAGCATTGACGTTTCAGGTCCTGACGGTTGGAAAATAGAGACGGATCAATCACATCCTACTATTATCTTGTTTGATAATATAAAGAGTGTTTTGAATAAGAAGTTTACCGTTACCATTGAATTGGCGGATGTGGAATTGAATCAGGTAACGTCTCCTTACAATCCTTTCATATTTGTAAATGGTAGAAACAGAGAAGTGCATCTGGTGAATTATGCGCCTACGGATAAAGCTGATAAATCACTCTTTAATACGAGTGATGATATGTCGAATGTTGACGCAGGGATTTATTATATTACCCGCTATGGAGAAGAAGTCGATATCATGCCATTTGCTATAAATCTTCCTATTCTCGATTTTAGCATTCCTACGGAAGGGGTGAAGATATATGATACCTATCCTGATTTTATTGATTGGGTAAAATCAAAAGGAACCTCGAATAAAGACTGGTATAAGAATAAGAAGTAAATAACAACTTTCTTAAGTAAAAAGAGTTTTATCTATGTTTTGTCATAGATGAAACTCTTTTTTTTATACTTTTGTTTGGTCAATATCAATCAACCGAAAAATACTATTTTATGAAATTGCAAACACTATTTTCTGTTTTATTCTATGGCGGATTTGCTTGCGGGCTACTATCATCCTGTACCGGTAATTCTCATTCATTGCGTGCCCGTAAAGAGGCCTTAGGTAAACAGATTTTTCAAGACACCCAACTTTCCGAACCTCCCGGACAATCCTGTGCCACTTGCCACACTGCCGCTAATGGATTTGCCGATCGTGACTTCCGTATCGTTTCCGAAGGTGCAGTTCCCGGGCTCTATTCCCAGCGTAATGCCATGACCATCTGTTACTCCATGTACGTTCCTTCCCTCTACTTTGATGAAGATGAAGAAACTTATGTAGGCGGACTCTTTTGGGACGGTCGTTCTCCTTCTTTGCAGAATCAGGCTGGCGAACCTTTTCTTAATCCTGTGGAGATGGGTAATCCTGATACTTGTGCCGTCGTTATGAAAATCCGCCGTGCTCCTTATTATTCTGAATTGGTTCGTATTTATGGTGAAACCTCCAATGCGGATTCCCTTTATGCCTACATCACGGACGCACTTGCCGCTTATCAGCAATCTGACGAAGTGAATTCCTTTTCTTCTAAATACGATGCCTGGAAAAAGGGAGAATATACTTTTACCGATTCCGAACTTCGGGGCATGAATCTGTTTAAGGATAAAGGAATGTGTGCTGAATGTCACGTCCTGGATAAGGATGAACGTGCCGGACGAGTACTCTTCACCGATCATACATATGATAATCTGGGTGTGCCGCGTAATCCGGAGAATCCCCATTTGCGTGTTCCTGCCGATTATTTCCTTTTGACTTCGGATAGCATCGACCTTGGGTTGGGGACTATTGTAAGCAAAGAAGAAGAGAATGGTAAGTTTCGTGTACCCACTTTGCGCAATATAGCTTTGACGGCCCCCTATGGACATAACGGTTATTTCAAAACCCTCAGGGAGATTGTCCACTTCTATAACGTGCGTGATGTCAGTGATGAATTTCCGGTTGCCGAATATCCTGCTACAGTCAATCGTGATGAGTTGGGCAACTTGGGGCTGACCCCGGAAGAAGAAGCTGATCTCGTAGCGTTCATGGAAACGCTGACGGATGGCTTCAAACTCGTTCTAAAGCAGCAGAAACCGTAAACAAAGCTGGATAAATCGAAAAATATGTTATAAAACATGCTATTTCCTGTGCAACTGTTTGCGCACACGGAAAATCTTCTTACCTTTGTATCGCAGTTGAGAAACTGCTCATGATTTTGACTTTTAAATAAATTAGTTTTGTAGTTTTCAATAAAGGAATTAGTTAGGTAAAAAGATTAGTTAATAGTTTTTTCATAGGCTAAAATTTGGATTAAGAAAATTAGGTAATTAGGTATAAAAGGTAAAAGATTGAGTTTTTATAGGTAATAGAAGTTTTTTCAGGTAAGAAGAAGATTGATTTTTAGGTAACAAATGAGATGTAGTTAAAAGAAAAGCCTTTATGGCTTTTCTTACAGAGGCGAGAGGTTCGTGAGAGCTTGCTCGTTTTTTTATATTCCAAAATTAAAAACAGGACATTTTCTTTTTTTAAGAAATGATGATTATTCCAGCCATTCTTTGTATATTTGTGGCATCATCTACATAATAAATTAATTTTGGAACAGGTACTGCTTATATTCGATTGGATCTTATACATTTTGTTTGCAATAAACGTATTGTACTTATTAGTTTATAGTTTGGCATCTCTCCGGCATAAGTCTGACAAGGCAGTACTCGCAAAAGAGTGTAAACGGTTTGCTTTATTAATAGCAGCATATAGAGAAGATGCTGTTATTATGGATACGGTGCAAGCTTGTCTGGCACAGAATTATCCAAGTGATAAATACGATGTAATAGTAATTTCCGATCATATGCAACCTGCGACAAATCAGAAACTGGCTGCATTACCTGTTAAGTTACTTCAGGTTGATTTTGAAAAAAGTACAAATACAAAGTCTTTAAAGGCAGCTCTTGAGTACTTAGGGCAGGATTCTTATGATGTTGCTTTGATTATTGATGCAGATAATATAATTAATTCTTCTTATCTTTCTGAAGTGAATAATGCATTTGCAGATCCAAAAGTGAAGGTTGTCCAAACACATCGCGTGGCTAAGAATCTGAATACCAATATGGCCTATCTGGATGCCATCAGTGAGGAAATCAATAACTCTATATTCCGTTTGGGACATGTCA
The DNA here is from genome assembly GCF_905207245.1 of uncultured Bacteroides sp. Lineage (GTDB taxonomy): Bacteria > Bacteroidota > Bacteroidia > Bacteroidales > Bacteroidaceae > Bacteroides. The sequence goes on along the minus strand of NZ_CAJLKP010000066.1, from coordinate 1,083 downwards.
ATTTAGGAATGTCGGCTGCTCTGATAGGTTCCGGCATGGCTTTTGAATATTCTTTGTTTTATAAAGCTATGATGAGTAACACTTCAGTTGGAGGGTTTGATAGAGTTTTGGAAATGAAGCTACTTTATCATCGCATTTTTTTTCATTATTTGCCCGATACCTATGTATTGGACGAGAAAATACAAAAAACTAAGAATTTCTATCAGCAAAGGCGGCGCTGGTTGTCTGCCCAATATTATAGTTTGGGTGAATTTGTGAATCACCTGTTTCCGGCTATTCGTGATCGAAAATGGGATTTCTGTGATAAGCTCTTTCAACAAGCCTCGTTTTCGCGGGTGTTATTGTTGGGATTCACCTTTATCTTTTCAGTCTGCCTCTCTATATGGTTTCCAGCATTAGCTTATAAATGGTGGGTGATATTGGGGATGCTGTTGTTAGCATTGGCTGTTGCTATTCCTCGTCGTTTCTGGAAGTGGCGTTTGGTAAAGGCTATCTGTTTTGTACCTTATTCATTTCTGTTGATGTTTATCAATTTGTTCCGTTTGAAAGAGGCGAATAAAAAGTTTATTCATACGGCACATGGGATAGAAGAATAATAAAAAAGGTACAGACTCTTCTCAGCGCTGAGTTAGAATTTCGATGCTTAAAACTCTTCTAGCTAACTTATTATTAATGTCCTAATATACATCACAAATGTTACTATCTTCCTGTGAAGATAAAAACTGTCCTCAATACAAATTTCAATTGAATTTGCATTGTATCACATGTGGAGATTGACTTTTTTCTATTGAATATATGGACTTGATATATCACCGTAAAAATGGTTTGTACTTCTTCTGAAAAATGAATTGTGAAGATGTTATGATTGTTGATATAAAATAAATTGTAAAATTTTACTTTTTTCTTTTCTGACTTAATGATTTTTTCTCAGAACATACTTTTCAAATTATTTTTTTTTATGCTTCTAAAAATTTAAGGTAATTAATCTTATCGGTATATTTCGGGTTCTATCAGGACTCTGTGGATGCACTAAGAGGAATATTCAACCGGTTAACCTTAATAATGGATGGAGAACCGGCTATA
>NZ_CAJLKP010000065.1 GCF_905207245.1 uncultured Bacteroides sp. | reverse complement strand
TAACTTTTGTTTAACTTAATAATTAAAGTATGAAAAACAGCAAAAATTTAAGTCTGTTAGGCTGCTTGGACAAAATTCAGCGGTTATTCTTCATTGCTTTGTTCGCAGTAATTTCTATAGGAGCTTACGCGCAAAGTAAAACAGTATCGGGTACTGTGATTGACCAGACCGGAGAACCGGTTATTGGTGCCAATGTTATTGTTAAAGGTACTACTAATGGTGTGATCACTGACTTAGATGGTAAATTTACCCTTACTAATGTACCGGATAAAGGTACGATTTCTGTTTCTTTTATAGGATATAAGGATCAGGTGATTCCTGTTACAGGAAAAACAAGCCTTCAAGTGACGTTGCAGGAAGATAATGCAATGCTGGATGAAGTTGTGGTAGTTGGTTATGGTGTACAAAAGAAGAGCGATGTGACCGGTGCTATGGCTCGTGTTGGTTCGGAAGAATTAAATGTGAAACCTGTATCGAATGCTTTTGAAGCATTGCAAGGTAAAGCTGCAGGTGTCGATATTACAAGTAGTGAACGTCCGGGTACGATTGGTTCTATTCGTATTCGTGGTAACCGTTCATTAAACGCAAAGAATGACCCTTTGTACGTAGTTGACGGTGTTCCCTTAAATTCAGGTGGTATTGAAACTCTCAACCCGAGAGACATCGAATCTATTGATATTTTGAAAGATGCTTCTTCAACAGCTATCTATGGTTCTCGCGGTGCCAATGGTGTTATTCTGGTTACTACCAAACGTGGTAAAACTGGTGCCATGTCGTTGAACTATTCTGGTTCTGTGACTTTGGAAACTTTGCAAGATAAATCTCCCGCCATGAGTGCCAGCGATTATATCACTTGGCGTCGTTGGGCATATTATAACTCAAATCCAACAGCTAATCCTATGGGAAATCAGCCTAACTATGATAAAGACCAGGCCTATTTCTCCGGTGATAACTATGCTTTGGCAAATGTAAATAAAGGCTGGGAAAATGGCTCTTGGGATGGTTCTAAAGTTACTGATACGGACTGGGCAGGTATGGTTACCCGTACAGGTGTTACTCATGAACATACTATAAGCGGTAGCGGTGGTACTGAAATGATGCAAGGGTTCTTCTCTTTCGGTTATTTGAATAATGAAGGTACTCAGAAAGGTCAGGAGTACGAGCGCTATAACTTCTCTATGTCTTTGGACTTGCAACCCACTCCATGGTTCAAACTGGGCGGCTCTATCAATGGTTCTTATGCTGTTCAGGATTATGGTTACTCTCGTACAGGACAGTCTTCTAACTCTGGTCCTACTGATATCTATAGTGCTGCAAAGGCCATTCCGCGTTATGCAGTGCCTTATGATGACAAAGGTGATATCATTTTACAACCTGCAGGTTCTGTAACGAATGTGTATACAGTGATAGATGAATGGAATAAGTCTACAGATAATCGTCAGAATTTCCGTGCGCTGGGTAGCTTCTATGCTCAAATGGATTTTGGCAAGATATGGCAACCGTTGGAAGGTTTAAGCTATAAGATTGCTTTTGGTCCTGATTTCCGTTATAATCGTCAGGGAATCTTTATTGATAGTAGTTCAGCAGTTCGTGCAGGTAGCAAAAACTATGCTAAGTGGGCTTCTACCCGCAACTTCTCGTGGACACTGGATAATATGGTTACTTATAATAAGAAGATTGGTGAGCATCGTTTCGATGTAACTTTGCTTCAGAGTGCTTCTAAAGTCAACACTGAAACTGCTAACATGAGCGAACAAGGTGTATTGATGCCGACATTCATGTGGAACAATATGGGAGCTATAGATATAACCAACAGCGATTATAAAGCTGGTATGGGCACAGGACTTACTGAACAGCAACTGGCTTCTTATATGGCTCGTATTAACTATTCATACAAGGACCGTTATTTGTTGACTGTATCAGGTCGTTATGATGGCTCTTCAGTATTGGCAGAGGGCAATAAATGGGATTTCTTCCCTTCTGCAGCTTTAGGCTGGCGTATAGATCAGGAAGCCTTCATGGCAGATATTACCTGGATTAATCAGTTGAAACTTCGTGCCGGTATGGGTACCACAGGTAACTCTTCTGTTGATCCTTATGGAACTTTAGGAGTGATTGGTGCTTATTGGATGCCGTTCAGTACAGGTAATACATTGATTCTGACTACTAATGAACCTTACTATGTGAAGGACCAGAATCTGATGTCTAATAAGAATTTGGGTTGGGAGAAGACTACTCAGTTTAACTATGGTGTTGATTTTAGTTTCCTGAATGGCCGTATTGGTGGTACAGTTGACGTTTACCATTCCAGAACTAAAGACTTGCTGATGTCTATGAAACTTCCTTCATTGACGGGTTATCCTTCAGTAATGTCAAACGTAGGAGAAACAAAGAACTTTGGTGTTGATCTTTCAGTGAATGCTGTTCCGGTACGTTATAAGGATTTTGAATGGAATTCAACGCTGAACGTAGCTTACCAAAAAGATGAGATTGTGGAACTTGCTAATGGTAAACAGGATATGATTGATAACTCTTGGTTTATTGGTGAGTCAATCAATATATATTATGGAGTAGCAGCTAACGGAATATGGCAGGAATCAGAAGCCGCCGAAATGGCTAAGTTTAATGAGAAGGGACATAAATTCTCAGCCGGTATGGTGAAACCTGTTGACCAGAATGGCGACTATGTAATTGATAACAATGACCGTGTTATTTTGGGTAGTAAAAACCCACGCTGGACAATGGGATGGTCTAACAGCTTCACTTATAAAGGCATTGACCTTTCGATTGAACTTTACGGACGTTTCGGTTACATGATTAATACAGGTGGCGAAGGTCAGTTCGGTATGTACAATCAACGTGAAATTGATTATTGGACTCCGGATAATCCAGGTGCAGAATGGCAGAAGCCTATTTACAGTACGGCAGGTGGAGATCCTTATTCCAGCTTGTTAGGTTTCAAAGATGCCTCTTTTATAAAGATACGTAATATCTCTTTGGGATATAATTTTGATAAGAAATTATGTAAGAGCATCGGTCTTAATTCATTGAAACTCTATGCTCAAGCTAAAAACTTAGGTAACCTTTATTCTTCTGTAGATTTCATTGATCTGGATCTTGGTACAACATATTATAACAGAGGCTTTACATTTGGTATTCAAGTAGGTTTCTAAAGTCAAAGAATAATAAATATAAAATGGAATATATCATGAAAAATATAAGAAAAAAAGTTTTATTCGGTACGATGGTGCTTGTATTGGCAACCGGTACCTCTTCATGCGGCGATAGTTTTCTGAAAGAAGACGCAGGACACATGTATACTGATGGAATTCTTGAAACAGAAGAAGGAGTGCTTGCTATGGCGGCATCTCTTTATGGTAATCTTCGTTGGCACTTTGGCTATGAATGGGCTTATGGCATCACTCTTTACGGAACGGACGAATTTACAAATGGCGCCGACTTGACCAGTGAACCATGGAATACTTATGATAATCGTTTGAATCCATTGGACTGTAAGAAAGCGAGTGGTGCTGCAAACGATAACTGTCCGGGTGTTTCTGCATTGTGGGATGAAATGTATTATGGTATTTCTACTGCCAATTTGTTGATATCCAGGGCAAGTACACTGAGCAATGAAACAACGCGTAATAAAGCGATGGGAGAGGCTTACTTCCTCCGTGGTTACAACTATTATCGTTTGTTTGCCCAATATGGTGGTGTGGTTATCCAGACAACTCCTCCTGACGGTGTTGTGAGAAACTTCAATCGTTCAAGTGCTGAAGAAACACTTAATCAGGTCATTGCAGACTTAGAAGAAGCTTACAACTTGTTGCCGACAGATAAATGGCGTGGTAATGGAACATGGACGAAGTACACTGCGGCGCATTTCCTGGCTAAGGCATTACTGTATCGTCAGTCTGAGCGTTGTGCTGACTGGAACTCAGCATATCCTGCAAAAACAGATCTTGACAAATGTATCAAGCTTTGTGATGAGGTGATAGCAGCATGTCCGTTGGCAAAAGATTATAATACACTTTATTCTGAATGGACCGGTGTGGATTGTAAGAATGAAGGTGATGCTGAAATCTTGATGGCAGCGTTGCACAATGATGATAGTTCAACAGTGGGACGCTATGGTAACCGTACTTATAACTACTTTAATCCACAATTCTCTAACTTCTCCGGTGGTTGGACACAGCGTGGACAATACATTGGTGGTATGGACTTTCAACGTTGTCGTCCTACGGAATATGCTTATTCTATATTCGACAATGTGAACGATGCCCGTATGTGGAAGACGTTTAAGACTATTTACGGTTTGAACAGCATTGCTAAGAAGGCAGCAAATGTAATGAGTGAAAATGGAATTACTGCCGATCAGGTACCTACCTTAGGTGATGAAGGTATTATCTTTATTCTGAATAAGAAAAGTGATACAACGTTTGATAATGCTCCTTACGGAACATATGGACGTGGTGCTCAACCACACTCTTTCGTAAATCCTGAAACAGGTAAATGGGTTCCTAACGTATTTCCGTTGTTCCTGAATGGTAAATATGTATTGAATACTTATGGTGTAAGTGGCGACCCCAGCCAGTCTAACGTCTTCTGTGGCATCAACAAAACAGATGATGGCTCTCGTACAGGTGAGAAAGGTGATGCACACCGTGATGTTATCATGGCACGTAGTGGCGAAACTTATTTGGTTAAGGCAGAGGCACAGGTTAGATTGGGCGATTACCAAGATGCAATTTCTACTGTGAACGTATTGCGTAAGCGTGCTGAATGGAAAGATGGTGAAGATCGTGAGTATTATACAGATGGTTCTATGGCTTTCACATCCAACTCTACAGCTACTGCTACATTAGGTAAATGTGTAGATGAGAATGGGGCTAAATTGACGAATGCACAGGCTTTCAATGCATCATTCATTCAAAAGAATACTTATTTCTTATCGACTGGTGTTGATCGTTCTGTAAATAAGACACCTTCAAGTCTGCAAATTACCAGCTATCAGCAGTTGCCCGAAGAAGATGAAGCTGTATTGGCAGAATTAGGTTGTACTGATGTAAAAGATCGTTTGATTAACTTTATATTAAACGAACGTACCCGTGAGTGTTTGGGCGAATGGAATCGTTGGGATGAATTAAGCCGTACCAAAACTCTGCTAAAACGCGCTAAATTGTACAATCCTGAGGCAGCGCCTAATGTTGCTGAAAAGCATCTGCTCCGTCCAATTCCACAGACTTTCATTGACGCTTTGACAAATGAAAGTGGTAAGAATCTGACAGCAGCAGAGAAAAAAGCTTTGCAAAATCCGGGATATGAGGCTGAATAAAAATATTCAATAATAGATTTGACCTTGGAGAAGGAAACTTTTCCAAGGTCTTTTTTTCAAAACCAGACGTAGTCGTGCAGGCGGTGGCGAAAGTTTGTATCCTTGAGTCGCCACTAAGTGAAGTTTCAATTAAGGGGTGCGAAATACAAAAAACTGATAAGAATGCAGGATGTAAACGGACTGGTCATAGTGAAGAATTCGTCTATTCAAACAGAAAATGCTGAGGTGTCGGTGGTGGATGGACGAAACATCATGTTAATCAATGTGAAGTTAGATGTTCCGGGTGAAAACTTACAAGTAGAATATTCGGGAGAATTATCTCGCCCTGTCATGTATAATCGCTAAACTTGAATCGGAATATTTAATAAACCTAAATAGATACTCCGAATTGTTATTAGTTCTATATATATTATCTATTTTTAGACAATAAACTTCCTTTTAATCCAGATGCTCCATGAATATTCGAAAAACACAATTACTAATTCTGTTATGCACATTCTGTATCCTTACTCCGGGGTATACGCAGCAGTCTTTTTTTGAGGAGTTCAAAAAAACGGTAGGAGATTATGCTGCTCTTTATACCAATAAAGTAGAAGTTGGCTATAGCCCTTATTTTTATATAAACCATCCTTATTGGGATACGGATGAATTTCAGAAAGGTGCAATTTGTTATCAGGGTCTATTGTATGCTGATGTGCAGCTTCGGTATGATACCTATAAGAAACAGTTGATTGTGATTACTCCCGAAAAACGGATACTTCTTCAGGTGGATATGAGGAAAGTGGATTACTTCATTATTGGTGCGAAGAAGTTTATGCCTCATGAGGATACTTACGCTGCGTTGCTGTATGATGCTCCGCAGATGAAGCTGACGCAATATGTTTTGTGTAGGTTGGGAGCGTCTGTTGAAAAAAATAGGATTAGTTATAGGAAATTTGAGAAAAGTGCGCGTTTTGTGTTGTCCAAAGATAATACAGAATATATAGTAACTTCCCGTTCCAGTTTTCTTAAACTCTTTCCGGTTTATAAGAAACAATTAAAGAAGTATGCAAGAGAACAAGACCTGAACTTTGGTATTGCTCACCGTGCTGAGTCCTTGACTGCAATGACACAATATGCTGACTCTCTGATTAATAAGAAATAGCTATGAAAGTACATTCTATAAGATATATAACAGTCGTTCTGTTGCTTATATCCCCTTTTGCCGTATGGGCGCAGCAACTGCCAACAGATAGTATTTCTATTTTTGAACTGATAGATGCTGTTGAAAAAAGTACCTCTTGCCGTATTTATACGACGATTGCAGATCCTTTCAAAGTGAAGAAGAGCGAGACAGCAAAACCTACTGCCGAGAGTTTGCGGCAGGCATTGACTGGCACACGCTACAAAGTCAGCGTGTATGGGAACCAGATATTTATTCTTCCGGATGCATATTTGTCTACGACCCTTACTCCGGCTCTGAAAGGTGAAAAAAAAATGGATGATGAGCAATCCTCTTCTTTTGTTCCTATAGTGAAATCTTCTTCTGAGAATAAAGTATATGAAATAGGAAATAAGTATAAGCCTTCTTCTGAAGAGATGGTGACGTTGACCGGAAGAGTGACGGATTTTAAATCCGGACAGAATCTGGAGGGTATCAATATCATCCACAGGGAACCGTGGGTTGCCACTGCTACGGATCGACAGGGGAATTTCACGATTAAACTGCCTGTAGGGTACAATACTATTGAAATCAATGGGGTGAATATTAAAGAGACTCGTCGGCAATTAATGGTGTATGGAGATGGAATTGCCCATATAGAGCTGGAAGAAGAGAACCACTTACTGGACGAAGTCGTTATCGTTTCAGGACGTGTGCAAAATGTGAGAAGTACCCAGTTGGGTATGGAAAAGTTTCAGCCCGGCTTACTGAAAAATATCCCTACGGCTATGGGTGAGGTGGATGTGCTGAAGATGCTTCAGACTCTTCCGGGCATCAAAACAGTAGGTGAAGCGTCCAGCGGATACAATGTGCGCGGAAGTGCTGCGGATCAAAACCTGTTGATGTTGAATAACGGAACAATTTATAATCCTAACCATTTGTTCGGCTTCTTCACCGCTTTTAACTCGGATATGATAAAAGATGCGGAACTCTATAAGAGTAGTATTCCCAGCCAATACGGGGGACGCATAGCCTCTGTACTGAATGTCACCAGTAAAGAAGCCAGTAAGGAGAAGTTTACGGGGTCGGCAGGTATCGGAATTGTGACCAGTAAGCTGAATCTTGAAATACCCATCATTAAAGAGAAAACATCGCTTCTTTTGAGTGGACGCACCACTTACTCGGACTGGATTATGAAGTTGCTGCCCGAGAAGAGCGGATACCGTGACGGAAAAGCCGGATTTTATGATTTAGGGGGTGTGTTCTCGCATACATTGAATGAGCGGAATAAACTGAATGTATACGGCTATTACAGTCATGATCGTTTTGCTTTTAACGATAACCAGAAGTATGCCTACAACAATATGAACTTCTCAGCGAACTTGAGAAGCATATTCTCCGAGAAGCTGACCGGGAATTTCTCTTTCGGTTATGACCATTACGATTACCGGAATGACGAAAGTGTGGAAGAAACAGCCGCCGCCCGGTTGTCATTCGCCATTAACCAATGGTTTGGAAAAGCGGATTTCACTTACACCCTCAATGATGCCCATACGTTGAATTTCGGACTAATGAGCCAGTTTTACAATATAAATTCGGGAACTTATGAGCCGTTGCATGAGAACTCACTGGTGAAATGGGACCAACTTCAAAAGGACAAAGCACTGGAAAGTGCCATTTACATCGGAGATCAATGGGAAATAACCCCTAAGCTATCCGTGAATGCAGGTATACGCTATTCCATGTTCAATCTCTTGGGTCCACGCACTTATTATACTTATCAGGATGGCATGCTTCCCTCTTCTGCTACCCTTGTCGATTCAGTATCAGTAAGTAGCGGAAAAGTAGTTAAAACCTATCAGGGACCGGAGCTCAGACTATCTGCCCGGTATGCTTTCAATGATGACTTCTCAGTAAAGGCAGGTTTCAACACGATGCGCCAATATATTCATAAGGTGTCGAACACTACGATTATGTCGCCCACGGATACATGGAAGCTGAGTGATACTAATATAAAACCTCAAAATGGCTGGCAGTTGGCGGCAGGTGCCTATTATAATACTCCCGGACAGGTATTGGAATTATCAGTGGAAGGCTATTACAAGAAACTCAATGATTATCTGGATTATCGCAGTTCTGCCAAGTTAGTGATGAATCATCACCTGGAAACGGATGTGATAAATACGGAAGGTTATGCCTATGGCGTTGAGTTCCAGGTTAAGAAACCAGCCGGTAAGTTGAACGGATGGGTAAGCTACACTTATTCCCGTACTTTTCTGCGGCAGAATGACCCACGTATAGCCCGCCCCGTCAATAATGGTGAATGGTATCCGACGGAATATGACAAACCGCATGACTTCAAGCTGGTGGGAAACTATAAGTTCACCCGCCGCTATAGCCTGTCTTTCAATATGGATTACAGCACGGGACGTCCTACCACCATCCCCGCCGGACAATACTATGACCAAGGTTTGAAGTCTATGCAAGTGTATTACACGGATCGTAATAGTTATCGGGTTCCCGATTACTTCCGCCTTGACCTTGCTTTCAATGTAGAGCCAAGTCACCATCTGACTTTGTTGACGCATAGTTCTATTTCTTTCGGTATCTATAACCTGACCGGAAGAAAGAATGTTTATTCCATTTATTATGTATCTGAAAAGGGTAAAATACAAGGATATAGGATGTCCATTTTTGGCGCTCCCATTCCATTTATTACTTATAACATTAAATTCTGAACGGTATGAAGAAAAGAATGAATATATTAGTTCTGGCAGGTTTACTATTGTTTACTTTGAGTAACTGTGTTGATGAATTTAATGCGAAACTTCCGGATGGTGGTGTAGGGTTGTTGGTGATTGAAGGCAATATCATTTCGGACAGTACCGTGGTGTTTGCATTGAGCCGTACCTTTTCTCTGAATGAGGAAGGCTTGCCCGAAGGATATAACCAGATTGTTGCCGATGTTGGTGTGGTAGGAGATGACGGTTCGCGCATCACAGGAACTTCTATTGGCGATGGCCGTTATCAGGTACAGATTGGAACACTGAATAAGCAGGTCCGTTATGGACTGGAAGTGAAATATGAAGAGGATACCTATACCTCTGAACTTCAGTATCCGGTAGAGACTCCTGCAATTGCCGATGTCACCTTTGAACAGCCGGAGAATTATGGCACTATATATATACGTCTTTCTACACAGAAAGCAGACGGCACGGTATATTATATCTGGACTTATGAAGAAGACTGGGAAGTGAGAACGGCATTTTATTCCAGGTGGATTTACGACCCGATGACAGAGACGATTCAGACTTTTGAAAAAGCTCCTTATGCACAAGGTTGGAGTCATGCCGAATCCAGTAAAACACTTGTAGGTTCTACAGAGTCGAATGTAGAGAATCTGTTGAAGAATAAAAGGATGTATTCTATTGCTTCCGACAATATCAGAGTTTCATATTATTACAGTACGTTGATTACACAGAGAGCTTTGTCAAAAGGAGAATTCGAGTATTATGAGAATAAGGCGAAACAGAGTGAGAGTATGGGTGGGTTGTTTACTCCCCAGCCGTCGGAGTTGCCTACAAATATCACTTGCAGCGATCCGGATAAACAAGCGATAGGTTATGTGGGAGTCAATATGAATGTAAGTGAATACCGGCTTTATATTTCGACTAATGATATACAATATGACAATCCGTATGATTGTGACTATCTGGCGGATGACGAGATAGCTGGCAGAACTGACTATGATTTATATATGGATGGATATCGTATTGCTTATCTTGACATGATGACCTATCAGTGGGCCCAAAAAGAATGTACAGACGTTCGTGCTTTGGGGGCAACTCTCAATAAACCTTCTTTCTGGCCGTTACCGGACAGAGAATATTAATATCAGAAGTATCATGAAGAAAATAATATCTATCATCATTTGTTTGATTTCAGTAGTGGCTTTGCAGGCTCAGATTACTGAATATATGAGAATATATACTGATAAGGATAATTATTTGGCGGGAGAAGATTTGTGGATAAAGGTCTGTGTTACCGATTCCACATTTCGTGAAAGTCTGACAAGTAAAGTGGCTTATGTGGAAATTAGTGATATGCACCAGATGTATGCACAGGGTAAGATAGCCCTGCAAAATGGTGTAGGGTGGGGGCGTGTCCGTTTTTCTCAGACCATGCATTCGGGCATTTATCAGCTTACGGCATATACCCGTTATATGAGAAACCAGTCAGCAGATAGTTTTCCGAAGAAATACATTGCCGTGCTGAATACCAATCAAGCCATGGAGGAAGATTATGTGGAAGTCCTGACGGATTCAGCAGCTTTGATTTCTGATAATCCGGTTACTTCTCCTTTACGTTTGTCAACAGATAAATCCGTATACGGTAACCGCAACAGAGTGACTTTGAAATTACCCCAATTGTCATCCGATATGAAGGAGCTTTCCTTATCTGTAGTGAGGAAAGACTGTGTGTTGCCTGCTTTTCCCACCTCCGGCTATTCATTGAAAGCAGATAATGCTTCTGATAATCATCTTATTGCCGAATGTGAGGGACATATAGTAGTCGGGAGGTTGATAGGAGCGTCTGCCGATTCTGTGGATGCCCGGTTGTCTTGTGTGGGTAAGGACATCCGGATTTTTGACGGACAATCACAACCTGACGGTACTTATGCCTTTTATACTTCGGGAATAACGGATATGCAAGAAATTGTTTTGTCGGCTTTGCCGGGAAAAGGGCACCGGGCTCGATTGGAAATAGCTTCTCCTTTTGCCGGGATACTGCCCGCAAAACTTCCGAAACTTCGTATGGCATATAATGAGGATGCATTGGTAGAACGTAGTATCGGAGCACAACTACATCACATCTTGCCGGTCGACTCTACCCATAACCGGAGTATACTGGAACAATTGCATGATTTTTATCCTTCAATCAGTTACAACCTGGATGAATACGTCCGTTTTAATACGGTGCGTGAAGCATTCATTGAGTTTGTGATGGGAATACGCGTAAGTAAATCGGAAGGTGAAACGATTATCAGGATATTGCAGGAGGATGTGAAACGTTTTAGTAGTTTGAAAGCATTGGTGCTGATAGATGGAGTTCCTATTGAAAACCATGAGACAGTGCTGGACTATAATGCGCGTTTATTGCATTTTATCCACCAATATAGTGGCAGATATACATTTGGCGGTAAAGTGTATGATGGAATTGTTTCGTTGATAACACATAAGGGTTCACTTCCCGGATTGCGTCTGGACGAGAATTCCCAACTGTTTGCTTATGAGTTCCCGCAGAATAGGCCTGCCTTTGAGGCACCGGCATATGACTCGGAGGAGCAAATGAAATCTCGTGTTCCTGACTTTCGCCATACGCTTTACTGGAATCCGGTAATCACTCCTGCAACGGATGTCGTTAGTTTCTATACGTCGGATATGAAAGGGCGTTATGTGGTCACTTTGCAAGGGATTACTGCTGCAGGTGAAACGGTTAAAGCCCAGTGCGAGTTTGTTGTGCAGTAATCTTAGTCAGCCAGCATTCTTCTTCTATACTCGGTAGGTGTGAAGCCTGTATTCTTCTTGAACGACTTGTTGAAATGGGATATTGTATCGAAACCACATTCGGTACTGATTTGGGAGATATTCATATTATCTAAAGAGAGCAGTTTGCAGGCGTACCCGATGCGCATGTCCAGTATGTAGTTTTTCAGAGTTTTTCCTGTCTTACTCTTGAAGAAACGGCAGAAAGAGGCAGGGGACATGGCAGCCAGACAGGAGATTTCATTTAAATCCATATGGCGTGTATAGTGTTGGTTCAGATAGGCCAGAATTTTATCTATCCGGGAGTTACCGCGTATCTGGTCCATCTGCTCCGACGGAGGGAGAATGACTTTGGAACTTATGTCGGACATCTCTTTGAACAGTTGCAGAATGGATAGAATCTGATCCATGCCGGACTCCAAAGGAATACTTTCGAGCAGGTCGATTGCCTTATCGGAACATCCGGCAGGAAAGTATATGCCTCTCTGTGAATCATCCAACAGCTTTTTTATTTTGGTGAACTGGATGTAGTGCCGTATGGAATACTGCATAAAGTCCTGTTCGAATTGTATGATGGTGCCTTTGGTCCGGAGGTTGCTGTCGGCGGTATGATAGATGTCGTCGCTCTTCATGTAGTGGGGGAGGTTGGACCCAAGCAGGATGAAATCCCCGTCTCTGAAGTTTTCCATGCTATTCCCGATGAAGCTGGTTCCCGTACCTTCTTTAAAGTAGATGATTTCATATTCGGCATGGAAATGCCACGGGTATGTAAAGTGAGCATAGTCATAGAAACGGGCTTTGATGGGCGACGACTCTGAGATAGGGAGTTGCTCGTTTATCATTCTTCGGGTGGCTGGCTTCATAAGTGGCAAATTTAGAGTTATTCTTTGCAAATATAGGAAAAATAGTCCGTGAATCAATTCGCTATTTTTGCAAAAGAATAATCAAATATACAGAAATTAATAAATTAAAGAATAAAGATGGAAAAGACTTGGAGATGGTTTGGTAAGAAGGACAAGATTACGCTGGATATGCTGAGGCAGATAGGCGTAGAAGGTATTGTAACCGCTTTGCATGATGTGCCGAATGGCGAAATTTGGACCGAGGAAGCTATCAATGATTTGAAGAAATACATCGAATCCTATGGTTTGCGCTGGTCTGTGGTAGAGAGTTTGCCGGTTTGCGAGGCAATCAAATATGCAGGGCCGGAGCGTGACCAGTTGATAGAAAACTATAAAGTCAGTCTGGCAAACCTGGGCAAATGTGGCGTGAAGACTATCTGCTATAACTTTATGCCAGTTATCGACTGGATACGTACGGACTTGCAGCATCCTTGGGCTGACGGTACATCATCCCTCTATTTTGACCGCGTCCGTTTCGCTTACTTCGACCTCCGCATCCTTGGACGCGAAGGAGCTGAGAAAGACTATTCTCCCGAAGAACTGGCAAAAGTGGAGGAACTGGACAAGACAATCACCGAAGCGGAGAAAGACGACCTTATCGACACGATTATCGTGAAGACGCAAGGTTTTGTAAACGGTAATATCAAGGAAGGAGATAAGAATCCGGTGAATATCTTCAAGAAACTGCTGGCTCTGTACGAAGGCATCGACCGTGACGCACTTCGTGAAAACATGCGCTATTTCCTTTCTGCCATCATGCCTGTGTGCGAAGAGTATGGTGTGAATATGTGTGTGCATCCCGATGACCCACCGTTCCAGGTATTGGGCCTGCCCCGCATTGTGACCAATGAAGAAGACATCGCCTGGTTCCTCAATGCAGTGGATAACCCGCACAACGGACTGACTTTCTGCGCAGGTTCACTTAGCGCAGGCGAACATAACGATACCCGTGAGTTGGCGAAGAAGTTTGCAAAGCGTACTCATTTCGTGCATCTGCGCAGCACGGCAGCCATGCCGGGCGGCAACTTCATCGAAAGTTCCCATCTGGAAGGACGTGGACACTTGATTGACCTTATCCGTATCTTTGAGAAGGAGAATCCGGGATTGCCTATGCGCGTAGACCATGGCCGGATGATGCTGGGCGATGAAGATAAAGGATACAATCCCGGGTACTCATTCCACGGCCGCATGCTGGCACTGGCACAGGTGGAGGGAATGATGGCAGTGATTAATAATTAAAAATTAAAAATTAATAATTAAAAGTTATGATGAACGAACAATTTAGTATTGCAGGTAAGGTGGCAGTAATCACCGGTGCCGGTGGTGTATTGGGTGGCAGCATTGCCAAGTGTTTTATGGAACAAGGTGCTAAAGTTGTAGCTGTCGATATTCGTCAGGAGCAACTGGACAAGCGCGTAGAAGAACTGAAAACTTACGGTGAAGACGTTATCGGCATCGTAGGTAACGTGCTGGACATTGCCAGCCTCGAAAAATTGGCGGACGACATCGTTGCCAAATGGGGACGTGTGGACATCCTGTTGAATATTGCCGGTGGCAATATGCCGGGCGCTACCCTTGCTCCGGACCAGAACTTCTTCGATATGGATATCGCGTGCTGGGATAAAGTAACCAGCCTGAATATGAACGGAACCGTCTATCCGTCTCTGGTATTCAGCAAAGTTATGGCTAAACAGGGTAAAGGCTGCATTGTGAATGTGTCTTCCATGGCAGCTTATAGCGCCATCACCCGTGTGCCGGGCTATTCGGCAGCAAAGACGGCCGTTGCCAACTTCACTCAATGGCTGGCAAGCGAACTTGCATTGAAGTATGGAGACGGCATCCGTGTGAACGCCATTGCTCCGGGCTTCTTTATCGGCGACCAGAACCGTGCAGTTCTCATCAACCCCGATGGCTCGCTGACGGACCGCAGCAAGAAAGTACTGGCTAAGACCCCAATGAAACGTTTCGGCGATATCAACGAGTTGAACGGTGCTGTACAATTTCTGTGCAGTGATGCCGCCAGCTTCGTGACGGGAGCGTTACTGCCGATTGATGGTGGTTTCAGTGCATTCAGCGGAGTGTAAGAACTGTTGCCGGATACCGCCGGAGAACAGGCTATTATAAAAACAGGCAGATAAAGATTCAACTTTATCTGCCTGTTTAAGTATCTACTCTATGTATGGTCAATACTGAAGTATGAAGTTTTCCGCCACTTTCAGAAACCGTTCATGCCCTTTCTTATTCAGGTGTGCCGTATCCTTGTTTCCCTGGAAATATATTTTCCTGAAAGTATCGTTATCGGCATAAATGCTCCCTTTCCTGGCACTGTCGAAAATGGGAATACTGTAATTGCCGCAGACCTCAATCATTGCATCTACTATTTTCTCCGAATTGCTTCCTTTGAAGTCCTTGCAGTTCCACCGGGTGAAAAAGAATATCCTGGCTGTGGGGTATTTCTCAACAAGCCCTTCGCAAAGTATCCCCAGTTTGTCTTTAAAGTTGCCTATACCTCCGATGGAGTCCAGCTTGAAGGAATCATTGTGTCCGCCAATTACGATGACATAGTCTAAACTATCCGGCATTTCCTTATACCTTAAATACATGGCTTCTCCCCAGCGGGGACTGGAATAGGCTATGCTGCTTCCGTTTCTTCCGTAATTGAAATACTCCATGCCATGTTTTCGGGCAAAGGCATAGTGCCAGGTGTTTTCGACAGGTTCTTTGTGGTTTCTGACGTAGCTGTCTCCAATGACGCCTATACGTTTGCCTTTAAGTTCATCTGATGACGAACCGGTAGTTACCGTCTGTGCATGGCTAATGATGGCAGATAGGCAACATCCCATAAATAGTAGTTTCTTCAGGGTTGATTTCATTCTCATATTTATTGGATTTTAATGATTAATATTGGGTTTCTTGCCACAGGACTGGCAAGACTTTGCCACCGTATTGGCAGTACCTTGCCAGTCCTGTGGCAAAATTTTGCCAATGCATTGGCAAAGACTTGGCAATGTATCTGCAACAATAACGCCTGCCTATTGCTTCAGTGCGAATACCAATACGCCTGCCGTAGGAATATCTGTTGTCCCTATCAGAACTTTCGCCCCTGCCGGAAGTGCAAACGAGTAAGGCTTGTCGCCGTAATTGAGCACGATGCCCAGTCCGTTGCGATACTCCATTGTTACGCCATAAGGCAGGTCCATGACGGGGATACCCAGTTCGGCATACAGTTTTTTCAATACATCCCTTTCCAGAGTGCCGTCCGTACTGTCGATGCCTACATACGTGATGCTGCCTTTGCCGAGTTTGCGGGTGCTGATTGCGGGCTTTCCTTCATAGAATTCTTCGATATACTTGCCCCATGTACGGCAATCTTTGCCCGGTTTCAGTATCTCGCCCCAGGTGTTCCAGGTGTATTCCTTACCGTCCATGACGTACTTTCCGGGCTCTTCGGGGAGGAGGAGGTCGTAGAATTCCATCTCATTGCCCGTCAGCAGGTCAATCATGGAGCCGAAGGGGGCTTCGGGCAGACGGCCGTAACGGTCTTTTTGTGCAGTGCGGCAGGTCAGCACCAGATTTCCGCCCTGTTTCACGTATTCAGTCCAACGCTCCACCAGGGCTTTGTCCGCCATCTGATAGGCAGGGGCAATTACTACCGGGTATTGCGACAAGTCTTTGCTTTCGTTGATGATGTCTACCGGGGCGCCAAAACTTTTCAGGGTGCGATAGTACTTCTCGACGTGGGCCATTGTGTTCCAGGTTCGGTTCTGTTTCTGTCGCTCGATGCTCCATGCGTTCTCGTGGTTGAAGAGGATGGCGGTGCGGCGTGCCAGGTAATCGGCAGGCTTCACTTCACGGGCTTTTGCCTGAGTGCGTAGTTGCTTGATTTCCTTGATGAATTGTTCAAACTCCCGTCCGCCGGGGGTGACGGTGGTGCCGTCCGTGTTTACAATGCCATAGTGATATTGCTCTGTTCCATAGAGCGGCTGGCGGTAGCGGTAGGTGCATGTGAAGTCGCTTCCACCGGCAAAAACACTCCACAGCCACAAGCGTACGGCTCCGGGCAGGGGTTGCGGGTTGATGCTTCCCCAGTTCACTTGTCCCGGCTGGAGTTCCATTACTCCGTAGGTGCCTTGCACGGGGCGGAAGAAGTCGTTGGCAAAGGCGATGCGCAACGGGTTGCCCACACGGTATCCGCGACGACCGATGTCTTCGTTGTCGCCGTAGACCATGTAGCGGGTATAGCTCACAAAGTCAAGGTCGGGGCTGCCACCGATATGTCCTTCATCATAATTGGGGATGTAGTTTGTGGTCACCCATTGGTTGCGGGCATGCTTCTTGATGAGCAGGCATTGCTCGTTCAGGAAGTCATTCGTCTGCCCGGCGGCAAAGCGGCGGTAGTCCAGAATCTGGTGATGATTCATGAACATCTGGGCGGTTTTGGGAAGGGTAATCTCATCAAAAGACGAGTAAACCTCGCTCCAGAAGGCTGTGCCCCAGGCATCGTTCACTTCCTTAATATTGTTGTGATATTTGTTTCTTAGGAATTGGCGGAAAGCCACTTCGGCGGCAGGGTTGTAATCAAACTGCACGGCAGGTTCGTTGTCGAGCTGCCAACCGATGATGCGCGGGTCGTTGCCGTAATGCTGTGCCAGCTTCTCTATCATCTTATAGGACAGTTCCCGGTAAACGGGAGAAGCGAACGACGCATGCTGGCGTGCGCCATGGTCGAGTATGGTTCCGTCTTCCTGCTTAATCAGGATTTTCGGATACTTGCGGCTCAACCAGACGGGCGGGGTGGCGGTGGAGGTACACATGATAACTTTCAGTTGGTACTTGTCGGCAAGGGCAACCGCTTTGTCAAGCCAGGCAAAGTCATACTTCCCCTCTTCGGGTTCCAGTTGTGCCCAGGCAAACTCGGCAAAGTGCGTGAACTCGAAACCCAATTCGTGCATTTGCTTGAAATCGCGTTCCCACTGGCTTTCGTCCCAGTGTTCGGGATAGTAGTAGGCACCGGTCAGGGTGAGGTCTTTTTCGTTGAACCATGCAGGTTGTGCAAAGAGCATTCCGGTCGTCAGACAGGCGCAGAGTAAGATGAAAATCTGTTTCTTCATGGGTATTTTACTTGATGGATTTATATGTAGACAAAGGTACGCGTCGGGGCGAAAACAGGCTATGGAAAATAGTACAAATCTATGCAATATAGAGCCTTTTTAGATGAATTTCCATGTAAATGTACATGTTTCCATTCGTTGGGATAGTGAAAAGGCCTATTTTCGCAGCATAATTAATAAGCGGAACATAATGGGTACTATGAAGAGGAATCTTACTATAATATTATTATTGCTCCTTGCGCTGGCAGGGATGAAAGCGCAGGCACTTCCTTTCCGCTTATCTAAAGGGGCGGGCACTTTCCGCCTGGGCATAGTGGCAGGCGACAAGAGCCGCTGGCTGGACGAGTGTGAACTGGAAAAAACGGGAGACCGGACATACATAATAAAGGATACATTGTTAGGAATAGGTAAAATTAGGTTAATGATATGCCCTCTCACAGATACTAAAGGGTTGTTAGTGGAGGTTTCCGGCTCCCGTTTACCAGAAAATCTGTCCTTGTGCTGGGCCTTTGGGGCTTGCAACGAAGACGAAGCACTCTCAGGACAAGGTGCCGCAATCTCTCCCGAAGCTTGCCGTGACAATGTATTCAGCGATGAAGAAAATGCTTTTACGGTGTACTATGGTGCCAGCATGGCTCTGCGCGTCACGCAGGGGATAGTGCCTGTCGGGTCGGAACTCCGCCTGTCGGATGCCCGCCGGCAAACGTCGCCACTCGAGTTGTATCACTCCGGAAAGAAAACGGATGCCCCTGTCATTTCTTCCCTCTACTCTTGGAATACGAAGGAAAAATGCTACTTCTGTTTCTATAAACAGAATGCCCGGGCGGATTATAATTACTTTATGTTGCCCCAACTATTTGAGAAGGAGAGTAAGAGATGAAACGTTTAGCTTTATTCATATCGGCTTGTTGTTGGATGCTTGTGATGCAGGCAGCTATCCATAATGTGAAAGATTATGGTGCCCGGGCTGACGGGGTAACCATCGACTCGCCCGCCATCAACCGTGCCATATCTGCGGCTTCTGCCGGAGGTGGCGGAACGGTGTATGTTCCTGCGGGTGAATATGCCTGTTACTCCATCCGTCTTGCCAGCCACGTTCATTTATATCTGGAACAAGGCGCACGTATCATTGCCGCTTCACCCACCCCTGACGGCGGATATGATGAGGCGGAACCTAATGAGCACAACCGTTATCAAGATTTCGGGCACAGCCATTGGAAGAACTCCCTCATCTGGGGAATCGGCTTGGAAGATGTTACCATTAGCGGCCCGGGACTCATCTACGGCAGAGGACTGACCCGTGAAGAGAGCCGCCTGTCGGGAGTGGGGAATAAGGCCATCAGCCTGAAACTCTGTAAGAATATCACGTTGAAAGACTTCTCTATGTTGCGTTGCGGGCATTTCGCTCTGTTGGCGACGGGCGTGGATAATTTGAGTATTATCAACCTGAAAGTGGATACTAACCGTGATGGTTTCGATATAGATTGTTGCAAGAATGTACGCATCACCGGGTGCAGCGTAAATTCTCCCTGGGATGATGCCATCGTATTGAAAGCCTCTTATGCCCTCGGCAGTTTCAGGGACACGGAAAATGTGACTATTTCCGACTGTTACGTCAGCGGCTACGACCGTGGTACTATGCTGGATGCCACTTGGCAACGCGATGAACCTCAGGCTCCCGACCACGGTTATGTGACGGGACGCATCAAGCTCGGCACAGAATCCAGTGGCGGTTTCAAGAATATCGCCATTACAAACTGCATATTCGAGCGTTGCCGGGGTCTTGCCCTTGAAACGGTGGACGGCGGACAACTGGAAGATATTGTCATCAGTAACATTACGATGCGGGATATTGTGAATGCTCCTTTCTTTCTGCGCCTCGGCAAGCGTATGCGCAGCCCCGAAGGTACTCCGGTGGGGGCAATGAAACGCATTCTTATCAGCAACGTCAATGTGTTTAATGCCGATTCCCGCTATTCGTCCATAATCAGCGGCGTGCCGGGAGCATTGATTGAAGATGTGACATTCAGCAATATCCATATTTACCATCAGGGAGGATATAGTGTGGAGGACGGCCAGCGCATCCCGCCCGAAAATGAAAAGACTTATCCGGAGCCGTGGATGTTTGGTACTATTCCGGCAAAGGGCTTTTATATCCGTCATGCCCATGGCGTGACTTTGAACGATGTACACTTCCATTACAAACAGGCGGACGGCCGGCCTTTGCTGGTGACGGATGATGCCGACGGGTTGGTATATCGGAATATAACAGTGGACGGTAAAGAATATAAGAATTAATAAATTTATAACCACACCATGAAAAAGAAACTATTAGGAGTTTTCCTCTTTATGAGCCTCATATGCGGGAGCGCTGTTGCACAAGAACTGCCCGACAAGAAAGAGACGCTCAAGAATCTGGTAAAAGTGAATGATTACTTTATGAAGAAGTATGCGGACTATCGTACTCCGTCTTACAATGGCATCATACGTCCCAGTAACATCTGGACACGTGGCGTGTATTATGAGGGATTGATGGCGTTGTACTCCATTTTTCCCCGTGAAGAATATTACGATTACACCTATCAGTGGGCCGATTACCACAAATGGGGAATGCGCAACGGAAACACCACTCGCAATGCAGATGACCAGTGTTGCGGACAGGTTTATATAGATTTGTATAACATGTCTTCCGATCCGGAGAAAATTCGGAAAATCAAGGCCAGCATAGATATGATAGTCAATACCCCGCAGGTGAATGACTGGACTTGGGTGGATGCCATACAAATGGCTATGCCTATCTATGCCAAGCTGGGCAAGCTGACGGGAGAACAGAAATATAATGATAAGATGTGGGATATGTACAGCTATTCCCGCAATGTGCATGGCAAGAATGGACTCTTCAATCCGAAAGACGGATTGTGGTGGAGGGATGCCGACTTTGTGCCTCCTTACAAGGAACCGAATGGAGAGGATTGTTATTGGAGCCGCGGCAACGGTTGGGCATACGCTGCATTGGTTCGCGTTCTGGAAGAAATTCCGGCGGACGAACTGCACCGTGCGGATTACATCAACGACTTCCTTGCAATGAGCAAGGCTTTGAAGAAATGCCAGCGCAAAGATGGCTTCTGGAATGTGAGCCTGCACGATGAAACGAACTTCGGCGGAAAAGAGACAAGCGGCACGGCGCTGTTTGTTTATGGTATGGCCTGGGGCGTGCGCAAAGGATTGCTGGACAAGAAAGAGTATCTGCCGGTATTGCTGAAAGCCTGGAATGCAATGGTTCAGGATGCTGTTCATCCGAATGGTTGTCTGGGTTATGTACAGGGAACAGGGAAAGAACCGAAAGACGGCCAGCCGGTGACCTATGATAAAGTACCCGATTTTGAGGACTACGGTGTAGGTTGCTTCCTGCTGGCAGGAGCGGAAGTTTATAAATTGAATTGATAAGTAACAGATTTCATAGATTATAGTATAATTGATCGGATGAATCAATTAGGAGGAAGGAGGGGCTGTGAAGTCGTTCCTTTTCTTTTTCTTTGCGTAATTTAGTGCTATGCGCTAAATTATTATCAGTAAAACGAAAATAACTAATACAAAATTATATGAGACAAATTGCAGTATTAATGATTTGGGGATTGTCGATTGCTTTTAGTGCGAATGCACAAAGCTATAAATTCGACTTCACACCCGGTAAGAAAGTAAAAGACGGATACGTCAAAGTAACACCCACTGACCGTTATGACGAAGCAAAAGGGTATGGATATGATTTATCAGCTTCTCCCGATGGCAAGAGTAAGGCTCCTTTTTTCTTCTCGGTTGCCGTGCCCGATGGTAACTATCATGTCACAGCCGTTATTGGTAGTAAACGTAGTGCAGGAGAAACCACTCTGCGGGGAGAATCCCGCCGGCTCTTCTTCGAGAATGTAAAGACAAAAAAGGGAGAATTATCTTCCTGTTCCTTTACAATCAACAAACGTGATATACATATCTCGGAGAAAGAAGATGTGCGCATCAAGCCTCGTGAACGCAGCAAACTGAACTGGGACGATAAACTGACTCTGGAGTTTAACGGAGATGCCCCTCAACTGACTGAATTAATCATTGACCGCGTGGAAAATGTTCCTACTATTTTCTTATGCGGCAACTCTACCGTAGTGGATCAGGACAACGAACCCTGGGCAAGTTGGGGACAAATGGTTACCCGCTTCTTTACCGACAGCGTTTGCTTTGCCAATTATGCTGAATCCGGTGAATCAGCCAATACCTTCATAGGTGCCGGACGCTTGAAGAAAGCGCTGACGCAGATGAAACCGGGAGATTATATCTTTATGGAGTTCGGTCATAACGACCAGAAACAGAAAGGTCCCGGTAAAGGTGCTTTCTACTCCTTTATGACAAGTCTGAAAACGTTTGTAGATGAGGCCCGTGCCCGTGGTGTACAGCCGGTATTGGTAACACCTACCCAGCGTCGCAGTTTCGATGAAAATGGTAAGATAAAAGACACCCATCTTGACTTCCCCGATGCAGTGCGTTGGCTGGCAGAAAAAGAGAATATTCCTTTGATCGATTTGCATGCTATGACCCGCACCTTATATGAAGCTATGGGAGTGGATGAATCCAAACATGCTTTCGTGCACTATCCTGCCAATACCTATCCGGGACAGAATAGACCTTTGGCAGATAACACTCATTTTAATCCGTATGGTGCTTATCAGATAGCCAAATGTGTAATTGAAGGAATGAAAAAAGCGGAACTGCCTTTTGTGAAGTTCCTGCGGACAGATTATGAAGGATATAACCCTGCCCAACCGGACGCCCGCGAAAGTTTTAAATGGAATGATTGTCCGTTTACGGAAATTGAGAAGCCGGACGGTAATTAAGAGAGAATAGTTGAACACAAATTACGCGAATTGTGCAAATATTGTTTCTTTAAAATTTAGAGAAACATTTGCGTAATTCGCGTAATTTGTGTTCAGCTATTCTGCCCTTTTAAACAGCATTTTTATTTTCCACTATATCAGCTTTTCCACATCCGGTATTACAATCTCCCCTCTATGGAGTGTCAGTAGTCCTTCTTCCTGCATGCCGTTCAATGCCTTCGATACGCTCAACCGCGTGTCATTGATAGTATCGGCAAGCTCTTCCATCTTTATTTTCAGTATCTTTTCTCCCGAAGGGCGTTCAATGTGCGAAAGAATAAAATTCGCAATACGTGCTTCAAGTTTATCAGGTACCTTGGTCCACAAACGATTGTAGCAGGTTTGTGCCCGGTTACTGATGATATTCATATAGTTTAGGCGGAAGATTTCATATCTGAACAAATCATTCATTACAAATGCCTTACTGATAGTTACGGTACATACTTCTGTGCGTGCTATGTGAGTAGATACATAGCAAGTGTTCATGCCGAACAAAGCCTGCGGTTCAATCAGGTAAGGTGCCTGAAAGAACTCTGTAAAGGTGTAAGAATTATCTGTAGATGAGGTAGATGAAGCGATTTCTCCGTTTAAGATAAATATCAACTGTCCACATGCCGCACCTTTTTTTACTAAAACATCTCCAGCTCTGTGCTTGGTGAAATGTAATTTTACTTTTCCCAATATACTGGTGAAGTCCTCATGAGCGAGGCCTTGAAATAGTGGCAATTGGAGCAGGGTGTCATACATCGTTTCCATATCTTTATCAACTTCTTGTTTGAAAACAAATGTAGGCATAATAGCTATCTGCCGTAAACACTTAGGCTTTCTTTTTGTTTTTTTTATTATTTCTTAAACGTGCTATTCATTCAGGTAATTAAATCTTGCGGAATGCATAAAAATCGATTATCTTTGCAAAAAAAAGGAGGAACGTATGTTTGCAGCATTCAATTTACAACAAATGATAAGTGCTTTTATCGTATTATTTGCAGTTATCGACATTATTGGTTCTATTCCTATTATTATTAACTTGAAGGAAAAAGGAAAGGATGTGAACGCATTGAAAGCGACATTGATATCCTTCGCATTGTTGATTGGTTTCTTCTATGCCGGAGATATGATGTTAAAGTTGTTTCATGTGGACATCGAGTCGTTTGCCGTTGCCGGTGCATTCGTCATCTTCCTGATGTCTCTGGAAATGATTCTGGATGTGGAGATATTCAAGAATCAGGGACCTATCAAGGAAGCTACTTTGGTACCTTTGGTTTTCCCGTTGCTGGCCGGCGCCGGCGCATTCACTACTTTGCTGTCCCTTCGCGCGGAGTATGCCAGTGTCAACATTATCATTGCTTTGGTGCTGAATATGTTGTGGGTATATTTTGTTGTCAGTATGACGGGACGTGTGGAACGTTTCCTCGGCAAAGGCGGCATTTATATCATTCGTAAGTTCTTCGGTATCATTTTGCTGGCTATATCCGTGAGGTTGTTCATGGCGAACATTACGTTGCTGGTGGAGGCGCTACAGAAGTAGTGCCTGCCGGCCAAAAGGCTATCTCGGTCCTGTTTTTATCTTTTGCTGAATATATATTTGGAAAATATGCAATAAAGCTATATCTTTGCACCCAAATTGAGAACAATGATGAAATATTTATGTACATATAGTCCTATTGCACGGTTGCCGCAGAATGAACAAAACTGCTGCTGTAGCGTCGTGCACGTACATTGGTTCAGTGGTTTCATCTAAATACTTCTATAAATCATTTTCTATTTTCAGCCGGATGTCTTGATATCGGCTATCGGTTTTCCAGTTACTCATAATTTGTAATTGCGGTTGTTGTTGCGTTCCTGCCGGGAGATAAACTTCTCTGGCAGGCAGGGCAGGCAAGTGCGCCGCGCATTACCTAAACTAGAATTGATATGTTTCAAATAGTTGGCCTGATGTTCTTGGGCATAGTTATCGGTTATGGCTTTCGCCGCATTTCGCTATTGCGCAAAGTGGAGGTATCTATATCTTATACGGTATTTTTGCTGTTATTTGTCTTGGGTGTTACCATCGGTTCCAATAAGCTGATTGTAGACAACCTCTTTTCTTTTGGCTGGCAAGCGGTGTTGCTGGCTTTGGCTGCTACGGTAGGCAGTATTTTAGCTTCATGGATTGTATTAAAGTTGTTTTTCACTTCTAAAAAGAAAAAGGTATGAAAGATAGTTTGATTGTATTGGGAGTTTTTGTAGGTGGATGCCTGTTGGGAGTCTTGGGATATTTTCCGGTGGACCTGAAGACGGGTAATATGTCTATATATATATTGTATGCGTTGATGTTTCAGATAGGCATCAGCATCGGTTCGAACAAGGAGTTGAAGAGTATGATTTCGCAGCTCCGGCTGAAGTTCTTGCTGATACCGTTGGCAACGATCAGTGGAACGTTGATATTTTCAGCACTTGCCAGTCTGTTGCTTAGTCGTTGGAGTATCTTCGACTGCATGGCAGTGGGAAGCGGTTTTGCTTATTACTCCCTGTCGTCTGTGTTGATTACGCAGTTTAAAGAAGCTTCAATCGGGCTTCAGTTGGCTACGGAATTGGGTACTATTGCTTTGCTGGCAAATATATTCAGGGAAATGATGGCTTTGCTGGGTGCACCGTTGCTGGCACGGTATTTCGGACGGTTGGCACCTATCTCTGCTGCGGGTGTCAATTCGATGGATGTGATATTGCCTGTCATTACCCGATATTCGGGGAAAGACATGGTTCCCGTAGCCATATTTCATGGCTTACTTATTGATATGAGTGTACCGTTCTTTGTTTCTATGTTTTGCAGACTATGATGGTTGCTCTTCTTCTGCCTCACATGTTTCAGCCTCTTCGCCGGGCTCTTCATCAGACGTTTCTTCTTCGTCTGCAAACGGGTCCGGTCGTTGAGGTCCGTACCCCATGAATGCCAGGGAACAGATGGTGCCGGCTATGGCTCCACTGAGGTGTCCTTCCCATGAAGTCGTTTCTTTGGCAAAGAATGGGAACATGTTCCAGATTAGTCCCCCATAGAGAAAGGTTACTAATAAGGATATGGCAATCAGTGGCACATGCTTCCGTAGGATGCCGCTGAAAAACAGGAAGAATGCAAGTCCGTAGATGATTCCACTGGCTCCGATGTGCCACCCCGGTTTACCTATAAGAAAGGTAAGAGCTCCACAACCTATCCAGATAGCAAAGAATATATAGGAAGCTATGTGCCGGTAAAAGTAGAACAGACACCACGACAAGAAGAATAGCGGCAATGTGTTTGCCAGCAGATGGCTCCAACTGCCATGCACCAATGGGTGTGCAAAAATGCCAAACACTCCCCTTTGCTCCATGGGATACACACCTAATTTCCTGAAATCCCAGTCCATGCCAACTTCGAGGAACTTTAGTAAATAAAGAATAAAAAGAAGGAATAACGGTATAACCGCTGCCAGAGCTATCCGGCGTATATCATGCTTCATATTTTCGTAGGGTCTTCTTTAATTATTGTACAATGCTACAAATAATTTAAGTAAAAATGAAAATAAATGAACTTTTTATTTTGCGTATTGTCTTTAATTTGTATTTTTGGGCATCACTACCATACTTGGGAGCATTCTATCGCAGGTATGGAGCATGATACCTGAACAATTAACCTTTAAATAATGCACAACTATGAGTTATTTACGATTTGACAAGACTCTGATGATCAATCTGGAAGAATCTTTACCAAGGGAGATACTCCGGACTAATAAGTCAGGGGCCTATCATTGTACAACGATTGTAGATTGTAACACACGCAAATATCACGGACTATTGGTGATTCCCGTCCCCAATCTTGACGATGAGAACCATGTGCTGCTATCTTCTTTGGACGAAACGGTAATTCAACACGGTGCGGAGTTCAATCTGGGGTTGCACAAATATCAGGGAGATCACTTCAGTCCTAACGGACATAAGTATATCCGCGAATTCGACTGCGAACATATCCCGGCTACGACTTACCGTGTAGGAGGCGTTATCCTCCGTAAAGAAAAGATTTTTGTACATCACGAGAATAGGATTCTGATTCGCTACACCTTGGTGGATGCCCACTCGGCTACCACGCTCCGGTTTCGTCCATTTCTGGCATTCCGCAGTGTGCGCGAGTATACGCACGAAAATCCGCAGGCAAACCGTGACTACCAGTTGGTAGAGAATGGTATAAAGACTTGCATGTATCCTGGCTATCCCGAACTCTTCATGCAACTCAATAAGAAGAATGAGTTTCACTATCAGCCGGATTGGTACCGTGGCATCGAGTATCCCAAAGAACAAGAACGCGGCTACGACTTCAATGAAGATCTGTATGTTCCCGGTTATTTCGAAGTAGATATAAAGAAAGGAGAAAGCATTGTCTTTTCTGCCGGTATCTCCGAAATATCTCCGCGTAAGTTGAAACAGACCTTCGAGGCGGAAGTGGAAGACCGTACACCGCGCGACAGTTTCTATCATTGTCTGGTGAATTCGGCACATCAGTTCCATAATAAGCAGGGAAATGAACATTACGTGTTGGCAGGATACCCTTGGTTCAAGTGCCGTGCCCGTGACTTGTTTATTTCTTTGCCGGGTTTAACGCTGGCAGTGGATGAGCAAGACGAGTTTGAAGACGTGATGCTGACTGCTGAAAAGGCTATCCGGGAATTTATCAATGGAGAACCTGCCACTTTCAAGATATATGAAATGAACGATCCCGATGTGCTGTTATGGGCAATCTGGACTTTGCAACAGTACGCCAAGGTAACTTCGCGTGAACAGTGCCGTCAGAAGTACGGCAAATTGCTGGAAGATATCATGGATTATATCCGTAGCCGCAAGCATGATAATCTCTTCCTGCACGAAAATGGCTTGCTTTATGCCAATGGAGCGGAGAAAGCCATCACTTGGATGAATTCTACGGCTCATGGCCGTCCCGTCACTCCACGTACGGGATATATTGTAGAAGTAAACTCTTTATGGTATAATGCACTTCGTTTTATTGCCGATTTGGTTCGTGAGGATGGCAATGTTCATCTGGCGGACGAACTGGATGCACAGGCCGAAGTGACCGGAAAATCTTTTGTAGAAGTATTCCGTAATGAGTGTGGTTATCTGTTCGACTATGTGGATGGGTATATGATGGACTGGAGCGTTCGCCCCAATATGATATTTACCGTTGCTTTCGATTATTCTCCGTTAGACAGGGCACAGAAGAAACAAGTGCTCGATATTGTGACGAAAGAGTTGCTTACGCCGAAAGGGCTGCGTACTCTTAGTCCGAAGAGCGGAGGATATAATCCGAATTATGTCGGTCCTCAGACTCAGCGAGATTATGCTTATCACCAGGGTACGGCTTGGCCGTGGCTCATGGGCTTCTACATGGAGGCTTATCTGCGCATCTATAAGATGAGCGGTGTGTCGTTCGTAGAGCGTTATCTGATAGGCTTTGAAGATGAG
Source organism: uncultured Bacteroides sp. (assembly GCF_905207245.1). Taxonomy (GTDB): domain Bacteria; phylum Bacteroidota; class Bacteroidia; order Bacteroidales; family Bacteroidaceae; genus Bacteroides. Next base: position 6,890 of record NZ_CAJLKP010000065.1, on the reverse strand, counting down.
ATGACGAGTCATTGTATTGGTTCGCTGCCCGAACTCTTTGATGGTAACCCACCGTTCAGAGGTCGTGGTGCAGTCTCCTTTGCCATGAATGTGGCCGAGATACTGCGCATCTTGAAGTTGTTGTCTAAGTATAATTTATAAGAGGAGGAACGAAAATGAAAGTTTTAATGTTTGGATGGGAGTTCCCCCCGCATATCCTAGGTGGTTTGGGAACTGCCAGCTACGGTCTGACGAAAGGAATGTCCCAACAGCAGGACATGGAGATTACTTTCTGTATTCCGAGGCCGTGGGGCGATGAGGACCAGAGCTTTTTGCGCATCATAGGTATGAACAGTACTCCGGTAGTGTGGCGCGATGTAAATTGGGATTATGTAAAGGGGCGCGTAGGTTCTTATATGGACCCTCAGCTTTATTATGATTTGCGCGATCATATTTATGCTGATTTTAATTACCTGAATACTAATGATCTCGGATGTATTGAGTTTTCCGGGCGCTATCCGGCCAATCTGCACGAAGAGATAAATAACTATTCTATTGTAGCGGGTGTCATAGCCCGACAGCAGGAATTTGAAATCATTCATTCACACGACTGGCTGACGTATCCTGCGGGTATCCATGCTAAGCAAGTTTCCGGCAAGCCGTTGGTAATCCATGTACATGCCACCGACTTCGACCGTAGCCGTGGCAATGTGAACCCTACTGTCTATGCCATTGAGAAGAATGGTATGGATCATGCCGATCACATCATGTGTGTGAGTGAACTGACACGTCAGACGGTTATCAATAAGTATTTTCAGGATCCTCGTAAGGTATCTACCGTACACAATGCCGTTTCTCCGCTTCCGCAAGAAATACAGGACATCGTGCCGCAAAAGAAACCGAATGAAAAGGTGGTGACTTTCCTGGGACGTATCACTATGCAGAAGGGACCCGAGTATTTTGTAGAGGCTGCTGCTATGGTATTGCACCGTACACGCAACATCCGTTTCGTAATGGCTGGTAATGGTGATATGATGAATCAGATGATTCGCCTGGTGGCTGAGCGTGGCATTGCCGACCGCTTCCATTTCCCTGGATTTATGAAAGGAAGTCAGGTATACGAAATGCTGAAAGCGAGTGATGTGTACATTATGCCTTCTGTTTCGGAACCATTCGGTATATCCCCTTTGGAAGCTATGCAATGTAGTGTGCCCACCATTATTTCCAAGCAGTCCGGTTGTGCCGAGATCTTGGAGAAGTGCATCAAAACCGATTATTGGGACATCCACGCTATGGCAGATGCTATTTACGCTATTTGTACTTATCCTGCACTCTACGAGTATCTGCGCGATGAGGGAAAGAAAGAAGTGGATGGCATCAAATGGGAAGATGTAGGCTTGAAAGTGCGTCGCATCTACGAAGAGGTTATTAAAAAACAATAAGAGTTGATGAGGCCTCAGATACAAGTTGACAAGTGTCGTAAATTTCCTTGTTAACTTGTTCCCTCGTAAACTCGTCAACTATAAACTTAAAACTTATATAGATATGAGAACCATCTGTCTTTATTTTGAGATTCATCAAATCATTCACCTGAAACGCTACCGTTTCTTTGATATAGGTACTAATCACTATTACTATGATGATTATGCCAACGAGTACAGCATTAATGAAGTTGCCGAACGTTCCTATATTCCCGCATTGAGTGCGCTCATTGAAATGGTTAAAAACTCCGGTGGTGCATTCAAGGTGGCTTTGTCCGTTTCCGGTGTGGCTTTAGAGCAATTGGAGATCCACGCGCCGGCTGTAATCGATTTACTGCATCAACTGAATGATACCGGCTGCTGTGAATTCCTGGCTGAACCTTACTCTCACGGCCTTTCTTCTTTGGCGAACGAAGATTGCTTTAAGGAAGAAGTGAAACGCCAGAGTGCCAAGATGAAGCAAATGTTCGGTAAAGCGCCGAAGGTATTCCGTAATTCCAGTTTGATTTATTCTGATGAGATTGGCGGACTGGTTGCAAGTATGGGCTTTAAAGGCATGCTGACTGAAGGTGCCAAACATATTCTGGGTTGGAAGAGCCCGCACTATGTATATCACTGTAGTCACAATCAGAACCTGAAATTGTTATTACGTGATTTCAAACTCTCGGATGATATCAGTTTGCGTTTTTCTAATTCGGAATGGAATGAGTATCCGTTGTTTGCTGATAAATATATTAGCTGGATCGATGCTTTGCCACAGGAGGAACAAGTCATCAATATCTTCATGGAGCTGAGTGCATTGGGTATGGCCCAGCCGCTTTCTTCCAACATTCTGGAATTCCTGAAAGCTTTGCCTGTTTGTGCTAAGGAGAAAGGTATTGCATTCTCCACCCCAACTGAGGTTATCACAAAATTGAAGTCTGTATCTCAACTGGATGTTCCGTATCCGATGTCTTGGGTGGACGAGGAGAGAGATACCAGTTGCTGGCTGGGTAACAGCATGCAACGCGAAGCGTTCAATAAACTGTATAGCATTGCCGAACGTGTGCATCTCTCTGATGACCGCCGTATCAAGCAAGACTGGGATTATTTGCAGGCAAGTAACAACTTCCGCTTCATGACGACAAAGAACAGTGCTGTAGGGTTGAACCGGGGTATCTATGAATCCCCTTATGATGCATTTACCAACTACATGAATGTTTTGGGTGATTTCATCAAACGGGTAGAATCTCTTTATCCGATGGATATAGATAATGAGGAACTGAATGCCTTGTTGACAACTATCAAGAATCAAGGTGATGAAATTGAAGAATTAAACAAAGAAGTGGAGAAGCTGCAAGCAAAACTGGAAAAAGAGAAATCTGTTGAGAAGGCGGCAAAGACCAAAGAGTCTGCAACAAAGGCTAAAGCTCCTGCTGCAAAGAAGCCTGCTGCAAAGAAAACGACCAAGAAAGAGACTGCCAAGTAGTCTTTCTTGAGAGTATATATATAAATAAAAAGCCTTCCGCTCTATTTTGAACGGAAGGCTTTTTTGTACCTTTACTTTATTGGAGAAGAATTTATTTATTGAATGTAGTGTAAGTAACTTCCAGTTTCAATGGTGTGATTACTTCTTCGCCTTTTTTAGCCGGACCACCTTTTAATTTGGCATATCCCGGTTGTAAGTCATTCTGTATGTTCGTCATTGTCTTTTGACCACTACTGCTTGTATCATATGTGATGGCAACAGGAATCAAATATACTGTACTCCAGTCTTTTTCCCATGCTTTTTCTTTTTCTTCATTCCATGTAGCACCGGCTTCTTCCTGAGCTTTCTTCTTGGCAGCACCTTTCTCTTTAATACAGGTACTAACCAGACGGGCAATATTACTGAATGTATACTGATTAGTCGCTACACTATTATGTTCTACAGTAAATGACGTGATATTGTCCGGTAGCTTATTCTCTTCAAAGAAGCTCTTAAAGTCCATTTTACGTATCAGAAGCACATATTTTGGGGCACTCATACTGAATTCGTACTTACTGTCTTCATTGTAATTGGTGAAAGTCAATTTCACGGCATTAAGTGTATCACCAGCTAATTCCTTATTGATTGACTCGTAAGGTAAAACTGCTTCTGTGAAAATTCCGGCAGGAGATTTGATATAAGTATGCTCGGGTTGTTCAGCAAGTTCTTTGATTTTATCAGAATTAAAGAACTTGTTGGCTTGGATTACCTCTTTGGTAGAAGCAAACTCAGTTCTCCATCTGTAAGCGGTAGAGTCTTCATTTTCAAAACCATTCTGCTTCCGTTTATAAGGAATATTAGTTGTAGTATCTATTACATAATAATGATACTTCATTTGTAAGTCTACGCGGTCTACATAAAGCACAGTTCCATCACCATAGTCACTCTTTATATATACACCTTTGAATACTTTATCTATGAAAGCGTTGGAATTCTCAAACCACTTTGGATTTTCTTTGGAGTCTCTAATCCACTGATTTCCATATTTTTCTTTGTCAAGTTCAAAAGTAACACTTGGATAATAAGTTTTATTACCATTACTATCTGTAGCGTTTCTTTCCTCGTCAGTAACACTTGTATCATAAGCTGTGTAAGCTTTACGATTTAATAATATGGGTGATTTACCTTCCGGTCTGTAATAATCTGACGGATCGATATTAGTGTAACGATTACGGTCTAACTTAGTTTGTAATTCATACGCACTCATACGGCAAGGATTCAAAGAATCTCCGAACCAAGTAGAGTAATAAACCACTAAGCGTACACCTGATACTGTATCTCCTACCAGAATTCCCGTTTTCTTATCAAAATCATATTTTTCAGGGAATTTGAAGTTATCTATACAGTTCAACTCCGTCAGGAAACTGGCTTCATAATATCCGAATATAGGATCAGTAAAACGACCTACATAGCCAGTGCTGGTCTTAGCAAATACAGAATCGGCAAGAACAGAGCTTGTGGTTACATCGAACGTTGTCGTATGCGCAGATATACCATCAGAACCGGGCAACATACCCATTCCTAATGTGCCGGTATTATCATCGCAACCAAAGAAAGTGAGAGTTGCCGTCAAAAGCAGAGCTCCTAGATACTTAACTTTCATAGTTTTCTTTGTTATCTTGTTTATTTTTGTTCTGTTTCCCACACTTTATCGTAGAACTCATTACAAGCATCTGCAAAGGTTTCGGGAGTTTGATATTCTAAAATAGGTTTTCCGGATTGACGGGCATATTCCATCACCTCTTCGTTAACGTTTTCACTTTGCTGGATAACGCCGTCTGAGTAATCGATAGCCAACTTGCATAACGCAGCATAATCTACCGGAGCTTTCAAATTGGCTACGTCCTTCTTAGCAACGCCTTTCAACATCAATCTGTTCACAAAATCGGCATTGAATGATTCTTTGAAGTCATCTTCGAAGACAGAGAATACCACTTTGGCATCACGGAATGAAGGCTCGTCCTTATATGCTTTCTTGATATACAAAGGAGCTAAGGCGGCCATCCAGCCCTGGCACTGGATAATATCCGGACACCAGCGCAACTTTTTTACTGTTTCCAGCACACCACGTGCATAAAAGATAGCACGGCTGTCATTATCTTCATACTCTACACCATTTTCATCGGCAACTTGCAAGCGGTTTTGGAAATAGTCATCGTTGTCGATGAAATAAACCTGCATGCGGGCAGATTGAATGGAAGCAACTTTAATAATAAGGGGATGGTCGGTATCGTCAATAATCAGATTCATACCGGAAAGACGTATCACTTCATGCAATTGGTTTCTGCGTTCATTGATATTCCCCCATTTAGGCATGAATGTTCTGATTTCTCTGCCTTTTTCCTGGATTGCTTGAGGTAGGTGCCTGCCTACAAGGGACATTTCGGATTCTGGTACGTAAGGAGTAATCTCTTGTGTAATAAATAAAACCTTGTTCGCCTTTGTCATAATAACAATGTTCTCAATTATTCTGCAAAGATATAAAAAAAATCGGGCACTTGGGCAAATAAGTCGGCTCTATAATTCCTTATGAATTGTTAACTGCTTGTTTTTCAGTATTTACCTGCCTTGTGAGGGCTTGTTGTGCAGATATAACTTTTGCATTAATTTGCGATATTTCTTCTTTATATGCTAAATAATAGTTTATTTTGCACCGTTTTTGCAAACGACTAAGTTATTATACAACCTATAAAGATGAAAATAGTACATACTATCAAGGACTTGCAGGCCGGATTGTCGGCTTTACGGGCCCAAGGTAAAAAGGTAGGATTAGTGCCTACGATGGGCGCTCTGCATGCCGGTCATGCGTCATTGGTAAAGCGTTGTGTTGCTGAGAATGACGCTGCGGTAGTGAGTGTTTTTGTAAACCCGACACAGTTTAACGACAAGAATGATTTAGAGAAATATCCCCGTACATTGGAAGCTGATTGTGCTTTGTTGGAAGCATGTGGTGCTGCGTTTGTATTCGCCCCTTCGGTTGCGGAGATGTATCCTGAACCTGATACCCGGCAGTTTAGCTATGCTCCGTTGGATACAGTGATGGAGGGAGCCTTTCGTCCGGGACATTTCAATGGTGTCTGCCAGATTGTGAGCAAACTGTTTGATGCCGTGAAGCCGGACCGTGCTTACTTCGGAGAGAAAGATTTTCAGCAGTTGGCTATTATCCGTGAGATGGTTCGTAAGATGGATTATCCGTTGGAAATAGTGGGATGCCCCATTATACGTGAGGAAGATGGACTGGCTTTGAGTAGTCGTAACGCACGTTTATCTGCCGGAGAACGCAAAAATGCTTTAAAAATCTCGCAAACGTTGTTTGAAAGTCGTACCTTTGCAACCTCTCACACAGTTGCTGAGACTCAGAAGTTTGTGGAAGATGCCATTGCAACTGCTCCCGATTTGCGTCTGGAATACTTCGAGCTGGTGGACGGCAACACGTTGCAGAGAATTGCCGATTGGGAAGATACGGCATATGCTGTAGGTTGCATTACAGTATTCTGTGGTGATGTCCGACTGATTGACAACATTAAATATAAAGAGTAATAAACCTAAAAAGAGAGATCAGGCCTTATGATGATTGAAGTGCTGAAGTCGAAAATCCATTGTGCCCGCGTCACGGAAGCTAACCTCAATTATATGGGGAGTATTACGATTGACGAGGATTTGTTGGATGCGGCCAATATGATTGCCGGCGAAAAAGTGTATATTGCCGACAATAATAATGGCGAGCGTTTTGAAACCTACATTATTAAAGGTGAACGCGGTTCGGGCAAAATTTGCTTGAACGGTGCGGCAGCCCGCAAGGTGCAGCCGGATGATATCATCATTATTATGTCGTATGCCTTGATGGACTTTGAAGAAGCCAAGTCGTTCAAGCCGTCGGTGATTTTCCCCGATCCGGCAATGAACAAGGTGGTGAAGTAGCC
>NZ_CAJLKP010000064.1 GCF_905207245.1 uncultured Bacteroides sp. | reverse complement strand
AGACTTAAATTTTTGCTGTTTTTCATACTTTAATTATTAAGTTAAACAAAAGTTAACTTGATAATTAAGGGGGAAGCTGCCTGAAGCATAAATGCGGAGGGTCTTTTAAATTAACTGATACAACAAAATGGTTTTAAATTGGGTTGGGAAAGTGACTGTAGTTCGCGCACTAATTTCTTGATTCTAGTTTATAATGGTACAGATACTCAGTAAATCATCATTTAATTCAAATCCGTACAGAAATGAATGAGATGGTTTTTCGCTAATTTATCTGAATTTATTATCGGTTGAGTCGTAAAACGTAACAGTATGATTATGAGTGCATACAAATAGGGGCTATCTCAGTCGTATATTTAGGGTATCTCAGTATACGACTGAAGTACCCTGGATATACGACTGAGGTACCCTAAATATCCCCCTCTGGTTTGATATTTACTTCTTGTAAAAAACATTAAACTGGATAACATCGTTTGTCATTTAATTAACTGATCGAGGATAGCCCTGAAGACTTTATCTGCATGCTCTTGCATGATTCGTATATAATTGAATATAGGTCGATTATTTTTCATACTATGTCCTATACAATACTCTATTTTTTCTATTTCAATTCCCATATCATATCCATGTTGGGCAAATGTCTTCCTGGCAGAGTAATATGATACTTTCCTATTAATTCCCGCCAGATTTGCCACCTTATATATATGTCTAAAAACTAAGCTATATACTTTTTCATAAGACGAGTATCTACCAAATACTAATTTCCCGTTATCCGTTATATACTTATTAATGATTTCCTGTGCCTCTGGCTGAATGGTGAAGGCAATTTCGTTTTCACTTTTTTTGCTATTCCGGGTTTTATGGCGTACATACCGCATATGGTTCCGGTTTTTGAAATCATACTCCATCAAATCCCTTAGATTGATGCCGCCTAAATAATAAGTAAGCATAAAAATATCCCGAACCATCACTTGTGTTGTCTTGAATAGCTTTACATCACGTATACTTTTTAATTCTTCTACGGTCAGATCCAGTTCTCTGACATTGCTGACCGGCATTTTAAAAAGGACAAAAGGGTGAACCGGATAATTCACATAATTCATTTTACCTGCATAGTTGAGTATAACCTTTATTAAAGTAAGATAGATTCTAACGGATGTTGCAGATAAACCTTCCTCTTTCATCTCATTGGCAAAGCCTTGTATTTGCAAAGGACTCAATTGTATTAGAGGAAAGTCTCCTTTCATATATTTTTGGATTTTCCTGCAAGCTATGCCATATAGTTTATAAGATTTCTTTTGCTCTTCGGTTTTCATGTAGGAAAGATATTCATTTGCCACGGTACTAAACGTAATACCCTTCTTTTGCTGTTCACGGGTGATGGTATGTATTAACTCTGTGCACGATAGAGTTGGTAAGTAATGAATGGACGATAAGATTTCTTCGTATTCATAGATTATCTTACGTAAGCAAGCATTAATATTTGCTGCGTTTTCATGCCTTACTACTTTTCCGTTTTTCATTTGATTTGCAGAATCCAATATAAATTGAGTTGAAATATATCTAGTTTGCGAACGGTGCGCTACTGCAATTCTTATTCGGTGTTTTCCATTGGATAACTTTTTTGTTGGTACTATTACTATTGAAAGATTAGCCATATTGATTTTTGTGAGTTATATGTTTCTTGATACAATATTAGAGCAACAAATTAGATATTGAAAGTCTCGGTATAATCAAAATGACATTGGAACTATTCGTTTTGATTTTATTCACAGACGTTGATACTATTTTTCAGTTAGAAAGACTGAATTTTCCATGTTTTGACACAATCTTACATTCTCTTTTTGGTGCTTTGCTCATATATTTGCAACACTTTTTCACAGACAGGAGAGCAAAATCTCCTGAGAAAATAGAAAACTAACTTTTGTTTAACTTAATAATTAAAGTATCCAGAAACAGCCACTTCAACAGAAGATCGCTTTGCCAACTTTATGCTGAATGAATTGGCACGCGAACTGAACCAGGAAATGGTTTATTACGAGAACCTGCACCATTCGGGTTGGCAAGCAGACCGCATCATCTATCACGACCAGTTGAGATCTTCTAAAGAAGGCTTATGGGATTCTTCCCTCTGGATGATTCCGCCAAGAAAGCTTATCAAAATTACGGTTATTAATAAATGTACTTTTAGAGTGGGGATAATGGGTCCCCACTCTATTTATGTACAAATAACCATATAAATGGATAAATTTCTATTTCGTATAGCACTCACGACGCATAATTTTGCGACATCAAATTAAAAATGACATACTATGAGAAAGCTCTTCTTGACCATTGCCTTATTATCAAGCTTTAGTAAGGCCCTATTTGCCCAGTTTGGAAATTGTACTGCGTCCGAAATGCAGACCTATATAGACGATACAACTGGGAATACCATTACCATGCTTACCGATACCCTTAAAAACGATCGCTTCCTCTATCAGACAGACCCGATGTGGACATCCGATAGTAAATATGTGTTGTTCAGGTCTTCCTCTCGCGGAAACGATAAAAAAACACAGATTTACTTTATAGAAATGGCTACCGGCAAAATCATTCAAGCTACGGAAGGTCCTAATCTGGGTAGTGCATTTTTAGCCAACAAAAGTAACCGCATGTTTATCAGTCGTAAAGAAAAAGAAGGCTGGAACATGTATGTGATGGATTTAGATAAATTCTTTGCAGATGTAAAGAAAGGAAAGGTAGGTAAACCTGCCGGTTATGAAACTTTCATCGGTACTTTCCCTACAGCAATGGGACGCCCCGGAGGCTATGCTGTAGATTGTAATGACGACTACGCATACATCACGGTGGAACGCGAAGGAACGGAAGAAGAAAAAGAACGCATGATGAAAAATGCATTCTTGCCGGAAAACAATCAACCGGTAAAAATAAAGCCATCTCTTTGTGGCATTCGTAAAATGAACCTCATCACCGGTGAAGTTACAAAAGTGATTGATACTGAATTTAAGACGGGACATATACAAGCCAGCCGATTCACTCCGGGAGAAATAGTATTCTGCAATGAAACAGGCGGAGATGCCCATCAACGTATGTGGTTCTGTACCGCAGACGGCTCAGTCTTTAAGCCTCTCTATAAAGAAACTCCGCTGGATTGGGTCACTCATGAAACTTTTGTGACAAAGGATTATGTCTATTTCAATATTTTAGGTTTCCAGCCTCGTCTCCGCAAACAAGTGAGCGGCATTGCCCGGATTAATTTACGCACTGATGATGTAGAATTAATTGGGCAGGTAGAACTGGATAAAGACCGTAAAGCCATGGAAGGTCAATTGATCGGACGAGGATTCTGGCACTGTAATGCAAGCCGGGATAACCGTTGGGCGGCAGGTGATACTTTCGGAGGAAATGTCTGGTTAATCAATGTACAGACCGGCGAGCGTCATTGGTTAGTGTCCGATACCAAGATGAAACCGGATCATGCACATCCCAGTTTTAGTCCTGACGGAACCAAAGTTCTTTTCCAGTCAGGTCACTTTACAAATGGCAAACGTTTAAACTTGATGATGGTGGATATAAGCTCATTCGACAAATAAAAAAAAATAAGACAATGAAAAATACATATTTATTCCTTTGTACCTTGTTGCTTGGCACAGCAGGCAGCTTACAAGCCCAAGACTCACGCGAACGTACTTACTATTATGAAATACTGGAACCACGGCATGAACCGAAGCCGGAAGTAAATGGCTTTGCTACAGAAAAGATAAAAGAACATCTGGATAGAGGATTAATTGCAGTTCCGACCACTGACGGAAAGGGTATATATCTGAGTTGGAGATTATTGGAACAGGACAATGCGGATGTTTCATTTCATCTTTATCGCTCTGCCAATGGCAAAACGCAGCGTTTAACCAAATCTCCGGTAAAATTGACTTGTGATTTCATAGATAAATCTCCTGCAAACGAAAAGGCCTCCTACTGGATATGTACTCTGGACAAGAAGAAAAAAGTGACCGATACATCCGCCAAGATAGAAGTGGAGGCCCCCTTATTGAAGAATTATCAATCAATCAAGCTGAACCGGAATATAAAAGCCGGCAAGATAGCTGTTGCCGACCTGAATGGAGACGGAATTTATGACTATATAATTCGTACACCGGATAAGAATGTAGATCCGGGAATGCCGGGTACTTTAGGTGGGGAAACTTATCAGATTGAAGCCTATCTGAGTGATGGAACTTTCTTGTGGTCAAAAGATTTGGGACAAGGAATAGAACCGGGCGTATGGTATTCTCCTTTCATCGCTTACGACTTCAATGGAGATGGCAAAGCAGAGATAGCCTTAAAAACTGCACCCGATGATGCTAAACGTAACGAGAAAGGTCGCATAGATTCAGGTGAAGAATATTTGAGCATCCTGAATGGCATGACAGGAAAAGAAATAGCCCGTGTGGACTGGCCCGAACGCAATGACCGATATGGCAATCTTGTCCGCCAGAATCGCAACCAGATTGGTATGGCCTATCTGGATGGAAAGACTCCTTATATATTGGCATGCCGCGGAACTTATAAATTGATGGTTGTAGATGCCTGGCAATTGAACGGTGATAAACTGGAACGTGCCTGGAGATGGGATGGTGATGAGGAAAATCCTGTAGTGAGAAGTATGGGGGCGCATAATATGATTTGCGGTGACGTGGATGGTGACGGAAAAGATGAAATCCTGTTAGGGTCATGCATGCTTGATGATAATGGTACATTATTGTGGTCTACCGGATTAGGACACCCGGATAAGGCCTATTTGACCGATATTGATCCGAATCGTCCGGGAATGGAAGTGTTTTTATGTTTGGAACCTTGGCACGACAACGGGCGTGGAGTCTGTGTGGTAGATGCTAAAACAGGGCAACCGGTTTGGAATATCGGCCATAAGACTTTTCATGTGGGAGATGGCATGGTTGCAGACTTCGACCCCAGCCACAAAGGACTGGAATGTTTTGCCAGTGAAGACCGCAAAGGAGGAAGTAGGGACAAATACCTGCTTTCTGCTGATGGTCAGCACTTAGGCAAAAATGAGGATGTTCCATCTTGCCGTAACTGGGCATGGTGGGATGGAGACTTACTACGCGAGACATTCAAAGGAGAGGATAACCGCTGGGGAGCCAGTTCTTCTTCAAACGGTCGCTCATTGAGTATTGTAAAATGGAAAGGGGAAACGCTCACGGAAGGCATTGAAGGGGATATTCTGATGATTGCCGATTTATATGGTGACTGGCGTGAAGAGATTATCACTGCACTGCCGGGTGAAATTCGTATTTATTCTACCAACATTCCGGCTAAAGATCGTCGCATAACTCTGATGCAGGATGGAATATATAGAAATTATGTAGCACACCGTTCCATGGGCTATCCGCAAGCACCGGTTCCTTCTTATTATTTAGGTGAATGAAAGATTTGTAATAACAAGGTTTTATAATTATGAAATGAAACACTGGATTATTGTCAATATACTCTTGCTTTGTGGCAGCATATATGCTTTTTCACAACCTTACAAGGGAGAAAAGTTGTCAAGAGGTTTAGTCGGAATTCCTACAGAGAAAGGAATGTACTTCAGTTGGCGCATAACGCTGAATGATGCGCCCGACTTGCAATTTGACTTATACCGAAGCACCAATGGTGGTACAGAGACAAAGCTGAATAAAGCCCCTATCAGTCAAACAACTGATTTCTTGGATGAAACAGTGGACTTAAAAGCTGACAACATCTGGATATTGAAAGCAGATAACCAAATCGCTGCAACCTGGATTCGCACAAAAGAAGAAGAACTGACCCCTTATTTAAGTATCCCTATCAAGAAACCGGAAGACGGGGAAATTGCAGGTGAACACTTCTTTTATACAGCCAATGATTGCAGTGTAGGCGATTTAGATGGTGACGGTGAATACGAAGTCATATTGAAGTGGACACCCTCTAACTCTAAACGGCCACCACAACGTGGATTTACCGGAAATACTTATTTAGACGCATATAAAATGGATGGAACTATGCTCTGGCGTATTGATTTAGGACCCAATATCCGTTCGGGGGCAGCTACAACCAACTTTCTTGTTTTCGATTTCGACGGAGACGGATGTGCCGAAGTATGTTGTAAGACAGGAGACGGAACTATAGACGGAATTGGACATGTGATAGGTGACAGCAAGAACGACTGGAGGACCTGGGATAAAGAAAGTCCAACGTACGGAAAGATTGTTAACGGACCGGAATATTTAACTGTCTTTGAAGGCAAAACAGGAAGGGAATTAGATTCAAAAGAATACATACCTACTCGCTATCCTATAGACGGATGGGGAGGTATTGGTGGCAATTGTGGCAATGATAATACCGGCGGACGATCTGATCGTTTTACCGCAGGAGTTGCCTTTTTGGATGGCAAAAATCCCTCACCTGTGATGGTAAGAGGATGGTATGGGCGCACCGTAGTCGCCGCATGGACTTTTACCAACGCCACACTGAAAAGTATATGGACTTTCGATAGTGCCAATCCTGGTTTAGAGAAGTACTCCGGCATGGGAAACCACAGTGTGACAATAGCAGATTTTGATGGCGACGGTTATGATGAAGTTTGTGTGGGAGCTATGACGGTAGATCATGATGGAAAAGGACTCTTCACAACTGGTCTGAGGCATGGAGACGCTCTGCATGCCGGTCGTCTGATACCTTCACGCCCTGGTATGCAGGTATTTGGCGTACATGAGAATGAGGGAGATAACGAGATTGTAAGTCGGACTCCTGCTGTAGCTATGTTTGATGGAGCTACCGGGGAAATTATCTGGCAGGATGGTTTAGGCAAAGATGCCGGACGTGGAGTTGCAGCCGATATTGATCCGCGCTATGAAGGAGCAGAATGCTGGTGCAATATTGGCGGACTAAGGAGAGGAGATACCGGAGAATTTATCAGCAATAAGAAGCCAAACTCCTGTAACTTCACCATTTATTGGGATGCCGATTCTCTGGCAGAATTACTGGATCACGTTTCCATCAGTAAATGGAATTGGCAAACAGAGGAAACGGATTTGTTGCTGAAAGCCGAAGGAGTAGCCTCTAACAATGGAACCAAAGGAAATCCCTGCTTATCAGGAGACATCTTGGGAGACTGGCGTGAAGAAGTTATCTGGGCTTCAAAAGATCAAACGGAATTGCGCATCTATACAACTACAATACCTGCTACCGACAGGCGTCCAACTTTAATGAATGATCGTCAATATCGCCTGGCTATCGCCTGGCAAAATGTAGGATATAATCAACCGCCACATACCAATTTTTAGTCATGATGAAAAGAAACAGACTCTATATTTATTTATGTCTTTCGTTCTTGCCTTTAATATCATTAAAGGCACAGAACAACCAGGCTTCCGGCTTAAACGCCCGCGAGTTTAATAAGTATTGGAAAGTAGAATCGGAATCTCCCGATTTTAAAGTAACGTTCCGAGGGGATACGGCGGAAATTGTATCTCCCAAAGGGCTAACTCTCTGGAGAAAGGAAAAAATGAGTGGTAAAGTAACCATTGAATACGATGCTTGCGTAGTCAATGAGACCAAAGAGGATCGTCTAAGTGATTTAAATTGCTTCTGGATGGCTTCTGACCCCAAATATCCTGATAACTTATGGAAACGTGAAAAGTGGCGTAACGGAATATTCCTTAATTGTTATTCCTTACAACTTTATTATCTGGGATATGGTGGAAACCATAATTCCACAACACGGTTTCGCCGATATGATGGTAATGAAACAGGTATTACTGATCCTAAGGCCCGACCTGCCATCTTAAAAGAATATACGGATGCGGAACATTTGTTGAAAGCAAACCACTGGTATCATATTAAAATTACCAATGAAAACAATAGGGTTAGTTATTATATAGACGGAAAACGTCTGGTGGATTTCAGGGATGCCGAACCTCTGACAGAAGGATGGTTCGGTTTCCGCTCCACTTTATCACGTACCCGCATTACTAATTTTCGCTATGAATGTTCATCACAGGAAACTACCGCCGTTCCTTTACAATGGATTGGTAATCCCCCCGAACTGGATAAGCCTGTAAGTTTTGGTGTCCCCTTTGATAAAGGAGAGGTTTTCCCTGAAAGCCTTTTGCAATTAAGAAGTGCCAATGGTGAGGATATTCCGGTTGATACCTGGCCATTGGCTTATTGGCCGGATGGTTCTGTGAAATGGAGCGGAGTAGCCGGCGTTATTCCTGCCGGAACAGAGAAGTTGATGCTTGAAAAGATGGGAAAAAAGCCAAAGAAAAAATCAAAGGCCGGAAATCCTAATGATGGCACATCTGTTTCTGTAACTGAAACACACGAGCGTATCCAAATAGAAACAGGAGTGATTTCAGCTTATATTCCCCGGCAGGGCGAATTTCTGATAGACAGCCTTTTATATAAAGGTGTGAAAGTAGGTGAGAAAGCCCGTCTGATATGCAATACTCAAAGTGAACCTGTACTTGAAACCACCTCACAGGTATCTTTCACGAACTATACTAGTGAATTGAAATCAGCTACTGTGGAACGTTCAGGCGCAGTACGCACGCTTGTCAAACTGGAAGGTGTGCATAAAAGCAAGGATGGACGCGAATGGTTGCCTTTTGTAGTCCGCCTCTATTTCTATAGTGGAAGCGAACAAGTGAAGATGGTACATAGCTTTGTGTTCGATGGCGACCAAGATAAAGATTTTATCCGCGCTTTAGGCATCCGTTTCGATATTCCTATGCGCGAAGCACTTTATAACCGCCACATTGCCTTTTCGTGTGCCGATGGCGGAGTGTGGAGCGAACCGGTACAGCCACTGGTTGGACGTCGCGTTCTGACACTCGGAAAACCACAAGAAAAAGATCTCTCCCTACAACAGCAACAGATGGAAGGTAAACGTATTCCCCCTTATGAAGCATTTGACGAAAAGAACCGTTCTTTGCTTGACAACTGGGCATCATGGGATAGCTATCGTTTGTCTCAGCTCACTGTGGATGCTTTCTCCATCCGTAAGCGCGCTAATGACAATAATCCCTGGATAGGTACTTTCTCCGGCACACGCAGTAACGGCTATGCCTTTGCCGGTGACATCACTGGTGGACTTGGACTCTGCTTGCATGATTTCTGGCAATCTTATCCTTCTTCCATTGAAATATCCGAAGCGAAAACTCCTACAGCTACCCTTACCGCCTGGCTATGGAGCCCTGATTCCGAACCAATGAACCTAAGGCACTATGATAATGTGGCACACGACTTAAATGCCAGTTATGAAGACGTACAAGAAGGAATGAGTACCCCTTATGGCATAGCCCGCACTACTACGCTTACTCTGATTCCACAAGGAGGATATACCGGAAAAGAAAAATTTTCCGATTGTGCCAAGCAGTTTTCCGAACCAGGCATATTGATGCCTACTCCCGGTTATCTGCATGCACAGCAGGCTTTTGGTGTCTGGAGTCTTCCCGACCGCAGCACGCCCTTCCGCGCTCGTGTAGAAGACCGCCTGGATGCCTATATTGATTTCTATAATAAAGCCATCGAACAGAATAAATGGTATGGCTTCTGGAATTATGGTGATGTTATGCACGCTTATGATCCTGTCCGTCACACCTGGCGTTATGACATTGGAGGTTTTGCCTGGGACAATACGGAATTAGCTTCCAACATGTGGCTTTGGTATAATTTTCTGCGCACAGGGCGTACTGATATTTGGCGTATGGCTGAAGCTATGACCCGCCATACTGCCGAAGTAGACACCTATCATATAGGTCCCAATGCCGGATTAGGCAGTCGCCACAATGTCAGTCATTGGGGATGCGGTGCCAAAGAAGCCCGCATCAGTCAGGCTGCCTGGAACCGTTTCTATTATTATCTCACCACTGATGAACGTTGTGGTGACCTGATGACTGAGGTGAAAGATGCCGAACAGAAACTTTATACTCTCGACCCCATGCGCTTGGCTCAACCACGAAATGAGTATCCCTGCACAGCACCTGCCCGTCTGCGAATAGGCCCCGACTGGCTGGCTTATGCAGGTAACTGGATGACAGAATGGGAACGTACCGGCAACACTGCGTATCGTGATAAAATCACAGCAGGAATGAAAAGCATTGCGGCATTGCCTAATCGTATTTTCACAGGTCCCAAAGCACTCGGTTTTGATCCGGCAACAGGCATCATCACCTCAGAATGCGACCCGAAACTGGAAAGTACTAACCACCTGATGACTATTATGGGTGGCTTTGAAATCATGAACGAAATGCTCCGGATGATAGACCTACCCGAATGGAACGATGCCTGGTTGGACCTGGCAACCCGTTATAAACAAAAAGCATGGGAGTTGAACCATAGCCGTTTCCGCATCTCACGCCTGATGGGGTATGCAGCCTACCACACCCGCAACCAAGAGATGGCAAAGGAAGCCTGGACGGATTTGTTTACCAGACTGGAACACACCCCTGCTCCTCCTTTCAACATCACAACTTTACTTCCACCTGTAGTTCCGGCTCCATTGGACGAGTGCAAAAGCATCAGTACCAATGATGCAGCCCTGTGGAGTCTTGATGCCATTTACATGCAGGAAGTCATACCGATGGATGAGTAATTTGTACGAATTTCCATGAATATTGTATGGTATTCTATGGAAAAGTAACCTATTTTGCCCTATTTTTGCAATCGATGAAATAACATATACCATGAAAAGAACTTTTTTAAAATCTCTGGGAAGTATTGCAGCTATTGCAATAATTGCCATTGGACTATCAGGGGCTATACCTGCCCCAAAATACAAGACAGTAACTGTCAGTGCACCTTTCACGATGGAACCGATTAAGGAATTTATATTCCCTGATCGCGATTTCCCTATCACCAAATACGGTGCCGTAGCTGATGGAAAAACAAACAACACAAAAGCCATTTCACGCGCCATTACCGCATGTAGTCGTGCCGGCGGCGGACGTGTGGTCGTTCCTGCCGGAGAGTGGCTTACCGGACCTATCCATTTTAAGAGTAATGTCAATCTGCATTTGGCCGAAAATGCCGTACTGCGATTCACGGATAATCCGCAAGATTACCTGCCTGCCGTAATGACTTCATGGGAAGGTATGGAATGTTACAATTATTCCCCACTGGTTTATGCTTTCGACTGTGAGAACATTGCCATTACCGGAACCGGAACGCTTCAACCCATCATGGACACCTGGCGTAAATGGTTCAAGCGCCCCCAGCCTCATATGGACGCACTTGCGGAACTATACACAATGGCCTCAACGGATGTTCCCGTGAAAGAAAGACAGATGGCTAAAGGAGAGAATAACCTGCGACCGCACCTGATACACTTCAACAGATGTCAGAACGTATTGCTCGACCAGTTCAAGATTCGTGAAAGCCCGTTCTGGACTATTCATCTTTATCTGTGCGACGGCGGCATTGTTCGCAATTTGGATGTGCGCGCCCACGGTCATAATAATGATGGTGTCGATTTAGAAATGAGCCGTAACTTCCTGGTAGAAAACTGTAAATTCGACCAGGGAGATGATGCGGTAGTTATCAAGGCCGGGCGCAACCAAGATGCGTGGCGCCTGGATACTCCATGTGAGAATATTGTTATCCGGAACTGCGATATCATAAAGGGACATACTTTGTTGGGCATTGGCAGTGAGATGTCAGGCGGAATCCGCAATGTATACATGCATGATTGCGTTGCGCCGGACTCCGTATTCCGTTTATTCTTTGCCAAGACTAACCACCGCAGAGGAGGTTTCATTGAAAACATCCACATGGAAAATGTGAAAGCAGGAAAGATGCAACGCATACTGGAAATAGATACCGATGTACTTTACCAATGGCGCAATCTGGTGCCTACCTATGAAGAGCGGATTACACGCATCGATGGCTTGTATATGAACAATATATCCTGCGAACGTACCGAAGCCATCTATGACCTGAAAGGTGATGCCAAACTACCTGCCAAGAATGTGTTCATAAAGAATGTACATGCCGGTGAAGTCACCAAGTTCATAAAAAATGTGCAGAATGTTGAGAATGTAGTCGAAGAGAACATGACTTACGACCGCTTCCGAAATGCTGCCAATGCTCCGGCTTACGATTACTCCAAACTACAAAAAGAAAAATTGGGAAGAGGTGTGGTTGCCATCCGGGAAAATCCTTCGGAAGTAGCGGTTTCCTGGCGTTATCTTTCTTCCGATCCGGAAAACACTGCTTTCAACCTCTACCGTGATGGAAAGAAGATTGCGGAAGTACCTGCTACCACCGGAACGTTCTATCGCGATACTTATAAAAGCAAAAAAGCGGCGACTTATACCGTAAAACCGATAGTGAACGGAATAGAAACAGGACACGCCGAAGGGACTTATACCCTACCCGCTAAGGCACCGATAGGATATATCAATATTCCCCTTGACACGCCTGCAGATGGCGTAACTCCCGCAGGACAAAAGTATACTTATATGCCTAATGACGCTTCTATCGGTGATGTTGACGGTGACGGAGAATACGAAATTATCCTGAAATGGGATCCGTCGAATGCTCATGATAATGCCCATGACGGCTACACAGGCAATGTACTCTTTGATTGTTACCGACTGACAGGTGAAAAGCTGTGGCGTATCGATATGGGACATAATGTTCGTGCAGGTGCCCACTATACCCAGTTTATGGTTTACGACTTCGATGGCGACGGACGTGCCGAAATCATCATGAAGACTTCCGACGGAACCATTGACGGACAGGGGAATGTTATCGGCGATGCTTCTGCCGACTATCGTGAACCGGGTGACCCACGCCGCAATCAGGGCCGCATCCTGACCGGGAATGAATATCTCACAGTATTCAATGGCCTTACAGGGGCGGCTATGAAAACTATAGATTATGTCCCTGAACGTGGAAATCTGGAAGATTGGGGAGACAACCGTGCCAACCGAAGCGACCGTTTTCTTGCAGCAGTAGCCTATCTGGACGGTGTCCGCCCAAGTGTAGTTATGTGTCGCGGTTATTACACCCGAACAGTACTTGCTGCTTTCGACTGGGATGGAAAAGACTTGAAACAGCGTTGGATATTCGACAGCAATATTCCGGGTAATGGAGCTTATGCAGGCCAAGGAAACCACAACCTCCGCGTAGCCGATGTTGATGGAGACGGATGTGACGAAATCATTTACGGTTCCTGTGCTATTGATAATAATGGTAAAGGCCTTTATTCTACTCGAATGGGACATGGAGACGCTATTCATCTGACCAAATTCTCTCCTTCCATGAAGGGTCTTCAGGTATGGGATTGCCATGAGAATAAAAAAGATGGTTCAAGTTTCCGCGACGCAGCCACAGGCGAAGTCTACTTTCAGGTAAAAAGTGGTACAGACGTGGGCCGTTGCATGGCAGCAGATATTGACCCGACCAACCCCGGTGTGGAAATGTGGTCGTGGGAATCAAAAGGATTACGCAACATCAAAGGTGAAGTGGTCAATCCGAATATCAAAACCTTCTCCGTCAATATGGCTGTATGGTGGGACGGCGATCTGCTTCGCGAATTACTGGACAAGAATGTAGTTTCCAAATATGACTGGGAAGCCGGTGTGTGCAAACCTCTGGTAACCTTCACCGGAGCCGTATCAAACAACGGTACCAAAGCAAATCCTTGTCTGCAAGGTGACATCACGGGTGACTGGCGTGAAGAAGTTCTTCTCCGTTCGGAAGATAATAAATCTCTCCGCCTCTATGTATCTCCGATAGCAACCGATTACCGTTTCCATACCTTCCTGGAAGATCCGGTTTATCGCATCAGTATTGCGACACAGAATGTAGCTTATAACCAACCTACTCAACCCGGTTTCTATTTTGGTCCGGATTTGAAAGGGAAGTTCAGAGGGTACGAATTTAAATAATAACCAGGATGCTGAACAATAAACCAGCATCCCCAAACAATAAAAATTATGAATATTAAGACACTTTGCATCACAGGTGCCTTGTTACTAACCGGCATCAACGTTTATGCCCAGAAAAAGAAAGAAGTTATCAATGACTCGAATACCCCGTTGCACCTCTTGCAACCGGCTTATAAAGTTCCTTATAAAGCACTCACCACCAGCGAAGTAAAAGCTGATATCGACCGCGTGCTCCGCTATCTGGAAAAGACCACTCCTACCCGTGTAGTAAGCGAAAAAACAGGGAAGGTAATCACCGATTACACTAATTTGCCTGCCGATGCTCAACTGGAACGTGGTGCTTTCCGCCTTGCAAGCTACGAATGGGGAGTTACTTACTCCGCCATGCTGGCTGCTGCCGAAGCCACCGGAGACGCCGACTACAAGAAATATGTGACAGACCGTTTCAATTTCCTGGCTGAAGTAGCCCCGCGCTTCCGCGAAATGCTTGAAAAAAACGGCACCACGGATCCACAGATGAAACAAATCCTGACTCCACATGCTCTTGATGATGCCGGAGCCGTTTGTGCTGCCATGATAAAAGCACAGTTACAAGATAAGTCCCTCAACCTCTATCCACTGATAGAGAACTACCTCGACTTCATTCTGAATAAAGAATACCGTCTTGCCGATGGAACATTTGCACGTACCCGCCCGCAACTCAACACACTGTGGCTGGACGATATGTTTATGGGAATCCCCCCTGTTGCCTGGTACTCGCAATTAGCAAAAGATAACCAGCAAAAATATCTTGCCGAAGCTATCCGTCAGATATTCCAGTTTGCCGAACGGATGTGGGTTCCTGAGAAGAAATTATTCCGCCATGGCTGGGTAGAAAGCATGCAAGACCATCCTGCTTTTCATTGGGGACGCGCCAATGGCTGGGCGTTGCTCACTATGACCGAAGTGCTGGATGTGATGCCCGAAAACCATCCCCAACGTGCCAAACTAATGGAACTCTTCCGTGAGCATGTCCGTGGATTGGCTGCCTGTCAAAGCGGAGAAGGTTTCTGGCACCAACTACTCGACCGCAATGACTCCTATCTGGAAACTTCGGCAACCGCTATTTATGTATATTGCATGGCTCATGGCATCAACAAAGGATGGCTGGATGCGCTGGCTTACGGACCTGTAGCCCAATTGGGCTGGCATGCTGTTTCCACACAAATCAATGCGGAAGGACAGGTGGAAGGTACCTGCGTGGGCACCGGTATGGCTTTCGACCCGGCATTCTACTATTATCGTCCGGTCAATGTATATGCCGCTCATGGCTATGGTCCCGTCATCTGGGCAGGAGCCGAAATGATTAACCTATTAAACAAACAACACCCGAAAATGAATGACAGCGCCATACAATACTACTCTACCGAGCAAAAAACAACAGCGCCTATTTTCAGTGTAACCGAATCCAAATAACCCTTAAAAATAATGTATCATGAAAAGAGAAGCATTCAAAATGTTCCTGAAACCCGGTTTCGAGAAGGAATATGAAAAAAGACACGCAGCTATCTGGCCGGAACTGAAAAAGATGTTGTCTGACGGCGGAGTATATGACTATTCCATTTACTGGGACAAAGATACCAACATACTCTTTGCTTGCCAAAAGACGAAAGGTGAAGAGTCGTCACAGGATATGGGTACCAATCCCATTGTCCAAAAATGGTGGGATTATATGGCGGATATTATGGAGGTAAATCCTGATAACTCTCCGGTAACCATACCACTTCCAGAAGTTTTCCATATGGATTAAAAAACAAAAGTGCATTGAAACAGACCTTCAATGCACTTTTTTCCGTATTTTTGTTACGTACTAATAATCTATGAAATATGAAAAAGCACTTTCTATTATTGTGCACATCCTTATTTTGCCTTATTTTCACTTCTTCAGCTTCCGTCGAAGTACGTTCCAACCATATGACGACTTCGGATGGGCTGCCCAACAACTCTGTCTGCTATATGTTTCAGGACAGCAAAGGATTCATCTGGATGGGCACCTTGAACGGACTCAGTCGCTACGACGGTAATTCATTCGTCACCTTCTTGCCCGAAAGCGAATCAAACAAAGAACGGATAGCATTGTCTACCAACCACGCCAGGACCATCAGTGAAGATAAAAACGGGCTCCTATGGATAGAGACCTCCGGTGAATTCTTCAATTGCTATGATTTAAAGAAAGACTGTTTTGTTGACTTCACCGGTTGCAACGAATACCGCCAGAATTACGACCGTAAAATAGAAGCGGCCAACGGGGACATCTGGCTATGGCAAAACAGAAATGGATGTCGGCGAATCACATACCGAAACAATACGTTTACTTCAGTAACCTATAAAAAGAATAAAGGGAACTTGCCATCGGACAGTGTTGCCTATGTATACCAAGACCAACAAGGGGGTATCTGGGTAGGAACAAATTGCGGTGTATCCCAAATTGTAGGCGATAAAAGCTTCATCGTTGAAAAGCACAATGCTTTTGCAGCCCAGTCTTTCGAGAAAAGTATCTTCTTCCTCTCAAACGGTGGCATCATCTCTAAAAAGGAAGGAAGTAATCCAGCAGCAACAGTCGCCCGGCTTCCAAAGGAGAGAAACAATATCACCATATACGGAACGCTTTGCCTGCAAGACGATTGGGTGATATTTACCTCCACCGGCGGATATATATTCGACATGAAAACATGCCAGGTCAGCCGTCAACCGGAACTGGATATCCGGAATGGCAATGTCTTGACCGACAATCTGGGTAATTATTGGATTTACAACCATACAGGAAAAGTATGGTACGTGAATGCCAAGACTCGAGCTATCAAGACTCTCCAACTGAGCACTCCGGATAAACTCAACTATGTGGATATGGAGCGATACCATGTGGTACACGACTCCCGGGGAATCATCTGGATATCAACATACGGAAACGGGCTCTTCGCCTACAATACCTTTACGGAAGAACTCCAGCATTTCGATTTCCAGATTGATGGCTTCAGCCACATCAGTTCCAACTACTTGCAATATATCATGGAAGACAGTTCCGGTGCCATCTGGGTCAGTTCCGAATATGCCGGAGTTACCCGCCTGAGCATTCTAAATGAAGGCATACAACGTATCTACCCGGAGGCAATTTCCTTATCCGACCGTTCCAATACCGTACGGATGATAACCCGGCTAAAGAATGATGAAATCTGTATCGGCACACGGGGCGGAGGCGTATATACTTATGATGCGCAGATGAATAAGCAGCTAAAGAAATATCATTTCACTTCCAATATATATGCGATAACCGAAGACAACGATGGAACAGTGTGGATGGGCAGTCGCGGAGATGGACTTTGTATAGATGGAAAGTGGTATGTGAACAAGAGTGAGGACCCCTCATCCATTTCTAACAATCACATCTTCACTTTGTATTGTGACCGGCAAGGACGAGTGTGGATAGGAACTTTCGGAGGTGGGCTGGATGTAGCCGTCAAAGGTAAAAACGGATACACTTTCCGGCACTTCCTGAACCAAAGTTTCGGGCAACGGCGGACGCGCGCCATCATGGAAGACAAGAATGGATGGATGTGGGTAGGAAATAGTGACGGAGTATATGTATTCCATCCGGACTCGCTGATGAACAACCCCGAAAATTACCTGATATACAATTATAATAATGGAAAAATACGCAGTAATGAAATCAAATGTATTTATCAGGATACCCAAGGGGACATCTGGATTGGTACATCAGGGGGTGGATTAAGCACGTGTACTCCTGCAAGCGATTACAAAAACTTAAGCTTCAAGCATTACAACACTAACAACGGGTTAGTGAACAACATGGTTCAAGCCATTGCAGAAGATAAGCAAGGGAAATTATGGATTTCGACCGAATATGGTATCTCACGCTTTAGTCCCGATACACAAACCTTTGACAACTTCTTTTTCTCGCCCTATACTTTAGGAGACGTCTACAGTGACAATAGCTCCTGTGTAGCCAAAGATGGCAGATTATTGTTTGGCACCAACTATGGGTTATTAGTTGTCAACCCTGAACAAATGGGAAAAGGTACAGTGCCTAATCCGGTGGTCACATTCACCAATCTACAGGTAAATGGAATTTCCATGCGTCCGGGAGACGTAGACTCACCGTTAAGCAGTGCAATGATGTACACAGATGAAATCAAATTGAAGTATTTCCAAAGCTCTTTTATTATAGATTTCACCACATTTGACTATTCAGAAAGTAATAGCTATACCTATACTTATCGTTTAGAAAACTATGACAAAGAATGGAGCAAGCCCTCCTCATTAAGTTTTGCTTCTTACAAGAATTTACCGCCGGGCACATACGATCTGCACGTAAAAGTTTGTAATGCTACCGGTATTTCAGGAGATCGGGAAGCTATTTTAAAAATAATAGTAACCCCTCCTTTCTGGAAAACGAACTGGGCATTCCTGACTTACACAGTATTATTTTTAATTATACTCTACATTGCATACAGATTGGTACGGAATTTCAATCTCCTACGAAACAAAGTACAGGTAGAAAAGCAACTGACGGAATACAAGTTGGTATTCTTCACTAATATCTCACATGAATTCCGTACACCTTTGACTTTGATACAAGGAGCTTTAGAGAAAATACAAAGTATGGAGAAGATTCCCAAAGAAATGAATAACTCTCTGAAAGTAATGAATAAAAGCACACAACGTATGCTGCGACTGATTAACCAGTTACTGGAATTCCGTAAGATGCAGAACAATAAGTTGGCCCTTTCTCTGGAAGAAACGGACGTTATGGGCTTTCTTCACGAAATATTCTTGAGCTTCAAAGATACGGCAGCCTCCAAGAATATGGATTTCCGTTTTCAACCTTCAGTAGCTTCTTACAAGATGTTCATTGATAAAGGAAATCTGGATAAAGTGGTTTATAACTTGCTTTCAAATGCTTTCAAATATACCCCAAGTAATGGCAAAGTCACCCTTTCGGCCATTGTTGATGAAGAAAAGCAATGCCTGGAAATCTCTGTATCAGATACCGGTATCGGCATTGCTAAAGAGAAACGGGGAGAACTGTTCAAGCGTTTTATGCAAAGCAATTTCTCCAGTAACAGTACCGGAATAGGTCTGCACCTGACACATGAACTCGTGAATGTGCATAAAGGTACTATCATTTATGATGAGAACCCGGGGGGAGGCTCCATATTCACCGTCTCGCTTCCCACAGCAACAAGCATATATGAAGAAAAAGACTTCCTCATACCGCACAATGCTTTCCTGGAAGAGAAATCTTATAAGAAAGAAAACGAAGAGGAAACAGATATTCCTGAGGTTAACGAAATAGAGGCAAGAGAGCCTTCCAATCCATACAAATTGCTCATCATAGAGGATGACAATGATGTACGGGAGTTCCTGAAAGACGAATTCAAACCCTATTTTGAGGTAGTGACCGAAGCTGACGGAGTTTCCGGTCTGGAATGCGCACGCACATATGACGCCGACCTTATCATTTGCGATGTATTGATGCCGGGACTGACAGGTTTTGAAGTGACCCGCAAACTTAAGAGCGATTTCGATACCAGTCATATCCCCATCATATTATTAACTGCAATGAGTTCTGCCGAAAACCACCTGAAAGGTGTAGAAAGCGGGGCGGATGCATACATCACCAAGCCTTTCAGTCCCAAGTTATTGCTGGCAAGGGCTTTCCAGTTAATAAAACAGCGGGAGAAGTTACGGAAAAAGTTCTCGGACGAACCCGGTATGATAACACCCACTATCTGCACATCAGAAAAGGATAAACAGTTTGCGGATAAACTTCAAGCCATTCTGGAACAACAGATTGGCAATAGTGAATTTGCAGTAGATGACCTGGCTGCGATTATGGGATTGGGACGCTCTACATTCTATCGCAAAGTGCGGGGAGTGACCGGCTATTCTCCCAATGAATATATGCGCATCATCCGAATGAAGAAAGCTGCGGAGTTATTACTCGAAAACCGTTATACAGTGGCGGAAGTATCCTATAAAGTAGGCATCGAAGATCCGTTCTATTTCAGCAAATGTTTCAAGAAGCAGTTTGGACATTCGCCATCAGTATATCTGCGAGGGAAGAACGATACGGAAGAAGAAAAAAAAAAATAAGAAGAAGAATGATAAAAAAAGCGCCCGAAACAATGCTTCGGGCGCTTTTTCTTATTATTTTATTCCCACTCTATCGTTGCAGGCGGTTTTGACGAAATATCATAGGTTACGCGGTTTACTCCTTTCACCTTATTAATAATATCATTGGATACTTTACCCAAAAACTCATAAGGTAAATGTGCCCAATCCGCTGTCATGGCGTCAGTGGAAGTTACCGCACGAAGCGCAACAGCACGTTCATATGTACGCTCATCTCCCCCCCCCCCTACCGACTGTACGGGAAGCAGAATAACACCTGCCTGCCAAACCTGATGATAAAGGGATGTTTCGTTACCATCAGCATCTTTCACCTTCCAGTCGCGCAAGCCTTGGATATAGATATCATCCGCATTTTGCAGAATAGCTACCTTTTCAGGAGTAATATCGCCCAGAATGCGTACAGCCAGACCCGGTCCGGGGAAAGGATGGCGGGTAATCAGATGCTCGGGCATACCCAGCTCACGACCTACACGACGAACTTCATCCTTGAACAACAAACGAAGTGGTTCACAAAGTTTCAAGTGCATTTTTTCAGGCAAACCACCTACATTGTGATGGCTCTTAATAACCGTCCCGGTGATAGAAAGAGACTCGATGCAGTCAGGATAAATAGTACCTTGTGCCAGCCATTTCACATCTTTAATCTTATGGGCTTCTTCATCGAATACATCAATAAAACCTTTACCGATAATCTTACGCTTTGCTTCGGGTTCCATCACGCCAGCCAGTTCACCAAAGAACTTGGCACTGGCATCTACGCCTATAACGTTCAGGCCGAGGCATTCATAATCGTGCATCACATTCTTGAACTCATTCTTGCGGAGCATACCGTGGTCAACGAAGATACAAGTAAGATTCTTACCAATAGCCCGGTTCAGCAACACAGCAGCCACAGAAGAGTCTACACCACCGCTTAAACCAAGAACTACTTTATCATCACCCAACTGTTCTTTCAGTTCGGCAACAGTCGTTTCAATAAAGGAAGCCGCACTCCAGTCCTGTTTACAACCGCAAACATCCACTACGAAATTCTTCAGCATCTGCGTGCCATCTTCCGAGTGAAACACTTCCGGATGGAACTGTACTCCCCACACCTGCTCATTCTCTATCTGATAAGCGGCAATCACCACTTTATCCGTCGAAGCAATCGTTTTAAAATTTGAGGGGATGGCAGTGATCGTATCTCCATGACTCATCCACACTTGCGTATTTGCTTTTACACCTCTGAACAGAACATTATCTTTATCAAAGGAACTCAGGTGTGCACGTCCGTACTCGCGGCTTCCACCTTACCGCCATTTGTATAAGCAATGAACTGCGCACCGTAGCAGATACCCAAAACAGGATATTTTCCACGAATCTCACTCAAATCAGTTTTAAACGCACTTTCATCGTATACAGAAAACGGGCTACCCGAGAGGATGACTCCCTTCACACTTTCATCCCCTTTCGGGAATTTATTATAAGGAACAATCTCGCAATATGTGTTCAGTTCGCGAACACGGCGACCAATGAGTTGTGTGGTCTGTGAACCGAAATCAAGAATGATAATCTTTTCCTGCATATAATCTGTATGGATTTAGTTTAAAATGAGCTGCAAAAGTATGAAAAACTGAGGGAATAATAGGAATTATAGAGCGGAAAATCTATATTTGCAAATAAATAAATCATTTAATACACAGGAAAACATGAGAAAAATCAATACTTTACTACTATTGCTTTTATGCAATATCGTATGCCTGCAAGCACAGGAAAACAGAATTGTTGAGTTAGAAAAATCACTCGAAATCATGCGTACCGATCTACAGCAAAAGAAATTACTGTTCAGTTGGACACTTATGGAAAAATATCTGGATGCTTGCAGTGCATCCAACAAGTTAGTAAACATCAAGAATGAACCGAAACTGACTTATATCATTTTCGAATTAAAACCCCAAGAATTGGCTGCTTCCAAAGAAGCTTATGAAACAGCTAAAGACGAACTAAAAAAGATGTTGAATACTTATTCCGAGTACACACAATTGGACTCTGCCTACCGGAATACCGCTAAAGAGGAAACACGTAAAGAAATCAACGTAGCCATGAATAATTTTTATCGCCGTTTATCCGATGAGAATAAGGACTACCGCCCCATGCGAGATAAAGAACAGAAAGCTCTCAGGAGCTACTACATAGCCGCCGCACGCTATATGCTGGAAGAAAGCAAGAATAAACAGGAAGTGGTACCCAATGGCATCATAGATTATAAAGAGCGCGAAAATATTCTCAACTCCAATGCCGCTCTCAATCAATTATCTGTAGAAATCAGACTGCTGGAAAATCTACAAAGAGAAGTGCTTCAGGAATATCAAAAATTAAAATATCACATAACTCCATCCAAGTAAGATAAATCCCATTCAAAACACAACAAATGTACACTGATTAGCAACACGTTACAAGAAGTCAAGAGTTTGTCAGCAAGGAGTTAAGAGTTTGTTCACAAACTCTTAACTCCTTGCTGACAGGGTATCAAAAGCCTTCAAAAATTGCTCTATTCTTCCAGCTTTTACGTACCCTCCCCGTGTCAAAGCCGTACTTTCTCCGTATCCATACGCTTAGACTTGATACGGCTTTGACACGGTCCAGATACGGACCGGGTATGGTGAGAGTCCTGAGATTGTTCTTTTTATCGTTTTTCTTTCAACAAATCTCTGATCTCCGTCAACAACACTTCTTCTTTCGTCGGTGCAGGAGGAGCAGGAGGTGCTGCAGGAGCCTCTGTTTCTTTCTTAGCCGTCAGCTTGGTCAGCAACTTGATGAACAAGAAAATAGAGAAAGCGATAATGAGAAAATCAAATGTCACTTGCAGGAAATTACCATAATTTAAGGTAACGGCTGCAATCTCCTTACCGTCCACCATTTCAGCGGGTTTCATCACCCACTTCAGATCCGTAAAGTTCACACCGCCCACCAACAGACCGAGAGGCGGCATAATAATATCTGCCACAACAGAGGACACAATTTTACCAAACGCACCACCGATAATTACACCGACAGCCATGTCTACCACATTGCCTTTCATGGCAAATGATTTAAAATCTTGTAAAAATGAACTTTTTCCCATCATTTCCATTATTTAATTATAAAATTAAGTGCGAATATAAAAACATTTTCTTACTTTTGCACCGCATTTCGGAAATAAATGCTCAAGAGAAGAGAGATATTTGAACAAATATTATAAAACCCTTAAAAGTTTAAACAAAATGATTAAAGTAGGTATTAATGGATTCGGACGTATCGGACGTTTCGTATTCCGCGCTGCTCAGACAAGAAACGATATTCAAATCGTTGGTATTAACGACCTTTGCCCGGTTGACTACTTGGCTTACATGCTGAAGTATGACACTATGCACGGTCAGTTCGACGGAACAATCGAAGCTGATGTTGAAAACAGCAAACTGATTGTAAATGGTAACGCTATCCGTATCACTGCAGAAAGAAATCCTGCTGACTTGAAGTGGAATGAAGTAGGTGCAGAATATGTAGTTGAATCTACAGGTTTGTTCCTCTCTAAAGATAAAGCTCAAGCTCACATCGAAGCTGGTGCAAAATACGTTGTTATGTCTGCTCCTTCTAAAGATGACACTCCGATGTTCGTATGCGGTGTTAACGAAAAGAGCTACGTGAAAGGTACTCAATTCGTATCTAACGCTTCTTGTACTACTAACTGTTTGGCTCCTATCGCTAAAGTATTGAACGACAACTGGGGTATCACTGACGGTTTGATGACTACTGTTCACTCTACAACTGCTACTCAGAAAACAGTTGACGGTCCTTCTATGAAAGACTGGAGAGGTGGTCGTGCTGCTTCTGGCAACATCATCCCTTCTTCTACTGGTGCTGCTAAGGCTGTAGGTAAAGTTATCCCTGAACTGAACGGCAAATTGACCGGTATGTCTATGCGCGTTCCGACTTTGGACGTATCTGTAGTTGACTTGACAGTAAACTTGGCTAAACCGGCTACGTATGCTGAAATCTGCGCTGCTATGAAAGCTGCTTCTGAAGGCGAATTGAAGGGTGTTCTGGGTTATACTGAAGATGCGGTTGTTTCTTCTGACTTCCTGGGTGACGCTCGCACTTCTATCTTCGATGCTAAAGCTGGTATCGCTTTGACTGATACTTTCGTTAAGGTCGTATCTTGGTATGATAACGAAATCGGCTACTCTAACAAAGTTCTTGACCTGATCGCTCACATGGCTTCAGTTAACAACTAATCAGTAGAGTATTTAAAATACCATATAAACAGGCAGCCTCATTGAGGTTGCCTGTTTTTTTTATATAACCGCCTTAAGTTGAATAATATACTTTGTTAAAATATAGTTGGTTCTTCGTCAAATCAGCTATTTTTTTGCAATTTTGCAGTTAGATTATTTTTACCGATACATTCATCGTATGATAAAATTAAAACTAACTCTAACATTGCTTTGCCTTATGAACATGATACAGGCTCAAAACCCTTTTTTTGAAAAGTATTCTACCCCACACGGAACCATTCCGTTTGATAAAATAAAGACCGAACATTATGAACCTGCCATCCGTGAAGGCATCAGCCGTCACGATGCGGAAATCGATGCCATTATAAACAATACGGAGGCACCCACTTTTGCCAACACTGTGGCAGCTTATGAGAAGTCCGGGCAATTACTAAGTCAGGTCAGCACCGTATTGGGCAACTTGCTCAGTGCCGAGACAAATGACGACATGCAGGAACTGGCCAAAACCATGATGCCACTATTGAGCGAACACAGCAATAACATCACTCTGAACGAAAAGTTATTTGCACGCATCAAGGCGGTATATGACCAAAAAGCCCAAGCCAATCTCACTCCCGAACAAAATAAGCTATTGGAAGAGGTTTACAATAGCTTTGTCCGTAGTGGTGCCAATCTGGAAGGAGAAGCCAAAGAACAGTATCGTGCTCTGAGTAAAGAACTCAGCCTGCTGACCCTGCAATTCGGAGAAAACAACCTGAAAGAAACCAATGACTACAAGCTGGTACTGACGGATATAACACAATTGGAGGGATTACCTCAAAGCGCCGTTGATGCAGCCGCCGAAACAGCCAAAGAAAAAGGCGTGGAAGGATGGGTGTTCACATTGCAAGCTCCCAGCTACAGTCCGTTCATGATGTATGCCAACAACCGCGACTTGCGTTGTGAACTCTACATGGCATACAACACAAAGTGCAGCCATGATAATGAAACCAACAATCTGGAGATTGTAAAGAAGCTGGCCAACATCCGCCTGGCCATCGCGCAACTTCTGGGATACAATAGTTTCGCTGAATATAATCTGAAAGAGCGAATGGCAGAAAACAGCAATGCAGTATATAAATTGTTGAACCAGTTGCTGGACGCCTATACTCCCACCGCCAAACAAGAATATGAAGAAGTGGAAGCATTGGCACGCCAACTGAATGGCGATGATTTCACAGTTATGCCTTGGGATTGGGCATATTATTCTCATAAGTTGAAAGACCTGAAATTCCAGATAGATGACGAAATGCTTCGCCCCTACTTCGAACTGAACAAAGTGAAAGAGGGCGTATTTGGGCTGGCTACCCGTTTATATGGCATCACATTCAAGAAGAATGCCGATATTCCGGTTTATCATAAAGACGTGGATGCCTATGAGGTGTTCGACAAAGACGGCAAGTTCCTTTCCGTACTCTACACCGACTTCCATCCCAGAGATGGCAAACGTTCGGGCGCATGGATGACTTCCTATAAAGAGCAATGGATTGATGAAACCACGGGGGAAAACAGCCGCCCGCATATATCCATTGTAATGAACTTCACCAAGCCGACCAAGGACAAGCCAGCTTTACTGACATTTGGCGAACTGGAAACATTCCTGCATGAATTCGGACATAGCTTGCACGGCATGTTTGCAAACTCCACTTATGAGAGCTTAAGCGGTACGAATGTATATTGGGATTTTGTGGAGCTTCCCTCCCAGTTCATGGAAAACTTTGCCATCGAAAAAGAGTTCCTCCACACCTTTGCCCGACATTACCAGACAGGAAAATTGATTCCCGACGAACTGGTGCAGCGCATTGTGGACTCTTCCAATTTTGATGCAGCTTATGCCTGCCTGCGCCAGATTAGCTTCGGGCTGCTTGACATGGCATGGTACACCCGTACAACTCCATTTGACGGCGATGTGAAAACTTACGAAAAAGAAGCATGGGCGAAAGCACAGATTCTTCCTGTTATAGAAGAAACCTGCATGAGTACCCAATTCTCACATATCTTTGCGGGAGGATACTCAGCCGGATATTACAGCTACAAATGGGCGGAAGTGCTGGATGCAGATGCATTCTCGTTGTTTAAGCAGAAAGGTATTTTCAATCCGGAAGTAGCCGCTTCATTCCGCGAAAACATCCTTTCCAAAGGAGGAACAGAGCATCCAATGGTGCTTTACAAACGCTTCCGTGGACAGGAACCAACTATTGATGCATTATTAATCAGAAACGGAATAGGAAAATGAAAAAGATAAATATATATATACAGTTACTATTAGTGGCTTTACTCACTCCCATTTTAAGCGCTTGTGAACAGGAAGATGATGTTATTGATATCTTCACCGGAAAGACCTGGTACATGACTTACATTGCAGTGGAAGGACAGAATAAAATGTATGACTTCTGGCAAGGAAATGAAGATGCACGGATACAAAGTTTCAAAACCATCACAGGGGATAACTACACCTTGACATTTG
This sequence comes from uncultured Bacteroides sp., assembly GCF_905207245.1. GTDB lineage: Bacteria > Bacteroidota > Bacteroidia > Bacteroidales > Bacteroidaceae > Bacteroides. The sequence goes on along the minus strand of NZ_CAJLKP010000064.1, from coordinate 8,885 downwards.
ATGGAGCCGACTTGGGCAACTCGACCGGTGGCGGAACTTTCAGTGGAAGAGCAACCTCTGCCAGCATAAATGGTAAATGGAATGCAAACGGTGAGAACCGGGAACTTAAACTGACCATTGACAAAGCGGGTACCGATACCGATAAATATTTAGGTAAAGCCTTTATAGAAGGATTAAAAAGCGCATTCAAATATGGCGGCGATAACAAGAACCTCTATATCTATTATAAAGAAGGACAGACTGTAAAGTTCATTTCTTTCGCTCCTCAACGTAATTCCGGTAATTAAAAGAGATTATGGACATTTCAGCAAAAGAGAAACAAGAAGCGCTGGACAAACGTTATATACGTATGGCAAACATCTGGGCGGAGAATTCATATTGCATACGCCGCCAGGTAGGCGCACTCATCGTCAAAGACAAAATGATAATTTCCGACGGGTATAATGGTACGCCTGCCGGTTTTGAGAATGTATGCGAAGATGATGATAACATTACCAAACCCTATGTGCTGCATGCCGAGGCGAACGCCATCACCAAGATAGCCTGCTCCAACAATAGCAGCGACGGCGCTACCATGTATGTCACAGCTTCACCATGCATTGAATGTTCAAAACTGATTATCCAGGCAGGTATCAAACGAGTGGTTTACTCAGAGAAATATCGTTTGGAAGATGGAATCGAGTTACTGAAGCGCGCAGGTATCGAAGTAGTATATGTAGCTACGAGTGACGGGCTACAAGATACAAGTAATAAATGAGGACCTTAAACAAACAATAAACAAAAATATACGAAGCATACAGCTACCTCTCGTAGCATGTAGCTCGTAGCTAACAACTTTTAAGAACATGAGTACAAAAAACTCTTCCCGTTTCACTCCGCTTATTATCGCCATCAGCGTAGTAATGGGAATTCTGATTGGAACATTTTACGCCAGACATTTCGCCGGAAATACGCTGGGCATCATCAATGGCTCGTCCAACAAGCTGAATGCTTTGTTACGGGTTATTGAAGACCAATACGTGGACACAGTCAACATGACGGACCTCGTGGAAAAGGCTATGCCGCAGATACTGGCAGAGTTAGATCCCCACTCCACTTATATTCCTGCCCAGAATCTGGAAGAAGTAAATTCTGAGCTGGAAGGTAGTTTCAGTGGCATTGGTATTCAATTCACCATTCAGGAAGACACCATTCATGTGAACAGTGTCATCCAGGGCGGTCCGTCCGAGAAGGTTGGACTGATGGCAGGTGACCGCATCGTCAAAGTAGACGACAGCCTCTTCGTGGGCAAACCTCTGACTAATGAAAAAGCAATGCGCACCCTGAAAGGACCGAAAGGTACAAAAGTGAAACTTAGCGTTAAACGTGCAACGGAAAAAGATCTGCTGGACTTTGTCATTACACGTGGTGACATTCCACAAAACACCATTGACGCGGCATATATGCTCAGCAACGAATACGGCTATATACAAATTAGCAAATTCGGACGTACCACTCATGTGGAACTGCTGAATGCGATTGCCCAGCTTAGCCACCATAATTGCAAAGGAATCATCATTGACCTGCGCGACAATACCGGTGGTTACATGGAAGCCGCCGTACGCATGGTAAATGAATTCCTGCCGGAAGGACAACTCATTGTCTACGCGCAGGGACGCAAATATCCTCGCACGGAAGACTATGCCAACGGAACAGGCAGTTGCCAGAAAATGCCTTTGGTGGTGCTAACCAATGAAGGTTCCGCTTCTGCCAGCGAGATTTTTGCAGGAGCTATTCAGGATAATGACCGTGGTACTATTGTAGGACGCCGTTCCTTTGGTAAAGGACTGGTGCAGCAGCCGATTGATTTCAGTGATGGTTCTGCCATCCGTCTGACAATTGCCCGCTACTATACTCCTTCCGGTCGTTGCATCCAACGCCCCTATAAGAATGGTAAGGATGCCAAGTATGAAATGGATTGGCTGACCCGTTATGAGCATGGTGAATTCTTCTCTAAAGATAGCATCAAGCTGGATGAGAACCTGCGTTACTCCACCCGTTTGGGACGCCCTGTTTACGGTGGCGGCGGTATCATGCCCGACTTTTTCGTACCGCAAGATACGACAGGTACTTCTTCTTACCTGATTGAGGTGCTCAACAAAGGACTGACTTTACAGTTCAGTTTCCAGTATTCCGACCGCAATCGGGCTAAACTGAATGAATTTGATAATGAAGAAGACATGTTGAAGTATCTTCGTCAGCAAGGCATCGTGGAACAGTTCATACGCTTTGCCGACAGCAAGGGTGTGAAGAGACGCAATATTCTCATTCACAAGTCGCACAAGCTGATGGAAAGAAACTTGTATGGAAACATTATCTACAACATATTAGGCAGAGAGCCCTACATCAAGTACATCAACCAGGGTGACCCCACCGTACAAAAAGCATTAGAAATTCTGGAGAACGGGGAAGCATTCCCCAAAGCTCCGGAAGAAGTTTTGAAGGAAGAAAAGAAAGATGAAGGAAAGAAAAAAAGAACTGCGGAAGCGTATGGCATTGTTAAAGACCCAGCACGGGCTTTCCACTACGCATCAATCCCAGTCTGCTGAAATACTTGCTGCCTTGGAGGTTCATCCAGCTTTCAGGGCAGCACATACCGTCCTGCTTTATTACTCACTGAAGGACGAAGTTGATACGCATGAATTTGTCCGGAAGTGGAGTCGCGAAAAGCGGATATTGCTTCCGGTTGTTATAGGCGACAATCTGGAATTGCGCGTCTACACCGGACCCGAAGACCTGGCAACAGGAGCTTATGGCATCGAAGAACCTACAGGAGAGCTCTTCACTGACTATGCAAGCATAGACTTCGCTGCCATTCCCGGCGTGGCTTTTGATGTCGCAGGCAACCGCTTGGGGCGGGGCAAAGGTTACTATGACCGGCTGCTCCCCCATCTCACGACATTCAAAGCCGGCATCTGTTTTCCTTTTCAATTAGTAGAAGAAGTGCCTGCGGAGCCGTTCGACATTCGCATGGATACGATTATAACAGTGGATAAACTTACTTCTCAGAATTGCGGAACTGCTGTGGCGTCATGCCTACATGTTTCTTGAAGAATTGATTAAAGAACGACGCATTGTTGAATCCCAGGTTCAGTGCGATATCCTTTACCGGAATAGATGTAGTACGCAATAGTGTTCGGGCATCCAAAATCAGTATGTGGTTGATAATTTGCATAGCCGTCTGCCCTTCCGATTTTTTCTTCACAATGTGGCAAAGCTGGGTGGGTTTCAGGCCCATTTCAGTGGCATAGAATTGCACCTGATGTTGTTGCGTATAATGTTCCTGTACCAAGCGAACAAATTGCCGGAAAATGGCAGATTGCTTGTCAGGAGGTGCCACCTGTAATAAGGCTTTTCTCTGACCAAGTTCCGTAAATCCTTGCAGGAGTGCCTCCAATATCGATTTCAGCGTGGCACGACTGAACAGGAACGGCGCATCTCTACGTACTCTTGTAAGCAATGAAAAAGTATCAGTATAAATACTGAAAATCTTCTCAGGCAATGGCAGCAAAGGTCGTTCGCCAATAACATAAAATGTATGGATAGTCGGCTTATCCAGATGAGTTTCATGGATGAACGACAATGAAAAAAAGATAGCATGCATCTGCACATCCTCCGATGCCTTTAGCACGTGTATGAAACTATTCGCCGGAATGGCTATCATTGTACCGGCACCAATATTATATTGCACCAGATTAATCACGACCTTGACATGCCCCCGGATACAAAGAGCGAAAATAAAAGCTTTCGTCTTTCTGAGAACAGAAAAATATGCCAGCAACTTCTCCCGGCTGATATGGTCGTCAGTAGTGAAATTTGTAGATATATGTAATTCCGGAGTGCTCATATTTTTGTTGCTATAACGCTAAAACCTCTTTTTGGTTGCAAAAGTCATGATATTAACACCCTTTTTAGTTAATTACCTGTTAATTCTATTCCACATTCATTACACTCATCGTTAAAAGTAAGCAATCTGCACATAATGGAATATCAGAAGATAATAATAGAATATCACTTCCAACACAATCCATTGCCTGAACAAAAGATTAATACGACCTTTGTTCATTTAACACAACTTTAAATTGATTACGAATAAAATTTGATCATGAACTACAATAATTTACTAATAATTATCGCGATATTATCTATTTTAATATTCATTTTGTGCGCAATGCTTTGGCACCTATATTTACGAAGTAAGACAGCAAAAGACATACGGGTGGGAAATGCTGTTTCCAGACAACTGTTTGATGTATGGCCGCTTGGAGTAATGATTCTTAATCCGGATAAAACTATCGAACGAATGAACGATTCTTTGCTGGGAGAATTACAACTGAACTTAGAGCAAATAATCGGTAAGCCTGCAACCGAAATCATTGAAATCATTCAGGACAAAAAGAATCTGTTACCTCATTTTCTGGAAGAGATAGGACAGAAGAATCGCACTATTCAGTTTTCGACAAATTGCTTTATACACGAATCAAAAGCAAATATCAGCTTTCTTATACAAGGAGGAATTACCGGAATATATGAAGAAGACAAATTGGTAAAAATCATCATTTACTTGCGAAACGTACTTGAAGAGCGTACACAAAGGCACATGCTCAATATAGCTTTGAGCCGGACACAGATTTTTCCCTGGTCGTTCGACATGGAACGCAATCTGATGATAATTGATCCGCGCTATTTCGATTATCTGAAAATCCCCACCAAAGATTATACGTTGACTATGGAGCAGTATGCAGATCTGGTACATCCTGATGACCGCAAAGACCTCTTTGAAGCTCTTGGGCAACAAGTGAATGGCAATCTATATGAAACCCCTGTTCCTTTCCGTTTACGCCGTGGTGATGGAAAATGGGAATGGTTTGAAGGGCAATCAACTTATGTCGGTCAACTTTCAGACTTGCCTTTTCGTATCATTGGCATCTGCATGAGCACACAACGACATAAAGATATTGAAGACACACTGAACGATGCCCTCCACAAAGCGCAACGCAGCGACCAACTAAAAAGTGCTTTTCTTGCTAATATGAGCCATGAAATCCGCACTCCACTAAATGCTATTGTAGGGTTTTCTACCCTGCTTGTCAGCGAACAAGCCGAACTGACTCCCGAAGAAATAGAAGAATATGCAGCAATCATCGAAAAAAATGGTGAGCTGCTAATGCTACTGATTTCGGATATTCTCGATTTGTCGAAGATTGAGTCGAACACAATGGAATTTAATATCAGCACCTTCTCTTTGAATGAAATGTTGACTGATATTGCTCGCATGCAACGGCTGAATGTTAAGCCTGGAGTGAAACTGATAACAGATTTATCAGAGGAGGACATGAAAGTTACAGCCGATCCGGCACGTTTGGGACAGGTGATGAACAATCTTATAAATAATGCGGTGAAGTTCACTACTAAGGGAAATATCCGGATAGGATATCACCGGGCTGGAAAGGGTGTAGTAGAACTGTTTGTTGAAGACAACGGAAAAGGTATGTCGGAAGAAGTACTCTGTCATATTTTCGAGCGATTCTACAAAGGAGACTCCTTTGTACAAGGTACAGGATTGGGACTAGCCATTTGCAAGACAATTGTAGAGCATTTCAACGGGGAGATTTGCGCAAAGTCAAGGCTCGGAGAGGGAGCAAGATTTGAAATAAAGTTACCTATCGAAGCTAAAGTTTGTCAGGAAGTACCCGTCTGATTTTTATCGGAAAATAATATTTGTGATTACTTGAGCTCCCACATGGCGATTCAGGTTACGCACCAGCAAATCACGCCCCATCATCAATTCCTGGCGCAGAGCTGCCGACGTCAGATGTACATATAAAATCTGATTACGAATATAGAGTTCACGGGTATAAGATGCAATAGTAGGGCCCAGTACTTCCGCCCACGAACTGATAAGCCGTTGCTCATTCAACGGCGACTCTAAGCTCTCCTGACGCAGGAAATTACGGATAAGTGCACCTATTTGTTCTGCATCATTGCGCTTCATACTTCATCCTCCTCCCGTTCTGTAATAACACCCTGATCTACCTGGAACATTTTATAATCACTACCCACTTTATGAAGAATGCGGTCCAGATGTTCCCTATTAGTATCCGTTATGAATATCTGCCCAAAATTGTCACCAGCCACCAATTTAATAATCTGTTCCACGCGGGAAGCATCCAATTTATCGAAGATGTCATCCAGTAAGAGTAAAGGGACAGCAGTACCGGTACGTTTCAAGAAATCGAATTGTGCCAGTTTCAAGGCTACAAGATAAGTTTTATTTTGTCCCTGAGAACCTTCCCGCTTAATAGGGAAATCCCCCAGAAGCATATTCAGTTCATCTTTATGAATACCACGCAAAGAGAATCCCATGATCTGGTCGCGTACGCGACTTTCCTTTATCACTTCCAGCAAGGAGGCATCACGGGCATGCGAATCATACGTCAGCCCCACTTGTTCCTTATCTTGGGATATAAAGGAATAAAAAGACTGAAAGATAGGAATGAATTCGCTGATAAAGGCTTCACGTTTGCGAAAGACGATTTCGCCCGCCTGCGCCATCATTTCTTCCCAGATGAGAAATAACTCCTCCTCTACCGGAACTTCACTTTTTAATAAGGTATTCCGTTGAGCTAATGCTTTGTTGTAACGTATCAGGGCTTCCAGATATTCCTTATCATACTGCGAGATTACAACATCCATGAAACGACGGCGTTCATCACTGCCTCCGGCAATTAGTTCCGAATCGGCAGGGGACACCATTACCAAAGGTAAAAAGCCGATGTGATCGGACAAACGCGTATATTCTTTCTTATTCCGCTTGAATTGCTTCTTCTGCCGACGCTTCATGCCACAATAGATTTCCTCCGGCGTACCGTCGGGAGCCTCATAAAAACCTTGAATGACAAAAAAGTCCTGATCATGGCGGATATTCTGCGAGTCAATGGGATTACCGGAACTTTTGCAGAATGAAAGGAAGTAAATGGCATCGAGTAAATTCGTTTTTCCCATGCCGTTCTGCCCGAAAAAGCAGTTCAACTTAGGTGAAAAGGAGAGTTCTACCTGCTCCAGATTCTTATAGTTAAGTATGGATATACGTTTTAGTATCATATTACAGCAGTAAATTCAGTTACAAAGATAATGCTTTCGATTTATCTTATCCAAAAGTGGGAAGATTTTCGGGCTTTTCCGGCGTAAAAGAAAAAAAGATGCCGCCAAATTTCGTTGATACCTATAAAAAAGTTACTTTTGCGGGTCGAAATGGCTAAATAAGAATAATAACAAAAAGAATATATAAAAATGGCAGAACAAAAGAAAGCTAATGAAGCCTTGAATGTGGAAGAAGCACTGACGCAGTCGGAGGCATTTCTCGTTAAAAACAAAAAAGCAATTATCGGCGCCGTAGTAGCGGTAATCATTATCGTGGCCGGTATAGTTATGTACAAGAACCTTTATGCTGAACCGCGCGAAGAAAAAGCACAGGCTGCATTGTTCAAAGGACAAGAGTATTTTGAAGCCGACCTTTACGAACAGGCTTTGAATGGTGACAGTATTGGATTTGTAGGCTTTGCTAAAATTGCCAACGAATACAGCGGAACAAAAGCTGCTAATCTGGCAAAAGCATACATGGGTATTTGCTACGCTCACCTGGGACAATATGAAGCTGCTGTAAAAGCACTGGATAGCTTCAGCGGAAAAGACCAGATGATAGCTCCTGCAATGAAGGGAGCTATGGGTAACTGCTATGCACAATTGGGTCAGTTGGATAAAGCAGCTTCTATGCTAATGAGCGCTGCTGATGAAGCTGACAACAATTCACTCAGTCCTATCTACTTGCAGCAAGCTGGAGAAATCCTCGTGAAGCAAGGCAAGTATGACGATGCTATCAAGGCATACACCAAGATTAAGGACAAATATTTCCGTTCTTACCAGGCAATGGATATCGATAAGTACATCGAACAAGCTAAATTGCTGAAGAAGTAATATACCTTATTTATATATAGTATATCAAGACACGGGTTACACAGATTTTACGCGGATAGAAGAAAGAACCGTGTGATCCGTGTAATCCGTTTCTTTTTCCCCTTTTCTCCCCTTTTAATTTTTAATTATTAATTTAGAATAACTATGGCAACAGCTTATCATAACCTTTCAGAATACGATTTTAATTCTGTTCCCGATGCAAAAGAAATGAAATTTGGTATTGTTGTTTCTGAATGGAACTTCGATATCACCGGAAAGCTCTTAGAGGGAGCAATGAATACATTAAAGAAACATGGTGCCAGAGAGGAAAATATCTTGGTAAAAACAGTTCCGGGAAGTTTCGAACTGACTTTTGGTGCCAATCAGTTTATAGAATATAGCAATGTCGATGCAGTTATTGCAATTGGTTGCGTAGTAAGAGGAGATACGCCACATTTTGACTATGTTTGCATGGGAGCTACTCAAGGAATAGCTCAACTGAATGCAACTGGCAATGTTCCAGTTATTTACGGATTAATTACTACCAATACAATGGAGCAAGCCGAGGACCGTGCCGGTGGCAAACTGGGCAACAAAGGTGACGAATGTGCAATTACTGCAATAAAAATGATCGATTTCGCTTGGAGTTTACAAAAATAGTCGTATCTTTGCACCGCAATTGAGAAAACAAGGTGCTTAACCAAAGTTACTCAAAAGCAAAAGGGCAAATACCAGAGTGGCCAAATGGGGCAGACTGTAAATCTGCTGGCTTACGCCTTCGGTGGTTCGAATCCATCTTTGCCCACAAAAATTGCGGAAGTAGCTCAGTTGATAGAGCATTAGCCTTCCAAGCTGAGGGTCGCGGGTTTGAGCCCCGTCTTCCGCTCTTA
>NZ_CAJLKP010000063.1 GCF_905207245.1 uncultured Bacteroides sp. | reverse complement strand
AAGTCTAAACGGTCGGGGAATAATAAAATTTCACCCTCATTATATTGTTTAAATTGAACTTTTTGCATATCTTTGACTAAGTATATTTTATGCGTTTGGTAGCCTAAATATACATAAAAGTTCTCTCATATCAGTGGATAGAGAGAACTTTTTTTCGAGGGGGAGCTTTTTAGTCAACCCCTTGTTTATTGAACAGTAGCCATCTTGCTACTGTTTAATGAGTCTTACTTCATATATCTCACCTATTTGCTTGTTTGGTTTTGCCACAAACTTGACGCGTACTTGTTTCTTATCCTGCAAAAGAGTATCCGGAATGTCATAGGTTTCTGCTTTGAACTCCGATATGCGGTATTTGCCGGTGTTATTGATGGAACGGAGAAATACATCGTCAATATAAATATCGAACTCATGGCTTTTCCATTCGCCCACTCCCCAATACTTGAGGCGTAGCTTGAGGTCAGTCAGACCATCGGTTTGCATGAGATAGCTAAAATAATGTCCGTTGCGGGCGTCTCGGTAGAAGACATTATTTGTATTACCGGTGTATGATTCGTCGGTCTCCATCTTGTGGTCGGTCTCCGGTTGCTGTTCGCCTGGCTGCACTTTGTCGACAGTGCTTGCTTCGAGTGCCTGGCGTTCCTGTTCCTGCTTGGCAATGTTATCGATGTACTGCTTGTAACTGCCTTCGGTGAGGGCAAGCCAATACATCATATAGCGAGAGTCATGAATTTCGAAGAATGGTTGTAATTCTCCTTCAATCTTGTTCTCCATGCGGGTACTGAGTGTGAAGTGTAGCGGTTTACCAGGCACAGGAGTGAGCTGTGACGGGATACTGGCAATGTCATTGTTGATGAGAATTGGAGCTTTATCAATAGGCTGTTTGGGACCACCTGCATACTGCCCGAAGCGGCTATCATCCGCTATGAGTGAAGCCATCGACTCTGTACCGGTTTTCATACCGAGAAGGATAGGTCCATGCATGAGAGCAACGTACTGCGGTTCGTTGGGTAGATAGCGCAGGGATGAGTGCATTGGGAAATGGATATTCACCACATCGCCTTTTTTCCACTTGCGATTGATGCTGACGTAGGATGACGGGCCTGTAATGATGTCGACAGGTTTTCCGTTTACACTAACCTTGAATTCGCCCGGATGTACCCATCCCGGATAGCGCACCATGAGATTGAATGTGCCTTTGCCTTCCGCAATAGTAACAGTACTGTTTTCAGAATAAGGGAAAGCCGTCTCCTGACGTAACGTGATGCCACGTTCCTTCCAATCGAGCTGCGAAGCCGTATATAGATTCACGAAAAGGGCATCGCCCGCATGGGTGTAGATAAACTGTCCGTACTTGCCATGATTTTCCATGCCGGTGCCGACACAACACCACATTGCTTCATTAGGAGCAGAGTAGTTGCGATAGTGGCGGGGACGGGCAGGCGTGAAATAGACGTAGCCTCCATGTTCCGGATGCTGAGTGGAGAGTATATGGTTGAACGTGGCGAGCTCGTAGTAGTCGGCATACCGCGCTTCAGGATTACGGCGATGAAGGTCTTCTGTAAGTTTCAACATATTGTTGGTGTTGCAACTCTCAGGACCGTCAATGTCGTTGATAAAATCCATGCAAGCATCTCTGGCAGGAAAATGTTCACGACGGCTGTTTCCGCCAAATGCAAGGCTGCGTTCGCCTGTTACGATATCCCAGAAGAATGAACTTGCCGCATGATAATCCTCATTTCCCGACAGTTCGGAGATACGCTCAAAGCCGATAACTTTGGGTACCTGTGTATTGGCGTGCATATTGTCGAGACAGTCCTGCCGCTGCGACATAGGAGTAAATAACCGTTTGTGAGAGAAACGCTTTGCGCAGTCAAGGTATTTCTGTTCGTGAGTAATGGCATACGCATCAGCAAGCACCTCGTTCATGCCGCCATGTTCATTGCCAAGCATCCGTTCCATCTGTTCGTCCGATAGGCGCGATGTGATGTCGACCGCCCAATTGCAGAATTGCAGAAAAAGAGTCTTTGCCTGCTCGTTGCCGCAATATAGCCATGCGTCGCGCAAGCCGGCATACATCTTGTGCAGGTTGTAGAACGGTGCCCACGATCCGCTGTATACGCGGAAGTCTCCGTCTTTAAAGTTGTTCCAGATATTCTGGCTGTTAGGCATTCCACCCATGTAGCCAACACCCCATTGGGGATGATTCTTGCAATTGGCTTCGGCACATTCGGCAATTTCACTGATAATGTACTCCATACGTTTGCGGCATTCTTCATTGCCGGTGGCTGCATTGATGGCCATAGCTGTGAGGTAATGCCCTCCCACATGTCCGTCCAGTCCGTCCCAGTTGGGATAACATTTTGCTTTGGGCGTCAACCCCGCCTCTTTTCGATAGGGAGCCATCAAACGGTCGCAGTCGTACTTGAGCAATGTCTCGATATTTAGGTCACGGGCATGTTTCAACGGTCCTTCGAGGAGTGTTATTTGCGAGAGCGGAAACTCGTTGGAATACAATTTATCTTGTGCATTTATTCCTGTAGCAGCACATGCCAGTAATAGAATGATAAATGTTTTTTTCATGATTACATTTTGTTTGTATAGTCAAATAGAAAGTATTGCGGATTTCATTTCACAAATCGGTTCTATTTGACTATATTCTGATTGCTGTTTATATTCTTATGCAAGAGGACTAAACACAATCTTATATGTTTTAACTACCCCTTTATAGTCGAATTTCACAATAGCAGTTCCGGAAACCGATGTTGCCTGAATAATCTCTACTTTCACATTCTTATCGGTCGCTGATGCCGACACAGTAGGTATTTCGGTTGTTCCGGCGGGAAGTTTGTAGACAGCCTCATAGATGTCATAGCCGGTGATACCATTACTTTCGGTAGAGCGCACAGGAGTTTCCGGTACTTCAATTGCTTTCCCGTTTACTTCGATATTTACTTTGGGAACAACCGGACGAACGATTTTCTTTTTGTTGGAGCTGAATCCCAATCCGGCTAAATCAAAGAGATCGCCGGTCTCCTGGCTTTCAGCAACGAGGTAAATTGCATGTTTCTTGTCCAGATGGTCAACAAACTTCGATACGTCGATTGTAAACTGTGTTGTTTCCTGTGCCGAGTTGGCGGGAACAACTATCTCACCTATCTTCGTTCCTTTCCAGGTTTCGTTGTCCCACGGACCGTCTAACCAAACGTTCACTTTAAACGTCTTTGATGTTTTCGGTGCAAGGAAGAGATTGAAGGCTGTTTTGTTTCCCTTTTTGGTTCCTTCGAAAGCTTTCAAACCCAGTTTGTCTTTGTTCAATCCGCCGAAACCGAAGTACTTATATCCCATTATATGGCCGTTCTTCACGTTTGTGATAGGAGCGTGGTTATCCCAGATGTCCCATGAATCCTGTTGGATACGTCCGTCGGAGAGATAACATGCGAATCCTGCGGAATAATACTGATAAGGATCAAGACCAAATATGTGGAATCCTTCCGAGGTTACTTCCGCTCCTTTGTATTCATTCCCCTGGCTGTCCTTGGCTGTCCAGATTTTATCTTTTGCATACGGGTCGTAAGCTCTGATGGAAACTTTACCGCCTTCCGATGCCGGTTTCTTATCCCATTCCACATGAATCGGAGCTACCATTGACTGGCGCGCGTTTCCGAAGCCACGGGGCGGGCGGTGATAGAATACGTACCATTGACCGTTGATGAGTTCTATACTTCCATGCGTATTGTGTCCTGCATTAGTTGTTTGCAGTCGTGAACCGTCCTGGTTCAATACCGGTGCACGCGAGTCGACCAGGACGCCGCCGCTCTTCCATGGGCCAAGCGGGGAATCACCATAAGCGTAACGCAAAGTGGAGTTGGAGCTACCCAATCCATAGTCGGGACCTGAATGTCCGCTGTAGATAGTCACATATTTATTTCCGATCTTACGTATGGACGAAGCTTCAAAGAAATTGAATGATTCGAGATCTTCTCCGGGAAAGATATGCGGATAGGAAATATTCTTCGGACCGCGGTTGTTGCCTCTGCGGATGCCTGCTGGCATGAAATAAGGAATCACCTCTGTGCCGGGGCGTACGGAATACATGGTGTTCTGATCCAGCTGAGCGGCTAATGAACGTTGGAATCCCCAGTATCCATAGGCTCTGAATCCGATTTCATAATCCGGGTCGTTCGGGTCTGTGATATATTCGATATATATAGACGGGTCGAATCCCAGAATACTGCCGGGAAGGGTTTTCGTGCCGTCGGCAGTCAGGTTGATGGGTGTAAAAGGTCCGTCGGGACGGCTTCCTTTAGCCACCATTGCTTCTCTGTCTCTGCCGCGGCTGTGCGGGAACAGATAATATTCTTTTGTGCCGTCCTTTCTTTTCACTTCAACAAGGTCAGGAGCGTACATCACATCCCATTGTCCTCCTACCTGATAGGTGAAGATGGGGCCTTCGTCACGCCAGCTTGATAAATCTTCCACAGGTGCCGACCACATCCTGATGTCCGGCCCGCAATAACTGCCGAAGCGGACATCGTGCGAACCGATGATGTAAGCGCGGAACTTTCCCGGATTGTCGGGGTCTTCAAAAACACGGGGTTCTCCGTCCGGCAGATGCTCCCATAACGGCAGGTACGGGTTACCCGCTCCATGATAAACAAACTTGGATGTGTTTTGCTTGCCATTACCTGCCGTCACTTTGGGCATTGCAAACATGGCAATAACTGCGAATAATAATAAAACTACTTGCTTCTTCTTCATAATCAAATTAATCTTTATATACGTAAATATTATGTTTCTTTAGGGGTACTGTTATTGGTTGAATAGTAATTGTGCGAAACTATAGAGGTTGTTTCTCCATACCGGCCAAGTGTGTCCGCCCGGATATTCGGAGTATGTGTATTTCAGTTTCAGTCCATCAAATTCTTTGAGCATGTTCTGGCAGTTCTGGTATGCAATGTCTTCTTTGCCTCCCATGGCAATCCAGAGTAATCTTAGTTGGGTGTCGATGCCGGTTTTGTTTTTGCTGATGAATTCGTATTGTGCATCGGCGGTTTTCTGGTAGAAAGGTAGCCAGCCGGAGCTGAACACGCCGAGATGCGAGAATAAGTCTGTGTGATACAGTCCGGCATAAAGCGTCTGGATGCCTCCCATCGACAATCCTGCAAGCGCCCGGCTGTCCGCTTCTTTTCTGACGCGGTAGTTCTTTTCTACAAATGGGATGACGGCCTGCGTCAGTTCGGCTTCGAAGGCTTTGAGCGCACCGCTGTTAAATCCGGCTGAGGCCATATTGCCATCGAGCATTACCACTAACATAGGTTTGGCTTTTCCTGCTGCAATCAGGTTGTCCATAATCAGGTCGGTCTTTCCTTGTGTAGCCCAGCCGCGTTCGTCTTCCCCACCGCCGTGCAGGAGGTACAGAACGGGATATTTCTCGTCCGTACGGGTGTCGTATCCTGCCGGAGTATATACGAAGAAGCGTCTCCACGAGCGGCTTACTTCCGAATAATAGCGCTTCATGCGGATGTCGCCATGCGGCACGTCTTTCAGCGCATAGTATTCTCCGCCTTCAAAAGGCACTTCGATGCCGCTTGCCATGCGCCCCATGCCATAGAAGGTTTCGCTACCGGGGTCGGCCACTGCCACACCGTCTATCAGGAGCGAATAGTAGTGGAAACCTTCTCCCAAAGAGTCTGTAACCGTTTGCCAGATGCCGTTTTCCTGTCTGGTCATGTCATATTTCCGTCCCAGGTCCAACTGAACCTTTTGTGCTTCCGGTGCTTGTATGCGGAATATGGCACGATGGTCTGCCGTCAGTTGCGGGTACTTGGAGTTGCGTACATTGGTCTCCGCACGCATGCCGTGAATGCCGTATTGGTCGAAGCTTGAGGTGTTTACCGGTTTGAAGAGCAGTTGGGAGAACAGATATAGGTCATTCTTCCATACATTAAAGTCGTGCCCGCCCGGTTCTACATAAAAGATATGGGGCACCTTGTGCTGTTGCAGATAAAGATGGGTGCGTTCGCTGAAAGACATCAGACCGTCGTTGTCGCCACATGATATCCACAATAGCTTTAGTTGCTGCCTGGCTGTTTCAGGGTTCGGCACAAGCGTTTCGGGCGTCTTTGTGTTGGGTGCGGATGAGAAACCTCCCACCCAGGCAAACTTATCCAAATTTCCCAGTCCGAAGTTCAGGGACTGTCCGCCGCCCATTGACAAGCCTGCGATGGCGCGACTTTCACGATTCTTGATGACGGGGTATTTCTTTTCGATGAAAGGAATCAGGTCGTTCAGCAAGTCTTTCTCGAAGATGGCGAAGCCTTCTACTTTGTCGGGTGCCATGATGTTGCCCGTGGCGCGGTCATCCTTTATGGCTCTGCCATTGGGAAATACCACAATCATGGGTTCCAACTTGCCCTCGGCATACAGATTATCCAGAATAACCTGAGGATTGCCGTTCTTCAACCATTCCAGTTCGTCGCCGCCGATGCCGTGCAACAGATAAAGAACAGGATATTTTGTCTTCTTGGTGAAGCCGGGCGGTGTGTAAACCAGTGCTTTCCGTTTTGTACCTACAGTTTTCGAGTCGTAACTCACTGTGTCTACCTTCCCTTTGGCTATTCCTGCTTTTTCAACATCGAAACCAGTCCGGGAATGGGGGATAGGGCCTTGCGCCCATGTTCCTAAAGAGTACGCCAATGCGCAAACTAAGAGAATTGCTATGTGTTTCATGATATTAATTTTTATATTACAAATGTACCCCATTCCCTTTTACCCGCCCAATAGTTATGTTACACGTTTGTTTTCTGTTGTTACATCATTGTTAAAATGTTGTTTAGGGATGTTACATCGGGTTATCCGGCTTCTACCTATAATCAGTTGTATTTGAGCTGTTTATTCATAAAGCTTTATGAACGCGTTCATAAAGCTTCCGGAACACGCTTGGAAAGCTTTATGATTGTGTTCCAGAAGCTTCAGGAACAGATTCGATAGGAAAGGGGGATAGATGCATAGGGTATGCCAGAAGGTTATTATTATCTGAAATTGAAAATGGATTATCTAAAATTGCAAATCCATTGGAGGATATTCGCCTATCTTTGCTGTGTATAATATCTGAATGATAAAAGAGAGAAATTATGAATCTACTAAGGAAAACATGGATGATGCTGGTTGCCGTTATGATTAGCTCGTGTTATACGGAAACACTTGACATTGTTTCTCCTGACGGGGACCTGAAGGTCACAATGGAACCCGCCGAAGAAAATGCTTTTGGCGAGGCCGCTTTTTCAGTGGACTATAAAGGAGGGCGTATTCTTTCCCAGTCAACATTGGGGTTGGAAACCGATACACAGGAGTTGGCCGGAAACCTGAAATTGAAATCCGTTTCTGCAGTGAAGCGTGTGATTGATGACTACAGGATGATAACAGGAAAACGCAGCCATTGTGTGAACGAAGCTTCCGAGCGAATCTATTCTTTTGAGAATGAAGCGGGACAGACATTGGAAGTTACATTTAGGGTGTATGATGACGGCATTGCCTTTAAATACGGAATAAATGCTGCTGTCGATGAAGAAAACGTCATTTATGAACATACCACATATACTGTTCCGAAAGGTGCCAGAAGATGGATGCAGCAGTACGATCCAGGCTACGAAAAATTCTTTCCCTTATCGACAGATGGAAAACTCACCAATCGTCCGGAGGTTAACCTCTGGGGATATCCGGCACTTGTAGAACCACAGGATTCAGTGTTTGTGTTGATAACAGAAGCAAATATCAGGCGCGGGCATTGCGGCTCTCTTTTGTATAATGGGGGGCATTGCGATAGCTATCAGGTGCGCCTGGCTGATAAACAGTCGATTGGCGATAGCCTGTGGGAATCTCCTTGGCGGCTGCTTATCATAGGAGACTTGTCCGATGTAGTGGAGTCCACATTGGTGACCGATGTCTCCGACCCTTCCAAGGTGGAGGATACGGAATGGATAAACCCCGGAATGGTGTCGTGGATATATTGGGCACACAATCACGGTTCCAAGGATTATCAGATAGTGAAAGAATACATCGACCTGGCCACCCGCATGAAGTGGCCCTATGACCTGATTGACTGGGAGTGGGATGAAATGGGAAATGGGGGCAACCTTCAGGATGCTGTGAAGTATGCTTTGGAACAGGGCATTAAACCGTTGCTATGGTATAATTCGAGTACAAGCTGGCTTGGTCCCGGCCCTTTATACCGGCTGAATAAGAAAGAAGACCGGGAGAAGGAATATAAATGGCTGAGTGACATGGGAGTTGCCGGTATCAAAGTAGACTTCTTCACGGGTGATAGTGTTTCCACCATGAACTATTATATGGATTTGCTGGAGGATGCGGTGAAGTACAAGCTGATGCTTAACTTCCATGGTGCCACCATCCCTCGCGGCTGGCAACGTACATATCCCCACCTGATGTCGGTGGAAGGGGTGTATGGTGCTGAGTGGTATAATAATAATTCGATACTGACCAACCGGGCGGCCGAACATAATGCCACGTTGCCTTTCACAAGAAACGTTGTAGGGTCGATGGACTATACTCCGGGAACTTTTTCCGATTCACAGCATCCGCATATCACATCGCACGGGCATGAACTTGCGTTACCCGTGATTTTCGAATCGGCTTTGCAGCACATGCCCGACAGGCCTTCGGTTTATGATAACTTGCCGGAAGCAGTAAAACATCTTCTGTCTGAGTTACCCACTGCCTGGGATGATACGAAACTTTTGGCCGGTTATCCCGGAGTAGAAGTTGTCATGGCACGGCGCAGAGGGGATGTATGGTATATTGCAGGTATTAATGGGACTAATGAACCGAGAACACTTCGTGCCTCCCTGGCGGCTATTCCTGTAAGTGGTAAGCAAGTGTCTTTGTTCAAGGACGGCACTGATGACAGGAGCTTTGCTATTGAAGAAAATATTCCCTTGTCGGATGAAGAAATCGGTTTGGAGATAAAATGCCTGCCTCGCGGTGGTTTTGTAGCTATAATAAAATGATGAAAACAAAATGTTTGAGGCTTTTGCCTGTTATATGTCTTGCGTTTCAGGCACATGCTCAGCAATTGCCTGATTGGGAAAATCCGAATGTGATAGGAATCAATAAAGAAGAGTATCATGCCACGTTGACGCTTCCTTCCGGGAAGGCTGGATGTGACGAGATTGTATCATTGAATGGAACATGGAAGTTCATGTGGTCTGCTGACCCGGAAAAGCGCCCGGCTGATTTCTATAAGAGGGATTTCGATGTTAGCGGATGGGACAATATCGCCGTACCCGGCACCTGGCAATTGCAGGGGTATGGGAAACCTATCTATACTAACTGGACTTATCCTTTTAAGAAAGATCAGCCAAGGGTGACGGGAGAACCGCCGAAGCATTTCTTCAGTTATGAAAACCGTAATCCGGTAGGCTCTTATGTGACTACGTTTGATGTTTCGGAAGAAATGAGAGGTAAGCGGTTGTACCTGCATTTCGAAGGGGTGAAGTCTGCCATGTATGTATGGGTAAACGGGGAAAAGGTAGGATATAGTGAAAACTCCATGGCTCCGGCTGAGTTTGACGTTACCCGATATGTGAATGAAGGGCAAAACCGTTTGGCAGTGGAAGTCTACCGTTGGTCTGACGGAAGTTATCTAGAAGATCAGGATATGTGGCGTTTCAGTGGAATTTATCGTCCGGTAGAGCTGTGGGTTCGTCCTGAGACTCATATAAAAGACTATTCGTTTGCCACTGAGCTGTCGGATGACTTCTCGTCGGCAGACTTTAAGGCGAGAATCTGGCTGCGGAATTCATCGGAACATAAATCCGGCAAGTTGAATCTTGAAATGATATTGAAGGGCAAAAACAGACGGGGAGAGAAAGTGACGAAAAGGCTGACCGCTCCCGTAAAGAATTTGCCGTCTTCATCCGTCAAGTGTTATTCTTTATCCTTTGTGTTGGAAAATCCGGAGCTATGGTCGGCAGAGAAACCCAATTTATATGATATTGAGATAAGACTTTACGACGGAAAGCAGGTGGTTGAAGAGTTATACTCACATTGGGGAATATGGAAGTGCGAAATTGAGGGGAACACTTTCAAGTTTAATGGTAAGCCCGTTAAACTGAAAGGAGTGAACCGGCACGAGCATCATCCCCGTACCGGTAGGTTGGTGGATAGGGAAACCATGGAAAAGGACTTGAAGCTGATGAAACAAGCCAACATCAATATGATCCGTACTTCACACTACCCTAACAGCCCGTTGTTTTATGAACTGTGTGACAGATATGGTTTCTATGTGATGGATGAGGCTAATCAGGAAAGTCACGATTATGGTTTAGGCAATAAAATCCTTGGTGATAACCCGGAATGGATGTCAGCACATGTGGACAGGGCTCTTGCACTGGTGCGACGTGACAAGAACCATCCTTGTGTGGTTTTCTGGTCTTTGGGCAATGAAGGAGGTGCCGGCTGCAACATGAAAGCTATGGCAGATACGATACGCTCCATAGATGCTTCACGTATTATTTTCTGTGATACCGATCTTTCTGTGTCGGCTTTTAACGACCCCTCTTACTATACTCCCGGAAAGCTTAAAGAGTATGCCCGTGAAAAACGTGATAAACCTATCTTTATGCGTGAGTATGCCCATGCCATGGGAAATTCAGTAGGTAATTTGCAGGAGTATTGGGATGTCATTGAGACTAATGCTCACATTGCAGGTGCTGCTATTTGGGATTGGGTTGACCAGGGAATTGCAAAGAAAATAAATCCGGGATATGAAAGGGAAGTGGAGAATTCGGGTTCTTTGTTATTGAAGAAAGGTGAATTCTGGGCTTATGGAGGAGATTTCGGAGATTTCCCCAATAATGGGAACTTCTGTTTCAATGGTTTGATTGGAGCTGACCGTGTCCCTCATCCGCACTACTATCAGGTTCAGAAAGTATATCAGAATATCGGTTTTTCACTCGAAGCTCCTAACAAGGTGCGTCTCATCAATAAATATGAGTTCACGGCTTTGGATGAGTTCGATTATGAGTATGCGTGGTTGCAGAACGGTGAGCTTGTTAAGTCGGGCAAAGCATCTATTGTGGGCGGAGAATATTTGGATATTCCCTCTTTCGCAGGGGCGGGTGAACTTTTCCTGAATGTGTTTGCCAGACTGAAACAGGGTACATGCTGGGCTGAGAAAGGTTTTACTGTTAGTAAGGAGCAATTCCAGGTGAATGTAAGCAAGCCGGAACCTATTGCCTCAGAGGGGGGAAATGTTGAAGTGAATGCGTCTTTGTCCGCTATTGAAGTAATGGCTGGTTCGGATTGCTTTGTAATTGATGCGAAATCCGGTGCTCTGGCAAGTTGGAAGAATGGTGGAACGGAACTTCTTTATGCTCCTTTGGAACCTTATTTCTGGAAACCGGCGAATGACAACCAGATGAACAATGGGTATAACAACCGCTTGGGAGCATGGAGAAATGCCGCTGCCGAACGTGTGGTTGAACATATTGATTATTCTGTAAAGAACGGGCTGGCTATAGTAGAAGCGAATATGTCATTGCCTGCAGTAGGTGCTGCTTATCGGTTGCGCTATACCATAAACGGAAGTGGAAAAATACAGGTAGAAGCTTTCTATAAACCGGAAAAAGAAAAAATCCCATTGATGCCTAAATTCGGAATGAGGATGCGTTTGCCTTCTTCTATGAATTATATCAAATGGTATGGTCGTGGTGAATTTGAGAATTATCCGGATAGGAAAACGGCTGCTTTTGTCGGTTGTTATGCGGCGGATGTTGATAACTTTATCACAGACTATGCTTTTCCGCAGGATAATGCAAACAGGTGCGATGTCCGGTGGTTCTCACTGAATGACAAGGAGAACCGGAAGATAAAGGTGGCAGGTTTGCAACCGCTCTGTTTTCGTGTGTGGCCTTATAGTGAGGAAGACTTGGAGAAGAACAGACATGCTTATGAATTACCCGGGCGTGATTATTTGAATGTGAATATTGATTTGAATATCCATGGTGTGGGAGGGGTTGACACTTGGGGTGCAAGAACGCTGGATGAATATACAATTGACGGCAATCAGTCCTATTATTACGGTTATATAATGGAGTATTCTGATTGATAGTCGTTTATTTATCTAAAGTTGATACTCAAATATCTAAAATTAAAAAGGATACAAGTGACATACAGCTATTTTTGTATCACATAAAGTTATGGAATGTTTTAATCATTAAATATAATAAGTAACCATGAAATCAATTAAAAGTGTATTGATATTAATGGCGCTGTGTTGTTGTACTTCTCTTATAGGGCAAGATTATCAGCAGACTCCCGAGGGACTTAAGGCGACCGTTAATTCTGTAGATGTGGAGTTACAATTCTACACTCCGTCAATTGTAAGAATTCTGAAATCTCCTGATGGCTGGAAGTATGTGAAAGAGAGCCTCTCGGTAATAGAGGCTCCTCAAAAAGTGAAACCTGCCATTACCAGGGAAGGTAATACTGTTAGACTGAAAAGTAGTGAAATGGAGGTTACTCTTAATTTGGAGTCGGGCATTGTGGCTTTCTTCAATACTAAAGGAGAACCTTTGCTTAGTGAGAAAGGAAAGCCGGAGTTTACCGATTTCAATGATGCCGGAAATAAAACGTTCACAGTTAAGCAGACGTTTCTTTTGGACAAAGATGAACCTCTTTATGGATTGGGTATTCTTCAGAATGGGAAAATGTCGCAACGCAATCAGACCAAGCATCTTGTGCAGGGCAATGTGGAGGACGTGGTTCCATTCGTACAGTCTGTGAAAGGATACGGCCTTTTTTGGGATAATTATTCGCCAACCAATTTTGCTGATAAACCGGAAGGAACCTCTTTCCAGTCCGAAGTGGGAGATTGCATCGACTATTACTTTATGTATGGTGGAAATGCCGACGGCGTAGTTGCGCAGATGCGTGCATTGACCGGACAAGTACCCATGTTTCCTTTGTGGACTTACGGCTATTTCCAAAGCAAGGAACGCTATAAAAGTCAGGAAGAAACGGTGGGAGTGGTACGGAAATACCGTGAACTGGGTGTTCCTCTCGACGGAATCATTCAGGATTGGCAATACTGGGGACACAACTATTTGTGGAATGCGATGGACTTTAAGAACCCTTCGTTCAGCGATCCTAAAAAGATGATTGATGATGTACATGGAATGAATGCGCATATGCTGATTTCTATCTGGTCCTCATTTGGACCGATGACCAAGCCTTACAGGGAACTGGACAAGAATGGCATGTTGTTTAACTTCTCTACATGGCCTCAATCAGGACTCGAGACTTGGCCGCCCAATATGGAATATCCTTCCGGAGTACGCGTATACGATGCCTATAACCCGAAAGCCCGTGATATTTATTGGAAATACCTGAATGAAGGCATCTTCAAATTAGGCATGGACGGTTGGTGGATGGATTCTACGGAACCCGACCACTTCGATTGGAAGCCAGAGGACTTTGATACGAAGACTTATCTGGGTTCGTTCCGCAAGGTGCGTAATGCTTATCCGTTGTTGACAGTGGGTGGAGTGTATGATAATCAGCGTGCCGTAACTTCCGATAAACGTGTGTTTATTCTTACACGTTCCGTTTTTGCCGGGCAACAGCGTTACGGAGCCAATGTATGGTCGGGAGATATCGGCTCTTCCTGGGAGTCACTGCGCAATCAGATTCCGGCAGGCTTGAATTTTACTCTGACCGGAAATCCTAATTTCAATTCGGATATTGGTGGCTTTTTTGCCGGAAGCTATAATAGGGGCTGGAATGACGGAAGTGCACCCAAGAATCCGATGTATCAGGAACTGTATGTGCGTTGGTTGCAATTCGGTACGTTTACACCGATGATGCGTTCACATGGAGCTGATACACCGAGGGAGATTTATCAATTCGGGAAAAAAGGTGAACCGATATATGATGCTATTGAAAAAATGATTCATCTGCGCTATGCATTGTTGCCCTATATCTATTCCACTTCATGGGAAGTGACCGAACGGCAGTCGAGTTTTATGCGTGCGTTGGTGATGGACTTTGCGGCTGACAAGAAAGTATGGGATATAAAAGACCAATACATGTTCGGTAAATCCATTCTGGTAGCGCCGGTAGTTAATGCGCAATACACTCAGGAGAAGCTGGTAAAACTAAAAGAAAATGATGGCTGGGATAAGAATAATGTTAAGAAATTTGAGAATAAAGCTCCGGTAGACTTTATGCAGGCTAAGTCCGCAAAGGTATATTTGCCGGAAGGTGCTATCTGGTATGATTTCTGGACGAATGAAAAGTATGACGGCGGACAGGAAATAGAGAAGGAGACAACTATTGATGTCATTCCGTTGTATGTCAAGGCAGGTAGTATCATCCCAATGGGACCTAAAGTGCAGTATGCAACAGAGAAACCATGGGATAATCTTGAATTGAAAGTATATGCCGGTGCCGATGGTTCTTTTGTTCTGTATGAGGATGAATTTGATAGCTATAATTATGAGTTGGGAGCATATACTGAAATCCCTATGACATGGAACAATGCTTCCCGCCAGTTGACCATTGGAGCACGGAAGGGGACATACGAAGGAATGTTGAAAAACAGAAAGTTTACTGTTGTACTTCAAGATGGAAGCCGGAAGGTTGTTGACTACAGTGGGAAAAGAGTGAGTGTGAAATTTTAGTGCTATTTGGAAATATAGATTTTAAATACCAGAAACAATGAAGAAACTTATTTTGCCCGGGTTGACGGCAGCTATGCTGTTTATGGCTTCTCCTCAGGAGAGCCTGAAGGCCCAGACTCCGATTATACAGACCAAATTTACTGCCGATCCTGCGCCAATGGTGCACAAGGGTACAGTATACCTTTATACTACCCATGATGAAGATGATGCTCCTGAAGGAATGGCAGGCTTCCGCATGAAAGAATGGTTGCTTTACACCAGCACCGATATGGTGAACTGGACGGATCATGGAACCATAGCCAACTTATATAACTTTAAATGGGCTGACCCTGCCGTATCAGGTTGGGGAGGATTTGAGAATGGTGCCTGGGCTCCTCAGTGCATCGAGCGTAATGGAAAGTTTTATTTGTATTGTCCCGTGCAGGGACGAGGCATCGGTGTGCTGGTTGCTGATAATCCCTTTGGCCCTTTTACCGACCCTCTCGGAAAACCTTTGATCGGTGCCGAGTATGACAGTATTGACCCGAGTGTGTTGATAGACGATGATGGACAGGCATATCTATATTGGGGAAATCCTAATCTTTGGTATGTGAAATTGAATGAAGATATGATATCCTGTGCGGGGGAAATCACGAAAGATAAATTAATCCGGAAGATAGAAAATCAGAAAGACCCTTATCATTTTCAGGAGGGTCCTTGGGCATATAAGAAGAACGGGCACTATTATATGGCTTATGCAAGTACATGCTGTCCGGAAGGTATCGGTTATGCAATGGGTCCCAGCCCGGTAGGTCCCTGGGAATTCAAGGGTTATATAATGAAACCTAACAGAAAGTCTTCCGGAAACCATCCGGGCATCATTGATTATAAAGGTAAATCTTATGTGTTCGGGTTTAACTACCGGTTGAACTTCATGATTACCGACAAGCATCATGAACGCCGTTCCATATGTGTGGCCGAGTTGGAGTATAATCCCGATGGCACAGTCAAGGAACTGCCTTGGTGGGATGACGGTGTTGGGGTTGAACCTGTCGGCACACTGAATCCCTATAAACGGACTGAGGCGGAAACAATGGCCTGGAGCCAGGGACTCAAGACCGCCAAGGACGATGAAAGCGGGATGTATGTTACTTCCATTCATAACAGGGATTTCCTTCAAGTGAAAGCGGTTGACTTCGGCAAAGGGGCAAAGACATTTGAAGTCCGTGCAGCTACGATAACCAAAGGAAAGATTGAAATCCGCTTGGATGACCTTAACGGTACATTGCTGGGGGTATGCAATATCAGTAATACCGGTGGCTGGAATACGTGGAAAACCTTTGTTACCGATGTGGAAAAGGTGGGTGGAGTTCACAATCTGTACCTCGTTTTTAGAGGAGGAG
The DNA here is from genome assembly GCF_905207245.1 of uncultured Bacteroides sp. Taxonomy (GTDB): domain Bacteria; phylum Bacteroidota; class Bacteroidia; order Bacteroidales; family Bacteroidaceae; genus Bacteroides. The sequence goes on along the minus strand of NZ_CAJLKP010000063.1, from coordinate 20,101 downwards.
ACGGAGAGATGTTCAACATGGACTATTGGAGATTCAAGTAGATGGCCGGGAAACCGCGTTAGAAATAAATCGTAAATAAATATATATCTGTATCATGAAAAAGATGATGTTGGCATGGCTGACTGTTGCTTCATTACTAATGGGGTGTTCCGGTTCGGAAATGCCGGTGAAGGGAACGTTTCGTAATCCGGTGGTTTATGCCGATATACCGGACATATCCATTACACGTGCGGGAGAATACTACTATATGATAAGTACCACCATGCACCTGATGCCCGGCGGGCCTGTTATGAGATCAAAAGATCTGGTGAATTGGGAAACTGTGAGTTATGTCTTCGATAAGTTGACTGATAATTCAAAGTATGATTTGATTGGTGGAACTGTTTATGGGCGCGGACAATGGGCATCGTCCATACGCTATCATAACGGTAAGTTCTATGTATTGTTCTCACCAAACGATGTACCCTACCGGTCGTATATATTCACGGCGGACGACCCCGCCGGAAAGTGGGAACTATTGTCGAGAACGCAGCATTTCCATGATGCCTCTTTGTTTTTTGATGATGACGGACGGGTATATGTATTCTATGGAACCGGTGAGCTGAAAGAGTTGAAGAGTGACTTGTCGGATGTGAAGCCCGATGGAGTCAGTATGAAGATATTCGAGCGGGATGCTGACGAACAGGGGCTACTGGAAGGAAGTCAGGTTGTGAAGCATAACGGTAAGTACTATTTGTTGATGATTTCCATGGACTGGAGCATCCCCGGTCGGGTGCGCAGGGAAGTGTGTTACCGTGCTGACGAGATTACAGGGCCTTATGAGAAAAAGGTTATCCTGGAACATGATTTTGACGGTTACGGAGGAGTAGGCCAAGGTTGTATTATTGACTCGGAAGAAGGAGACTGGTATGGGGTTATTTTTCAGGACCGCGGAGGAATAGGCCGGGTGCCTACTCTGATGCCCTGCCGTTGGGTGGACGGATGGCCGATGCTGGGAGATGAAAACGGTCATGTACCCTTGACGATGGAAAAAGAGATATATCCGACTGAAAATACCAAAGGAATACTTGGAAGTGATGACTTCAGCGATGAGAAACTTTCACTCTACTGGCAATGGAATCATAATCCGGTAGATGATAAGTGGTCTTTGACGGAACGTCCGGGTTATCTGCGATTGAAGACCAGCCGGGTGGTTGATAACCTGTATTTAGCTCCGAATACGATTACGCAACGTATGGAAGGGCCGAAGTGCAGTGCTACCATTTCGCTTGATGTTTCTCATATGAAGGATGGGGATGTAGCCGGATTCAGCGCATTCAACGGACATTCCGGGCTTTTGTCAGTGGTGAAGGAAGGGGATGCAAAGCGTCTGGTTATGTCTACCAATGTCGTTAATTTTGATAGGACTCCCAATAAGGCAATAGCCAGTGTGGATATAGAAGAAAAAGAGCAGGTCGATTTTAATCAGGACGTCATTTATCTGCGTATAGAAGGCGACTTCATGCCGAAACGCGATATTGCTACTTTCTATTATAGCTTGGATAATAAGGAATGGAAAAAGATAGGAACGGATTTCAAAATGCGCTTTGATTATACAAGGCTCTTTATGGGAAGCAAGTTTGCTATCTTCAACTATGCAACAAAGTCGTTGGGAGGTTATGTCGATGTGGATTACTTTGACTATGAGAGAGCTAATGATAGAGTAACTATTAATAAATAATATCCTGATATTCATGAAACACTTTTTAGTTATAGCAGCGTTATTAATTTGCGGTGCAATAAAAGCGGAAGAGAAACAAATTACAAGTCCCGATGGGAAAATATTGGTAACCATTTCTGATAAAAATGGGCAACCTTCATATAGCATCACCTATGATGGTACTCCTTTCATTGACTCTTCACCTTTGGGACTAATTACTAATATCGGTGATTTTTCCCGGGATATGTCTTTGGAACAGGATGTCCGTTCAAACAAGATTGACGAGAACTATACATTGCCTAATATAAAGCAGAGCCATGTACATTATGTAGCAACAGAAGCTGTATACCGGTTTAGTCAGCAAGATAAGGTTATTTATGATGTTATATTTCGCGTAAGTGATCGGGATGTCGCTTTCAGATATAAAATGTATCCTCAGAAGGCGACTTTGTCCTGTGTTGTGAAAGAGGAGGTGACCGGCTTTGTGCTTCCTGAAGGAAGTACAACTTTCCTATGTCCGCAAAGTAAACCTATGGGAGGCTTTGCCCGTACTTCGCCCAGTTATGAGACCCCTTATAAAGCAGATGATTCCATGGGTAAAAATGGATGGGGTGAAGGTTATACTTTCCCTTGCCTGTTCCGTAATGGTGATAAGGGATGGATACTTATTTCAGAAACGGGTGTGGACAGTAAATATTGCGGAAGCCGTTTATTGGGGCATGAAAATGGTCTGTATACAATCGGATTTCCTCAAGAAGGTGAAATGAACGGAAATGGTACAACTGCACCCGGACTTGCATTGCCGGGAGAAACTCCCTGGCGGACGATAACTTTGGGCGAAACTTTAGCTCCGATTGTTGAAACAACGGTTTCTTTTGATGTTGTAAAGCCACTGTATGAATCATCTGGAAAATATGAGTACAGCAGAGGTTCCTGGAGTTGGATTATCGGTATGGATGGAAGCACAAAGTATGAAGAGCAGTTGCGTTACATTGATTTCTCGGCGGCAATGGGTTATCAGTCTGTATTGGTAGATGCATTGTGGGATACGCAGATTGGATATGATAAGATTGAGCAGCTGGCTAAATATGGAGCGCAGAAAGGGGTAGGTCTCTATCTGTGGTATAACTCTAACGGATACTGGAATGATGCTCCACAATCACCCCGTGGCATTATGGACAATGCGATAGCCCGTCGTAAAGAAATGAAATGGATGCAAAGCATTGGAATACGTGGCATAAAGGTTGACTTCTTTGGTGGTGATAAGCAAGTTACCATGCAACTGTATGAAGATATTCTTGCTGATGCCAATGAATACGGGTTGCTGGTGATTTTCCACGGATGTACTTTGCCTCGCGGCTGGGAACGTATGTATCCTAACTATGCGTCGAGTGAAGCAGTATTGGCGAGTGAAAACCTGCATTTCTCCCAAGGAAGCTGTGACGCTGAGGCATTCAATGCCTGCCTGCATCCGTTTATCCGTAATACGGTGGGTAGCATGGACTTTGGCGGCAGTGCACTGAATAAATATTATAATTCGGATAATGCTCCGGGCGGAAGCCGGCGTATGACTTCTGACGTGTTTGCTTTGGCTACTGCAGTATTGTTTCAAAGTCCGGTGCAACATTTTGCCTTGGCTCCGAATAACCTGACGGATGCTCCGGAATGGGCGATAGGCTTCATGAAAGAAGTTCCTACCACATGGGATGAAGTACGTTTTATTGATGGCTATCCCGGAAAATACGTAGTTATGGCTCGCAGGCATGGAGATAAATGGTATATTGCAGGGGTTAATGCCCAGAAAGAGACCGTAAAGCTGAAGATTGCCTTGCCGATGTTTATGCCTGGCAATCAGGTACGTGTATTCAGTGATAATGAAGAATTGCAAGGAAATGTAAAACAAGTAAAGGTAAATAAGAAACAGGAGTTGCAATTGACAATGCCTTGCAATGGTGGAATATTAATTGTAGAATAATCAAACTAAAAAAGCAATATGGATAAAATGAAGTCTTTATTCTTCTCATCGCTATTGACGGTGGTGGCTACTTCGGGACTGGCACAGAACCCGATCATTCAGACAAATTATACGGCCGATCCGGCTCCGATGGTATATAACGATAAAGTATATCTTTATACTACCCATGATGAGGATAATTCCACCTGGTTTACGATGAACGACTGGCGATTGTATACCACGAGTGATATGGTGAACTGGACCGATCATGGGGCTGTTCTGTCATATACCGACTTCAGTTGGGCCAAAGGGGATGCTTGGGCTCCGCAATGTATCGAAAGAGGTGGAAAGTTCTATATGTATGTGCCTGTGATTTCGAGAATCAATAACAGGGGAGCTATTGGAGTGGCAGTGGCCGATAGTCCTTACGGCCCCTTCTATGATCCGCTTGGGAAACCATTGGTTCAGAGTGAATGGGGAGATATTGACCCGACGGTTTTTATTGATGACGATGGACAAGCTTATATGTATTGGGGAAACCCGAATCTGTATTATGTGAAGTTGAATGAGGATATGATTTCCTACAGTGGAGATATCGTGCGTGTACCTATGGTAGCAGAATCGTTTGGTAAACGTGAGGGTGACTCTCAGAGAGCTACTTTGTACGAGGAAGGTCCCTGGCTTTATAAACGGGATAAGAAATATTACTTATTCTGGCCGGGAGGTCCGCTACCCGAACATATCGGATATTCTACCAGCGATAGCCCTACAGGACCGTGGAAATATGGCGGTACGGTAATGGCTGCCGGAGGAGGATCGTTTACAATCCATCCGGGAGTCATCGACTTCAGAGGCAAGACTTACTATTTTTATCATAACGGAAAGTTGCCCGGTGGTGGTGGCTTCAACCGTTCGGTATGTGTGGAAGAACTTAAATTCAACAAAGACGGCTCAATTCCTGAGGTGAAGATGACGGAAGGAATCACCAAGGGGCTTGTTACCTTGAATCCATATGTAAAGAATGAAGCGGAAACAATCGCTTTCTCCGAAGGTTTTAAATCTTTCAAGAACAATCAGGTGGGGGTCTTTGTAACGGCAATGAAGGATGGTAGTTATATCCGGGTTCGTGACGTGGACTTTGGAACAAACGGTGCAACGAAGTTCACTGCCAGACTCGGTACGACACACAATGACCCCGTGCGGCTTGAGGTGCGCCTGGGTGGTGTGGACGGAGAATTGGTGGGAACCATTAAAGTACCCCGGACAGGTGGCAGTGACCGTTGGGATTTGCGGACCATTGATATCTCGAAAGTGACCGGAGTACATGATCTATGTTTTGTGGTGAAGGGAAGACCGTCTACCAACCTTATGTATTTCGATTATTGGATGTTCTCTAAATAAATCAGCACTATATACTATGAAAACAGTATGGAAGAAGTGGAATCTGGTTGGGTTAATTGCGATGACTCTGTCTCTTTCCGTATTTTTACTAAATGCAGCATGTGTTTCGAGCGAAAAGAAAAATGTAGTTCTTGAACTGGAACAGGGTACACTTTCATTGATACCGCTAAATCGGAATGCTGTTCGGGTACAGTTCGCTCAATCAGGTTCAGTGCCTATGCAGGAACTTATCTATACGGAGAACTCTCCCGTTCCGGAGTATGAAGTTGCAGAAGATGATAAATCTCTGACTTTATCTCTGGAAGGGATTTCTGTGGAGTTTGATAAAGGCACGGAGGCGCTGACTTTTAAAGATGCGAATAAGCGTATCATTCTTCAGGAAAAAGTCGGAGGGCGCTTTATGGCAGCTTCTTCTGTTCAGGGAGAAGCTACATTCCAGGTGGAACAACACTTTGTATCTCCGAAAGATGAGTATATATACGGTACTGGTCAATTTCAGGATGGTTATCTCAATATCAGAGGCTTGTCGAGGAGGTTGACACAGGTCAATACACAGATTTCCATACCTTTTATTCTGTCAAACAAAGGTTATGGACTGTTGTGGAATAACTATGGATTGACGGATTTCAATCCGACAGATGAATCAATTGAGTTGACTCCTGCGAGTGCAAGCGGTGAGGCCGTTACTGTCAATACTACAGGTACGAGCGGGAATGTAAGAGAAACCCGGCAGACATACTCGTTCACAGCTTCATTGGAAGTACCTCATTCCGGGCGTTATTCTTTGTTGTTGGATGTCGGACAACGGATGGCACGCAAGTACTATCTTGCTATCGATGGAGATAAGGTGTTTGATATCAATAATCTGTGGCTGCCTCCTACAACTTCTGCAATAGTGGAATTGAGTGCCGGAAAGCATGCCATAGAGGTGCAGGGTGAGCGTAATGATAAGCCTGTACTATATTGGCGTCCTGTTTCCGAAGAAACTGTTTTTCGTTCACCGGTTGCCCAAACATTGGATTATACTGTTTTCGCCGGTAATGGAGATGAAGTTATTGCCAGTTACCGCGAGTTGACCGGGCCTTCTCCCATGATGCCTTTATGGAGTTTGGGATATATACATTGCCGGGAACGGTACAATACTCAGGCGGAGTTATTGGAGAATGCCCGTGAGTTCAGGCAACGGAAGTTACCTATAGATATGATTGTTCAAGATTGGCAATATTGGGGGAAACATGGTTGGAATGCGATGCGGTTTGATGAAGACAGGTATCCTGATCCGGGGAAAATGCTTCAGGAGCTTCATGATATGGATATACGCCTGATGATCTCCGTCTGGTCTAAAATAGATACCCAGTCTGAAATAGGAAAGCAGGCAACAGAAAACGGATATTATATTCCGGGTAGTGACTGGATTGATTTCTTCAATGCTGATGCTGCGGCTTTTTACTGGCAGAACTTCCGTAACGGACTATTGAAATATGGCATCGATGCTTGGTGGCAGGATGCTACCGAGCCTGAAAATGACGACCTCCAGAACCGGCGTATAAATAACGGGCAGACACCGGGAGAGGTTTACCGGAATGTTTATCCGATGTATGTCAGTAAGACGATTTATGAAGGTTTGCGCAAAGATGATCCTGACCGGAGGGCTATGATATTTACCCGTAGCGGCTTTTCCGGAATGCAGCGTTATGCGGCGGCCACATGGTCGGGAGACGTGGGACATGACTGGGAAACTCTGCGTCGGCAAATAGCCGGAGGGCTGGGACAAATGGCAACAGGTCTGCCTTGGTGGACGTATGATGCCGGTGGTTTTTTCCGTCCGGGCGATCAATATACCAATACGAGGTATCATGAACAGTTTATCCGTTGGTTGCAGGCAGGAACATTTTTTCCATTAATGCGTGTACATGGTTACATGAGTAATACCGAACCATGGAGATATGGAGAGAAAGTTGAGCGCATTGTTGCCCGTTATTTAGATTTGCGTTACAGACTTCTTCCCTATATTTATTCTCAAAATGCTGCGATTTCCTTTAAAGGTTCTACTTTAATGCGTCCGTTAGTAATGGATTTTCCGGAAGACTCCCGTGCATTGGAGCAAAAATATCAGTTTATGTTCGGACCTTCTGTTTTAGTCGCCCCGGTTGTGGAAGGTGGTATTAACCGGATGAAAGTGTATCTTCCTGAATGTCCGGCAGGTTGGATAGACTTCTGGAATGGTGCATCTTATAAAGGTGGACAAATGGTGGATGTGGATGTTGACCTTGAGAAAATACCTTTATTTGTGAAAGCCGGTTCTATATTACCATTGGGCCCTACGAAACAATCTACTTCTGAAGACAGAGAAGAACCATGGGAAATCCGTATTTATCCGGGTGCCAATAGTACTTACTCTGTTTATGAAGATGAAGGGAATAACTATAATTATGAAAAGGGCCAGTTCTGCACATTTGACTTAAATTGGAATGATACGGACAGAACTTTGACTATCAGTGACAGGAAGGGAAAATTCACCGGAATGAAAAAGAAAATAACCTTTAATGTCATAATGGTATCGCCACAATCCGGTATCGGAGTTTATCAGTCAACGCCGGATAAAACTGTCACGTATTCAGGGAAATCGATGGTAGTTTCGTTATAATAGTTCTAATCAATTAAGAGTGAATTTTAGAGTATGAAGAAGAATAAGATTTTGATAATTGCAAGTTTTGTATTAGCAGGTATCGTTACCGGGTGTAGTCAGCCACAGACTGTGTGGCTTGATGATCTGGACCTGACATCTATGACCCAGGGACATGGAGTTGCTATGAAAAACAAATCGGTTGACGGTAAAACCCTGACAATCGGAGGACAGACGTTTGAACGTGGAGTGGGTACCCACTCTGTCAGCGAACTGGCAATTCAATTGGATGGTAAAGCAACATCATTTACGGCTCAGGTGGGTCTGGATGATGAAATTCTGGAACATAAGCCGTCGGCTGAATTTATTGTAATCGGAGACGGGGAACAGCTATGGTCCAGCGGAGTTGTAAAAGCAGGAGATGCGGCTAAGCAATGCTCTGTTTCACTTGATGGCGTGAAAAGGCTTGAACTGATTGTTGCTGATGGCGGTGATGGTCCTTATTATGACCATGCCGATTGGGCGGATGCAAAAATTATTTCAAAGGGTAAGAAAAGTTTCCCCACACTGAAGTTTATAGCTACTGAGCCTTATATACTGACTCCTCCCGCTCCTGCGACACCAAGAATTAATGGCGCTTCTGTATTTGGAGTACGTCCCGGTTCTCCCTTCCTGTTTCAGGTAGCGGCAACTGGTGATCGTCCGATGGCATTTGCTGCAGCAGGCCTACCGGCAGGGTTGGAGATTAATCCGGAAACGGGTTTGATTACGGGTAAATTGACCGAACCCGGAACGTTTGAGGTGACTCTGCAGGCTAAAAACAATAAAGGAATGGTGGAGAAGAAATTCCGCATTGAATGTGGCGACAGAATAGCTCTTACCCCGCCGATGGGCTGGAACAGCTGGAACTGCTTCGGGCACGAAGTTTCGGCCGAGAAAGTGAAGCAGGCGGCAAGAGCCATGGTAGAAAGCGGTTTGATTAATTACGGCTGGACTTATATCAATATAGATGACTCGTGGCAACATCACCGGGACCCCAATGACCGGACCAGAAGCGGAAAGTTTCGCGATGCTCACGGCAACATCCTGACTAATGCCCAATTCCCTGACATGAAGGGGTTGGCTGACTATATCCATTCACTTGGAATGAGAGTGGGTATTTATTCTTCACCCGGCCCGTGGACTTGCGGAGGCTGTGTAGGTAGCTATGGCTACGAGAAACAGGATGCCGACATGTATGCCAAATGGGGAATTGATTATTTGAAATACGACTGGTGCAGTTATGGAGGAGTACTCGACCGTGATTTGAAGAAAGATCCCTATAGCGTATCTTCTTTAGCTTTTCAGGGAGGCGGAGATTCGATTGCTGGTAGGAAACCGTTTAAAATCATGGGCGACTATTTACGTCAACAACCCCGTGATATTGTGTATAACCTGTGTCAATATGGTATGGGAGATGTCTGGGAATGGGGAGATGCTGTCGGAGGCCAGTGCTGGCGTACAACTAATGACATCACTGATACCTGGGAAAGTGTAAAAAGTATCGCTCTTTCTCAGGACAAGGCGGCAGCTTGGGCAAAACCGGGTAACTGGAATGATCCGGATATGCTGGTGGTTGGTATTGTAGGTTGGGGAAATCCTCATCAAACCAAGCTTAAACCGGATGAGCAATATCTTCACTTTAGTCTTTGGAGCTTGTTTTCTGCCCCTCTCCTGATAGGTTGCGACTTGGAAAAGATGGATGACTTCACTTTCAGTTTGTTGACTAATAATGAGGTTATTGCTGTCAATCAGGACCCTTTGGGTAAGCAAGCTACGTGTGTACATGCCATAGGAGAACTACGTATTTATGTGAAGGAGTTGGAAGACGGCAGTAAAGCGGTGGGATTCTGTAATTTTGATCGTGAAAAGGCGGAGCTCTCTTTCCGCGATTTTGATAAACTGGGCATTACAGGTAAGCAGACTGTCCGTGACCTTTGGAGGCAAAAAGACATAAAAACACTGGATGCCGGACGGGAAGCATTGTCCCTGAATGTTCCGGCTCATGGTGTGCTGCTTTATAAGTTTAAACCAGTTCAATGAATCTATTAAATTATAACTTAGTTATTTTATTATGAAAAATGGTCTTTTGGCTTTTAGCTTATATCTGCTCTTGTCCGGTTTGGGTGGGAAAAGTAATGAAGTGAATTTTACTCCGGAAGGGAATCCGGTAATTCTAAATAAGTTTACGGCTGATCCGGCACCGATGGTGCACAATGGCACGCTTTACCTCTATGTGGGCCATGATGAAGCGGAAGAAGGGCAGGACTTTAACATAACGGAGTGGTTGTGCTATTCCACCAAAGATATGAAGACGTGGACAGATCATGGAAGTGTGCTTAAACCTACGGATTTCTCATGGGGTGTAGGCGAGGCATGGGCATCTCAGGTTGTGGAAAAAGACGGGAAATTCTATTATTATACAACAGTACAAGCGGGATCGCCGTACAATAGTAAAGTAGTGGGTGTTGCCGTTTCGGATAGTCCGACAGGACCTTTTGTCGACCCGCGGGGTACTCCACTTGTGACGGATGATATGACTCATAATGGAGCGCGCGGATGGTGGAATGATATAGACCCGACGGTTTTTATAGATGATAACGGCACTCCTTGGATGAGTTGGGGTAACGGAACTTGTTTTTTAGTGAAGCTTAAACCCAATATGATAGAGTTGGACGGTCCTATTGAGATACTTAAAATGCCGAAGTTTGTAGAGGGACCATGGATTCATAAACATGGGAATCTTTACTACCTGACATACGCTTCAATGGGTAAAGGGCGTGAGACGATAAGCTATGCGACGGCACCAAGTATGGAGGGACCGTGGACATATCGTGGACTTCTGACGGGAATGGCAGAGAACAGCTTTACCATACATCCGGGAATCATTGAATTCAAAGGTCAGAGTTATCTGTTCTATCATAATGCAACGCTTACCCTGAATGGAAAGTCAGGAGCCACAGGCCGTAGAAGTGTTTGTGTCGATTATCTGTATTACTTGCCGGATGGGCGTATGGCGTATGTGGAACAAACCAAAGAAGGGGTTACTGTGAAACCGAAGACGGCAGCGGAAGTAGCCGGAATGGTGAATCCATCTGCTGATGAGAAAGAAGTAATTGTAGAGAAAGAGAATATTAAGAACTGAGTTTCCCTTGATTTAATAGAAAAATAAGCTTTTTGTAGGTTATATTTGCGGTGACAATCGACCGGATGCATTTTCTTACGTATCATTAATAAACGAAGATGTTATAATGATGAACCAAGAAAAGATACAAGAGCTTATAGTCAGGAGCAGAAGAGAAGATACGAATGCATTTTCTCTTCTGCTCTCTGAGTTTCAGCCGCTTGTATTCCGGCTTGCATTCCGGTTGCTGTGCGACGAAGACGAAGCCAAGGATATGGTGCAGGAAACCTTTGTAAAGGTGTGGCTGGCATTGGATAAATACGATGTCAAAGCCCGTTTTTCTACCTGGCTTTATAAAATTGCCTGCAATACCTGTTATGACCGCCTGCGCTCTTTGCGCCATTCACCGCTCGATAATGATGCCGGTTATTCTTGCCCTACCAGTATTTCATCTGATGATAATATAGAATTGACTGTATCCAACAGGCAATTGAAAGAACTTATTCTGAAATATACCGGTGAACTGTCTCCCCAGCAAAGACTGATTTTTACGTTGAGGGATATTGAAGAACTGGATGTATCGGAAGTGCAGACTATTACCGGGCTGTCCGCCGGAATAATTAAGAGTACTCTTTACCTGGCCCGGAAACATATTCGAGATAAAATGAATCAAATAGATGCAGGCTTATGAAACAAGATGATAGACATTATGAAGAATGGCTGGCTGAAATCAGAGGTAAACAGCCTGTGATGAGCAATCCGGATGAACTGACTGCGAATATTCTGCAACGGGTAGCCCGGACATCTTTTCGAAGAAGAAAGAAGAAGAAATTGTTAGTTGCCGGTTGGCTGTCCGGAATCGCCGCAGGATTACTGTTGTGCTTATTGGTGGGTGAAACTCTTTTCACTCCGGTTCCTTGTGATGTGAGGCCGATGGAGGGATATCGTTTGCAAGAGAATAATACTTACTCCTTGCCGGAAGGCTGGGAGAAGATGAGGTTTTCTGAGAAAAGCGATTACCTGTCCCGCCAATATATGCAACTCAGAAAACAGAGGAAAAGCAGAGTGATGGAATTAACAAAGAAAACTTATTAAACAGGATCATTATGAGAACAAGTAAATGGATTGCAGCAATTGTATTGCTGCTCGGTATGACCTCTTGTGGTACTTATTACCGGATGGTTTCTCTGGTAAATAGTGATGGTAGCATGCATAGAGAAGTGTATGCATATGGCGATTCTGCTTTCCTGGCAGGGGACAGGACACACAATCCGTTTCTGTTCCGGATAACTTCAGAATGGGAACAGGATAAACTTGATTCCGTTGTTAAATTCAACTGTTGGGGAGATGAAGAGAAGCTGAATGTAAGAGTAAGGCGGACTTATCCAACGGTTGGTTCCGAGCCTTTCAGTACTTTGGACGGAAAGGAATATATGCATCCTTTGGCAGTTCCGGCTGAAAAGCTCCGGAAGAGTTTCCGTTGGTTCTATACCTACTACGAATATACGGCTACGTATAGCGAATTGCCAGATAAAGGTCCCGTGCCTCTTGAGAAGTATCTGACCAAAGAAGAACAACGCATATGGTTCCGTGGTGATATGGAAGCTTTGAGCGGATTAAATGGTATCGAACAGAAGAATATGCTGGATGATATTGAAGCGAAATTCTGGAAATGGTATAATCGTAGCCAATATGAACTTAGTTATGAAGTAATACTTCACTTTGTAACTCAAAAAGGAGATACGGCTTTTGTGCGTCAATTGGCGGACTTGAAAGAGCCCGTTTATGGGAAGTACTTTTCCGGAAAGGATGCCGATGATGAAGGAACACCTGAGAAAGTGTGCAATTATCTGGATGAATTCAGCCGGACGAAATCCTTTTCGGACTTATATAAGTCAGACGGAAAATCAATGGATGAATTGTTTGAGAAGAAAGGACAAATTGCAGAGCTTTTCGGATATGCTGTGCAATTCGAATTATCTATGCCGGGAAGGGTCATTTTTACTAATGCAGCTATGCAAAAAGGCGGCTTGCTTATCTGGAAGGTAGATGCTTTCCGTCTTTTGGATAGTGACTATATACTGATAGTGGAATCTCGTACGGTTAATTATTGGGCATTTAGTGTTACTATACTATTTTTCTTGCTATTAGCAGGTTATTGCTGGAAAAAATGTCTTCGGTGGAAGAGAATTTAAATTAAGGATATACTTCGTCGTTGCCGGAATAAATAGTATCTTTATAGATAGTAACCGTCCGATGTGCAGTTGAATCATTCTTGATGGCGGTGACATCTCCTCGGGTAGTGAAATAGACATAGTTTCCCCTATCATAAAAGCGATAGACCTTGCAGCCGTCATGTTCAAAGAGATAGCTGACTTTATATGTCGTGTTATTCTCAGATTTTCCTTCTCTTAGTGGAATTGAGGTGTAGCAAGAGGTGATTCCCATTACTATGAATGAGAAGATAAATAATTTAGCTATTGTCTTCATAGTCGGAAGTATTTATGTATGATTAAATACAAAGATAAGGTTTTTTCCGGATATATTTGCTGATTATAGATTTTATCTATCCCTACATAGACAAATCCGATGAATAAAAAACGCGTAAATATCAAACAAAATCTCTATTTTTGTGTTGTTAATAAGAATGACTAACGACAATTGATACGTAATTTACTAACTAAATAAGAAAAAGATTATGGCTAAAAGTGTTAAGGGAACTCAAACAGAAAAGAATCTGTTGACCTCATTTGCAGGAGAATCACAGGCAAGAATGCGTTACACTTACTTTGCAAGTGTGGCTAAGAAAGAAGGTTACGAACAAATCGCTGCTATTTTTACTGAAACGGCTGACCAGGAAAAAGAACACGCTAAACGTATGTTTAAGTATCTGGAAGGTGGTATGGTGGAAATCACTGCAAGCTATCCTGCCGGTGTCATCAGCACTACATTGGATAACCTGAAAGAAGCTGCTGCCGGTGAACACGAAGAATGGTCATTGGATTATCCTCACTTTGCTGACGTGGCAGAAAAAGAAGGTTTCTATGAAATCGCTGCTATGTACCGCAACATTTCAATTGCCGAAAAGGGTCATGAAGAAAGATACCTGGCTTTCGTAAACAATATTGAGAACGCTACTGTATTCGCTAAAGAGGGCGAAGTGGTATGGCAATGCCGTAACTGTGGTTTCATCTATACAGGTAAGGAAGCTCCTGAAGTTTGCCCGGCTTGCTTGCATCCGCAGGCTTACTTCGAAGTGAAGAAGGAAAATTATTAAGAAATTCTTATTTCTACGATAAAGAACGCCCGGGTGTTTCGCTTGAAGAAACATCCGGGCGTTCGGCATTATAAAGGAGATAACTCCTTAACCCGTTGGCGGAATTAATTTCTTTCTATTAGGGTTATGAATTAAATGCCTTATATAGTCAAATGTAAAGTGATAGTATCTGTCATCCTGAGCGTAGTCGAAGGATCTCTTCCCTCGGCATAAGGCTGCGCTATGTACGCAGGAGAGTAGATCCTTCGACTACGCTCAGGATGACAGATACTAATGCTTATCACTAATCGCTAATCACTAATCACTTTGCTTCATTTCTTTCCAGGGATGAATTAATCCCGCCAACGGGTGTCCTTATCCTATTTCTTTGCGTGCGGATAATCAATCGTATAGTGTAACCCGCGGCTTTCCTTGCGTTCTATTGCCTGACGCGTAATCAGATAGCCTACATTGACCATATTACGCAACTCGCAAATAGCCCTGGATGCCTTGCTGCGTTTAAATAAGTCTTCCGTCTCCTCGTATATCATATCCAGGCGTACCCAGGCACGTTTCAGACGCAGGTCACTTCGTACGATACCTACATAGGCTCCCATAATCTGGTTCACTTCTTTCATGCTCTGAGTAATAAGCACCATCTCTTCGTTGGTCACTGTTCCTTCGGCATTCCATTCCGGTATTTCGTGGTTGAACTCGTATCGGTCGAGTTCGCTTAATGCATGTTTGGCAGCAGCATCGGCATAGACTACTGCTTCAATCAAAGAGTTGGAAGCTAAACGATTGCCTCCGTGAAGACCTGTGCATGAACATTCTCCTACGGCATACAGGCGATTGATGGAAGACTCTCCGTTCAGGTTTACCTTAATGCCACCACAGAGGTAGTGTGCGGCAGGAGCTACCGGAATATAGTCTTTTGTGATATTGATGCCTAAGCTGAGGCACTTTTCGTAGATATTCGGGAAGTGCTTTTTGGTTTCTTCCGGGTCTTTATGCGTAACGTCCAGATAAACATGGTCGTCACCGCGTTGCTTCATTTCGCTGTCGATGGCACGTGCCACGATGTCACGCGGAGCGAGCGATAAACGAGGGTCATACTTCTGCATAAACTCTTCGCCGCCCATATTGCGCAATACTCCGCCGTATCCGCGCATCGCTTCTGTAATCAGGAAACAGGGACGGTCGCCCGGATGATAAAGCGCTGTGGGGTGGAACTGGATGAATTCCATGTCCTGTACAAAACCTTTGGCACGATATACCATAGCTATACCGTCTCCCGTGGCCACCAGAGGATTGGTAGTGTTGCGGTAAACGGCACCTACGCCACCCGTAGCCATCAGCGTTACTTTGGAGAGGAAAGTATCCACCTCGCCCGTATCCTCATTCAGTACATATGCTCCGTAGCACTTGATGCCCGGGGTATGGCGGGTTACGATGATACCCATGTGATGCTGCGTGATGATTTCTACGGCAAAATGACGGTTGAATATCTCGATATTGGGGTGTGTCTTTACGGCTCTGATGAGGCTTTCCTGTATCTCGGCACCCGTATTATCTTTATGGTGCAGGATGCGAAACTCGGAGTGCCCGCCTTCTTTGTGCAGGTCGAAGTCTCCCCGGTCGTTCTTGTCGAATTCTACTCCCCAGTCTATCAGTTCTTTGATTTGTCCGGGAGCCTCGCGCACCACTTTCTCTACGGCGGCACGGTCGCTTATCCAGTCGCCCGCAATCATGGTGTCTTCAATGTGCTTGTCGAAGTTATCTACCAGTGTATTGGTTACTGAGGCGATGCCCCCTTGGGCGAAGAAGGTGTTGGCCTCTTCCAGTTCCGTCTTGCAGATGAGTGCTACCCTGCCTTTATGAGCCACTTTCAGAGCGAAACTCATGCCGGCTATACCGGAACCAATTACTAAAAAGTCGAACTCTTTAATCATATTTCGTATGTTTAAGTACTGCAAAGCTACAAAATAACTGGGTTGCTTGTACTTTTCCTGTATATTAATTCACGATTTTATGATAAGTATTGCCTGATGACCTCGTCCAGCGACTCTTCTTTTGTCAGGTTTATTTTCTTCCGCATACGCGAACGGAGCATATTAACACTGTTCCGGTTGATGCCCATAATCAGGGCTATCTCGTCCGTGCTCTGGTTCATGCAGATGAGCATGGCAAGCAATTCTTCGCTGCGCGTCAGTTGCGGGTACTTCTCTCTCAGTTTGGGTAGATAGAGCGGATATATGGCGGCAAATGACTTTCTGAAGTTATTTTCATCTTCTTTGCTGAGCAGGTTTTGCCCGGTCAGTTGGCTGATGGTGTTCAGATTGTTGGTAGCCATAATCTGTTCTATTTGTTTGGACAGCTCCTCGTTGTGTCGGTTCAGCTCCTGCTGGCGGACAATTAGTTTCTGTATTTCTTGTCTACGCTTTTCCAATAACAGGCGGTTTGCCTTTTTTCGGGTGATGAAATAGGCAATGGAAATGATAAGTAACAATAGTAGTGCGATGGAGATGCATATATTGAAAAATAGTCGGCGTTGTTGCAGTTCCACTTGTGTGGAGAGCAGTTTATTTTCTTTTTCTTTGCGTTCGGCATCAAACCGGATATTGGCGGCGGCAACGGCACGCATCTTTTCATCCATTTGCAGGGAGTCGGCAACGGCGTGATGGCGGTCGTAGCAACGGAGGAATGCGCCATCCATTCCCGTACTCCGGTAGTAATCCATCAGTATCCGGTTGGCATCGCGTTCCTTTCCGGTCATGTTCATTTGGGCAAATCCCTGCACGGCGTTTTCTATGAGAGGTATTCCTTGTGTGGCTTTGCCTGTTTGCAACAGGGCACGTCCTAAGTGTAGGTTCAGTTCATACTTGGCCCATTGAGGCATGCGGATGCTGTCCGGACAGATGCTTAATGCAAGCTGCAATGCTTTTTGCACAGAATCCGGATAGTCCAGGTAAGCATCTACCGTGAGTACTTTGTTGACGAACACTCCTTTAAAACTTTCCTGTAGGGCCGAAACTTTCCCGGCTTGCTCCAGATAATAGAATACAGAGTCTTGTTCCCGGATTCTGCGAAACAGTTCTGCCCGATAGCGATATAAGTCGCCCAAGCCGAAGCTGTCTTTCAGAAGTGAATAATGTTGTGCTTTTGCGTTTAGTTCCAAGGCACGGTCGTACATGCCCAGTTCGCCATAGAGGTTGGCCTGCTCGCCGTAGGCTATCACGATGTTGGGCGGAGCTATGCTGTCAGTATAACTGTTGATGGCCTCCTGATTGGTGGCTACAGCTTTTTCGTAATTTCCCACAAGGCGGTAGTAGATGCCGAGGCGGGACATGATGCGGAGCATATTGTGGAATTTCCCTCCCTGATGGTATGCGTCTATTGCTCTTTCCAGCAGGTGGATGGCGCGGGGGATGTCGTTGCCGGAATAGACATAAATACCACTGACTATTTCAGACTGTGGAATATAACGGTCGGCGTCGTCATATTCAGGCAGTTGCATATATTCATCTGCCAGTTGAATGGCTATCCTGTTGTCTCCCTTCATCTGATGCAGGCCTGCCCTGGTAGACAGTAATTCGTGTATGCAATATTGTTGTAGAAAGGGATTGTTGCCAAGGCTATCCAGATATTCTGTTCCAGAGGTGAATTGCAGGCCTCCCAGGTAGCTGAAATAGGAAAGATTGAGTATCTGCCGGGCATATTTGACTAATGTGTCTTTAGAAGCCGTATTGCTTGTCAGGGTTAACAACCTGGACATCGCCTGCCGGGATTCGTCGATGGCTGCCTGGTGTTTCTTTTGTTTTAGCAGGGTGTTCAGTTGGCTGATGGCTTGTTGCCATTGTTGCGTATCGTTATTGTCCGCAGAATGCGGGTTTGCAGTGCAGGCTCCAACGGATACTATAAGGAAAGCCAGGAGTATTTTTATCTTCATGGTCTGAGTATTTTGTTTTGTTTGTCAGGCAAAGGTACAATTCCATTTTTAAATATAAAAAGGCAATTCCTCTATTTTTTGCATTTTATCGGGATTGATAATGAGGGGGATACAGCTTTGTATATTAGATTGTATATTGGTAATTCATGGTTTAACCTTATACTTTTTGCAAATTTGTATGATGTAACCAATTTAAAATAGTAAAGTGGAAAAGATGGCACGATTATGCATGAAAGAGATTAGCAGGGCTTTGATAGAAATGATTTCCGATGAGTCGCCCCATGCTTCGAAAGATATGCTGTGCGGAGCGCGCGGGGCCGTTTTCCGTGAGATATTTATCTTTCATTATCCGGGCTTCATAAAGGCAGTGCAGAAGTGCGTTCCCGGCATAACGAAAGATGAAGAACTGCTTTGTATGCTGATTGCTATCGGGCAGTCGGCGGATGAGATTGAGCAACTGTTTTGTTTGTCGGCGGAGCAGGTATACATGTTCCGCAAGGCGGTGTGCTGGAAGATGAGGCTGGAAGAAGAGAAGCTGCTGGCGGATAAGCTGCGGGAGATATTGGAAGAATAATTCCCTTCATTCCATAAAAAACACCTATCTTAGCGGCAAAATCAGACTCAATGAACCGTATCTTCCATGCCCGCATTGCCGCAGGGCAATATTTGTTTTTGCTGATAGCAACGGCAGTCACTATTCATGAAATGTGGATGAAGCATGCCGTTTTGACTATCACCTTCATGTTGCTGCTCATTATTGCTATCGAGCGTCTCATTCATACCACTTATACACTGACGGCGGATGGGCGCCTCATCCTCTATTTCGGGCGTTTCACCCGTTCGAAGGAGATTCCCCTGAAAGATATTACTTCCGTAGAGCGGGCTTCGTCCATGAAGATAGGACGTTTTGCCGTGATGCGCTATGTGCTGGTGCGTTACGGAACGAAGGGGAAATGTGCCGTGCTGCTTCCGGTGAAGGAAGACATGTTTATAAAAACTCTTACTGAACGCTTGAGCGGGGAAACGCCACAGGTGTAAGTCCTTGTTAACAGAAGTTCCTTTTCGGTGAAGAAATATTAATTCCCGGTTCCGGCTTTGCAGTCTTCCGGAAAGTCGTTCGTCTAATTTTCAAAAATAAGAGAAATGATGATGAATTTGACTTGTGCTATTTTGCATACCGACAGGCTGGTGAGTGAACGACTGGAAATGTTCATAGCCAAGACGCCTTTTCTTTCTTTGTGTGGAGAGTACAGCAATCCCATTGAGGCGTTGAAGGGATATTATGAAAACAAGGTAAGTCTTTACTTTGTGGGAATTCAGCAGGAGGAAATAGAGGGAATCAACGGGATGGAATTCAGCAAATTGCTTTCTCCTTCCACCCGTGTCATATTTATTGCAGACACTCCCCGTTATGCTGCCGAGTGCTTCCGTCTGGATGCGCTGGATTATCTGGTATCTGAAATCAGTTTTCTCGTCTTTTTTGAAGCGGTGAACAAGGCTTCGCGCTGGTTCAGCCTCAAGGGGGAGGCAGGAATGCCGTTTACGCTTCTCCCCGAAAAGGCACAAACGCAGCAGCCTAAGGTACTTTATGTGAAGTCCGACAGTCGGATTATCCGTCTGGATATGTCCAAGATATGTTATATCGAGGGGTTGGGCGACTATGTGAAGATTTATAGTAAGGATGAGCAGAAGCCTGTGCTAAGCCTGTGCAGCATGAAGTATATGGAAGAGAAACTACCTCCCGATGAATTTATACGGGTGCACCGTTCGTTCATTATCCGCAAAGATTGTATTCGTACGATAGAAAGCAATAAGATTGCTCTGGAAAAGAGAAGTATCCCTATCGGGGATGTTTACCGGAAGAAGCTGAAGAGTTATATTTCCAATTATTCTGTGCTTTAATCGTTGTGCCAGAGGCGCAGCATTCAATTATCACTTAACTCATAATCGCTTTAAAACGAATTAGTGTTTGCCGATGGATTTAGATAATGTACTGATTATTAATAGATAGCATTTACCGACTATTTACCTCACGATGTAAAAGTGTTTACCG
>NZ_CAJLKP010000062.1 GCF_905207245.1 uncultured Bacteroides sp. | reverse complement strand
AGCACCGTAGACTGAGCCCGTGCCCTTTCTTTTTGATACTTTTTCTTTCGGGCAAACGAAAGAAAAAGTATATTTGCGCAATGTTATCCATCCTTATTCCGGTATATAATATCAATTGCGTTTCATTGGTGAAGAAGCTGCATGAGATGGCTTTGCTGACGAAGATTCCTTTTGAAATCCTGTTGGCAGATGATGCGTCGTGTGAAGAGGTGCGGGAAGAGAATCGGGTGCTGAATGTATTGGAAGGGTGCCATGTGTTTGAACTTGAAGAAAATCATGGTCCTGCATTTGTGCGCAATTATCTGGGGGAACAGGCTCGTTATCCTAATTTGCTTTTCTTGGATACGGATACACGACCCGTGGAGGCGGAATTTCTTTCGACATACCTTAATCATGTGGGCGAACATGTTGTTTGTGGCGGATTTTCCTATAAGAAAGCGGGGGATGCGGCTCTACGGTATAAGTATGGGATGCGGGTGGAGGCACAGCCGGCAACTGAGCGGAATAAGCAACCTTATCAACGATTCATAAGTATGAATTTCCTGATTCCGAGAGAACTCTTTTTGCGCATCCGTTTTGATGAAGCGTTTCATTTGGGATATGAAGATACAGCTTTCGGAAGGAGGTTGGAAGAGGCGGGGGTACGTGTGTTGCATGTTGAGAATCCTGTTTGGCATCTGGTGGAGGAGGATAGCTCTGCTTTTCTGGCTAAGACGCGCCGTTCTGTGAAAAATTTGTTGGGATATGAACAGGAGTTGCTTCTTTACGTCCGTTTGTTGCGTTGGTATGACGGAGTGAAGCGGCTTCATGCTGTGGCGTTCACCGCTTTCATTTTCCGTATGTCCGAAAGTCTTTTGGAAAAGAATCTTACAGGGAAATATCCTTCCCTGCGGCTTTTCGCTTTTTATAAATTGGGTTATTTCTGTAGGTTGTCCCTTTCCTGACTTTTTGCTGCGCTTTTTGATTCTTCATAAATCAACGTCTGCACAATGCGTTCTGCCGTCCGTCCGTCCCAACGGTCGGGTAGAGTAGTGTGTTTCCATTCGCTGTGCAACATTTTTTCCAGCATGGAGGCAAAGGCGACAGGATCTTCATTCACCAGCTCATTGGTGCCCACACGCCAGGTCTCGGGGTGCTCGGCATAAGAGTTGAGCGTGATGCAGGGCACGTCGAGGAAAGTAGCTTCTTCGGCGATGTTTCCGGAGTCGGTGATGATACCTTTGGCATGGTTGATAAGATAACCGAAATGCAGGTAACTTTGCGGCGGAAGAATATGCAGGTTGGAAGCAGAGATTTCGAGCGTCTTAATGGCATTCTGCACGTAAGGATGCAAAGGGGCGATGATGGGCATGCCTTCAGCTTTCTCTACCAATGCCTGCATCAGGGCGTTGAGCACCTTTTTCTTTGTCAACAGGTCATGGCGGTTGAGGGTCAGCAACAAGTAGCCGCGCTTTTCCAGTCCCATGGTGGAGAACCACACGGGTTGCAACAGGCGGTGACGGTTGTAGCGGATGGTATCTATCAGTATGTTTCCTACGTAATGGATGTATTCGGGTATCATGCCTTCCTGATTGAGGTTGCGGTTGGCAACCATGCCTGCTGTGAACAGATAGTCGGAGATGGCGTCTACGATGGTGCGGTTCACTTCGCGGGGCATGTTCATGTCGAAAGAACGGGTGCCGGCAATGAGGTGGGCTACTTTCAGGCCACGCTTCTTGGCGACGATGGAGCAGCTCATGGTGGCAGTGAGGTCGTCTACCACGAGGACCACTTGCGCGGGATGATTGTTCAGTTCTTTTTCGAAGGCGAGCATGATGGCGGCTGCCACTTCGGAATGGTCGTGTCCGCTGACGCCCAGATAACCGTCGGGTTGCTTCATGTCCAGATCGGAGAATAGGGAAGCATCCAGACTGGTGTCATCCTGACGCCCGGTGTAGACCAGACGGTATGAGATTCGCTTTCCTGCTTCCTGTGCAGCTTTGATGGCACGGGTGATAGGTGCTATTTTCATGAAGTTGGGACGTGCTCCCGCTACAATCGTTATTTTCATTTTGCTGTTTTTTTTAATTTCCAAGAGACAAATGTACGTTTTCTTAGGGAAATTATTCGTTACTTTGCCGATAATTTTAATAACCGACAATTATTAATCACTAATCATTAAACGTTAATTATTGATTATCATGCCAACATTTGTTCAAATACTCGATTTTATAGGTACGTTTGCCTTTGCTATCAGTGGCATCCGTCTGGCATCAGCAAAACGGTTCGACTGGTTTGGGGCATACGTGGTAGGGTTTGTGACTGCCATCGGAGGCGGTACGATACGTGATGTGCTGCTGGGTGTGACGCCGGGCTGGATGACGGACCCTATCTACTTGATATGTACGGGACTGGCTTTGCTTTGGGTAATCCTTTTCGGTAAACATCTCATTCATCTGCATAATACATTCTTTATTTTCGATAGCATCGGACTGGCGCTGTTTACGGTGGTCGGTGTGGGGAAAAGTATTGCGTTGGGGTATCCGTTCTGGGTGGCTATCATCATGGGTAGCATTACGGGTGCTGCGGGTGGTGTGATTCGGGATGTGTTCATCAATGAGATTCCGCTGATTTTCAGAAAAGAGATTTATGCGATGGCGTGCGTGGTAGGCGGTACGGTTTATTGGGTGTGTCACGCATTGGGTTTGCAGTCCTACGGTTGCCAGGTGGCAGGCGGCATGTCGGTGTTCGTCACACGTATTCTGGCGGTGAAGTATAACATCTGTTTGCCGATTCTTTCGGGAAGTGAGGAAGAAGGGGAAGAATAAGAGAAAGAGACGAGCTACAAGCTACGAGCTACAAGTGCTTTTCAGCGTCATAGCGCAGCAACTTGTAACTCGTAGCTTGTAGCTCGTCACTCTTTAGAACATGGCGTCTTTCGTGTTGAACAGTTTTCTTTCGTTCAGTTTCACTACTTTACCGTATTTCTCAAGTTTCTTCACGTCGATATCTTTCGGGTTACCCATGATACCGATGCAGTAGGGTTTGCCTTTGACATTCTCTTCGTAATACTTCACGATATCATCAAAAGTCAGGGCATCCACCTTCGGCAGGTTTTGCTTGGTGGGGTCATCGTTATAACCTACACGCTGCAATGATCTCATGTATTCGGCCTTGTTGCGGAAAGAAGGATGCGTAGTCAGCATTTCCTGACGCATATAGCTCTTGATGTTGTCTATACGTTCGGCATTCTTCGGCATGTCTGTAATCAAGCCCATGAATACATCCAGTGCATCGTTGGCTTTGTCGTTCTGCGTACCGATGTTACCGAAGAGGTAAGTCGGGTTGCCCGGCAATGTAGGTGTACCGATGTAAGCTCCGGCTGAGTAAGCCATAGAACGTTTTCCACGGATTTCATCGAGTACCAAACCATTGAAACCACCAGAGAAATATTGATTGAATGCGTCACGAATCACGTCATCTTTCGTATCATACTTTTCCATCGGCATGTAGAAGTAGATTTGTGCCTGTTCTGCATCAGAGTTCGGCAGGAAGTAAACGGTGTTTTCCGTTACGGTAGCCATAGGCTTGTCTTGTGGTGAAGTAGACGGTCTTTCGTTGGCAACCAGTGGCAGGTTCTTGCTGAGGATGTCATAAGCGTTGTCGAAAGGTAGTGTACCACAATAGAAGATTTCGGCTTCATAGTTGGCAGCACGGTTGATGTCGCCTGTCAGTTCGGAAATCTGCAATTCATAAACTTCTTTGTCGGTCAGTTCGTCGATATAAGACGACTTATCCTGGAAAATCATGTATTGCATGAGTGCACTGGACAAAGCGTTTACATTTTCTTTGCGCTGCTGGCGACTGCCCAACATGGAACCTTTGATACGGCTCAACTGCTTGTCGTCCAGTTTCGGCATCAGAATCTGGCGGGCAAGGAGTTGGCAAGCTTGCGGCAAAGTTTCTTCGTAACCTTCCATAGTAATATAGAGGTAGTTGCTGTTGGCACTTACTTCGCAGGTAGCGTTCAGCTTACCGAGTTCTTCTTTCAGTTGTTGCGGTTCGTAGGCGCCCATGATACCGGCATTGTTCATCAGGTCGGCGGCGATGCCCAGTTTGCGGAATTCACGTTCGCCGACACCGTAGCGCAGGGTCAGACTGAATACGTTGTTTTCCGGATTCTGTGTGTAGTACATCTTGGAACGGTCGTTCAACTGTTTGCTTTGTACGTCACTGAAGTCGATGAATTTTTCATCTACCTGTCCGATAGGCATGTTCTTGAACTGTGTGGCATACAGTGATTGTTTGCCTACAGGAGGTTCGATGGGTTTGTATCCCGGTTTCTTTATTTTAGCGCTCTTGTCGAGCTTTCCTTTTTCAATGTAGATGGCAAGGTAGTCATTGGTCAGATATTGTTTGGCAACACGTTTGATGTCTTCTGTTGTGATGGCCATCACTTCATCCTTGTAGTTGAGTACTTGTCCCAGGTCTTCTTCGTTGATGAAGGCGTTCATCAGCATGTGCGCCTTGTAGGTGTTTGACTCCATGCTGCGGTCGAAATCACGGCACATATTGTTCTTGATAGAATTGATCTGCCATTCTTCAAATTGACCGTTGGCTACTTTTTCGATAGCTTTCAGGGCTTTCTTTTCAGCACTTTTGTTGGATTCGAAACGGCGTTGGTTTTCGTCGTAGAGCGGAACGCAGCGTACGATGTTACGACCCTGTTCGCGACGGCTGTCTGAATAGGCGAAACCTTGGGTCAGTTCGCCGTCGATGGTCAACTTGTCCAGTGTACCGGTGTTGCTGTTGTTGCTCAGCAAAGACATGGCGATATCCAAAGGCTTTTCGTCGGGATGTCCGGCAGGTACACCTTTGTACACGAGGCATACGTTGGGATAATAACCCACTTTTGCATTATATTGCTTGCGGCCTTTGATGTCCAGGTCGGGATAAGTTTTGCGTTCGGGAGTAGCTTTTGCTTGCAGGCGTCCGAAGGTGGCGTTGATGCGACCGCTGATTTGCTGGGCATTAACGTTACCCACGAGGATGAGTACCATGTTCTCGGGGGTGTACCAGTCGTTGTAATAGTCGATGAGTTTGCTCAGACGCGGGTTCTTTAAGTGTTCGGGCAAGCCGATGATGGGGCGTGCGTAAGGATGCCCTTCGTATGCCTTGCTTGAGATGAACTCTTGCTGTACGCTGCTCGGGTTGTCCTGATACATATTATATTCCTCATATACACTTTCCAACTCAGTCTGGAAGGTACGGAATACCGGGTTTATCATACGCTGCGAGTAGATTTCCAGCCATTTGTTGATCTGATAGGGAGGGAATGAGTTGTGATAGTAAGTCACGTCAAAGCTGGTTCCGGCATTCAGTCCCTTACCACCCATGCTCTCTATCAGGTTCATAAATTCAGTAGATACACTCACTTTGGCGGCTTCTACAGTCAGCTCGTTGATTTCTTTTGCGATAGCTTCTTTCTTTACGGGATCAGCTTCGTCGGCCATTTCGTCGTACTTAGTGATAATTTTCTCGTAAAGCGGTTTTTCTGTAGCCCAGTCCAATGCACCAATTTTATCGGTACCCTTGAACATCACATGTTCCAGGTAGTGAGCCAATCCGGTGTATTCCGCCGGGTCGTTGACCGAGCCTGTCCGACAGGCTACAATACCATATACATCCGATTTCGTGTTGTCCTCCCATATATATACGGAAAGACCATTCTTTAGCTTGAAGGCTTTCAATCCTTGACCGAAGGACGGCAAAGAGACAGCCATGATAGCCAGCAGAATGAATAGTTTGAAAATTCGTCTCATAAAATAAAGTGTTTTTAAATAAAGTGTTTTTGCTATATGTAGGCAAATCTATAAAAAAATCACAAACACTTTACGAAATCTTCGGAAAAAGATACGCTTTTTATCGAAAATAGCACCTGAAAACTCTCAAAATGGGGGTGAAAACTGTCAAATGTTAGTTTTCGCCTTAAAGAAAAACAATATTAGTCCCCCGGAAATTTGGAAACTTCCCTAAACTTGCAATCGTGAATTTAAAATATTTATTAACCATTTAAAAAAAAGCAAAGTATGAATACCTACAGTTTTAGGAAGGATTTGATTAGTGTGCAAGAAGAACTGCTTCGCTTTGCATATAAGTTGACAGCCGATAAAGAGGAGGCCAATGATTTATTGCAGGAAACCTCACTCAAAGCGTTGGACAACGAAGACAAGTACATGCCCGATACCAACTTCAAAGGGTGGATGTACACCATCATGCGTAATATTTTTATTAATAATTACCGCAGAATTGTTCGCGAACAAACTTTCGTGGACCAGACAGATAACCTTTATCACTTGAACTTGCCCCAGAACTCCGGTTTTGCAAGCACCGAAGGGTCTTATGACTTGAAAGAGATGCATCGCATCGTCAATTCATTGCCACGTGATTATAAAGTGCCTTTCTCCATGCACGTTTCCGGCTTCAAGTACCGCGAAATTGCCGATAGACTCGGATTACCTTTGGGAACCGTAAAAAGCCGCATCTTTTTCACCCGCCAGCGGCTACAACAAGAATTGAAAGACTTTGTTTAAAAACAGACAATACAGATTGAATAAATCGAAAAACTATAATCTTATAGCCCAGGGCAAGTGCTCTGGGCGTATTTTTTTGTGAGAAATATTAAAGTTAAGGTTGAGCGGCGTAAAGGTGAGGTTGAGGAATGTAGAGCTAAGGTGGGTACCCAGTGTCCCTATCCGGTATAGTCTTTCTGATTTGATTTTTCTCTATTCTTGCAATATGATATAAAACATATCTTTTTAACTGAATAATTTAAGTGTATTCATGACTATATGTCAGAATAAACATCTATATTTGTACTTATTAAGTTAACCTCTTAATTCATATATGTTAAACCGCTAACTGCTGACTGTGATGAAAAAAGAAATTAAATTCAGTCTTGTTTACCGTGATATGTGGCAATCCTCCGGTAAATATCAACCCCGTGTAGACCAATTGGTACGTATTGCTCCATTGATTATCGAAATGGGGTGTTTCGCCCGTGTGGAAACGAATGGCGGAGCTTTTGAACAAGTGAATCTGTTGTACGGTGAGAATCCCAACAATGCCGTACGTGCTTTTACCCAACCTTTCAATGAGGCAGGCATACAGACACACATGCTGGATCGTGGTCTGAACGCCCTGCGTATGTATCCTGTCCCTGCTGATGTGCGCCGTCTGATGTACCGGGTGAAACATGCGCAAGGAGTGGATATTACCCGCATCTTCTGTGGTTTGAATGAAACAAGGAATATTATTCCTTCCATTAAATATGCGCTGGAGGCGGGGATGATACCGCAAGCCACGCTTTGCATCACACACTCGCCTGTGCATACGGTGGAATATTATGCTCATGTTGCCGACCAACTGATTGAAGCGGGAGCACCCGAAATCTGTCTGAAAGATATGGCAGGTATCGGTCGCCCGGGAATGCTGGGACGGTTGACGAAGACAATTAAGGAAAGGCATCCGGAGGTGATTATTCAGTATCACGGTCATAGCGGTCCGGGCTTGTCGATGGCTTCTATTCTCGAAGTCTGCGAGAATGGAGCGGATATTATCGACGTAGCCATGGAGCCTAT
This sequence comes from uncultured Bacteroides sp., assembly GCF_905207245.1. Taxonomy (GTDB): domain Bacteria; phylum Bacteroidota; class Bacteroidia; order Bacteroidales; family Bacteroidaceae; genus Bacteroides. The sequence continues at coordinate 29,747 of NZ_CAJLKP010000062.1, read as the reverse complement.
GTCCTGGGGAAAAGTACATCCGGACGTGATTTCAGTGCAGGCGATGCTGAAAGACTTGGGATTCCAGGTGCCGGACATCAATATGAAGGCTTATATGAAGGCGCGTGCCATGACACAGGAGTTTATTGACGACTTCCTGGGTTATTTCATGGACCCCACCAATAAACATATGTCCTCACTGTTGTTGAAGTGCGGTCTGCCGGGTGGAATGATGGGTTCTATGATGGCGGATTTGAAGGGAGTACATTCGGGAATCAACATGATATTGAGAGGAAAAAATGAACCGGAACTCAGTATCGATGACCTCTTGGTGATGCTGTTCGACGAAGTGGAATATGTATGGCCTAAACTGGGTTATCCGCCATTGGTGACGCCTTTCAGCCAATATGTGAAGAATGTGGCATTGATGAACCTCATGCAGTTGGTAAAGGGTGAGGAGCGCTGGACGATGATAGACAATCATACCTGGGACATGATTCTGGGTAAGAGCGGGCGTCTGCCCGGCGAACTGGCTCCTGAAATTGTGGAACTGGCAACATCAAAAGGATATGAGTTTGTGGATACAGACCCGCAGTTGAATTATCCGGATGCTCTGGATGAATTCCGGAAGGAAATGGATGAGAATGGATGGGAGTATGGCAAAGATGATGAAGAGCTCTTCGAACTGGCCATGCACGACCGTCAGTATCGTGATTATAAGTCGGGTGTTGCCAAGAAACGTTTTGAGGATGAACTGCAACGTGCCAAAGATGCCGCTATGGCGAAGAACGGATACTCGGAAGAGGACATCAAGAAGCTGAAACGTGCCAAAGCTGATCCGATTATTGCTCCCGACAAAGGGCAGGTGCTGTGGGAAGTATCTGTAGAAGGTCCTTCTGTAGCTCCGTTCATCGGCCGCAAATACCAGCACGACGAAGTTTTCTGTTATCTGTCCACCCCGTGGGGAGAGTACGAAAAACTGCTGACCGGATTTACCGGACGTATCGTAGAAATATGTGCCAAACAAGGCGACATTGTGAATAAGGGCGATGTGATTGCTTATATTCAGAGAAGCGATATCTTTGCTTAATTTAGTGATTAGCGGTTAGTGATTAGTGATAAGCAGGCTGCGCTATGATGTCGTAGGTATTAATCACTAATCACTAACAACTAATCACTATTTAACCCACCTCCTAATCGTCTCCTTCAGCCCCTCCTGTGTGAAAGGTTTTGTCAGGAAATCGTTGCATCCGGCGTCGAAGGCAGCTTTCCGGTCATGGTCGTAGGCGAAGGCTGTCAGGGCAACGATGGGAACGGTAGGGGACAGTTCACGAATGATTCTCGTTGCATCCAGTCCGCCGAGGTTTGGCATCTTCATATCCATCAGGATAATATCCGGGTTTATCTCTACAAACATGTTGACGGCTTCCATACCGTCTTTGGCGCGTTCCAGATGGTATTCTTTTCCAAGAATTGCTTTGGTCAGGATGTAATTGCTTTCCGTGTCTTCGGCTATCAGGACAGTTTTCAACGTAGTATTCTGTGAGGGGGTGCCCGGAGTGGCTTCTACACTTTCGGCCACTATGCTTTGTTCGTCAGTTGTCAATTCATTTCCTTCAAGGGCGTTTTTCAGCAATTCTTTGTCTTCTTCTTCCTTGGCTATGTTTGCGGGGAGGGTAAAAGTGAAAGTGGTGCCTTTATTCAATTCGGAAGTAACGGAAATGTTTCCGCCCAGACGTTCGATGATGGTCTTGCAAATGGCCAATCCCAACCCTGTACCCTGCGCGAAATTATTGGCTTTTACAAAACGTTCAAATACCTTTCCTATTTTTTCGGGAGCAATGCCCGTGCCCGTATCGGTTACGTGAAATACGATGTTCTCTCCCTCCGGGCGGTATCCGTAACTGATACTGCCTTGGGTGGTGAACTTGAAAGCATTGCCTATCAGGTTGGATATGACCTGGAAGATACGGTTCTTGTCCGAGTCGATGCGAAGCTCTTCATCCGAAGGCTCGAATATGAGTTCGACGCCTGTAGGGCAACGGAAGACGTGCGCATCATGAATCTCCTTGCAAAGCGGGTGCAGGCGGACCGTGGCTATGCTGAACTCCACAATGCCGGCTTCTATCTTCGAGAGGTCGAGAATTTCATTGATGAGTTGTAGCAGACGTTCGTTGTTTGCCTCTACTATATCGTAATAGCTTTTGCGCTCTTCGGTATTATCACTCTCGGCAATGATACGTGAGAAGCCGACGATGGCATTAAGTGGTGTACGAATTTCATGGCTCATATTGGCAAGGAATGCCGATTTGAGTTGGTCGGACGTTTCAGCTTTTTCTTTGGCAATCATCAACTCCCGTTTCATTAGTTCCATGTCCGTGATGTCCCATTCGATGTTCAGCAGGATGGGAGAGAAGTCTTTGCTTTCAATCCTCATCTTCCGCTTGTCCAGGAAGAGAGGGTTGCCCTGCCCGTCACGCTCTTCGGTAATCCAGTGCATTTCTTGTCCGGTGGTGGCTATTTCCATATCCTGCAGGCGCTTCTCATGCGCTACTTCCCGGGGATAGAAATCAAAGTCGTCCCTACCCAGAGCCTCTTGCATGGGAACGTTGCGGTTGTACGATTCACGATTCCGGTACAGATATTTGAAATTATTCTTGATGTCCTTCACTACGATACCTGCGGGCAGATGCTCTATGATTTTATCCAATATCTGGTTGAAGCGCTTGATTTGCTGTTCGTGGAGAATGCGCTGGGACACGTCCCGTCCAAATGCCCAGAGGGTTCCTATGCCTTCGTCACTGGTAATCCAGTAAGAATTACATTCGTATGCCAATATGCCCGGACAGAGTGGAAGCGGGTTGTATATGGTGAAGGTCTGCTGTCTTTCTCCTTTCCTGACGGCGGTCACCATCCTTTGCCAGTCTTCCACGTTTTGGGCATACGATTGAATCTCATATATCTTCAATTGAGTGATATCCTCTGTGCTGCTTAGATTGTGGTGCAGCATGAACTGGCGGTTGGCGAATATCAGTGTGCCGTCTTCGCGGGCGGCAAAGATGTCTTCCGTTGAATTGTTGATGGCGTGTGTCAGGAGGTTGATGTCATTGCGCCTCTGCTGGATGTCGGTGATGTTTTGTATATACCCTTCCAAAGTGATGCTACCGTCCTTGTAGCATTCACGGGCAAAGGCTTTCAGGCGGATATAATATATTTTTTCGTTATAGAAGATGCGGTAGTCGATGCTCTCTTCCATTTCTCCTCTCAGGTTTGCTGCGAGCCAGTCATTGAAAGAAGCTCTGTCTTCGGGGAGGATGGTGTTCAGATACGTATCCACCCGGATGTTCTGTGGCATGTCCGTGCACATGACGCCCGTTTGGCCTGCATAGCTGAATTCCCGGTTGGAGGTGTCATAGAACCAACTGCCGATGAGGGCGGCTTTCTGTATCTCGAACAGTTCCCGGTTTTTGTTTTCCAGCTCCAGCTTGCGCTGGCTGCGTTCGGTGATGTCGCGATACTGGCATAATATCAAATCACCATAAGGCTGCATGATACATTTGAAGAAATAAGTTTCATCCCGTAGCATGAGTTCGTAGTTGCGGGTGGATTTAATTTTTCGCAACAATACTTTCCGGAATTCGGGGTAGAACTCGCTGTAAGTTCTGGGCGGTAACATGGTCAATAGATTCTTGCCGAGCAATTTTTCTTCTTTTATGAACCAGAGGTCTACGTTATGGACGGCTATATCTACGCACACACCATCCTTATCCATGAGTATCAGAGTGTCTGATATCATGTTCAGGAGTTTCTCGGAATTATTCGTGTCTTTCAGAATGCTTTTCATTGTCTTTCTTCGTATTTAGATTTATGGGTAGGTGCTTTTTTACCGGCCTGCCCTTCGTGCTTTTTCCCAGGCTCCGCTTTTATTGCCTTTGCGCTTGCTCAGGTAGCGGAATCCCCTTATTACGTTGACGTTCATGAAGAGAAAGTAGTAAGGGATAAAGAGTAATTTATTCTTGATGTGTCTCCGTGAGAGGATGTATCCCCAGATGCCCATCAGGTAGAACAATATTTGCAGCCCCAGGATGGCGGCGTAAAATAGCGGTTGGGTACTTGTGAAGAGCAACACTACGTTGAGGGGTAGCAACAGGAATAATAGGATAGGAGTGATGGACCACCGCAGGACACGATGGGACACATATTGGAAGTTGAGTACACCATAACGGAAGGGATTCAGCAACGGGCGCAACCGCCAGATGGACTGTAAACCTCCGGCTGCAATGCGCACCTTGCGTTTTTCCTCTTCCTGCATATCTGCCGAACCACTTTCAGTGGCATAGGCGGCAGCACAATAGGCAATGGTGTAGCCGCGCATGACGATGCGCAGGGAGAGAATGAAATCGTCGAGCAATGTATCCGTCCGCATGTCTTCAAACAATTCGCTGCGCACGGCGAATAGTTCTCCGGCAGCACCTACGGCGGAGTAGAGACGTGAGTCGAGAGCTTTCAGGGTGGATTCGTATTTCCAGTAGATGCCTTCTCCACCCGATGCGGCATTGTCCTTGGTTTGCATGGCAATGCGTTTTTCGCCTGCCACGCAGCCCACTTTGGGGTTGGCAAAGGCGTGAACTATTTCACGCAAGGCTTCCCGGTTCAGGTGTGTGTTGGCATCGGTGAATATGACAAGGGGAGTTTTCACAAATTTCATGCCCCGGTTGAGTGCAGCGGTTTTTCCTTGGCGTTCGGGTTGGTGCAGTACGGTGGCTTGCGGCCAGCGTGCGAGGCGTTCGTTAGTATGGTCGTTGCTGCCGTCCGTGACCCAGTATATCTGTAACTTTTCTGCGGGATAATCCAACTCCAGACAATTTTGCATCTTTTCATCTACAACGTCTTCTTCGTTATAGGCGGCTATGAAAAGGGTAAGTTCAGGTAATTCCGCATCGGGAGGCATGGGGTAGTGTACCGGTTTACGAAAAGTTTCTTTAATTTTGACCAGAATGTACAATACAATTCCATATCCTATGTAGGTGTAGAATACGATAAACAGGCTTATCCAGAATAATATCTCGAAAGTTCTCATGGCATGATGTCCTCAGTTTTGTTTAAGGTAAACAAAAAATAATGCCCAAATATATAGATAATCTTTTATTACTGCAAGAAAAGGGGAAGAATTATGATTTATAACTGAACGGAAAGGAATAAAGTTACGAGCTACAGGCTACAAGCTACAAGTAGCTGTGCTATGTTCCGAAAGGCACTTGTAGCTTGTAGCCTGTAGCTCGTAACTGATTCAAATCCGTATAGAAAAGAATTAAAACGCTTCCGTCATATTGAAGTAGAACAACATCTGCTTATTGACTGTATTTCTACCCAAGTCAAGACGTACATTCATACGAGGTTGCACCTCAATGCGCAATCCTAAGCCATAATTGGGCAGCACACCCTCTATCTTGCCGATAGTAGGCCCCATGAAACCGCAACCTGCCCAACCCACAAAACCTACATGGTTCAGCATACGTTTCACCCAAGTGCTTTTGTCGGTATTTATCATCTGGCGGTATTCTGCCATGACAACATGAGAGGATTTATCACGGTACTGTCCCATGTAATAGCCGCGCAGGTCGAAGGGAGTTCCTGTAAGTACGTATTGCGTCAACGGCACGTCACCAAATACGTTTTTACTCTGGGCCGTCCAGGCAAGTACCCTGCGCTTACCCAGACTCTTATACTGGCGGTAATCTATCTCCAGGCGATAGAAATTATCATCGCTTCCAAGGAATTTAGTGTACATCATACCTCGGAAATCGAGATACATGCCCCGATATGCGTTGGCCGGAATGTCACGACTGTCGTAAGTCAGCAGGAAGCCGACGCCGGAGTTGAAGTTAGTATATCCTTTGCTGGTTCCGCCCGCAGCTTTGTAGGAAGGCTCGTCCACCAGATGCTTGGCAGGTTCCGTGATGTCGTCATAGTTGATGTCTATCTGCGGACCGGCAAATATATTACTGTTGCCCAAGCGGAACAGAAACCAGGGGTTGAACTGTATGCCGCTGTAACGGTATTGGCTGGTGGTGTCGCTGCGGACATAATCTTTGTTCGTATTATAGCCTAATCCATAGAAGTTATCTTCCGTATTCTTGTAAGCAAACTTTCCGAAGATGCGGAAGCGGTCGCCTTTGAAGAAAAGCTGGGGCTTGGAGAAGAGGTTGATTCCGCCATTGAACAGGAAAGCAATGGCTACGGGAACCACGGAACGCAATTGTGTGGTGTCACTGGGATTCATACGGAACGTCATCAGGGCACTTCCGCCAAGTACGGCGCCAAAGTCGGGAGTGTAGCTGGGGCCACCCAAGATGTTATAATGCAGATTTCGCTTTGCTACCTTTTGTTTCCGTAATTCACGTTTGGTCAATGCCGGGGTTGTGTCATTGCTGGTAGCCAAGTTCGTTATTTCCTGAGCGGAAAGGGTTGTCACTGAGAGCAGTAACATTACAATACCTATTATATATTTCTTCATATCATACGAATGAGGGTGCAAAGAAAACTAATTTATTTGGATAAGTTTTCAATTCAATTGACAATAAATCTAAAGAATTTACTAAAAGTTTCAAAAAAGCAATTAAATTTGCATCACCTCATAAGGTAAACAAAACCTAATCCGGTCCGTATCTGCTCCGTACCAAGTCCGTACTATCTCCGTATGTTATAGGCACGGAGATAGTACGGAGAAGATACGGAGCAGACACGGAGAAGATACGGAGCAGGCACGGACTTGCTACGGAGATGCTACGGACCTGTCTCGATCCGGATGTATTGAGAGGCAGATTTCTTGCTTGTGAAACTTGAATAAATAACATAAAACTATTATTTCATGAATAAACGAATTTTATCAGTTTTTGTTTTCAGTGCCGCTTTGTTTTCCATGCAGGCACAAGACGGGAAGGGTGGTATCAGCGAAACCATGCTGAACCAGATTAAACAGAGTTACCAGGGGACTACCGCCGATAAGGCCTTGCGCAACGCTATTGGCAACAACGACATCCGCAAACTGGCCCTTAATCAGGAGAATCTGACAGGTATGGATACTCATTTTTCCGTGAAAGTAAACTCCAAAGGAATTACAGACCAAAAATCTTCCGGTCGTTGCTGGCTTTTCACTGGGCTGAACGTGATGCGTGCCAAGACTATTGCCCAATATGGCTTCCAGTCTTTTGAATTTTCGGAGATTTATCCTTTCTTCTGGGACCAGTTGGAGAAAGCGAACCTTTTCCTGCAAGGTGTAATCGACACAAGCAAGAGTCCGATGACTGACAAGACTGTGGAATGGCTTTTTCAGCATCCGTTGAGCGATGGAGGAACGTTTACGGGGGTTGCCGATATCGTCAGCAAATATGGTCTGGTGCCTAAAGAGGCGATGCCGGAAACGAACAGTAGCGATAATACGGCGCGCATGGCAAACCTCATTTCCCTGAAACTGAAAGAATACGGATTACAGTTGCGTGACCTTGCTTCCAAGGGGGCAAAACCTGACGCGCTGAATAAGGAAAAAACAACGATGCTCGGCACCATCTATCGCATGCTAGTGTTGAATCTTGGAGTTCCGCCCACGGAATTTGACTATGTACGCAAAGATGCCAAAGGCAATCCCGCAGAAACAGAACATCATACCCCGATGTCTTTCCTGAAAAAATATGGTGACGAAAACCTGCTGACCAACTACGTGATGGTGATGAACGACCCTACCCGTGAGTACTACAAATGCTATGAGATAGACTATGACCGCCACCGCTATGACGGCAAGAACTGGACATATGTCAACCTGCCTGTAGAGGACATCAAGGAAATGGCCATCGCCTCCCTGAAAGACAGTACCATGATGTATTTTTCCTGCGATGTGGGCAAGTTCCTGAACTCAGAGCGTGGACTGCTCGATGTGAAAAACTATGATTACGAATCATTGATGGGCACCACTTTCGGCATGGATAAGAAACAGCGTATCCAAACCTTTTCCAGTGGCTCCAGCCATGCAATGACCCTCATGGCAGTGGACTTGAATCAGGACGGACAGCCTGTGAAGTGGATGGTGGAGAACAGTTGGGGTCCCGCAAGCGGTTACCAGGGACACCTGATTATGACTGACGAATGGTTCAACGAATATATGTTCCGTCTGGTGTTGGAAACCAAATATGTGTCTGCCAAAGTGATGGATATATTCAAGCAGAAGCCTATCCGTCTGCCGGCATGGGATCCGATGTTTGCGGAAGAAAATTAGAAATAATTATTGCAAGGGCTAATAAAATTATTGCAAGGGCAAACCGAATTATTGCAGTGGCATACTATTTTAGCCCCTTTTCAGTAGCCCTATTGTTGTCGTGCTCGTTAACGAAAGGAATTGCGGAAATTTATCCGTAATTCCTTTCTTTTTTGCTCTTTATTCACGTTCTTTTTTGCTACTTTTGCGGCAAATTAATGAAACCATTATTTTATATAAACGCATGGCAAATGTAATTAAGTTACGTAAAGGCCTTGACATCAACCTGAAAGGCAAAGCTGCTCAGGAGTTAAAGTCTGTGAAAGAGCCGGGATTCTACGCATTGGTTCCCGAGGATTTCACGGGTATCACTCCGAAAGTGGTGGTCAAAGAACAGGAATATGTGATGGCCGGAGGACCCTTGTTTATCGACAAGAATCATCCTGAATTGAAATTTGTTTCGCCCGTAAGCGGCGTAGTGACAAGCGTGGAGCGCGGTGCACGCCGCAAAGTGCTGAACATTGTCGTTGAAGCTGCTGCTGAGCAAGACTATGAAGAATTCGGTAAGAAGGACGTGAATGCCCTGAACGGTGAGTCAGTGAAAGCTGCATTGCTGGAAGCAGGTATGTTCGCTTTCATCCGTCAGCGTCCCTACGACGTGATTGCTGACCCTACGATGTATCCGAAAGCCATCTTCATTTCAGCCTTCGACAGTAACCCGCTGGCACCCGATTTCGAGTTCGCCCTGAAAGGCGAGGAAGCAAACTTCCAGACAGGACTTGACGCTCTTGCCAAGATGGCAAAGACGTATCTGAGTATTAGTGTGAAACAAAAGGCAGCAGCGTTGACGCAAGCCAAGAATGTGACGATTACCGCATTTGACGGACCGAACCCGGCCGGAAATGTAGGCGTACAGATAAACCACATTTCCCCTATCGTGAAGGGTGAAACCGTGTGGACAATCGGTGCGGAAGCAGTCATCTTCATCGGTCGTCTGTTCAACACTGGTCGTGTGGACATGACGCGTAAAGTAGCTGTGACAGGTTCCGAAGTGTTGAAACCTGCATACTGCAAACTGAAAGTAGGCGCCCTGCTGACAAACGTATTCAGTGGAAATGTGACCACAGGCAGAGACTTGCGCTACATCAGCGGCAATGTACTTACAGGTAAACAGGTAAGCCCGAACGGCTTCCTCGGCGCTTTCGACAGTCAGCTGACAGTAATTCCCGAAGGTGACGACATCCATGAAATGGCAGGTTGGATTATGCCGCGTTTCGATCAGTTCAGCGTAAATCATTCCTATTTTAGCTGGTTGATGGGCAAGAACAAGGAGTATGTACTTGATGCACGTGTCAAAGGCGGCGAACGCCACATGATTATGTCCAACGAGTACGACAAGGTATTCCCGATGGACATCTTCCCCGAATATCTGGTGAAGGCTATCATTGCAGGCGACATCGACCGCATGGAGGCCCTGGGCATCTACGAAGTAGCTCCCGAGGATTTTGCCCTTTGCGAATTTGTATGCTCTTCAAAGGTAGAAGTTCAACGTATTGTTCGTGCCGGGCTCGACATGCTTCGTGCTGAAATGGCGTAATTCAATTAAAAATTAAGAATTAAAAATTAAAAATGAAAGCGTTAAGAAATTATCTCGACAAGATAAAGCCGAACTTTGAAGAGGGCGGTAAATACCACGCATTCCAGTCTGTGTTCGACGGATTCGAGACATTCCTGTTCGTCCCCAACAGGACTTCGAAATCGGGAACGCACATTCACGACGCTATCGACAGCAAACGCATTATGTCGATGGTGGTCATTGCGTTGATACCGGCGTTGTTGTTCGGTATGTATAACGTGGGTTATCAGCATTTCCATGCTACCGGCGCTACTGGTAGCTTTATCGAATTGTTTGCCTACGGTTTCCTGGCTGTATTGCCAAAAATCATTGTATCTTATGTAGTAGGTTTGGGTATTGAGTTTGTTGTGGCTCAATGGAAGAAAGAAGAAATCCAGGAAGGTTTCCTTGTTTCCGGTATCCTTATCCCTATGATTGTTCCGGTGGATTGTCCGCTGTGGATTCTGGCAGTGGCTACTGCATTCTCTGTAATCTTTGCTAAGGAAGTGTTCGGTGGTACGGGTATGAACGTATTCAACGTTGCCTTGATTACCCGTGCATTCCTGTTCTTCGCATATCCCACCAAGATGTCCGGTGATGCCGTATGGGTATCGGGTGATTCTATCTTCGGCATGGGACAGGCTGTTGACGGATTGACCGTAGCTACTCCTTTGGGTGAAGCTGCCACTACAGGTGCCGTTCCGCCTTTCTCCTGGGATATGGTGACGGGGCTGATACCGGGTTCTATTGGTGAGACGAGTGTAATTGCCATTGCCCTCGGTGCTATCCTGTTGCTGGTAACGGGCATTGCAAGCTGGAAGACGATGTTCTCCGTATTCGTAGGTGGTGCATTCATGGCTTGGGTGTTCAACACAGTTGGTCCTGACACTCCGATGGCTCAGATGCCTTGGTACGAACACCTCGTGCTGGGTGGTTTCTGTTTTGGTGCCGTGTTCATGGCTACCGACCCCGTAACTTCGGCACGTACCGAGACGGGTAAGTATATCTTCGGTTTCCTGATTGGCGTCATGGCCATCGTGATCCGTGTACTGAACCCCGGTTACCCCGAAGGTATGATGCTCGCCATCCTGCTGATGAATATCTTTGCTCCGCTGATTGACTACTGTGTAGTACAGGGCAACATCAGCCGCCGCGAGAAACGTGCAATCAAGTCTAACAATTAAAATACCCGAAGAAAATGAATACCAATAGTAATAGTTATACTATCATTTATGCTTCGGTAATGGTTGTTATCGTTGCATTCTTGCTGGCATTCGTTAGTTCCTCACTGAGAAGCATTCAGGATAAAAACGTGGAACTGGATACGAAGAAGCAAATCCTTGCTGCATTGAACATTAAGAATGTTGCGGATGCCGAGGCTGAATATAATAAATATGTAAAGGGAGACATGCTGATGAACGTGGACGGTACATTGACCGAAAACACAGGCGCATTTGCTACCGGTTACGAAAAAGAAGCTAAAGAACACCAACGCCTGCACGTATTCGTGGCAGAAGTGGACGGAGAAACGAAATATGTATTCCCTGTTTACGGTGCTGGTCTTTGGGGCGCCATCTGGGGTTATGTTGCACTGAACAGTGATAAGGATACCGTTTACGGTGTTTACTTCTCTCATGCCAGTGAAACTCCGGGTCTGGGTGCTGAAATCGCAGGTCAACACTTTCAGGATGAATTCCTGGGCAAGAAGACACTGGATAACGGTGAAGTTGCCCTGGGTGTTGTGAAAAACGGCAAGGTAGAGAAACCTGAGTTTCAGGTGGACGGTATCTCCGGCGGTACGATTACTTCTGTAGGTGTGGATGCTATGCTGAAAACTTGTCTGAATAGTTACAAGAGTTTTTTAACCAATAATGATGAGGAATAAGGATATGGGACAGTTATTTTCGAAGAAAAACAGAGAAGTATTCTCTAATCCGCTGGGTATGGACAACCCCGTTACCGTACAGGTGCTGGGTATCTGTTCTGCACTGGCTGTAACTGCCAAGCTGGAACCCGCCATCGTAATGGGGCTTTCGGTAACAGTGATTACGGCTTTTGCCAATGTGGTGATTTCGTTGCTGCGCAAGACTATCCCCAACCGTATCCGTATCATCGTTCAGTTGGTTGTGGTAGCCGCCCTGGTAACCATTGTGAGTGAAATCCTGAAAGCGTTTGCTTACGACGTAAGCGTACAGCTTTCCGTTTATGTAGGTTTGATTATTACAAACTGTATCCTGATGGGACGTCTGGAAGCATTTGCCATGCAGAACGGTCCTTGGGAATCCTGCCTTGATGGTATAGGTAATGGTTTGGGATATGCCAAGATTTTGATTATCGTAGCTTTCTTCCGTGAGCTGTTGGGTTCCGGTACGTTGCTCGGCTTCAACATCCTGAACCACGAATGGTTGACGAATATAGGTTATGTGAACAACGGCTTGATGCTGATGCCGCCGATGGCGTTGATTATCTGCGCTTGCATCATCTGGTATCAGCGTGCACGTCACAAAGAGTTGCAAGAAAAGTAATATAAATGAAGAATGAAGAATGATGAATGAAGAATTGGCGGCACTATGGCGCTGCATAGAAATTCTTAATTCTTAATTCTTAATTCTTAATTCAAAGAATTATGGAACATTTAATAAGTTTATTTGTCCGCTCCATCTTTGTGGACAACATGATATTTGCGTTCTTCCTGGGTATGTGCTCTTACTTGGCTGTATCCAAGAACGTGAAGACTGCCGTAGGACTGGGCATCGCCGTTACTTTCGTATTGGTGGTTACGCTTCCGGTCAACTATTTGTTGCAGACCAAGGTGCTGGCTGCTAACGCTATCATTCCGGGCGTTGACCTCAGCTTCCTCAGTTTTATTCTTTTCATTGCCGTAATTGCCGGTATCGTGCAGTTGGTGGAGATGATTGTAGAGCGTTTCAGCCCGTCGCTGTATGCTTCACTGGGTATCTTCCTGCCATTGATTGCTGTGAACTGTGCCATCATGGGTGCTTCGCTCTTCATGCAGCAACGCATCAATGTAGGTGAGAGCGATCCGAAATATATCGGTGATATATGGGATGCTATCTCTTACGCACTGGGTTCCGGTATCGGTTGGTTGCTCGCCATCGTAGGTTTGGCGGCTATCCGCGAGAAGATGGCTTACTCTGACGTTCCTGCTCCGCTGAAAGGCTTGGGCATCACGTTCATTACAGTAGGCTTGATGGCAATGGCATTCATGTGTTTCTCTGGTTTGAACATCTAATAAAGAAAGGAATAAAACAATGGATATAAATTTAATATTAGCGAGCATTGGAGTATTCCTGGTGGTTATTCTGCTGCTTGTCGTTATCCTGTTGGTTGCCAAGAATTTCCTGGTACCCTCGGGTAATGTAAAACTGACTATCAACGGCGACAATGTGCTGGACGTAGAGTCCGGTTCCACGTTGCTGAATACGTTGTCTATGAACGGTGTATTCCTTTCTTCCGCTTGTGGTGGTAAGGGTTCTTGCGGACAGTGTAAATGCCAGGTGCTGGATGGTGGTGGCGAAATTCTGCCGTCCGAAGTTCCTCACTTCAGTCGCAAACAGGTACAAGACCATTGGCGTCTGGGTTGCCAGGTGAAAGTGAAGAGCGACATGGGCATCAAGATTGACGAGTCTGTGCTCGGTGTAAAAGAGTGGGAGTGCGAGGTTATCTCCAACAAGAACGTGGCTACGTTCATCAAAGAGTTCATCGTTGCGTTGCCTAAGGGCGAACATATGGACTTCATCCCGGGTTCTTATGCACAGATCAAGATACCTAAATACTCAATGGATTATGATAAGGACATTGATAAGAGCCTGATTGGTGACGAATACCTGCCGGCATGGGAGAAGTTCGGCTTGCTGGGCTTGAAGTGTAAGAACGAAGAAGAAACCATTCGTGCCTACTCTATGGCCAACTACCCTGCCGAGGGTGACCGTATCATGCTGACGGTGCGTATTGCTACGCCTCCGTTTAAGCCGAAAGATCAAGGTCCGGGATTTATGGACGTACCTGCAGGTATTGCTTCTTCTTACATCTTCACCTTGAAACCGGGTGATAAAGTAATTATGAGCGGTCCTTATGGAGACTTCCACCCGATATTCGACTCTAAGAAGGAAATGATGTGGGTAGGCGGTGGTGCCGGTATGGCTCCGTTGCGTGCACAAATTATGCATATGACGAAGACGCTGCACACTACAGACCGTGTGATGAACTACTTCTATGGTGCACGTGCATTGAACGAAGTGTTCTATCTGGAAGACTTCCTGCAAATTGAAAAGGATTTCCCGAACTTCAAGTTCCATCTTGCACTGGACCGTCCCGATCCGGCAGCCGATGCAGCGGGCGTGAAGTATACAGCAGGCTTCGTTCATCAGGTGATTTACGAAACTTATCTGAAAGATCACGAAGCTCCCGAAGATATCGAATACTACATGTGTGGTCCTGGCCCGATGTCGAAGGCTGTTGAGAAGATGCTCGACGATCTTGGCGTTCCGGCTCAGAACCTGATGTTCGATAACTTTGGCGGATAAGCTGAAACTTCAAAGTTTATAAAAGACTTCGATATTTTAGAAAACTCCTGCATGGCTACGGCTACGCAGGAGTTTTTTTGTTATCTTTTGATAAGATAAGCTGCATTTCGGCATAACTTTTTCATGTAAGCATGAAAGTTCTGCACTCAAATTGCATTATCTTTGGCTCGTCATAGAAAAAATCATTATGGAAATTCAAGATATACTCAGGAATCTGCAAATAGAACAACTCACCCCGATGCAAGAGGCAACGCGGGAGGCTTATCGTGAAAACAAAGATTTAGTATTGCTTTCGCCCACAGGATCGGGCAAGACATTGGCTTTTCTTCTTCCATTGGTGCAATCGCTGAAGGCGGAAGTGCAAGGTGTGCAGGCTGTTGTTCTGGTGCCTTCGCGCGAACTGGCGTTGCAGATTGAAACAGTTTTCAAATCTATGGGAACTCCATTTAAGGCAATGAGCTGTTACGGTGGTCGTCCTGCTATGGAGGAACACCGGACGATGAAAGGCATCAATCCCTCAGTTATCATCGGCACACCGGGACGAATGAACGACCACCTGCGGAAAGAAAACTTTGATGCGAACACTGCCACCACATTAGTAATAGACGAGTTTGATAAATGCCTCGAATTCGGTTTTCATGATGAGATGGCGGAAGTTATAGGGCAGTTGCCTTCATTACGAAAACGAATATTGCTTTCGGCAACGGATGCAGAAGAAATTCCTCAGTTTGCCGGAGTAGGGGATGATTCTCAACTTATCAAGCTTGATTTCCTTGATCCGGAAGCCCTTGCGCCACGCTTGCGGCTTCATAAAGTCCTTTCTCCGGAGAAAGACAAACTGGCAACTTTGTATGATCTGCTTTGCACACTCGGACATCATTCAACCCTTGTGTTCTGCAACTATCGCGAAAGTGTGGAACGGGTAACAGCATATCTGCAATCAAAGAAATTTCCTTGTGATATGTTTCATGGCGGTATGGAGCAACCCGACCGTGAACGTGCACTCTATAAATTCCGCAATGGTAGTTGTGCTGTACTGATTTCTACCGACCTTGCTGCCCGTGGACTGGATATTCCCGGCATTGAGAACGTAGTTCACTACCATCTACCGGTGAACGAAGAAGCCTATACACACCGCAACGGACGTACGGCACGTTGGGAAGCGGATGGGAATTCCTATATCATCTTGCATGCCGAAGAGCGTATTCCTGAATATATCCCCGAAGACATCGAAGTTTTCGAATTTCCGGAAGTACTTCCAAAGCCTGCCAAGCCCCGTTGGGCTACCTTATATATAGGTAAAGGAAAAAAGGATAAACTGAATAAAATAGATATCGTCGGTTTCCTATATAAGAAAGGTGGAATGGCGCGTGAAGATGTAGGACAGGTAGATGTGAAAGAGCACTATGCTTTTGTAGCTGTCCGCCGCAGTAAAATGAAACAGTTGCTTACCTTGATACGTGGTGAGAAAATTAAGGGTATGAAGACGATAATTGAGGAAGCAAAGTAGTCTTTTCTTATAAATATTCACTTTTCTTGCGTTTATAGTTTTGAATGTGAAGTAATAAATCCGCATTACTTTTAGTTTCTCCAAAAGTAGGGTTCTTGATAAGTATGGATAACAAAATGGTGCATATATCCTGTATAAACCATAAAAAAGTAAGCTAAATGCGGTGTAAAAATAGAATTTCATTATGAAAGGTTTGTTTTAAAGAAATATTTCCGTAATTTCGCAAAGTCGAAAGACATTAATGAACGAAATTGTATAACCAAAACAAACTTCAAATGAAAAAGCATAATTTCAATGCAGGACCTTCTATTCTTCCTCGTGAGGTAATTGAGGATACGGCAAAAGCTATTCTCGATTTCAATGGCTCAGGTCTCTCACTGATGGAAATCAGCCACCGTGCTAAGGACTTCCAACCCGTTGTGGACGAAGCCGTGGCACTATTCAAAGAATTACTCAATATCCCTGAAGGGTATTCGGTATTGTTCTTGGGCGGTGGTGCCAGTTTGGAATTCTGCATGATCCCCTTCAACTTCCTCGAAAAGAAAGCTGCTTACCTGAACACAGGTGTATGGGCCAAGAAGGCCATGAAAGAAGCCAAAGCATTCGGTGAAGTAGTTGAAGTCGCTTCTTCCGCAGAGTCTACTTATACTTATATCCCTAAAGATTACACTGTACCTGCTGATGCTGATTACTTCCATATCACCACCAACAACACTATTTATGGTACTGAACTCAAGGAAGATCTGGATGTAAATGTTCCGATGATTGCTGACATGTCTTCTGATATTTTCTCCCGTCCTATCGACGTGTCTAAATATATCTGTATCTATGGTGGTGCACAAAAGAATCTGGCTCCTTCCGGCGTAACATTCGTTATCGTGAAGAATGACGCTTTGGGTAAGGTATCCCGTTATATCCCGACGATGCTGAACTATCAGACCCATATCGACAGCGGTTCTATGTTCAATACTCCTCCGGTTGTTCCTATCTATGCTGCATTGCAGACTTTGCGCTGGATCAAGGCACAGGGTGGTGTGAAAGAAATGGAACGCCGTGCCATAGAAAAGGCTGACATGCTGTATGCTGAAATCGACCGTAACAAAATGTTCGTAGGTACTGCCGCTCAGGAAGACCGTTCACGTATGAACATCTGCTTCGTGATGGCTCCCGAATACAAAGAACTGGAAGCTGACTTCATGAAGTTCGCTACTGAAAAGGGTATGGTAGGTATCAAAGGACATCGTTCAGTAGGTGGTTTCCGTGCATCTTGCTACAACGCTATGCCGAAAGAAAGCGTACAGGCTTTGATTGACTGTATGCAGGAATTTGAAAAACTTCATTAATAATATTATATTCACCACAGAGTACACAGAGATCGCAGAGGATAATAAATAAAAAACTCTGTGTACTCTGTGTCCTCTGTGGTGAGTCTTTTTTTAATATCATAAGAATCATGAAAGTATTAATTGCAACCGATAAACCGTTCGCTAAAGTAGCTGTAGACGGTATTCGCAAAGAGATTGAAGCCGCAGGTTACGAACTTGCCTTGCTGGAAAAATATACAGAGAAAGCCCAGTTGCTGGACGCTGTGAAGGATGTTAATGCCATTATTATTCGTAGTGACATCATAGATGCCGAAGTGTTGGATGCTGCCAAAGAATTGAAGATTGTGGTACGTGCAGGTGCGGGTTACGATAATGTAGATCTGGAAGCTGCCACTGCTCATGGAGTATGTGTAATGAACACTCCGGGACAAAACTCTAATGCCGTAGCTGAACTTGTTTTCGGTCTGCTGGTGATGGCTGTCCGCAATATGTATAATGGTACTTCTGGTACGGAACTGAAAGGTAAGAAGTTAGGTATTCACGCTTATGGTAACGTAGGTCGCAATGTGGCCCGTGTAGCCAAAGGCTTTGGTATGGAAATCTATGCTTACGATGCTTTCTGTCCGAAAGAAGTGATTGAAAAAGACGGCGTAAAGGCGGTTGATTCTGCCGAAGAGCTTTACTCTACTTGCAATGTTGTTTCATTGCACATTCCGGCTACTGCCGAAACTAAGAACTCCATCAATTATGCTTTGGTGAACAAGATGCCGAAGGGTGGCGTATTGGTGAATACAGCCCGTAAAGAGGTTATCAACGAAACAGAATTGATTCAACTGATGGAAGAACGTGCTGACCTCAAGTACATGACCGACATCATGCCTGCTGCCAACGAAACATTCGCAGCAAAGTTTGCAGGACGCTACTTCTCTACGCCGAAGAAGATGGGTGCACAGACTGCCGAAGCTAATATCAATGCAGGTATTGCTGCCGCTCAGCAGATTGTAGGCTTCCTGAAAGACGGTTGTGAGAAATTCCGCGTTAATAAGAAATAAGAATGAATAGTAAAACTGCCTATAAATTTGCAGTAATCTATCTGACGATAGGTGCCGGTATATTTGCATTGAGCAGTATACTCAGAAAAGAACTTTCAGATTTCGCCCTCGGCTTTTGCGAGGGCGTATCTGTTGTGCTGATAGTAGGTAGTGCCATCTATTTGATAGTGCATTTCATGAAAAAGAAATCTCAATAATCCATTAAAAACACACCTTGACTTATGGCTATAATTAAACCTTTTAAAGGAGTTCGTCCTCCGCAGAACCTGGTGGAACAGGTTGCTTCCCGTCCATACGATGTGCTGAACTCGGCAGAAGCGCGTGAAGAGGCGAAAGGAAACGAAAAATCTTTGTATCATATCATTAAACCCGAAATAGATTTTCCGGTAGGTACTGACGAACACGATGAATGTGTTTATCAAAAAGCTGCCGAGAACTTCCGGATGTTTCAGGACAAAGGTTGGCTGGTGCAAGATGATAAAGAAAACTATTACGTCTATGCGCAGACCATGAACGGGAAGACGCAGTATGGTCTGGTAGTTGGTGCCTATGTTCCCGATTATATGAATGGCGTTATCAAAAAGCATGAACTGACCCGCCGTGATAAGGAAGAAGACCGTATGAAGCATGTCCGCGTGAACAATGCCAATATCGAACCGGTGTTTTTTGCATATCCTGATAATGCTACTCTGGATGCTATTATTGCTCATTATACAGCCGGAAAGCCGGTATATGACTTTATCGCTCCCGGTGATGGTTTTGGTCATACTTTCTGGATTATCAATAAGCAGGAAGATATTGATGCAATCACTAAGGAATTTGCTAAGATGCCTGCCCTCTATATTGCCGACGGACACCACCGTAGTGCTGCCGCCGCTTTGGTAGGAGCTGAGAAAGCCAAGCAGAATCCTAATCATGCCGGAGACGAAGAATATAACTACTTCATGGCAGTTTGCTTCCCTGCCAACCAACTGACAATTATCGACTATAACCGTGTTGTTAAGGATTTGAACGGTTTGACACCGGAGCAGTTCCTGGCTGCTGTCAGCAAGAACTTCACGGTTGAGGAGAAAGGAGCGGATATTTATAAACCTTCCGCTTTGCATAATTTCTCCCTTTATTTGGATGGCAAGTGGTATAGTCTGACAGCTAAACCGGGCACATATAATGATAATGACCCGATTGGCGTACTGGATGTTACTATTTCTTCTAATCTTATTCTGGATGAAGTACTCGGTATAAAAGACCTCCGCTCTGATAAACGTATTGATTTTGTCGGTGGTATCCGTGGCCTGGGCGAGTTGAAGAAACGGGTGGATAGTGGCGAGATGAAGGTAGCTTTGGCACTTTATCCGGTCAGCATGAAACAGTTGATGGACATTGCAGATACAGGCAACATCATGCCTCCCAAAACAACGTGGTTTGAACCGAAATTACGTTCGGGACTGGTTATCCACAAATTGGATTAAAACTATTATGTGAAAAAGAAAAACGAGGATGTTCCTTTCGACGGACATCCTCGTTTCTTTTTAAGAATGATGCTTGTAATATCGTTTTCTCATCCATCGGTCGAACAGGACAAACAACGGAATTGTAATAAGTATCAGCACCCAGAATGCCGGTATCTGAATATTGTCAGGTTTCAGGTTCGCCGTAGGAGTGAAGGCTTCTCTGATGACATCGCCAAAGTAAGTGGCTAATCCGGCAATGCAACACCCTACTAAGAATACAGAAGCAGCTATTGTGGCAAATAAAGTTCTTCGTTCCGATTTCTTTTCCCGCAGACGTATAGCCTCTTCCACCTTCCTCATGGTGCGGTAAGCAAAGTTGGAAGGCAGGCGAAATCCGTTTTCCTCTTTTACGGCTCTTTTCAGTCCTTTATCTTTTTGTTCTTCGTTCATACTTCCTCTTGTTTAATGAGTACATATATCTTTTTGCGTATGCGATGCAATTTTACTTTTGCATTGCTTTCTGTCAGGCCCAGAATCAGGGCGGTTTCATTCATCGTCTTTTCTTCATAGTAGAATAGAGTAATCAAGGCACGTTCGTCAGAGTTCAGTTTTTCTATGGCTCTGTTTAGTTTGATAATCATTTCTTCACTTTCGTCGTTCAGTGTTTCATCAACCTGCTGTTCCGAGATATTGGCGAGTAACATATCATCCATGGCAAAGGTATCAAATTTCCTTTTACGGGCAGCCGAAATAGCCGTATTATAAGCAATGGAATATATCCATGTGGAAAAAGAGCTTTCGGCTTTGAAAGAAGAGAGGTGCTGGAACGCTTTCAGAAAAACGTCTTGCGTCAGTTCTTCGGCATCTTCCTGATTGCAGATGATGCGGGCAATCAGGGAAAATACCTGTTGACCGTACTGATTCAAAAAGTTTTCGTACAGAGCAGTTTCTCCTTTCAATATTCGTCGGATAATATGTGTTTCGTTATTCTCCATTTTGCTCTTTAGACGCAACTCTATATATAAGGTTACAGAATCCGGAAAGAAATATTTTTTTTCGCAGAATGTGTAACCTCACAAAGAAGCCTGCGTCTAAAGTGTACAAAGGAACAAAAATACTAATTTAAAACGAAACGAATATGATGGATTTTATTATGGTGCCTACGATTATGGCAATCATTACTTTAGGAATTTACAAACTGTTTGAATTGTTTGTATGTAAGAAGGAGCGCCTGATGCTGATTGAGAAGATGGGGGATAAGTATGTCCCGGATGTGGCTTGTATGCCGAAACTTTATGGCAATTTTTCTTTCTCGGCATTGAAATTAGGATGCCTGCTGGTGGGCATGGGATTGGGATTGTTGATAGGCTTTGTAATTTGCACGTCGGCAATTCCCGGATACTTGGATAAGGATGTGGACAACTGGCGAGTTTATCGTGAGACGGTATCCTTGGTTTATGGAGCTTGCGTGCTTTCGTTTGGAGGTATCGGGCTTATCACAGCCTTTATTGCAGAGTTGAAGCTCAGTAAGAAATAATCGCTGGAATTTAGGAATTTTCTTATGATAAAAAAGAGTTGTCAGTCATTGGCAACTCTTTTTTGCGTTAAGAGAGAACCTTAAGGATTATCTGTGTGTTACTATATTAGTAAATAACCTAAACCAGATAAGAATATGGATAAAAAAGAAGAAAAGGCTCTCGAAGATAAGAGCAAGATGCAGAAAAATGCTGAAGAAACATTACCTGGACGACAATTGGGATTATATTCCAAGGTCGATAAGAAGGAAGTGCGCAATATGGTTTCCGAAATAAACCCGGATAAGAATAGTTTGGGCAGCAGAGGATAGTTTTGTTTTTATTGACTATCTTTGCAACGCATTTAAAGTTTATAGAACAATGAAAACAAAGAAACGCAGGGATGCCATATCAGCATTCAAGGAAGCGAACCGCTTGATAGAGCTGGAACGCAATGGCGGGCGTTGGATTGCAAAGGACCGTCCGCATAAAAACAAGAAGAAGTATTGTCGTAAAGATAGTAAGAAAGAGTTGTCACGTATCATCGATGGCAGCTCTTTTTGTTTTATATCACTCTTTTTGTTAACTTCGCCGTTTCTAAAATCAAAAAATTATGTTTCGTAAACTTGTAGCAATAGAACCCGTAAGTCTGATTCCGTCAGCAGAAAAAGCACTGCATTCGTATGCAGAAGAGGTAGTGATGTACCCTGATGTTCCGGCAGGGGATGATGAAATTGTAGCGCGTATCGGAGACGCCGATGCTGTGCTTCTGAGTTATACTTCCCAGATAAACAGGAGTGTGCTGGAAAAGTGTTTGGATATTAAATATATCGGCATGTGTTGTTCATTATATTCGCCCGAGAGTGCCAATGTGGACATTCGTTATGCAAGCGAACGGGGAATCACTGTAACCGGTATCCGGGATTATGGTGATGAAGGTGTTGTGGAATATGTAGTCAGTGAACTGGTACGTTGTCTGCATGGATTCGGTCAGGAACCGTGGGAGGAAATGCCCCGGGAGATTACAGGGCTGAAAGTGGGTGTTATAGGACTAGGCAAGTCCGGTGGTATGATTGCCGATGCATTGAAATTCTTTGGGGCGGATATCGCCTACTTTGCCCGTAGTGAAAAAGAGGATGCGGTTGCCAAAGGATATCGTTTCTTACCGTTGGAGGAACTTCTTGTCCAAAGCGAGGTTGTTTTCTGCTGTCTCAATAAGAATACAGTACTGTTGCATGAGACCGAGTTCGGACAACTTGGAAATAAAAAGATATTGTTCAATACCGGGCTGTCTCCAGCGTGGGACGAGCCTGCGTTCGTAAAGTGGTTGCAAGGGGATAACCTTTGTTTCTGTGATACAGTGGGGGCTTTAGGCGGAGTACATCTTTTAAGCCATCCGCATGTCCGCTGTATGCAGGTATCTACAGGCCGCACCCGTCAGGCGTTTGACCGCCTGAGCGAGAAGGTACTGGCCAATATAGAAGCATATAACTGCCGCTAATAGAATCAGAAAAATACAATCGGTGATGTAATATTGAGCAGGGTGTTCACCACAGACCACCCTGCTATTTCAGCCGTGGCGCTGTACACATCGATTACGGCATGAACCTGGTCATTTTTTATTTCTACCCTTTGCGTATCTCCCACAAATCCGGGGGTGGACTGCATAGACATTTGCATATTTTCGGGACCAACGGAAGCCAGTGAGGCGGCAACGGCTACATTGACTTTAGTCGGGAACATGGCGATGGCTTCAGTGGCATTTCCTGAGAAAACGACACGTTGTTCCGTTTGCAGAGCTTCATCATATACGGCAGTTCCTTTCAAAGCATTAGGACCCTTTTCATTAAAAAACTTGGCGGTTGCATTTCCCATCAGAGAGGCTGTGCGCAGCACATCAAATCCGCCGGTAGCCCCGGACACGATGTATACACGCGTACCATTTGCTTGGGCTGTCTCTATCACTTCCTGGTAGAAAGCTGTGTCTGCCAGTGCGCCGATAGACAAGGTGACGATGGAAGTACCGTTCTTCAAGGCGGGCAATGCAAACTCCTTCATGGCAGCAGGAGAGGCTGCTTCTACCAGATAATCCGGCTTTAGTGCCAGTAAATCTTCAGGGGTAGTGCATGCCACACAGGATTTTCCATGTTGCTGCATTTTAGTAACAATGCGTTCAGCTTTTTCTGCAGTACGTGAATATACTCCTATCAAATCATAATCAGGCAACAAGCCATTGACAACTGCATCCGAAACTATTCCGGCGAGTCGTCCACATCCGACAATAACTAATTTTTTCATGGGGCAAAGATACCGCTTATTCATATAATCTCCAAAATCATGATATGAGCTTAGTCCGTTTTTGGGCAGCTATTATAAATGTTGTACTTTTGCAGAGCAGAAGACACTAAATTAATAATAAGATATGGGAAGAAAAGAAGCATACAAGTTACAGAATGAAAGTTATCTGGAAACATTGCGTACAGAGGGAGATATAAAGGAGTTACCCTGTGGCATTTTATATCGGATATTGGAAGAGGGTACCGATGGCAATACTCCCCGCTTGAATAGCATCGTGACGGTACACTATAGGGGCACTCTGATAAACGGCCGTGAGTTTGATAACTCCTGGAAGCGGAATTGCCCTGAGGCTTTTCGTCTGAATGAAGTTATTGAAGGCTGGCAGATAGCCCTGCAACGAATGCATGTAGGAGATTATTGGATTGTTTATATTCCCTATACAATGGGATACGGTACACGTGCCAGTGGACCTATTCCTGCTTTTTCCACTTTAATATTTGAGGTTAAGTTATTGGGAATTGCGTAATACCGTATAGTTATGAAAATATTAATAATCAACGGAAGTCCCCGCAAGCAGGGACATATTTCGAAAATGCTGCAATGGATGGAAGCAGAAGCTAAGGGCAACGGTGGTGATGTTTCTGTTATAAGGGTGGCCGACTTGAGTATTCGTCCTTGTATCGGATGCATGAGTTGCCGTGAAAAATTGAAGTGTTGTCTGCCGGAAGATGATGCGCAACGGGTTTTGAAACAGATAGAAGAGGCCGATGCTTTGATTATTGGTGCTCCCTGTTATTGGGGAAATCTACCCGGACAACTGAAAGTGATGTTCGACCGTATGGTGTATGGCATGATGGGGGAGACTTCACGAGGTATTCCTATCGGTTTGCATAAAGGGAAGAAAGCGGTTATTGTAAGTACCTGTACCACCCCGTATCCTTTTAATATATTTTTCAACCAGACGAGAGGAGTAGTGAAAGCATTAAAGGAGATTCTGAAATGGAGCGGTTTTAAAGTCGTTTCAGCCATTGAAAAAGGCGGAACGAAACAACATCCCGGATTGACGGAGCGGGAAATAAAACGTTGTCGTAAAGTAGTACATAAGCTATAGAAAAATAGCTTCTACCGTCTGTTGGATGTTTTTACGTGCAACATCCGGTTGCATGGCTTGCTCTAATGATAAAAATGGGGGATTGATAGAGAATACTCCTTGAAATCCCGCTTGTTGTAATTCTGCTGCATCTTCTACTTTGCCTGCCAGCAAGATGACCGGAATATCTTGTCGACGAGCCTCAGCGAGTATCCCCGAAGGTACTTTACCCATCAATGTTTGCTTATCGGCTTTACCTTCCCCAGTGATAATTAAATCGGTTCCCTTTATTTTATTGCTGAAATCAAGTGTATCCAACAGCAGTTGTATACCGGGTTTCAGTTCTGCATTCAGGAAAGCCAGCAAACTACCTCCCATACCTCCGGCAGCACCTGCTCCGGGGTAATTGGAAATATCTTTTCCTGTTGCATGGCGGGTCACTTCTGCAAAGTGTCGCAATCCTGCATCTAATATTTCTACCATTTTCCTGTCTGCTCCCTTTTGGGGTGCAAAGACATATGCAGCACCTTCCGGACCATAAAATGGATTTTGTACATCGCAGGCAACCGTAAAATGACAGCTATTCAATGCCGGATGAATGTGGGTAATATCTACTGTGTCCACTTTGGTCAATGATTCTCCGTTACCGATTCCTGATTCTTTTCCTTCTTTGTCTAAGAACCGGAATCCTAATGCCTGAAGCATTCCAAGTCCGGCATCATTTGTTGCACTGCCACCGATGCCAATGATAAAGTTGCGGCAACCGCGCTCCAATGCATTACGGATAAGTTCACCGGTGCCATAAGTGGTAGTCAACATTGGATTTCTTTTCTCCGGCGGAACTAAAGGTAAGCCGCTGATACTTGCCATTTCTATGAAAGCTGTTTTCCCGTCTTCCGAAATGCCATAATAAGTATCATGCCACTCCATGAGAGGACTGTGAGCAGAGATATGAATCATTTGTCCGTTTGTTGCCGCAATCAGGACATCCAACATCCCTTCACCACCATCGGCTATGGGCAGACAAAGAATCTCACATTTCGGGTATACGGAACGAATACCCTCGGCAGCAGCTTTTCCAGCCTCTGCCGAGGGTAAACATCCTTTAAAGGAGTCAATGGCTATGACTACTTTCTTCATTTATCTTTAAACTTCTTCTATATCTTCCAGTTTATCTTCAACTATTGTTTCTGTTTTTGCTAACTTCTTGGTGTTATTGGCAATAACTGCCAAAGCGCGATATAGCTCTGCAAGCAGTCGGGCAAATACAACAATCAGGAAACCGTATATCGGCATGAGGAAGAAGATACCTGTAGATACCGGCATGATATATTGTAACTCATTGGCCGCAAAGAGTGCGATAATCAGTGAGCAGAGCGTACCAATAACACCGATATAAATTCCGAGCCATTCACCTATTGTCTGTGTCAGATGGGATACGACAGGGATAGCGATGAATTCGTTGTTTTCTTGAATAATGTCTTTCAATTTATTTTTCCGGTTCATCCAAAGCAGATAACTGCCCCATGCACCACCGCATAGAATAATAAATATCAGAATAAAAGCAAAGATTGCTTTCCCTTTAGCAAACTTGAAGAAACCCATGTCAATGACTTTCACCAGTATTGCAATAGGAAACAGCAGATTTAGTACGGCAAAGATGACATAGAGCCAGCGGAAAGGTTCACGGAAGAAGCGTCCATTGTCGATGTACCCCAATAGAGGGTCGAGGAAGGTAAACAGCTTGTTGTTCATAGCGATAAGTATTAGTAATAAAGGATCTTGTTATTCTTAAATTACAAGCATGAGATCCTGATACATACCCATAATCTGTTTTTTCCTATTGTTATGTTTTACAAATATAATAAATATATCATAAAGATAAACATCTATGCTCTTTTTCGAGCAAAAAAGTTAAATAATCCCTATCTTTGCAGCATGAGTGAAGATACCTACAAAACCATAAACGCCCCTTCCGAAGGGATTTACACCGAGAAGCGTAGCAAATTCATTGCTATCGCTTTGCCTGTGCGTACTGTCGATGAGGTAAAATCGCATCTGGAAACTTATCAGAAGAAATATTATGATGCCCGCCACGTCTGCTACGCCTATATGTTGGGAGCCGAACGTAAGGATTTCCGTGCCAATGATAACGGAGAACCTTCCGGTACGGCAGGAAAACCTATCCTGGGACAGATTAATTCCAACGAACTGACTGATATACTGATTATCGTTGTCCGCTACTTCGGTGGCATCAAGTTGGGGACGAGCGGACTGATTGTCGCCTATAAAGCTGCTGCTGCCGAAGCGATAGCTGCTGCTGAGATTATAGAAAAAACGGTGGATGAAACGGTGGCATTCCTGTTTGAATATCCTTTTATGAATGACGTGATGCGCATTGTCAAGGAAGAAGAACCGGAAATGCTGGAACAGTCCTATGATATGGATTGCCGCATGGTGCTTCGTATCCGTAAGTCGATGATGCCGAAGCTGAGAGCACGTCTGGAAAAAGTAGAGACATTGCGCTTCGAAGAAGATGCGTAATGTCTCAGCTCCCCGGAGAATCTCTCCGGTACG
Source organism: uncultured Bacteroides sp. (assembly GCF_905207245.1). GTDB lineage: Bacteria > Bacteroidota > Bacteroidia > Bacteroidales > Bacteroidaceae > Bacteroides. The sequence continues at coordinate 2,538 of NZ_CAJLKP010000062.1, read as the reverse complement.
TCTATTTCAAAGATAAATCGTTATAGTGGATTTTCCGGTGCGTACCATCGCAGAAGGGCTGTTTATAGGAGCGTCCGCAACGGCACAAGGCGATTCTTCCTGTCCGTACTTCTGCTTTCCCTTCCCGGTCAATTAACTTGAAATTGCCTTCTACAATGAAAGGCCCGTTGGGTGTAGCCGTGATGGCTACTGTCTTTTCTTCTTTTTCCATATCATCGGGTTTTAAATGTTCAACGTTTCAAATAGAACGTTTGCGCATGGAAATAGTTTGTCCATTCACTTTTTTTGTATGGATTTCCTTATCTTTGTGCACATTTATAAAAAAGATATAGATATATGGCATTTGAAGCAACAAAGCGTGAGTTGGGCGAACTCTACACATTCTTTCGCCTGTTGGCGGACGGAAAAGTTTCATTGGGCACATCGCAAGCCCGCAGGGTTGAAATGGAGGGCTGGCCCGTGGCACTGATACAAAGGGAAGAGCATGACGGCACACGTCGTTATTATATAGAACAGGAAAATGTTCGCATTGTCAGTGGTGCGATGAATGCAGCTACATTCGTTGCATCTGATAAAGAAGAGCAATGTGTGCCCCGTGAAGACTTTGACGGGGCGGCAGAGCTGATACTTGAATTGTTGAAAACAACTGTCGGGTCCGATATGGTTGAAGTTCCCGAAGGTTTGGAAGGATTTCTGGATGCCATCAACATCTACGACCTGGAGGCGAAGACGGAAGACCGAACGGACTTCTCCATTGCCTTCTGGCATGCTGAAGCACCGTTGACGGGATTTAATGTCCGTTGCCGGCTCAGTGCGATGAACCCGTTGCTGGATGGCGGGCGCACGGCAAACCTGAAACTGGAACAGTCGGGCATCAAGTTTGCTACGCCTACGGTGAACAAGATAAATGCTGTGCCGGAATCTCCTACAGAGGTAACAGAGCGCATGTTGATGATTGAGCGTCTGGGCGGAGTGCTGAAATACTCCGATGTGGCGGACCGCGTGTTCCGTTGCAACCTGCTGATGATTGATTTGCACTTCCCCCGTATGTTGGCGGAGATGGTGCGCATGATGCACCTCGACGGTATTTCCCGCGTCAGTGAGTTGACGGAACGCATCAAAGAGATAAATCCCCTGAAGATAAAAGATGAGTTGATTAACAAACACGGCTTCTACGAGTTTAAGATGAAGCAGTTCTTGTTGGCACTTGCCCTGGGCATGCGTCCGGCAAAGATTTATAGCGGTACGGACTCTGCCGTAGAAGGCATTCTGCTGGTAAATGCGGCAGGGGAGGTGCTTTGCTATCATCAATCGGAGCGCCACACGTTTGCCGATTTCCTCTACCTGAACACTCGCTTGGAGAAAGGTTCGGTAGATAAGGATAAGTATGGTTTCCTTGAAAAAGAGAACGGTGTGTATTATTTCAGACTGAATGTGAAGATTGGGTTGACAAAAAAATAATGCGTATGAATGAAGTTTTAAAAGCCATCAAGTCGCGTCGCAGTGTACGCGCTTATACAGAACAACAGATTTCGCAGGAAGATTTAAGCGCCATTCTGGAAGCGGCAACTTATGCCCCCAGTGGTATGGGGCTCCAGACGTGGCATTTCACCGCTATTCAGAATGGCGCTGTACTGGAAGAACTGAACGAAAAGATTAAAGGTGCTTTTGCCAAGAGCGATGAACCCCGTTTGCAGGAACGCGGACATAGCCGGACGTATTGCTGTTATTATCATGCGCCTACGCTTATCATCGTTTCCAACGAACCGACACAGTGGTGGGCAAGCATGGATTGCGCCTGTGCCATGCAGAATATTTTCCTTGCAGCCAAGTCGCTCGGCATCGGTTCCTGCTGGATAAACCAGTTGGGACAAACTTGTGATGATCCTGATGTGCGTGCTTTCCTGACGAAGCTGGGCATCCCCGAAAATCACCGCATATATGGTTGTGCCGCTTTAGGCTATGCTGCTGCCGCTCCGATGAAGGAAAAGAAACTGGCGGAAGGCACTGTGACGGTTATTAAGTGATACGAGCTCGTTTGTTCTTCCTGTTTACTTCTATTTGCTGAATTTATTTGTCATTTCTCGTTTCGTGCAGAGATATGAGATAACGATGTCTGGATTGAGTGTTTTGCCTTCTTGCGGTGCTTGACGAAAAAGAATGCAGGGAATCTTTATTGGGAAAATGCAAATAGAAAGCGTATGTGGGAAACAGGGGAGATATTGTATGGCGATATTCTTGTAAACGATTCAATATGTCTGTTTAAGGTGATTTTTTTATCAAATAGACTTGATGGAAATGAACGGGATACGTCGGAAAGTAGCGGATAAAATCCTTTTCTGAGGAAGTTTACGCTCATATTTCGGGCAAAACACCCTTTTATCCGGTAGGGCTACACCCTTTTAAGCACATGGCTACACCATCTGGGGCATATAGTTATACCCTTTCGGGTAAATGGTGTAGCCCTTTTTCAACCGTAATCTTTGTAGTGTACTGAATAAGTTGACACTTCTAAAATTAGAAATTCATATGGAAGCA
>NZ_CAJLKP010000061.1 GCF_905207245.1 uncultured Bacteroides sp. | reverse complement strand
CGATTGGCGATGTATTGTTCGGTGATGTTAATCCGAGCGGTAAACTGACGATGACATTCCCGAAGAATGTAGGCCAGATACCTATCTATTATGCTCACAAGAATACAGGTCGTCCGTTGCCGGCAGGCAAATGGTTCGAAAAGTTCCGTTCCAACTATCTGGATGTAGACAATGACCCGTTGTATCCGTTCGGCTACGGTTTGTCGTACACCACATTCCAGTACAGCGACATTTCTTTAAGTGCGCCGACCATGGAACAGAATGGTTCTGTTACCGCCAAAGTTACGATAACCAATACCGGAAAACGTGATGGTGCGGAAGTGGTACAGCTTTATATCCGCGACTTGGTAGGAAGTATTACCCGTCCGGTCAAAGAACTGAAAGGCTTTGAGAAGATTTTCCTCAAAGCGGGTGAAAGCAAGACGGTATCTTTCAAAATCACTCCGGACCTGCTGCACTTCTATGATTATGACCTCAACTACGTGGCCGAACCGGGAGACTTTGACCTGATGGTCGGAGGGAATAGCCAAGTGCTAAAAACAGCTCGTCTGACATTAAAATAAAAAAGATATGAAAAACCTAACATACATCGGCATAGCAAGTCTGCTGTTATTTCTCTGCGGTTGCAAGGGAACGTCCGTATCAAACGTACAGCCATTGGACGTCATGACTTTTAACATCCGGCTGGATGCACCTTCGGACAGTGCCAACAACTGGAAGTACCGCAAGGATAATGTCTGCCGGATGATTGCATACTACCAGCCGGACTTGTTGGGTATGCAGGAAGTATGTCACAACCAGATGGAAGACCTTAAACAAGGTCTTCCCCAATATACTGCACTTGGCGTGGGACGTGACGACGGAAAAGAAGCCGGAGAATATTGTCCGATTTTCTTCAATACCGAGCGGTTCAAACTGGTGGAGTACGGCAACTTTGCCCTTAGCGAACATCCTGAAACCATCGGTGTAAAAGGCTGGGATGCATCTTATAACCGCATCGCCACCTGGGCCGTATTGGAAGAAAAGAGTAACGGTAAGAAAATTGCCTTCTTCAACACCCATCTGGACAATGACGGAAAAACAGCCCGCAATGAAGGTATCCGGTTAATTCTGAATAAAATGAAGAAAATAGCCCCACACACACCCGCCATACTCACGGGTGACTTCAATTGTACTCCCGGCGAAGAGCCTCTACAAACATTGGAAGATAACGAAATGAAGAATGCAGCAAAACTGGCAACTGTGACCTATGGTCCCTCATGGACTTTCCATGATTTCGGCCGCCTGCCAATGGAAAAACGTGTATTGCTGGACTACGTCTTCACCACCAACGAAGCAAATATCGACCGCTATCGTGTCGTTAAGGATACGCCGGACAATGGTTTCTTATCCGACCATTATCCCGTGCTCGTAAAACTAACCTTCTAACAAATCATCCCCATGAGAACACGATATAGTTTATTGTTACTATCACTTTTACTGTGTTTTACGCAATGTAAAAGCCCGAGCGCAAAGCCGGATCGTATAAGCGACGAAGCTCTGATGGACACTGTACAAAGGAGAACATTCAATTACTTCTGGGACGGTGCCGAACCCAATAGCGGACTGGCACGCGAACGTATCCACATGGATGGTGTCTATCCCGAAAATGACAAGAATGTTGTTACCACCGGAGGCAGTGGCTTCGGTATTATGGCAGTGCTTGCAGGCATCGACCGCGGTTACGTTACCCGTGCCGAGGGGCTCGCCCGCATGGAACGTATCGTTTCATTCCTCGAAAAAGCCGACCGCTTCTATGGTGCTTATCCGCATTGGTGGTACGGGGATACCGGAAAAGTAAAACCTTTCGGACAAAAAGATAATGGTGGTGATCTGGTGGAAACTGCTTTTCTGATGCAAGGACTTCTTGCCGTGCACCAGTATTATATCAACGGTTCTGCCGCAGAACAAGTTCTTGCCAAACGCATCGACACCCTTTGGCGCGATGTGGACTGGAACTTCTACCGCCAGAACGACCAGAACGTTCTCTACTGGCATTGGAGTCCCGAGTACGGTTGGGAGATGAACTTTCCCGTACACGGTTACAATGAATGCCTCATCATGTACATCCTTGCAGCCGCCTCACCTACACATGGGATTCCTGCTACTGTTTATCATAAAGGTTGGACAGAGAACGGCGCCATCGTAGAACCGCATAAAGTAGAAGACATCAAACTCCACCTGCGCTATCAGGGCTGCGAGGCCGGTCCGCTCTTCTGGGCACATTACTCTTTCCTCGGACTGAACCCGACGGAACTGAAAGATGAATACTGCACCAGCTATTTCAACGAAATGCGCAACCTGACCCTAATCAACCGTGCTTATTGCATTCGCAATCCGAAAGGCTGGAAAGGTTTTGGTGCCAATTGCTGGGGCCTGACTGCCAGCTACTCCGTCAAGGGATATGCCGCACACGCTCCGAATGAACAGAGTGACTATGGAGTCATCTCTCCCACCGCCGCCCTTTCGTCCATTGTGTATACTCCGGAATACTCACTGGAAGTTATGCACCATCTTTACGGAATGGGGGATAAGGCATTCGGCCCGTACGGGTTCTATGATGCTTTCAGTGAAACGGACAACTGGTATCCGCAACGCTACCTTGCCATCGACCAAGGCCCAATAGCCGTCATGATAGAAAACTACCGCACCGGATTACTGTGGAAGCTCTTCATGAGTCATCCTGACATACAGGCAGGATTAAAAAAGTTGGGATTCAAGTAATCTTATGGATGCTGTTTAGACTTCTTTCATTGCCCAATAAGATTTTCCTCATTGCCTGCTCCCGGTTCGTTGCACTATAGTTATACGCAAGGATAACTATAGTCTCCCTTGCGTTACACTATAGTTAGACGCAAGGGAGACTATAGTATAACGAAATAAAAGTGCCTGATAAACTACATTCCGATAGGCAGGCGGCGAAATAAAACATGCCTGCAAGAATCATTTCTACATCAAAGAAAAAATAATGTATTCTTTCAAATGATGTAACGTCATGGAAAGTATCTGTAACACCCTCCCGTCCAAGCAAAAGAAACATCGCCTATCTTTGCCAATAGATGTAAACCTCTAAAAGAAATAGAAACATGAGAAACAGGAAAACACATTTATTGGCACTGATTATTCTGCTGGGTATGGGCACTTCTACATCCGCACAGAAAATTCCCCTGGTTTATAGTGTGGAAAATACGGGAATGAAGAATCCCACCCCCGTACTACCGGGCATTGACGAATTACCGGTAGTCAAAACGCTGACCGACCCTTTTCAATGGTCCGACGGAAGCGGCCGTTCCACTCACTTCAAGGACTGGAGCCGCCGCCGTGCTGAGATAGCCCGCGAAATAGAACATTATGAAATAGGCGAAAAGCCCGTAGTATCCCGAAAAGATATTACCGCCGACATAACGGATGATACCCTCAGAGTACATGTAACGGTGAACGGACAAACGCTCACTCTTAAAGCAAAAATCACTTATCCGGAAGGCAAAGGCCCCTTCCCCGCTATCATCGGAATAGGCAGGGGGACAGGCAGCCTTCCTCCCACCATCTTCACAAGTCGCAACATAGCGCAAATTGCATTCAACTTCACACAGGTCATGTCGCACACCCAAAAGCGAGGCAACGAACCCATCAACAAACTATATCCCGACCGCACGGACATGGGGGCTTATTGCGCCTGGTCATGGGGAGTAAGCCGCATCATCGACGGGCTGGAAATTGTAGGCAAAAAGAGCAAGATAGATACCAAGCACCTCGCCATATCCGGTTGTTCCTTTGCCGGAAAAATGGCTCTCTTTGCCGGGGCATTCGACGAACGTATCGCACTCACCATCGCTCAGGAACCGGGTGGCGGTGGCGCAGCAGCCTGGCGTGTCTCCGAAACCCTGGGCGAAGTAGAAACCCTGGGCAGAACCAGCCATGCCTGGTTCAAGGAAAGCATGTTCCAATACAAAGAAGAAAATGTTTCGAAACTGCCGTATGACCATCATGAACTATGTGCCATGATAGCACCACGCGCATTACTGGTTCTCGGCAATCCGGACTATGTATGGTTGGCGGACGAATCGGGTTACGTCTCCTGCCGTGCCGCCCGTAAGGTATGGGAAACTTTCGGCATTGCCGACCGGATGGGCTTCTCCATCATAGGCGGACATGGACATTGCCAGCTACCCACTAGTCAATTTCCTGAAGTTGAAGCTTTTGTAGATAAATTCCTGCTTGGGAAGAAAGATGCGAATACAGAAGTCACCATCGCACCGCTTTACGAAAAAGTTGATTATGAACGCTGGTTTTACCACTAAAACTCTTTATCTTTGGGGGTAACACTTACTAATACCCCCAAATTAATGAAAAGAGTTTTATTGGCCATCTGCGTGATGGCGCTGTCAGTCCTCTCTTACGGACAAGACGGCAAAGAGCGAGCCTTTACTTTTGCCTGGCTCAGCGATGTACATCTCAATTCTTTCGCCTATGCCGAGGATGACCTGCGGCAATCCATTGAAGACATCAATGCCAACCCGGATGTGGACTTCACCATTCTCAGCGGCGATGTGACGGAATTTGGAGATACGAAAGAATTCTATCTGTTGCAGGAGATTCTGAAGAATTTCCGTAAGCCTTATTTTCTGCTTCCCGGCAACCATGACGTGAATTGGAGTGAAAATGGCTGTACCATGTTCGATAAGATTTTTCGGGCATCCCACTTTTGCCATGACTGGCAAGGAGTACGCTTCATTGGCTGTGGTGCCGGGCCAAGCCTCCGCATGGGACCGCCGCACATTCCGCGTGAAGAGATACTGTGGCTCGATTCCATTGTGCGCGCCACTCCCCCGGAGCAGCCTGTTGTTTTCATCAATCATTTTCCTATCAATCAGGATTTGAGCAACTGGTACGAGGTAGTGGATATTCTCAAAACCCGCAACATTCAGGCCATACTTGGCGGACATCTGCATGCGAACCATCCTTATGATGCCGAAGGTATTCCCGCCGTCATAGGCCGTTCCTCACTGAGGAGGCAAGACCCGATAGGCGGATATAATCTCGTTACCCTGCGCGGCGACAAACTGGAATTCCGCGAACGCATCATCAAGACCGAAACCCTACCGGCCTGGAATACTATTCACCTGGCACCTTTGAACGAGAAAAAGGATACGGTTTACTATCGCCCTGATTTTGCTATCAACGCTACTTATCCCTCGGTCGGCGAGGTATGGAAACTCAAAGATGTGACTGACGTGGCCTCGCAAGCCAGCATTGACGGCAATCTGTACATTTATACCAATACCGCAGGCGTGGTTCATGCGCTCAATGCCACCAACGGAAAAACCTTATGGACCTACACCACCGGAAATAAAATTTTCTCCGCTCCTTTCATCACTCCGAAACTCGTCATCGTTTCTTCCTGTGACGGTTTCATCTATGCGCTGGACAAAAAGAAAGGTACTGTACGCTGGAGGCATAACACCAACTATCCCATCGTAGCCTGTCCTGTCGTTGCTGACGAAACCATCTACATCGGCAGCAGTAACGGCAAGTTCTACTCACTAAAGCTGGCGGACGGCACTGTGAACTGGACTTGTGATGGCTTGCAGGGGTATATAGAAGCACGCCCCGCCGTAGATAGGGAGCGTGTATACATAGGAACCTGGGGAGCCATGTTCTATGCCATCGACCGGAAGAGTGGAAAGAAGGTCTGGGAATTCGACACTAAACGGGGCAGATATTTTTCGCCGGGTGCCTGCTGGCCTGTAGTGCTGCCTTATGCCGAACAAAACAAGAAAGCCGAACAGGTCATTGTCCTCAGTTCCGATTATTTCATCCGGGCATTTCAACCCAAAAACGGAGAAATTCTCTGGGCTTCGGATGAAGCTAAAGGACGGGAATCTCTCGGCTTCTCACCGGACGGAAGAACCATGTATGTGAAAGGAATCAAGAATAACATTACTGCTGTGGATATTTCTAATGGCAAGTATACTACTCTCTGGAATACACTGATGCCATACGAGAGTAACTTTATTCCTACCCGGATGGAAACGACGGAACGTCTGGTATTCATTCCTACTGAGTTTGGGGTACTCCATGCGGTGAAGACAGACGGAAGTGGCATCGCGTGGTCTCACAAGGTTTCTCATTCGGCCATCACTTCCCTGATAAATGCAGGGAAAGGAAAGTTGGTTGTTATGACAATGGACGGTACGGTGAGTTGTCTGCAGTATGCCGATAACTGAAATCAGACCCGATAACATAGAAGTATAAAAAAATGCGGGAAGACCGGAGAGATTATTCGATTCTCCGTGCTTCCCGCATTTCAGTCAGAAGTATCACCGAACTTCCCGTTTATCCTTCCTACTCTATGAATTGAGGAGTGAAACGGAAATCAGAAGTACTGTTTCTCGTAATTGTAAAGTCGGTACCGGTATAATCTTTCGGCCCCGGTATAAAGACTGCATGATGCAAAATATATTTCACCCGCGCAGCTTGTTCGGCAGTAAATGCATTGGCATCCGAAATTGCATAATCCATGATATTGGTAGAACGGAACTGCACGCCTGTCTTACTGTTAGTGCGCATCACATATTCCTTATATCCATCAGAGGTCGTCGTAGTGATGTCACCGTAATATGTCAGATAGTTCGTCAATTTGACATCATATTGATACTTGTTGTAAGGAGGAGTATCCGTACAGTAGTCAGAATCCTCATTACTATTCGTATTACCATTCAGCAACTGGTTAAAAGCATGATACAATCCCAGAAAATGTCCCAATTCATGAGAAAGCGTCGCAACCACATTCGACATTGAATAACCATTTGTTCCTTTCGGAATATCATAAATATACTTATTGTTAATGCTCACACATTGCGGATAGGGGTTTTCATTCAGGTTGGCTCCCTTCTTTACTTGGCTGATGCCATCCATTTCGAAAGGTTCGGGCAACCAAGGGAATTGAGCAATACCCAGTACCAAGTCGTCGGAGAAATTATATAGAACCACATTGATATATTTGCTTGGGTCCCACAAGATGTCTTTATACTTTGGGTCGCCACTACCCATAAATGTAGAAGGATCCATTGTGGTATATTGCCACTTCTCTCGACTCACTCCCGGTTCCTCCAGTTTATTGCCATCCGGATCTTCCGTAGCCATCACAAAATCAAAATTCATGCCAGCACCGCAATTATCATAATACTGGTTCACACTGTCCAATACTTTCTGCAAGTGTCCTTCTTCCACATAGTGATACTTATTATTCTGATTCCAATAGAGGACATGGAAAACGACAGGCAACTTATAGAAATGATTTTCCGAGAATGCATAAGCATCTTGCTTTATCGTCACCCTCTGCGAAAGAGTCTCGGCATTAGTCAACGTAACCTCTGCCGAACGACTTTCTTGTCCCAGATTCTCATTCACTTTCAGCACCAGCTTATCTTGTGTGGCAGAACTCTCAGCTACCACCCATGCCGGCACTTCCGACAAAGTCCATTCACTGGTACTCGTCACTTCTATCATATATTCTCCACCTTCTGCATTAGCGGTCAGTTCCGTTTTCTGCAAAGTAAGGACGGGGTCTTCATCATCTTCCGAACAGCCGCTGAACACAGCAACAGCCAACAGTAAGAATAAATATTTCAATTTCATTCTCTTGATTTATTTTATTTATATTCAAATTTCACTTGACTGTTCAGTCCGCAACTAATCGCATTATCCACAGTGTAGCGTGTTCCATTTTCGCTTTGAGTTACAATGAACACTACGCGGGTATTAGCTAAGTTAGAAACTGACATGCTGCTCAAACTGAATTCGTGTGAAAACATCAACGTTTCACCAGCCTGGCATTCTGTTTTTCCTCCCAGATTTACTCCCGTTATCGGACTGGCAGAAGAGGTACAACGCAACACATTGTTATGATGCTTAAAGTCATAGTCGGCCTCCAATGCAGGATAAGAGTTCAACTGTCCGGTTGCATAAATATTATCTTCCACTATCCATGCACAGATACGGTATTTGCCTGTCTTGCCTACTTTAACCGCAGCCGTCACCTTGATAGAACCTGACGTTTCGGTACCCGATACTGCTGCACTGATAGCCGTATTAGCATCTGCTTTCAGGAAATCCCCGGCAGCAGTCTGAATACGTGCAGCCACTTTAGCCGGAGTATCAGAAGATTTTAGTTCCAAAGCTTCACTGCTTGGACGCATATTAAATAACAATGCAGGGGCAGACTTGAGACCTAACCCTTGTAATACACCGGTACTATAATTTGAAATCATGTCGTCGCCATCCATTATTCCATGTGCAGCCACAACCAACGTGTTTTTACTTTCGGCTAACTTTTCATACTCCGTAAGCCCTGCAATCATCATAGGACAATATACACATCCCAAACTCGTAGCTTGCACTGCCAGTACGTTGTGCTTGAAACCTTCAAACTTATTCGGTTGCGGGTCCGCAGGCAAGTCCAACAGACCACTGGTTACCGTTACGGTAATTGTAGGAGACATCTCATTATTATAGCTGGCGAAGAAAGAATATTCACCTTGTGTTTTTGAGGAAAAAGAAGTAGAAGGCAAAATATCATAACTTCCACCCTTCTTCTGATAAATCTTAGCTTCGGCAGTCACATTTTTCTTACCTTTCATTACGGTAAATACAGCCTGGTCCGTTCCGTTATTCTCAATATAAGCTGCTGAAGATGTCAACAGCAATTCGCCTGTCTCACCTTCAGGTTCATCACCATCGGAGTTACCGGAACATCCTACGGTAAACACCAGCAAAAGAGAACACAATAATAAATTCCAATATTTTTTCATAAGTCTTGTTGATTTTAGAATGAAGTAGTTAATGTTAAGTTAGCTCCTGTGTAGGCAGGTGTATATCGGCATACGCCTCCCGAACAGATAAATCCGGCACGATTACGGCCATAGCTTAGCTGTAAACGTGTGTTCTTACGGGTATAGCTCACCGAACCATTGTAATAGTGCACTTCCGTAGTGCCCATATTATACATATCGCTCAGCGAGAAACTCCAACGAGGTGCCAGATTGAATTCAATCAGTCCGGCAATCCAATCTTTCTCATAATCCTGTGAATAAAGATACTGCACTTCGGCACGCACCGATTTCTTTCTATCGAATTTATACAGTCCGTCGAGTACAAATATATTCGATACATAGGTTTTGTCATCCAAGCCGTGGGTAGGGCTCCATTCCTGTACGGATACCAGGAAAGTAGTCTTCAATTGCTTGTTCCACTGGCGTTCAACGTCTGCATTGATATCCCTCCACAATAAACGTGACTTCACTGTGGTGGCTTTATCCGAATAGAACGTAGATCCATTGGCATGGAAGTTCCAGTATTTACTGCGATCGTTCTTGTTGCGCAAAGAGTAATAAATATCTATTTGTCCGCCTTTCTCACCCTCTCCATTGCTTTGATAAGGATTCAGGTTGGCAAGCATATAGGTATATTGGCGCGTCAAAGCAGGCAGATAGTTCAGGATGTTTCCCACTCCTTCACCTTCCTGAGAAAGCTTTGTGCTCATATATTTCAATTCACGATAGGTTCCTAAAATAGAAAAGCTGTTATAGCTATAGCCCAGCTCTGCCAGCAAACCATGTCCTTTGGCTGTTGTTCCTATCAATGAGGGTGATACATCTTTCCCTTTACCTACATACTCCACACGACCATTAAGGCCATTCCAGTCAAAGTTAGCACGTGCCGAATACATATCGACATTGGGTTTTGCTATGCTCGCCATTTCTTCGGGCACTTCTTCATTGCGGTTTACATAGCTTCCTTCTACGTTGAGCACAACTCCCTGCCAATTGGTAAAGTTCGCCAGGGAGAGGCTGAGGTCAGCACCACGCACCCAAGAATCTACATAGTCGGCATACAGGCGAGGACGTCCGTACAAGCCTTTCACCGTAATATAATCCTGATATGTATAAGAGCCAAAGAGACCTTCGATTGAGTTATTGATACCCAACGTACGATCTTCAAAACTACGAAATACCATCCCCGATCCAAACTGTTCGAAAATGTCTCCCGCCCTGAAACCAAAGTTGTCATCCTGCCAACTGACATACTTCACACCCAGAAAGGCTTTCTTGTCACCATAGACTCCCATGTCATACCCTTGCAAAGCAGGCAGATAGCCTTCCAACTGAATTCCGGCAGCAAACTTTCCCTTAGTATAATCAAGCTTTAAGTAGTTATTGCTACCGAAATGATCGTCCGGATAAACACTGCTACCATCCTTGAGCTTACTATCTTTTACATAGTAGATACTGTTCGATTCCAATCCTCCGGTCAAACGTCCTTTGTCTTGTGCTGATGCTTCCGGCATACAAACTCCGGCCAACAACAATAAGAATAAAATATGTTTCATTATTTGCCGATTGCTTTAAGTTGCTCCAATAATTCATACTCACTACCTGGGGTATAACCAGTATGTGCATAAACCACCTTGCCATTACCATCAACGACAAATGTCTGCGGTGTCAGCATCACATTCATCGCACGCTTCAAGTCCTGATTTTTATCGAACAGGCAGATGAAGTTCCAATCAAATCCTTTTGCCATGGAACGCGCACGTGCTGTGAAACGGCTGTCATCAATGGAAACTGCAATAATGTTGAAATCAACTTCCTTTTGCCACTCTTCCATCAGTTCATTCAATGTGTTCAGTTCTGTCAGACAAGGCTTGCAGGTAACACCCCAGAAAGAAATAATTGCCGGTTTCCCACCAAGTATATTCTGTGTACTGATAACTTCACCCTTCGCATTCTCAACTTTCACATCCGGCCACGCATCTTGTGCAGAAGCCGCTACGGTGAAAAGGAGAAAAAAAAGAATATAGATTAATTTATTCATAATCAAAATATTTAAAGAACCTCTAAGGGAGAATTCTCCCATAGAAGTTCTTTATAATAATACTAAATTATTTCTTCAGGTTCTTCTTCATATTATCCACAGAGAATACCTTTCCCTGAACCGGAGTTCTAGAAACGAAATCGTATGGAGTACGAGTTCTGCGGAAGTGATTACCACTACGGGCAGAAACTTTAGGAGTCACCTTAGAGATACTACGGGTAGCCTTAGCTGTGCTGGCTTTATCCGCAGTACGTGTCAGGACAATACCTTCCGCAGTAGTTGGGAAGCTCCAATTGGGATAGCCATAAGACTCTGTTGCAAAGCCCGGACTATAAATCTTTCCATCCTGTTCCACTGATTTAATAGTAACGGTGTTCATATCAGCAGAAACCTCAACCGGGAAGTCAGAAGTATAATAATTGTCTGGAGTTTCAGTATTATATGCACACAACACCAAAGTTCTGTACCAATCAGCCAATGGGTCTACATAACGATAATAGTTGTAACCATCTTCCAACATACGAGTGGTAATGATCGAAACAGCATCCGCACCATTTTCATCTTTCTCAATCTTCAAGAACATCTTCGGACCATAATCACGGAACAATTCATCCGTATTATAAGCTGAATACTCAGTAGAGTGGAATAAATCCCAGGAAGTAGCAAGAGGTGCGTACCAATCATCATAAGCAAATCCTGTAGCTACCAGACAGTTCATATTTTTATATTTCTGAGTGTAATATGCAGCTCCCTCTTTGTACTCCTCAAAGTACTTAAGTACAAGTTCTTCCGCTTGTGCCTGAGTCTTTCCTTGTTTAACGAAGTATTCCACTAATCCCTGTTTCACATCCTCAGGTAGAGTAGCTACTTGTTCAGGACCGGATGCAATCGTTACGGGGCAAGTTACAGTCGTACCGGATGCATTGGTCATCGTAGCTGTCCAAGTACCTTGGAGTTTACTGAATAGTTCACTGTTTACCGGTTCTTCTGCTTTGAGAGGAGCCGATGTAGTTCTATAATTGTCACCGTCATAGAAGAGTTTAGTCTTTTCGTCCACATTGTAAGATTCCAAAACCAACCAGCTTTCAGTATCATCCATTGTAGAGAAAGCCATATCATAACCTTCGGCACTGTTAATCTTGCCCAATACATCGGCATCATTAATACCCTGTCCATAGGTTGCCACCATTCTGGCGATATTTTCTTCTAGATTTTCACCTTCCATACCATTTAATTCCGGATACCAGTCTTTAGTATAGTTCAGCAGATACTTGAATGCAGCACAGTCACCATTAGGAGCTTTGATATTGAAGCCTATCTGATAAGGACTCTCCATTTTCAATGGAGTCACCTTAAATTCTACAGCCGGTTTATCTGAAACAATCGTCTTGATTCCTTCAAGTTTATCCAATGTTTGTATAGTAGCATCTTCATTATATACACCTACAACATACGCAGTATAAGTGTGTCCGGGAGTTAGTGAGTAAGTAAGCTGTTGTACACCATCATATCGGTCACCACCATTCAAAACGGATATCTGCAAACCGTCTTCACCCCCTACAAAATTCAGGAACATTTCCAAATCTGCATCGTCAATCAATGCCACCACGTATTGCAGAATGTCATCACTTGGGGTATAAGTAATCATAACACTCTTTTCTGTCGCACGGTCTATCTGAGCCATTACACTACCAGTACCTTTGTGCGGTGCTTGGGTAAACAGAACAGTTTTTGCATAACGACCTGTAAATTCCATATTTTCGCTAATCGGTTTTTCTTCTGTATACTCTTTGATATTGGGTAACTTAGAGCCTAAAACACCCCAATCATCATCGTCACCACCACCATTATCAATATAGTTCACAAAACCCTCAGAAGTACCATCTTCATTACATTGACCTATAAAAATGACATATCCAGTTCCCGGATGTACAGCATACGGATAAATATCATCTTCATAATCCTTTTCATTCAAAGCACCTGCATAAGCATTAACGCCATTTTCTATCGTTATATTTTGAGGACCTTTATATCGGGGATCACGCATGCCTCCATAAGGGTTTGCTACTACATAATCGGCATCAGTTTTTCCATACTGTATCTTATAAGTCTCATAATCCTCTATACTAATAAATCCCAAAGAGTAATAAACATCTTCAGGCACTTCCACATGCAGTGTTACGGAAAACATATCCGTTTTTATCACCGTCACCATCTGCGAGTATTTCGGAGTATTAATCTTCTGTGAGTAAATCTTATACTCATTGCCTACCTTGAAAATAAAGAATATCGTATATGCTTTATTTCCTTCCAAGCCAGCCACTAATACTTCGTCCGTATCACCTGTAACAGTCACAATAGTTCCATTCTCCTGTGCTTCAGCATAAGCCACAATGGGGTCAGGTTCTGCAACATTAGCACCTTCCATAACTTTATAAACATAGGATTCGGCTCCTTTAGTAGTCAATTTAAAAGTAGCAGAAGTTGCAAACAGAGCATCCGAAGCAGGAGCTTCTACTCCTAATACAGGTTCGCCATTAGTACCCGGTTCGTCATTATCATCCGAACAACTCCACATTCCCCCAGCTAAGACAAGTGCACTCAGCAGGAATAAACATCGATACAATTTTCTCATAATTCTAACAAATTTAATTAATAAATACACGAACCAGCAATGCATAACATTCTCTAATTCGCAAAACAAAACCTCTATATGTAATCAATAAATCTTATAATATTTATGAATAGTTAAAAGCTCCGGCATAATAAATCCACAAGAAAAGTAATTGAACACTGCTTATCCTTTTCAAACAGTTATAATCATCCAAGAAATTATTAATATGCCAATCTAAAGTTGAAACACAATAGATACCTGCAGACAAATAATTCCTATATGTTCAAATTAACAACTTGCCATTTTATCCTTTAAATAGAAAAGTAGAGAAGATGATCCTCTCGCCTTTCGAACATTTTCAAAAGGGAGGAACAGGTGATAGCATGAAATTATCATTAAAAGCAGCATCATTATAGAGGGTTGATACTCTGACAGTACCCTCCAACTTTGAACTATTGCAAAAGTAGCATACAAGAAATACAATGCAATAATTCACCAATGAAAGCGTTTTTTTTGCATTTGGCATATTCGTTATTTTATAATGTGAATAAGCAATTAAACATATCTTTCCAACTAATTACATCAAAACATCTTATACAACTTCTCACTTACATTTATTTTGTAAATAAAAACAGCATTCCAGTCTCAGAAATAGCTAGTTCAAGAAGAACGTTTTTAAAATGCTTTTATCCTGTCGATATGCTCTACAGAGGTGATATTTTGATAAATCATAAAAAGGGTAGAAACAAAGTGTGCCAATATAACATATAAAAGATAATTTCATTCAATAATAGCAATTTGTATGCTCTTAAATAAGATTAGGCTCAAGCCTAAGAATAGATAGGTAGAAAACTAGATATGAGAATAAATGAATTATATAATGAAGCCACTTTACTATAAGTATTGTCTACATTGCAAGTAATACTCTCTATTCGATAGCATTAATGGCACTAAACTGATTTATTTGATTACATTCTTCCTAAGTTCATTTTTACTGAGTTAAAAAGAACATAAATGTATTGTTTTTACAAAAAAACGCATATCTTTGTAATCGTAACCTAAATGAAGCTTAAAAAAGTTCATTTAGCAGTTACAAGCGATGAGGTGGCTTATTTTCTTTGTATATACGCACATATATATACATTTAATATAAAAAAGAAAGCAAAAAGCGCCAAGTTCTTCTTGAACTTAGTAAGTTTATTTACCCCTCTAAAATCATTTAATATTTCCACAAAAATCCCCAATCATCTGTAGAGTTTTTTAGATATTTCCTATATCTATATAGAAGACAATTAACAAATATATAGCCGGTTGCCTTCAATAAATAACATATCAACATACAAATTATATCAGAGAGCGATAAGAATATATTTACTTAGTTCATCCTTAAAATTATCGCTGTACTGCATTTCATATACATTTTTCTTGCAATTCAAACAAAACAACGTTTTATTATTGTAACCTTATGATATAAAAGAGTTAGAATCAGCTATAACCCACAAAAAAAGAGGAAGCCTATCAAAAGCTTCCTCTCCTTTTATTTCTTGGCTATAGATTATTCTCCACCGCCACCGCCTTGAGTACCGCCGCCATCTTTCACATCATCGTTACTGATAGAACGGGCAGCTTTCTTCACACTGGCCCTCAATTCACCAATGCGATAGCTGATGCTCATACCGAACGAACGGTTGGGATAACGGCTCTTACTGGTAGAGTAGAAATTCTCTCCGAAAGTTGTATTATTGAAGTTCATATACTTGGAGAACAGGTTCGAACCATAGACGCTCACCGTCAATCGATCCTTGAGGAACGAGCGGTTCACGCTCAAGCTATAATAAGAATAGCCACTACCCTTTCCCTGCAGCGAGATGTAAGGTGTGCTTCCGCCTGCATTCAAACTAGCACGCAACTTCCACGGGAAAGTATGCTGGATACCACCATACATAGAACCTTGCCAACCGTAGTTATGTAAGTTCCGCGACGGACTTTTGAGATCTGAATAGCCACCACGCCCATTGATATAAATACGCGTTTTGGGTGATGCATTCCAATTAAAATATAAACTCATATTGGTATTACGGCTCTTACCTATATTCTCGTATGTACTGTAAAGAGCACCTTCGGGAGCAAAATGTTCCTGGTCTGGTCCAAAGTATTCACCACCTTCACCTATCAGACGGCTTACGTTCTCAATTCCATTGTTATTGAACGAATGACGCAACGATACATTTACATTAAACTTGGCTGTAAAACTACTATAACTTAGATTGAACGCATGACTTTTCTCACTTTTCAATTCAGAATTACCCTGGCTGATAAACATCGGGTTACGATCATCAAAGTAAGGATTCAAATACCAAATACCAGGACGATAGATACGCATGTCATATCCTCCACGCAATGTCTGCGTCGGTCCAAGTTTGATACCCATAGATACGGAAGGCACCACATCATTATAGTTTACCTTGAAATCTTCACCCGCGCCGATGATGTAGCGCACATCCTGTGCCGTGTGTTCAAAGCGCACACCAGGTTTGAAGGTAAAGTCCTTGTAACGCAGCGTATAGCCCAGGTAAGCGGCAAGAATGTCATTCAGGTGTTTGTAGTTACTACTGCGATCCTCATTATACACATAGTCGCCATTACCGTCACTGCTCCTGTCTTCCTCAAAGCTGTTTTTACTTGTATTATTACGGATGATATACTTCACACCTGTCTCTATGGTATGCAACTTGCCGATGGGTGTCGTATAGTCCACCTGGAAAGTATGCTCTGTAGTATTGGTCTTACCGAAGGTGTGCGAGTTGTAAAGTTGGAAAGATTCAGGCACCTGATAACGGTCCAGATAACGGTTGTAATTGTCACTCTCCTGCGGCTGAGTATTGATTTTGTAGGACAGGGTGAGCATACGGTTTTTATTTTTCTTTGAAGTGCGCTGATAATCGATGTTACCGCGAATAGAATACCACGAACCATCGCCTTCCGTTAAGGTACGATAGCTATACGCCTTTGCATCACGTTCTGCGTTCCACATATCAGTGTTACCCTTCGAATCATTATCATTTCCGCCGCCATACATACCCACAGACATTGTAATGAGCCTCAGGGTATCTATCTCATAACTAGCCTCCACATTACCGTGCTGGAATTGTCCGCTATAATCCGATTCGTTAGTAGACTCCAGATACTTTTGATCGGTAGAATTGTAATCTTCCCGATAGCTATCTGAATAATTAGTAGGCTGGCTATTGTAGCTATAATTATAGTTCCCTGTCAGCGTTAACTTGCCTTGCTTGATGGTGGCATAGGCACCGCCACCCAGCCCCATGTTGCTGGCCCGGCCGCTAAAAGTAGCGGTATATCCTTCGAATCCGCTACCAACGGTTACAATATTAAGGATACCTCCCACACCTTCAGCATCATACTTTGCACCCGGTGAGGTGATTACTTCGATATATTTGATGGTATTGGCAGGCATACTCTTCAACACTTCCTTGGGGTTATTGCTCATCATATTGTTGGGCTTGCCGTTCACGTGTATTTTGAAGCTACTACTACCGTTTACCTGGATATTATCTTCTCCATCCACCGTCACGAGAGGTACTTTTCGCAGCATCTCTATCACAGAGTTGGTTTTTGAATCGGGGTCGTCTTCGATGTTATACTCTATTTTATCCACATCCACCTTCACCAAAGGTTTCTGGGCAACAACTTCCACCTGTCCCAATTCATTGGCAGCGTCCACGATGTACAACGTACCAAAGTCCACCAGTTGCTCTCCAGCCTTTACAGTGAAATCCTTCACAATAGTGCTTCTACCAGTAGAAGAGATAGTCATCACAAAATTACCCGTTCCGGGAACTTTCTCCTGAAACTTACCTTTCATGTCTGTCACCAGCATCTTCAATGCATGGGCCGGTGCTTCTTTTTTTACGATTTTGATTGTGGCGTAAGGTTCTCCCTCCTGAGTCAGCGAGTCTAGCAGAACTCCCTTAATCTGGAATAGAGGTGCCGCATTCTGTGCCGCTACTAATGAGGATACTACCAACATAATGAGCAGCAAAGGGCATTTAATTTTCATTCCTGTTTTTGTTTGTTTGATGAATATTAGTTGACTGTTTTTGTATTAGACGTTACTTATACCTATTTTGTCACAATGAATGCAGCAAAAATAGGCTGTTTTTCTCTAGCTACGAGATTTTCGGAGTTAAAAAAGCACAAAGGAAAGGGGATAATAGAGAATATTTGTAAGTATCCGGCAGAAATCTATAACAAATAGAAGAAAAGTAGCAAGCAAACGTTAACCGCGATTACACAGCCAAAACCACGAAGCACCCACCGGCGCAACGGACTCTTCCCCCCAGCAAAGAACAGTGCATAACACATATTTACGATAATATTGCTCACAATGGCTTGCATGCAACAAGCCGTCACCACCAACACGGCAACGCCCGAACCTTGCAACAGGTTCAAGATAAACGGAGTGATGTCACTCAGCCCGGCAATAAAGGACAAGACATTCAAACCGCCTGTACCGGTATATACCAGCGTATAATGTGTCACAATCGTAAATATCACGAACAGGACGGCAAAAATCAGTGCTACTTTAAATTCCAACGGGTTACTGCTGTCTTCTTCCTCCGCCGCCTCCCCCGTCACAGGAACCGGTTTACGTTTCCGGTGCAGATACCAGGCCACCCCTGCCGTAATCACGGACATAATGAGCAGATAAGGATAAATAGCAGCAAGAATTGCACTACTGAATATACCTATTAATATAAGGAAACGGAGAAACATCATGCTAACGGCTAACAACATCGCCGCAGCATATTCCGGTGCTTCCTGTGCAGGTGCCTTACGGCTCTTACGAGCCAATACGGAAATAGTAGCCGTGCTGCTATACAACCCTCCGATAATACCGGATACCAAAATACCGGATTCGTGGAATACATACCGTCTCAGCAGATAAGAAAGGTATGAAATGCCAGACACCACTACCGTTGCCAGCCAAACAGTATAAGGTGTCAGATTAATATCGGGAATCAAGTTCTCATTCGGCAACATCGGAAGAATGATACCACTGATAGCCAAGAATTTGGCAAGGGTAATCATCTCATCATTCTTCATGCGCTGTGCCAGTTCTGTAAAAGTATGCTTCAACTCGGTGAAGAGCAAAACAGTTACCACTACCATGACATAAAACCAGGAAGGTTGCGTGTCTACGATGGGAGCGATACAATAAGTGATGAGTGCAATGATAATGGTAGTGACTCCGAATACATGGAACTGGGCTTGCTTGACGTAGTAGTTCAGACCAAGCAACAAACCCAGTATAGCACCACCGCCCATGAACAGACGATATTCCACCGGGTCGAGAATATAAAGCAGATACCCCAGAATGCCTATGAAAGTGAACGTGCGGTCTGTACCGAACAACGTCGTTTCCCCTTCACGCTTCAGGCTGATTTTCCGCTGTGAAAGGCCTATTAATAAAGAGAACAGCGTCACTAATACAAAAGTAACCAATTCCCTTGGCAGGTATTCATAAAGTTGCTCCATATTCATTCAGATAGTTCCGATTAGCAACCATTAGCAAGGCAAGTAAATATCTCACCAAGCCGTATATGGACGCTTCATCAGTTGTGAATTATAATAACGGACATCGCCTGTCACTTCCCGGCCGATGAAGTCGGGTTTCTCAAAAGCCTCGTCTTCCGAAGCCAGTTCCACTTCGGCAACGACCAGTCCTTCGTTTTCACCGTAGAACTCATCGACTTCAAACGTATGCTTTCCGCTATGTACCAAATAACGGGTTTTATCAATAACACCCGGCTCACAGAGTTTCATCAACTCTTCGGCCTCCACAAGCGGAATTTCCTTTTCCCACTCATAGCGACTGGTGCCCGAAGCATTAGAGGCACCTTTTATCGTCAGGTATCCTTTCCCGTCACGGATACGTACCCGCACAGTCCGCCCTCTTGCACTACTGATATAACCTTGCACAATACGGCTTTGTTCATACGCTTTTGATTTGTACTCCCCCGTCACGAGGAATTTCCGTTCTATTTCTTGCGACATCTATTCTTTATTTCCCTAAGAAAGAGTATCCCACCAGCATAACCAACACCAGTATCAATGCAGATACACCAATAATCAACAACACTTTCTTAGCCTGTTCTTCCTCTTTACGACTGTGCGTAACCTTTTTCTTGTTCTTTCCCATAATGTGTTCTTAGTATTAAAGTTCAACTGATAACAAAGTAACATGAAATTTGGGAAGTATCCAAAAGAAAAGAAGGAAATTTGTTTGTGCCCGCATAACATCCTCTTCGTACCCGAACCGTATCTGAGACGTACTTGCTCCGTACATTCTTCGGTTAGAGGTACCTCTGAGCGAAGAATGTACGGAGTTGGTACGGAGCAAGTGCATCCCAGGCACGATGAGGATAAAATTTTCTCAAGATTCCGCACACGTATTCTTGCTAATTCATATTTTTCTCATAACTTGCACCAATTAATCACGATATCTACTAAAGACAATGAAAAAGCAAATATTACTACTTCCAATGTATCTATTATCCCTCATTTTCTTACATTGTTTTAGTGGGTGTGAGAATCACCCCTATCTCAAAGTCTTATTGTCAATAGACTCTCTTACCAATACAAATCCAGACAGTGCTATCATTGCATTAACATCAATGAAAAAAAAAGTAGCAACTGAAAGCCAAGAAACACAAATGTATTATCAACTGATGTGCATAAAGGCCAAAGACAAGGCTTATATTACACATACCTCAGACAGTAGTATACTCCAGGTATTAAAACATTATGAAAAGAAAAAGGAGAAGAAACATCTAGCCGAAATCTACTACTATGCAGGACGCGTCTACAGAGATTTAGAAGATGCACCACAGGCTCTAGATTACTATCAAAAAGCTCTAGATGCTTCACAAAACAGTAAGGATTATAAATTAATCAATAGGATTTATAGCCAGATGGGAACATTGTATTTGTACCAAAGGGTATACAATGAAGCATTATCCGTTTTCAAAAAAAGCTATCATTATGATGTCTTATCGAACGACAGCATTGGGCAGATATATAGTTTACGTGATATCGGGCGTGCATTTACAGGACACAACAATACTGACAGTTCTCTCTTCTACTATGAAAGTGCATATAAACAAGCAGAAGCTATGAAAAATGAACATCTGACAGGCGTTATCTCAGGAGAACTTGCCAGCCTTTATACGCAACTGAAAATGTACCCGAAGGCAGAAAAAGCAATACAAATTTCCATGCAAGCAAAAAAGACAAGAAATTTAGTATCTCGCTTCTCTGCGACAGCTGATTTATACTTCCAAATAGGCAATTTAGATTCCGCTTACCACTATTACCATAAATTATTAGAATTCAATAATTACTATAGTAAACAAGGAGGCTATGAGGGGTTAAGTAATATCTTCAGACTAAAAAATCAATATAAGGAGGCATTAGATTACATCGACTTGTATTTGGCATATACAGACTCTATAAAGAAACAAACCGATACAGAAACTATACGGAAAATGCAATCCTTATATAACTATCAATTACGAGAAAAGGAAAATCAAAAACTAAAGGATATAAATACTAAGCAAGAAGTAGCAGTACTAAGCCTCACCTTTATACTCATATTATCGTTTATAAGCACCCTTCTCTATTTCCAATACTCCAAACGGAAAAGAGAACAAAAGAAAGAGCAACAAAAGAGATTACAAGAAATAAAGGAAAAACAGTATCAAAGAAGTATTCAATTCATTGAGAAAAATGAAAAACATATCCATAA
Organism: uncultured Bacteroides sp.; assembly: GCF_905207245.1. GTDB lineage: Bacteria > Bacteroidota > Bacteroidia > Bacteroidales > Bacteroidaceae > Bacteroides. The sequence goes on along the minus strand of NZ_CAJLKP010000061.1, from coordinate 16,702 downwards.
TCTAGAGTTGCAATTACAGGTTGCACAAAAAGAAAAAAATGAATTACAACAAGAGTTACTAAAAGCGCAAAAAGAGTCATTTGAAAACGTCAATAAACAAATAGAAGCTGAACAGAAAGAACAAACTCTTTTAGAAATTACTTTAAAGCAATCTGAAATTTACATTTACTTCCACCAAGCCGCCAAGAATAAGAGCAAAGTGACAGCTACAAACTGGCTTGATTTGCAAGCGGCAGTGGACAATGCATACAGAGAATTTGCTAAGCGTCTTTGCGCGCTCTACCCTCAAATTAGTGAACAGGAGCTACATATTTGTCTATTACTTAAAATCTCGATACCAGCTACAGGTATTGCTAATCTCATACTGCGCACAAAACAAGCCATAACCTCTTCACGCAAGAAATTATATGAGAAGGTACACGGCCAACAGGGCACTCCTGAGAAATGGGATCAATTCATACAAGCATTTTAGAGAGAAAACGGTAGTACTATTTATATTCTGAAATCAAAACCGTACTAAAACCGTACTAAATTTTCGAACGCTGTTCCTTATATCAACGTACATTTACGCCCAGAATTTCTAAACAATAAATAATATGAAAGAAAAATTGGTCGTATTTATGTGCATTATGATGCCATTAGTCTCTTTTGCCAAACAGAAAGATGACAAAGAGCAGATAAATATCAAGGTTATTGAAAGAAGTTGGGGTGAAGACAAGCGTTCAATCCCTTATATTCCCAAAGTCTTTCATGATGGGAACGCTATCTACATCTATTCAGAGATTATCTTAGATTGCTTACAAGTAACAATATTAAATGAATTCCAAAGTATTGTTTATTCAGACGCCGTTACCATATTTGACAACCGAGTTTTTTCCTTTCCGCTAAATAATATAAGAGAAGGAGAAATATACACTATTGAATTAACGAATAGCGAGTACTCCCTTTGGGGGCTATTTACACCTTAATTAATCAGAAGCTTGTTTTAGCCAGAGGACTACAACCATTTCTCTGTCAATATTACATAACAGATTAACATAAGGACATTTAATAAACGATTCAAGAAACAGTTCAGGACACTTATGATATTGTTTAATTTAAAAAGAAAAGATTATGAAAAAGCATTTTCTATCGTTAGCATTACTATTGTTAACTCTATTCAGTTGCAACACTGATTTAGAAGATTTTACGCCAGCAAAGAGTACTGATCTTACAACAAGGGCTGCTGGAGATCGTAAATACGATTTGTTGGGGTACGGTTATGATTGTACTCTTAGCGCTTTTAAAGGATCTGTTTATGGGAAGTTACAAGTCATTGACTTAGATCGACTTAAATCTGGGAGAGGGCGTGATCCTATCACAAGAGAAGAAATTGCAATGGAACCTGGTTTTATTGAAGAATCTATCCTCCCTGGCGGCGGAAATTTATATTCTGAATGGGGAGCCAATTTAGATGAATATAACCGTGGACAGCATACGAGATATAATGCTAGTACCGAGATTAATAAATTAGGCGTGAAGTTGTTTAGTGCTGATTTAAAGAGTTTTTATAACGACTCATCTCGATTTAGCAGTTCGTACTGTTTTTATCGAGTGAACTCCGAGAAAGTAACAAGAAAACTAAAACTCTCTGAAGTCGCCCCTTCTTATCTGAAATATTTTTTAACAGATAATTTTTTGAATAGTTTAAAGAATTCTACAGGAGATAAAATAGTGGAAAAATTTGGGACACATGTTCTCAGTGACATCTTATTAGGGGGAGTAAGCAGTATCATTTTTAATGCTAAAATGACGACTACCGCCAATGAAAGTTCATTTAAAAAAGAAGCCGACTTATACTCTAAATATTTTACTGCTGGTACCGGAAGCACAGAAGCACAGAGTCGTTTCAAAAATTTCAAAGACGTAAGTATAACAATTAAAACTTATGGTGGAAAAGCAGCAATAAATACATCTATTTCATTTGATCCGATTAAAGGGGAAATGGCTCCTATCAATATAGACCTTACTGACTGGTTAAACAGTGTGGATATAACCACAGAACAGATTATTGGAATTGGAGACAATACAACAGAAATACACTTTATAAGTGACTTTGTAGATGATTCTTCTAAAAAGAAAGAAATAGAGGATGCTATTGTGAGATATTGTGAAAAGCAAAGAATAAATATGAACACTATGCAAACCCTGGATTATGAACTAGGCGTCATCTATTATACATTGACAACAAATAACAAGCAGTATATACTTGCAGCAATGGACCTTCAATATGTTTGGCAACAGCAAAATGCTTATATAAACAGATTGCCAGTGGGTCAAGCTAATCCATGGGATGAAACTGACACAGATGCTTGGAGGTTACATTGGACCTTTTATCCTTATGGTGAATATTATCGTATCGGAACAAGAACAAAACAAACAATTGATTATGCACTTGTAACTCCTTCATCAAGCAGTATATATTTACCAAGATTTAGTGAAAGCTCGACTGATCAGTTATGGGCTATAGAAGGTGTACCTGGTCAAAAAGACAAGTATATGCTTAAGCATGTAAACAGTGGATTATATTTTTGCACTACAGACCATAAGTTACATCCCAGGAATCCAAATGATCAATCTTTATGGCTTAATATCGTGATACCACCAAAATAAGAAATGAGAAAGTAGATGATATCTTAAGATTATCATAACAATACCTATTGCTAATCAACGTAAAGTTCAGAATGGCTGTTTGGGTCAAAAGTTCTAAACTTTACGTTGCATCTTTTCTTTTAACAAATTCTCATCATCTTATATTTTTTATTTGAAATTACAATATTTGATAAAAAAGTTCCCACATAAAGAATAATATGCTATTTTTGAACTTAAATATTAACATAACAACATAAACCATGAAACAGAACTATTATCAGATTGTGATATTAGCATTTTTCCTTTGGGGCTGTCAGCAAAATGAGGCTAAGCCTGAAGTTATACCACCCGAAGTAAAACCTCAAGAATGTGCAGACATAACATTGCGTATAGAAGTTGCTACAGATGATACCGAATATAACTTTATAGATCTGTTAGGGAGAGGGTTCGATTGCAAAAAAAGTATCATTAAAGGATATACGCACATAAGGAGTAGAGTCCTCGACATTGACCGCTTACAAAATGAAGTGGAAAAGTCCAGATTCTATCAAAGTGGAGATTTTATTATCAATGGGGAAAAAAATTTAAAGCGATACATTGATAATATCTATTTAAACAGCAGAGTGAATGCAAAGATTGGAGATGAAGTACTGAATTTATTTGCAGAAGATGTAGGAAACACTGAAGAGAACCTGCAAAGCAATGAGTTTTACAAGGTTGAATATATTAGACCGACTGGCAGATTCACTCTTTTCGATACATATCCGGAGTATTTATATAATTTCTTATCTAAAGAATTTATAGATGATTTAGAGAAATGCAGTGGCGACGAAATTGTGATAAGATATGGAACACATGTTCTTACTGATATATTGTTAGGAGGGTATATGTCGATTTCCTGTACTGCCAAGCATGACAAAAACCAGTATGATGTCGATTTAAAAAGACAAGCCCAATACTACAGTTATGAAATCTTTTCTTCTAATTATTCAGTGAATCCGGCTAGAGTTTTCGCAGGTTATGATGAAGTGAAGATCCATGTCAGAGTTATAGGTGGAGTCGAGTCACATATCACCCTTAGAAAAGAAAACGAAATATCAGGATATCAGAATTGGAATGAAAGCATTGATTATCAAAAAGGAAAATTAATTGGAATCGGACAGTCTACGACACGTATATATCTAATAAGTGATTTTATACAGGATGCAAAGAAGAAGTCAGAGATTAAAGATGCAATTCTGAAGTACTGCAATCATTAATAATAAGAATGGGTACCACCCTATGAATGAAAGATGACACCCATTATCTTTTATTTTAAAACAGGGATACGGTTTATCCTTCTTGTCCTGCAAACTCCATCAGGTACGCTTTAATGAATCCATCCAATTTTCCGTCCATCACTCCGTTCACGTCCGAAGTCTGGAAATTGGTTCTGTGGTCTTTCACGCGGCGGTCATCGAATACATAGCTTCGTATCTGCGAACCCCATTCGATTTTTTTCTTGCCTGCTTCCACCTTTGCCTGTTCCGCCATGCGATGTTGGAGTTCCTTATCATATAAAATAGAGCGCAACTGGCGCATTGCATTCTCACGATTCTTGGGCTGGTCGCGCGTTTCGGTATTTTCAATCAGGATTTCTTCTTCCTCACCGGTATACGGGTCCTTGAATTGGTAGCGCAGACGAACGCCGGACTCCACCTTATTTACATTCTGACCACCGGCACCACTGGAGCGGAAAGTATCCCAAGAGATATTGGCAACATTGATGTTCACTTCAATCGTATCATCCACCAACGGGGTTACGAAAACGGAAGCGAAAGAAGTCATACGCTTGCCCTGTGCATTGTAGGGAGACACACGCACCAGACGATGCACACCGTTTTCTCCTTTCAGGTAGCCATAGGCATAATCACCTGAAATCTCAATGGTACAGGTTTTGATACCCGCTTCATCACCTTCCTGCAAGTTAGAGATAACAGCCTTATATCCGTTGGTTTCGGCATAACGCAGATACATACGCATCAGCATGCTTGCCCAGTCCTGACTCTCTGTGCCGCCTGCACCGGAATTGATTTTCAATACGCAGTCCATCTGGTCGGCTTCGTCACGAAGCATGTTCTTCAGTTCAAATGCTTCAAGAGCCGCAGAGGCTTTTGCAAAAGCTTCGTCCACTTCTTCCTCGGTTACGAGGTCGTCCTTATAGAAATCAAAAGATAACTGCAATTCTTCCGACAATGTCTTTATTTCATTATAGCCGGATATCCATTGTTGCAAACCTTTCACCTTTTTCATCTGTGCCTCGGCAGCCTTCTGGTCGTCCCAAAAGCCCGGAGCCTGGGTGCGTAACTGTTCTTCTTCCACCTGGATTTTCTTCCCTTCTATATCCAAATAGCGATAGAGTGCTTCGGTACGCTCTTTGACGTCTTTCAGTTGTTCTATGGTAATCATAATTCCTATTTACGATTGAAATTAGCCGTTAGTTTTGAAAATATTTACTTTTTGAGTGCAAAGGTATGAAAAAAACGCATATTTTTGCAGTTATCAATCTAATAAGTCAGCTTATGAACAAACTATTCCGACAAATTGGTTTAATGCTTATCCTATTGGTAGCGATAAGCTTAGGAAGTTGTACTTCGAAGTACAGTTACGAAACAGTGCCCAACGATCCGCTGAAAGCGCGCATCTACACTCTGGACAACGGTTTGAAAGTTTATATGACCGTTAATAAGGAAACACCGCGTATACAGACGTACATTGCCGTACGTGTAGGTGGAAAGAATGACCCTGCAGAGACCACCGGATTAGCTCACTACTTTGAACACCTGATGTTCAAAGGTACCACCAACTTCGGTACTCAGAATTATGAGATTGAAAAGCCTTTGCTCGACCAGATTGAAGAGCAGTTTGAAATCTACCGCAAAACTACCGACAGCCTTGAACGCAAAGCCATTTATGCAAAAATAGACAGCATCTCTTACGAAGCGTCCAAGTATGCCATTCCCAACGAGTATGACAAGCTGATGGCTGCCATCGGTGCCAACGGAACGAATGCCTACACCAGTTTCGACGTAACCTGCTATACCGAAGACATCCCCAGCAATCAAGTTGACAACTGGGCAAAAATTCAGGCAGAACGCTTTGAAAACTGCGTAATCCGTGGTTTCCATACAGAATTGGAGACAGTTTACGAAGAAAAGAATATGTCACTGACCCGCGACCCGCGCAAAGTATATGAAGCGGTACTTTCTTCCCTCTTCCCCCACCATCCTTATGGCACGCAAACTGTACTCGGCACACAAGAAGACCTGAAGAATCCTTCCATCAAGAATATCAAAGAATATTATAAGAAATGGTATGTGCCCAACAACATGGCTATCTGTCTTTCTGGTGATTTCGATCCCGACCAGATGATTGCCACTATCGACAAATACTTTGGCGGATTGAAACCGAACCCTGACCTGCCGAAGCTGAATTTGCCGAAAGAAACGGATATTACCGCACCAATTGTACGCGAAGTGTTTGGTCCGGATGCAGAAAGTGTTGCCCTGGCATGGCGTTTCCCCGGAGCTGCCAGCAAAGATGTGGAAACATTGCAAGTAGTTTCCCAGATACTTTATAACGGACAAGCCGGTCTGTTCGACCTTGACCTTACACAGCAGCAAAAGACCTTAAGTTCTTATTGCTACCCTATGACAATGAGTGATTACAGCGCATTGATGATGCAGGGACGCCCCAAACAAGGACAAACTTTGGACGAAGTGAAAGATCTGATGTTGGGTGAGTTGAAGAAACTCCGTGACGGCGACTTTGACGAGAAGATGCTGGAAGCCAATATCAACAACTTCAAGTTGTATCAGATGCAGCAGTTGGAAAACAATGATGCACGTGCCGATATGTTCGTTGAATCATTCGTAAACGGTAGCGACTGGGCAGATGAAGTAACCGCCCTCGACCGCATGTCCAAACTCACGAAGGATGACATTGTAGCCTTCGCCAACAAATATCTGAAAGATAACAACTACGCCATCATTTATAAGAAACAAGGTAAAGACCCGAACGAAAAGAAAATGTCGAAACCGGAGATCACCCCTATTGTGATGAACCGTGACACTGTCAGCAGCTTCCTGAAAGAGATACAGGCAAGTGTGGTGCAACCCATCGAACCGGTATTCCTGGATTACTCCAAAGATCTTTCCCAACTGAAAGCTAAATCAGACCTCCCCGTGCTCTACAAACAGAACACCACGAACGATATCTTCCAGTTGATTTACCTCTTCGACATGGGCAGCAACAATGATAAAGCACTCGGAACTGCCGCCCAGTACCTCGAATACCTCGGTACCGCCGACATGACTCCCGAAGAAGTGAAGAGCGAGTTCTATCGTCTTGCCTGTTCATTCTTCGTATCACCGGGCAGCAAGCGCACTTATGTAGTACTCTCTGGTCTCAATGAGAACATGCCTGCCGCTATGGAACTCTTCGAAAAGCTGATGGCAAACGCCCAAGTGAACAAAGAAGCTTACGACAACATGGCTAAAGACGTATTGAAAGCTCGTAAAGATGCAAAACTGAACCAGATGCAGAACTTCTCACGCCTGGTGAGTTATGCCACTTATGGTCCGAAATCTCCTGCCACCAACTTGCTGAGCGAATCGGAACTGACTTACATGGATCCGCAAGAACTGATTGATCGCATCAAAGAACTGAATAGTTTCAAGCATCGTATTCTTTATTACGGTCCGAGCAGCCAAGATGATTTGCTTGCTATCATCAATAAAGAACATCAGGTGCCCGAAGCTTTGAAAGAGATTCCGGCAGGAAACAATTTTGAACCGCTACTCACACCTGAAACAAAGGTATTCATCGCTCCTTATGATGCCAAGCAAATCTATATGTCGCAGATTTCCAATAAGGGAGAGAAATTTGATCCTGCTGCCGAATCGGGCCGTCAATTATATAACGAATACTTTGGTGGTGGTATGAACTCTATCGTATTCCAGGAAATGCGCGAAAGCCGCGGTCTAGCTTACTCTGCATGGGCAGGTATGCTGAAACCGTCTTACCTGACTGATCCTTATACACTGCGCACTCAGATTGCCACACAGAATGACAAGATGATAGATGCAATCAATACATTCAATGATATCATCAACAACATGCCGGAATCAGAAGCCGCCTTCAAACTGGCTAAAGATGGCATGATTGCCCGTATGCGCACTGATCGTACCATCAAGATGGATGTTATCTGGGATTATATCAGTGCTCAATATCTGGGACAGAATACAGACAGCCGCATCCAACTGTACAAGGATGTACAGAACATGACGTTGAAGGATGTCATCGATTTCCAGAATAAGTGGATCAAGGGACGCACTTATACATACGCCATCCTCGGTGATAAGAAAGAACTGGATATGGATGCCTTGAAGAAAGTAGGTCCGGTGATTGAATTGAAACAAGAAGATATATTCGGATATTAATCTATCTGATTCTTAAAAATAGGAAAAGGGTTGCGCTAAATAGTGCAGCCCTTTTCCTATTTTGTTTTATTCTAATCTATAAATACTCCTTATTCCACAAAAAGTCCCCCTCTGGCATATCGCCAATGCCTACCTTTGCCGTGTATTCACAAATTATATCACATATCAAAGAACATAAGACAAACCATGAAACGTTTATCTATTTTTATTGTGGGAATAATGGTGGCCGTGGTAGCCATGTCCCGCACATTCGACATGAAACAGTTGGGAGCAGATGCCAAAGGTACCAAGTCCTGTACGGAACTAATCAACCGAACCATTGAAAAAGCAGCTTCGGAAGGTGGCGGAACTATTTATTTCCCTGCCGGAACTTACCTTACTGCTACCATTCGCATGAAAAGTAACATAACGCTGTACTTGGAATCGGGTGCAGTTTTGCGTTTCTCCGACAAGTTTGAGGATTATCTGCCCTTCGTCACCTTACGTTGGGAAGGCACTGTGATGAAAAGTTTATCACCACTGATTTATGCACACTCAGCAGATAATGTAACCATTTCCGGACGCGGTACACTGGATGGAAACGGATTAAAATGGTGGCTATGGGAATTTGATACCCGGAAAGTGATAAAAGAAAACGGCGGTAAACTCCCCGCCTTGGATAAACTGCAGCAGATGTGGGTGGACGCTAATAAAGATCTGGAAATATCCGACTATTACAAACCCTCATTGGAACGTCGTATGTTCCGCCCGCCTTTTATCCAGTTCTACGAATGTACCAACATCCTTATCGAGAATGTAAAGATCATAAACTCTCCTTTCTGGACTATCAATCCGGCATTTTGTGATAACGTTACAATACATGGGGTTACTATCAATAATCCGTCAAGCGATCCTAAAGGTCCCAATACGGATGGCATCAATCCGAGTTCCTGCCGAAATGTACGCATCTCCGATTGTCTTATCAGCGTTGGAGACGATTGTATCACCATCAAATCCGGACGTGATGCTGATGGACGTAAATATGGAAAAGCCTGTGAGAATATTACAATCACCAACTGCATTATGCTTTCCGGGCATGGTGGAGTAGTCATCGGTAGTGAAATGTCAGGTGGAGTAAAAAGAGTGGCAATATCCAATTGTGTATTTGATGGGACTAATGCCGGTATCCGGTTAAAAGCATCCCGTGGGCGCGGTGGTATAGTAGAAGATATCCGGGTAGACAATATTGTGATGAAGAATATACAGGGAGATGCCTTTATCTTCGACTTATTTTATGACCGTTTATCGAAAGTGGAGCCTATAAGTGAACGTACACCTATCTTCCGCAATATTCATTTGAGTAATGTCACAGGAAATGATATAAAACGAATAGGATATATAAAAGGAATTGAAGAGATGCCTGTATCCGAACTCTCCTTTTCCAATATGAATATAGTAGCCGAACAAGGATTTAAAGCGGAAACAGCAACAGATATACGATTTAACAATGTCAGTTTTACAGTGGACGAGGGACCATCATTCTACTTTAGACAATGCAATGGCATATTCCTGAATGATGTACGTTCAAAGAAGCCGATTGCCAATCAGCCGGTAGTAAATATAGAGAAGGATGTGGAGAATGTGCATATCATTCATTGCGACTCCACACAGATCATGAGAAAATAACTTCCAACAGATGATATACAAATTACGCGGGTCTTTAAGTGCCCCGCGTAATCTGATATTCAAGAAGTACCCGTTATTACTATTTTATGGTAACTAAAGTTCGTTGCAAAGATTCATCCTCCGAACTGCCGCCTACCATAATATCATAAGTTCCCGAACAGACTCTCACTGTATTGGTTTGTTCATCCCACCACTCCAATTCCTTATCTTTCAAATCGAACTCTATGTTAACAGTCTGTCCGACTGGGATAAATACACGCTTGAAAGCACGTAGTGTTTTTACAGGACCTTCCGCATCACCTTGTCTTTTAAGATAAACCTGAACGACTTCTTCACCGCCACGTTTTCCCGTATTTGTGACCGGAACAGTTAACTTCAAAGTTTGTCCGGCAGTAACCTCGCTCCTATCAAGAACAACTTTGCCATAACTGAAAGTAGTGTAACTCAACCCATATCCGAATGAGAACAGCGGGGTATCCTGCATGTATCTATAAGTTCTCCCGGTCATATTATAATCTTCGAAATCAGGAAGCTGAGATACATTGCAATAGAATGTTACCGGTAATCTACCCGCCGGATTATAATCACCAAACAGCACTTCGGCAACTGCTGTTCCACCTTGTTGTCCCGGATACCAAGCCTGCAGAATGGCTTCACATTTCTTAGTTTCAGGTTCCAATCCAATAGGAGATCCGGAGCAGTTAACCAGAACAATCTTTTTGCCGGCACGGTACAAAGCATCAATCAGCTCACGCTGAACTGCCGGAAGTTCAATATCCGTACGGTCACCTTTCTTAAAGCCAGGCAGGTTGACTCCCATTTCTTCTCCTTCAAGACTAGGAGATATGCCACTTGCAAAAATAATGATATCTGCCTCCTTCACTTGCTCGACGGATTTCTGAATATCGACCTCTCTCTTAAAGCCAAGATCGAAGTTTAACTGAGCATCACTCCGAAGATATTCAAAATCGAGTTCTATATCATAGGATTGACCGGCCTGTACTTTCATGGCATGAGTCGTTTTACGGGCACCATGCTTATTAAAAAAACTTTTCACCTCTTCTCCATTTACACGAAGACGCCCGTTTCCGTAACAGTATACTTCAAGTACGATTTCTCCGGATTGTACAGGAGTAAATACACTATTATAAGTAGCAGAGAAGTCCGTCAGATTTACTCCCGGAGCGAAAACCGTGGCACCCGAAGTGCAGAAACGGAAAGGAGTGGTGACCTGAGTAGTAGTCACAGGGCTACCTTCACGCGTCAGATTATTCCAGTAACGGGCAGTGAAACCAGGACCATCCGCCGACTTGCATTGGCTGAATGCACTATGAATCAAGGTTCTTTCTACCCACGGGCAACCTTGTTCATAAATCAGTTTATCATCAACGCCGAGCAAATTCCGCACTCCATCCAGAATAGTTACGGTGTGTGGCGGCATTCCATTGTAATTTCCCCATTGCATGACAGAATCATTGGCATTGGGTCCCATAACAGCTACTGTCAGTCCTCCACGCTTCAACGGCAAGAAGTTATCCTTATTCATCAGTAACGTCATGGATTTACGGGCTATTTTCAATGCCAATGAATCATGGGCAGCAGAAGCGACTACAGAGAACGGTATTTTTGCCCAGGATACTTTTTCCAAATCATCCATTTCTCCCAGCTCGAAACGGGCTTTCAACAAACGCTTCACAGAAGTATTTACTTTTTCTTCAGAGATCAACCCTTTCTTTACACTTTCCACCAAAGCTTTATAGCTGGAACCACATTCCAAATCAGTTCCACTTACTACAGCAGCGGCAGAAGCAGACTCAGCGTCCGGATGCGTGTGATGTCCACGGTCATTATAAAAATCGGCAATGGCACCACAATCGGATACAACTATACCATCAAACCCCCATTCATCACGTAAGATTTGCATTAACAAGCGGTTGCTGCCACAACAAGGTTCCCCTTCAAAACGGTTGTAAGCGCACATCACTTCTTTTACTTCTCCCTCTTTCACTAAAGCTTCGAAAGGTGGCAAATATGTTTCATACAAATCGCGAGGTTTGATATTCTCCGCATTAAAAGAATGGCGGTTCCATTCGGGACCGGAGTGTACGGCAAAGTGCTTGGCACAAGCATGCAACTTATCATAGTTTCCGTCTGCAGGGCCCTGTAACCCTTTTACTACCATTACTCCCATCCGGCTTGTAAGATAAGGGTCTTCGCCATAGGTTTCGATACCTCTCCCCCAACGCGGGTCACGATAAATATTGACCGTAGGCGTCCACATGGTTAATCCCTGATAACGCTCACGGCTGTCTTTAGATGAATAATAAGTATTCTTGGCACGCGCCTCATCAGACACGGCAGTGAATACATCATATACCGTTTCGGGGCTAAATGACGCAGCCATACCTATAGGCTGGGGAAAAACGGTAGCCAACCCTGCACGAGCAACCCCATGCAAGGCCTCATTCCACCAATTATATGGTTTTATACCCAATCGTTCCACGGGACGGGAACCATCCATCATGAGTTGTACCTTTTCTTCCAGTGTCAGTTCTTTCACCAACAGATCTGCACGTTCTTCAGGAGACAAGGAGGTGTTTTTGTAAGACACTTGTCCGCAGCCGGATAGTAGTAGAAGAGGCAACAAATAAATAATAATTCTTTTCATCCTTTTAAGTTGATTAATTATGTAAAGCTATGCCATTCATTTAATACAAAATTAGGAAGAAGAAAAGAAAACAAACAGGATATTTTGATTATAATGGTGCACTTTTAAAGCAAAATCTCCCATATTTTCTTTTTCCGAATGAGGTAAAAGATAAATAGGGAGATTTCATTTTATAATTTGAAAGGAGTGTCTTTCTTATTCTTCGTACATCTTATCTATCACTTCCTTGTAGTTCTTTGCCACTACAGGGCGTTTTAGTTTCAATGTATTGGTCAGTTCACCACGTTCCATACTGAAAGGTTCGGGCAACAGAGTAAAACGTTTTACCTGTTCGTAGTGGGCAAACTGCTGTTGCAAGGTGTCTATGCGGGCACGGAACAAACCAAGAATCTTAGGATGCTGCAGAAGTTCCTCCATATTCTTATATTCAATACCTTTCTCCTTGGCATAATCCTTCACAAAACCATAGACAGGAACAATAAGGGCAGACACAAACTTGCGTTGGTCGGCAATGATGGCAATCTGATCAATATAGCGGTCGATGGCCAGTTTGGTTTCTAATGCTTGCGGACTGACATACTTACCGTTGGAAGTCTTGAAGAGGTCCTTGATACGTTCAGTCAGATAAAGCTGGTCGCCTTTCAGGTAACCGGCATCACCGGTATGGAACCACCCATCCTTATCAATGGCTGCGGCAGTAGCTTCAGCCTTCTTATAATAACCCTTCGTTATGGTTTTTCCACGCAGAAGGATTTCATTCTCTTCACCGATTTTCACTTCCACATCGGGCATTACGGTACCTACGGAACCTATTTCGTAACCTTGGTTGAGGAAACAGGAAACAGTGGCTGTCGATTCAGTCAGGCCATAGCCAACCAGCATATTGATACCTACAGAATGAACAAATTCACAAATTTCATCGGGTACGGCAGCCCCGGCAGTAGGGAAGAAATTGCCATTTTCAATACCGATAGTCTTTTTCAGCAAAGCATAGACGGTCTTTTCATAGAACTTATACTTCAGATGAAGCATCAACGGCGGCGTTTTACCCTTACGCAGATAGTCGATATTGTGTATCTTACCCACCTTGATGGCATCCAGCATCATAGCTTTCTTCAAGCCGGTTTCCTGGGCTATCTTTTCCTGTACCCCGGCATATACCTTTTCCCAGAAACGGGGAACGCTGCACATCAATGTCGGACGGATTTCTTTAATAGTGGTCTGGATATCTACCGGACGGAGGTTGATGCAAATCTGCACGCCTTTGTAAATGCAGAGGTATGTCCAGGCTTTTTCGAACACATGCGTCAATGGAAGGAAATTCATGGAAACATCCTGGTCGGTCATGTCTACCAGACGAATATCGTGAATGCGGAAAGCCTCTATATAGTTGGAGTGATGCAGCATAACACCTTTCGGTTCGCCTGTTGTGCCTGATGTATAAAGTATATTGGCAAGGTCATCATCGGATGCACGGGAAGTGCGTTCCTCTACAATATCGTTGTTCGGCAAACCTTTACCGGTTTCCAGAAATTCATCGAAATAGATGGAAGTCATATCGCGCGGGTCACGCACCACGGCACGGTCGAAAATAATGAGTTGCTGTAATGACTGGCAGAAACCAAATACACTGAATGCGGCATCATATTGGAACTGTTCACCTACAAAGATATACCGTATCTGAGCATCATTAATGATATATTGCGCCTGTGCGGGCGAACTGGTAGCATACAGGGGTATGGTCACGGCACGGTTAGCAAATGCACCGAAGTCCGCATACAGACATTCAGGCTTATTCTGAGAGAATATTCCTATATTTTCTTCTTCTTGCACTCCTAGCTCTACGAGTGCATTCGCAACTTGTCGTACCGTTTGTGAGAATTGATTCCAGGTGATGGGTATCCATTGCGACGTTTCGTAATCTCTATATTTCAGAGCCACTTTATCGCCATACTTCTCTGCCCGCCGATGCACGAGGACAGATAAATGGTTATTAATCATATTATTCATAAATTGGTAAATACGGCACAAAGGTAGTGGTTTCATTTGAAACTATTTCTATATTGAGAATTAAATATTTAGTATATACTTCCGCAATATTAGTACTATCTTACTATAAAAAAGGGTAGTTGCCCCATATTTCTATTCGTTTTTCTAAAGAAACTGAAATATATGTATATATTTGCAACCGATAGTTTTTAATATCAACGCAATTACTCAACTAACATGAAAAAGATTCTAGCTTTAATCGCCATACTGGCGATAGGTTTCGGAAGTGTCAACGCACAAGATAACCTCAGATGGGGTGTTACTCTTGGTCTGAACTCCAGTAATTTTTCCAACGATGCATTTAGCAGTAAAGTAGGTTTCCATGCCGGAGCCAAGGCTGAAGTGGGATTGCCACAGATTGCCGAAGGAGTATATTTGGATTTAGGTGCCCTATTGTCACTAAAGGGTGCAAAAGCAAATTTTGTTTCCTATGATATCAAATATAATCCTTGTTATTTAGAGATTCCCGTACACATGGGTTATAAGTATGCAGTGAATGAAAATTTCTCTGTTTTCGGCAATGCAGGTCCTTATCTTGCCATCGGCCTCTTTGGCAAAGTTAAGACCGATGGAATTGATTTGTCGGATACATCTGATAATGTTTTTGATGAAGACGGTGGTGGTATGAAACGCTTTGACCTCGGTATTGGCTTAAAATTCGGTGTTGAATTCTGCAAGAAATATCAGATTGCTTTCGGGTATGACTGGGGATTAATAGACAACGCCGATCATATAGATAACAAGAACCGTAACATGATGATTTCTTTGAGCTATATGTTCTAAAAACATAAAGTAATTAGGAAAGGGCGTCATTGAACGCCCTTTTTCTATTTCCCTTTCACCTTGCTACACGCTGCCCTTTCCTTATTCACCGGCATCAACGGATAAAATGGCATTTTTATCCTGCCAGTTAAACATATTTCAGTATTTATCCGTAAGTTTGCATCATAATAATTTATTCGATTAAAGTATGACTTACGATATACCTACAATGGTTTCTGAAGCAACCGGAGTTCTTAAGTCTCTGATTGCTATCCCTTCCCTTAGTCGCGATGAAGAAAAAGCGGCGGATTATCTACAAAACTACATTGAGTTGCAAGGCATGGCAACCGGACGAAAAGGTAATAATGTATGGTGCCTTAGCCCGATGTTCGACCTGAATAAACCGACTTTATTATTGAACTCGCACATCGACACAGTGAAAGCCGTAAATGGCTGGCGAAAAGACCCGTTTACCCCGACAATGGAAAGTAACGGAAAACTATACGGACTGGGTAGCAACGATGCAGGTGCAAGTGTAGTCAGCCTGTTGCAGGTTTTCCTGCAACTTTGCCGCACGTCACAGAAGTACAATCTCATTTATCTGGCTTCCTGCGAAGAAGAAGTTTCCGGAAAAGGTGGCATCGAGTGTGTATTGCCCGAACTACCCCCTATCAGCTTTGCCATTGTTGGCGAACCGACCGAGATGCAACCCGCCATCGCAGAAAAAGGATTGATGGTACTGGATGTAACCGCTTACGGCAAAGCAGGACATGCCGCACGAAACGAAGGAGATAATGCTATATATAAGGTATTGGAAGACATCGCCTGGTTTCGCGACTACCAATTCGAGAAAGTTTCCCCACTGTTGGGCCCTGTAAAGATGAGCGTGACGCAAATAAACGCCGGCACTCAACATAATGTCATTCCTGACCGCTGTACTTTCGTAGTAGATATTCGTAGTAATGAGTGTTACAGTAATCAGGAACTATTTGAAGAAATACAGAAACACATCTCCTGTGAAGCAAAAGCCCGTTCTTTCCGTTTGAGTTCTTCGCATGTGGAAGAAAAGCACCCGATAGTGCAGCGTGCCGTTGCTATGGGCCGTATCCCCTTCGGTTCTCCTACCCTTTCGGACCAGGCTTTAATGTCATTTCCTTCTTTGAAAATGGGACCCGGAAAGAGCAGCCGTTCCCATACAGCAGACGAGTTCATCTTCATTAAGGAGATAGAAGAAGCAATCGGATTGTATCTTGAGCTGCTGGACAGAGCCACCTTATAACACTTAATCAATTATATATAAGTCACTTGCAGTTTCCCCGTACCAGGGAACAACAGTTTCCAAGGCAGGGAACGCGCGTTCCCATTAAGGGGATGTACTGTACTGGATTTAGTGGTTCTTCTTCACTTTAGTTGAAAGCTTTTATTTGTTAGTACCATTTTTCTTTTT
>NZ_CAJLKP010000060.1 GCF_905207245.1 uncultured Bacteroides sp. | reverse complement strand
TACCGTCTGATTTGTAACCGATGTTCACAACAACTTCACGTTTGTTCATCGCGATTACAGTTCCGTCAACTACCTCACGGTCGTTAACTTTGTTAAGCGTACTGTCGTAAGCCTTTTCCAACTCTTCGTGGCTGGCACCACCGAAGGTTTCGCCATTTTCATAAGCATCCCAGTTGAAGTCTTCAACAGGCGCTACATTCTTTAAATTTTCCATTAATAAAATAAGTTGTTTAATAATTAATTAAGTGAGACATTATATTAGCTCATAAATTCGGGCGCAAAGATAGGAGTATTTTCTTGAAGAACAAAAAGTTCTATTCGATATTTCACTAGTATTTTACGTCTGAACCAAAGAAATGTCCCCTTCGCCACTCCATTTTACAACTTCAATATGTACATACTATTATTTGGAGACAAGCATACATAATTCCATTACATCTTTTATAAAATAGTAAAGACGATAAAGGAACTATCTAAACAAAGTATTATTACAACAAAGTAAAAACCAAGAATGTAAACTTATACAAATAAGTGCATAAATAAAACATGCACAAAGATGAAGCACATATTATGTGCATAACGACTAAACAAATAACACATTATTGCAATTTGAAAGCTAAAAAGTAAATATTACTACATTTTATTTGCTTTTTAAAATACATTTTATATATTTGTGCGTAGATTTAATAATTCACTAACTATTAAATCTATTCAACTACTACACACACAGCGAGACATCATTAGTAATTAATTCAATTAATATGGACTACGCAAAACTAAAACCAGTTGCGCAATTTCTCAGAAGTCATTGCGGACTAAAAAAGCCACTTTTATTAACGATGCTTTTATTAGCAGAAGTTTGCAATGTGTCAATTGCTATCCCCATCCAGACAGAAGTAAGCCAACAAACCCGAAAGGTGAGCGGAACTGTTATTTCCAAAGAAGACAATATGTCTGTGGTAGGTGCTACTGTATTAGTAGAAGGAACCAGTATCGGAGCTATTACAGACATTAATGGAAAATTTATTTTAAACAATGTGCCTACAGATGCAAAGAAGCTCAGAATTTCTTTCGTTGGGTTAGTGACACAGACTCTTCCTATTCAGTCTGATATGACGATTATTATGGAAAGTGATACTCAGATGATGGATGAAGTCATCGTGGTAGCTTATGGTACCTCAAAGAAGAGCTCATTCACCGGTTCTGCCAGTCTGATAAAGGCGGACAAACTTGAAGCAAAACCGGTAACAACCATCACCAATGCACTGGTGGGTGCCACATCGGGAGTACAAGTGACAACCGCTAATGGTCAACCCGGTTCTGAGCCCTCTATTTATATTCGTGGCGTAGGGTCATTTGGAGCCAGCAATAGCCCGCTAATAGTTTTAGACGGCATGCCTTATGATAATTCTATCAGTAGTATAAATCCTAATGATATTGAGAGCTTAACTGTATTGAAAGATGCAGCGTCTTCTGCGCTTTATGGCTCGCGTGCCGCCAACGGTGTGATTATGATTACCACAAAAAGAGGCCATAAAGAGAGAATGACTGTCAATCTTAAATTCAATCAGGGCATAACTGCCAAACAAAGTAACGACTACAAGAAGGTAGGAGTAAACGACTATGTAACGCTCTACTGGGAAAATCTGCGCAATCAATATGTACGAGATGGAAAAAGTTGGGAAACAGCAGGCGCAGAAGCTGCAATCAATTTATTCGATAACCTCTCTTATAATCCCTTCAACATGCCACGTGACCAAGTGGTCAGCAGTACGGGAGTCGTAAATCCCAATGCACAGCTTCTGTGGGCGAATGACACCGATTGGGAAGATGCTATTCAGCGCTTAGGTAGCCGTACGGATGCCTCAGTTTCTATCAGTGGGGGTACGGAGAAAAGTGATTATTTCACTTCTATCGGTTACACGAATGAACATGGCTACATCATTGGTTCACAATTCAAGCGCTACACTGCACGCGCCAACGTCAATTCACAAATCACAAAATGGCTGAAAGTCGGGACCAACTTGTCAGCTAATCTGAGTTATAGTGACGGTAATCAGAATGAAAGTCAAGGAAACAATATTAACCCCTTCCGATTTGTACGCTATGTGGGTCCTATCTATCCTATCCACGTACACAATCCGGAAACCGGTGAATACTTAAGAGATGCCAACGGCAATCTGATTTACGACTTCGGAACCGGCTATTCTGTAAATGGAATAGAAGTTCCTGCCCGCGACTACGTTTCAGGCAACAATCCTGCACTGGAATTACAGAAGAATTATAACAGTAAAAAGCGGAACACCCTCAATGCAAAAGTATATGCCGAAGTCTCTTTCCTGAAAGATTTCAAGTTTACTTTCAACGGAGGCGTGGGAGCCAATTCCTACTTATCTTCTTCAGCAGCCATCGTCTATCCCGAAAAAGGAAATACAGGTACTGCCACAAAAAGTAATTCATTCACCACAACTTGGACCTTTAATGAGTTATTGACTTATACCAAAGTAATAGACAAACATCATTTTGATATTTTGCTGGGGCACGAAAGTTATGAATATGAATACAATTATCTGACTGCTTCCATGAAGGACCAGAAGTTTGATAACAACTATGAATTGGGAAACTATTCCAATTTGAATACTACTCCCAATTCCTATACTCACAAGTATGCTACAGAAGGCTATCTTTCACGTTTCAATTACGATTACAATAGTAAATACTTTGTATCCGGTTCTTTCCGCCGCGATGGTTCGTCACGTTTCTATAAAGATTCCCGTTGGGGTAACTTCTGGTCGATAGGAGGTGGATGGCGCATTGACAAAGAAAAATTCATGAGCAAATTCGAGTTCATCGATTTATTAAAACTGAGAGCTTCCTACGGTGAAGTAGGAAATGACGACATTGGAGGTTATTATCCGTGGAGAGCTACCTATGAAAATGCCCAAAATGCAGGGGAAGCCGGATATATTCAAAGTTCGCTAGGTAACAAAAATCTGCAATGGGAAGTATCGCGCAACTTTGACGTTGCAGTGGAATTTGGTTTTCTCAATAAAATCAGAGGTAGCATAGAGTATTTCAATCGCAAGTCAAGTAATTTATTGTTCTCTGTTCCACTATCTTTTTCCACAGGTATGGAGTCTCAGGATATGAATGCAGGAAGTATGTACAACCGAGGCATAGAAGTAGAAATAAACACAAATATATTCGACCGGAAAGATTTTACTTGGGATGTGAATGTAAACGCTACCCACATCAAAAATAAGGTTACAGATTTACCTGTTGATCCATTCATCAGTGGTAAGCATAAAATAGAAGAAGGACATTCCCGTTACGAATTTTATCTGAAACAATGGAAGGGCGTTGATCCGGCAACCGGAAGCAGTCTTTATTTGCCTAATGAAACAGCTTTGAAAGAATCCGAGTCATTGGTCGATGTGAACGGAACGACTTACACCACCGATATAAATGAAGCGTTGGAAGATTACTCCGGTGATGCCATGCCTAAAGTAAGCGGTGGTATCAGTACCAACCTAACCTATAAAGGATTCAGCCTTGCCTTGACATTCTACTACCAATTGGGTGGAAAGATGTATGACACCGCCTATTCTTCCCTGATGTCACCGGGTACAGGTTCGTTATCTTATTCCAACATGCACGTAGATATATTGAAACGCTGGCAGAAACCGGGTGATATAACCAATGTACCCCGAGTTTCCAATGGAAGCGACGCCACTAACCTGACCGGTTCGTCTACCCAATGGCTTGTTTCCTCAAATATGCTGGAACTATCCACTATCAATTTCGGATATACCTTTCCTAAAACTTGGATTAGCCGTTTCAGCCTATCCGATTTGAAACTCTATTTCTCTGCCGAGAATGTATTCCAGATTACAAAGAGACAAGGCATATACCCACGTAAAAATATCTCAGGCTATGCCAGTAACGGAGATGTTTATCTGCCGTCCAGAGTATTTACAATGGGGCTTAATCTGACATTCTAAACGTTTTATTCACTTAGAAAAGAAATAGTATGAAGAAGATAATACTTGCAACATTCTCTGCATTCATGATAGGGTTCTGTTCATGTGCAGACAGCTTCATGGAAACTAAATCCACCCAGACTGTAGATCAGTCGCAAATGTTTGAAACCACAGCCGGAGGAATGATGGCTATCAATGGTTTGCATAAATTGATGTATACTCCCTCACTCTCCAGTTCGTATGCACAAGGAGGATTCCAAACTTTCATGATATGGATGGACATGATGGGAGAAGATCTGGTATACACCCGTGCCAATGCCCAATTCCAATCATCTGCAAAGTGGACTTTACACCGCAATGTATCGTCCAGCCATTTAGAATATCATTATAAACTGTTCTACAGATTCATATCCAATGCCAATATGATTATTCTCAATATAGACAATGCTATAGGCACACAAGAGGAACGAGATTATATCAAGGGCCAAGCTTTAGCCTACCGGGCTTTTGCTTACTTCAATCTGGTGCAATGTTGGGGAGAACGTTATAAAGCAGGAGAAAGCAATGAACAATTGGGTGTTATTCTGCGTACTGATAATTCGACAGAGAATCTACCCCGTTCCAGTGTAGAACTGGTATATGCCCAAATCAATGAAGATTTGGACAACTCCATCGAATTGCTGTCGCACGTAACGACTTTAAAGAAAGAGAATAAATCCCATATTGATGTACATGTGGCGCGCGGCTTAAAGTCACGTGTCCTGTTGACACAGGGTAAGTGGCTGGAAGCTGCGGAAATGGCCAAACAAGTGGTTGAGAAGTCAGGCGCCAAATTACAAGACGATACCTATACCACTCTCAATAACCGCATGAGCGACCAGACCAATACCGAATGGCTTTGGGGTAAGAAAGGACAAGAAGACCAAGCAGGTACATTAAAGGATTTCCATAGCTTTATGTCGAACAAAAATGTAAGTTATAACAAAAACACACCACGCGCCATTTATAACTTACTATACAATAAGATTTCGGATACTGATATCCGCCAAACTTTATGGTTCCCTCGCGCACAAGATCCCAAAACAACTCCCAAGCCAATCATCCCCACTGGCGGTTATATCCGTAACTATATGGCAAATAAGTTCTTATTGGCCGATGAAAATGCCAAGTGTGGTGATGTTCCCTGGATGCGCCTACCTGAGATGATGTTGATTGAAGCTGAAGGTTATGCTCGTGCTGGCAAATATACCGAAGCAGCCAATGCACTCTATCCATTGGCTCACCACCGTGACCCGGAATATCAACTATCTACTAAGATCGGGGAGGAACTGATAGACGAGGTGATGTTCCAAAGACGTATTGAATTATGGGGAGAAGGATTCCGCTTCCTCGATTTAAAACGCCTGAACATGCCATTAGATAGAGGTCCCAAACCCCGCACCGAATTAGGATACAGCGATGCTCCCTGGAATAGCAATACCACCATGCCGACCAATGTGGACCCCGAAGCTTCTAATTATAATATGTACGATGCCCATCCGATGGGTGAAGAAAACCGTTACAGAGAAGTCGGTCACAAGGAGTGGCAATGGGTATTCCCCAAAGACGAATGTGCTGTAAACCCGGAATGTAAACAAAATCCATTATAATGAAAAAAATATCTTTTATATGCCTGCTGCTTCTACTGGCAGCAGGCATCGCTGCACAACCGCAGCCCGAAAAATACGCCTACGATTTATCATACTTCCTGCCCCAAAGCAATTATATTTATGATAAGAACATCCCGACTCCCGAAAGCGTACTCGGCTTTCAACTCGGACAACAACATGCAGATTGGGGACAAGTAGTGAAATATATGGAAACCCTGGCTGCCGCCAGCAGCAGGGTTACCGTAAAGGAGATGGGACGCACGTATCAGCACCGCCCGTTCCTGGAAGTCGTCTTTACCTCAACAGAAAATCAGAAAAAGATAGACCAGATAAAAGAAGAGCACTTCAAATTAAGTGATGTCAATCAGTCCGGTTCGTTATCATTGAAGGATATGCCGATAGTAGTGAACCTCATTTACAGCATCCACGGGAATGAACCTTCCGGAGTCAATGCTTCTCTGGCTATTGCCTATTTCCTGACTGCTGCCGAAGGAAAGGAAATAAAAAACCTGCTGGACAATACGATTATAGTAATGACTCCCGGCGCGAATCCGGACGGTATCAACCGTTTCGCCTCCTGGGTGAACACTACCCGCAGCCTGACCGACGTGAGTGATCTGAATTCACGGGAGTTTCTGGAGCCCTGGCCTTCCAGCCGCACCAACCATTACTGGGCGGACTGTAACCGCGACTGGTTAATGGCACAACATCCTGAAGGCATCAATGGACTAAGCACCTATTTCGACTGGCTTCCCAACATTGTAGTGGATCAGCACGAACAAGGTTCTGCCCGCCCTTATTATTTCAGCCCTGGACATCCTAAACGCACACACCCGTTCACCCCTCAACTCAATCAGGACCTGACTGCTGAGATTTCTTCTTATTGCGCAAAAGAACTGGATAAAATCGGGACAGGATATTATTCGAAAGAAGGATATGATGATTATTACTATGGGAAAGGAGCAGCTTATGGTGACATTCACGGTTCAGTCTGCCTGCTGTATGAACAAGGAACATCCCGGGGGCATCTCAGAATGACTGTAAACGGCATCCGTTCCTTCGCATGGACCATACGCAACCAGGCATTGGCATCCTATGCTACCCTAATAGCAGGATATAAGATGAAAGATCGCCTGTTGACTTATCAGAAAGAATATTATGAAAAGACAAATGCCGATGCCAAGAAAGAAACCGTCAAAGGGTACGTATTCGACACACGTGGTTCCAAGTCGGTAGCTTTTCATTTTCTTGAAAACATGGCGCACCATCGGATTGACGTATATCGTCTGGCTAAAGATTTTTCTGCCGACGGCAAACAATTCAGGAAAGACGATGCCTACATTATCCCTGTAGAACAAAAATACAGCATGATGGTAAAAGCTCTGATGGAAAATAGTCTGGAATATATAGACAGTACTTTTTATGATATTTCCACCTGGACCTTCCCACATGCCTTCAACCTGAAATATGCACCGGTAAAGAGCACTGCCGGACTGATGGGCGAGCCGGTGACAGAAAACACCTTCCAGCCGGGACAGGTCATCGGGGGGAAGAGCGACTATGGATATATTTTCGAAAACAGGGAATTTTATGTACCCAAAGTGATTTATGAATTGCAAAAGAAAGGTCTCTATATCAATGTTAGCGGTAAACCGTTCACATTCCATTCCGGTGATGTAAAAAAAGAAATGGGATATGGAACCGTGCAAGTCATGGCACAAAACCAGCCACTTTCTTCGGATGAAATTTATGCCATGATGCTCAACCTTTCCAAGGAAGCAGGCGTAGATATCTATGCCGCCACTACCGGATTGATGGAAGATGTAGATTTGGCAAGTCCCTCCTATATGCCCATCAAGCAACCCAAAGTCGCTATATTAGTAGGACGGACAATGGGTATCCCCGACTCCGGAGAAATCTGGTATCTGCTGGACAAACGGTTCCAGATGCGCCCCGTGCTGATAGAAGATAACATACTGACTGCCAAAAAGCTGCAACCCTACAATGTCATCGTGATGGCCAATGGAGTTCCTGCATTAAGCAAAACGAGCACGGCCGTTCTGAAAGAATGGATTGGCAATGGTGGCACTTTGATAGCCACAGGCAAAGCTTATGATTGGGTAAACGAGGCTGGTATCCTGACAATGAAAACCAAGAGTACCACCATCAAGGCGGATTCAACCGCTTATCTCACTTATGAAGATAAGAAGACTGCCAATGCCGGAAATACAATCTCAGGTGTCATTCTGAACTGCCATCTGGATAAAACGCATCCGTTGGCATGGGGACTGGACCAGGATGAGATAGCCGTAATAAAGAAGGGAAACATCATCTTCAGAAAAGATGCAGATCCATATATTTCCCCGTTGCATTACACTTCCAAACCTTTATTATCAGGTTTCCTCTCTGCAAAGAACCAAAAACTGCTGAAAGATACTCCGGCTGTTTTTGCCAAACCTTATAAAACAGGTTGCGTCATTGTATTTGCAGATGACATGAACTTCCGCTCTTACTGGTTCGGAACAAGCAAACTATTTATGAATGCCGTATTCTTCAGCGAATGCATTAAATAAAAAACATATTTATGACAGATTTCACTCCCTGGACACTTTTTGTCGACGTAGGCATCATCTCTGTGTTGCTATTGATAGGCAAGCTCATGAGAGTAAAAATAAAGCTGATTCAAAAACTATTCATTCCACCCAGCCTTCTGGCTGGGTTTATGGGGTTGGCTTTAGGTCCCCACGGTTTCAATGTAATCCCGCTTTCCACCCAAACCGGAGTCTATGCCGGAATACTGATAGCCTTCATCTTCGGCGCCCTGCCCCTTACATCACAAAAAGCAAAAGGTGACGGAGCTGCAATTGGAAGTATGTGGGCGTATTCCCAGGCAGGGATGTTATTACAATGGGCTTTCGGTGCTCTTCTCGGACTGCTTATCCTGAATCAGATATGGCCTTTGAATCCAGCATTCGGCATCACTATGCCAAGCGGCTTCTGCGGAGGACATGGCACAGCAGCTGCCATTGGACAGGCTTTTGGGCAGTTCGGTTATGATGAGATACTCACTTTAGCTATGACGGCTGCTACCTTTGGCATAGTAGCTTCCGTTATCCTGGGATTAGTCATCATAAAATGGGGAACAAAGAAAAACTACACTTCATTTCTTGCCAACTATGATGACCTGCCTCAAGAACTCCGCACTGGACTATTACCGAATGAAAAACGTGAAAGTATAGGAGAAAGCACTTGTTCATCTATCTCCATTGACTCGCTGACTTTCAATCTGATTATTGTCTGCACAGTTGCTTTAGGAGGATATTGCATCAGTAAGATAGTCTCCTACTTCATGCCGGGTTTTGAATTACCAGTATTCAGTTGCGCATTCGTCATAGGCATTTTTTTTAAAAAGATCTTCGACAAAACTAAAGTCAGTAACTACATCTGCCCGCAAACTGTAGGACATATCAGTGGAACATTTACAGACCTGTTGGTCGTCTTCGGCATTGCTTCCATCAAAATTTCAGTGGTGATGGAGTATATCATACCTCTGCTTATATTATTGGTATCCGGCCTGATAGTAACTTTGATATACGTGCTTGTGATGGCTCGTAAACTAATGAAAGAATGTTGGTTCGAGAAAGCTATCTTTACTTGGGGATGGTTCACGGGCACAATGGCTATGGGCATTGCTTTGCTCCGCGTGGTAGACCCCCAAATGCGAAGTCGCTGCCTGGACAGCTATGCACTGGCATATTTGTTCGTTGCTCCAGTAGAGATTTCATTAATCACATTTGCTCCGGTAGCTTTTCTGAACGGATATGGATTCTTATTTGCAGGTATTTGCCTGGTTGCCGGTCTTGCAGTATTGCTGACAGCGTTTTTAAAAGGTTGGTTTATAAAAAAACAATGATTATGAAACGGATATATGTTATTTTAAGCTGCTTCTTTTTTCTTCTGCTGGCAGCAAGTATGGAAACACTTTACGCCTGCACTTCAGCCATCATTTCGGGTAAGATAACCCCGGACGGACGTCCTATTATGTGGAAGAACCGTGATACCAGCGATCTTCTAAACTGTGTAAGATATATGAAAGGAGAAAAATATAATTTCATAGCTGTAACCGGTTATGCCAAAAATCCCCGTTCCATCTGGATAGGAACCAATGAGGCTGGATTCTCCATCATGAACACCGTATCCTACAATCTGATAGAGAAAAAAGAGGGGGAAAAGACGGGAAGCCGAAACGGAAGTCTAATGAAGCGTGCCTTGGAAATCTGTGCCACGGTGGATGACTTCAAGCACTACCTGGACACGTTGGCACGCCCTATGAAAGTAGAAACCAACTATGGCGTAATTGATGCCCAGGGCAACGGGGCTTATTTCGAGGTAGATTATACTCACTACACAGAATACGATGTGAATGATCCGTCGGTGGCACCTCACGGATACATAGTCCGTGCTAATTTCTCTGTGAGTGGCAAGCTGAACGAGGGTGCCGGATATGTACGTTATCAGCAGGCCGAACAGGAAATCTTCACCGCTTCCGCCACTAAGGAGATTACTCCGGAATGGTTGTTCAGCCACCTGTCCCGTTCTTTTGCCAACCCGTTGATGGGAATAGATTTGAAAAGCGGACTATTTAATAAACCGCAAACCAATGGTTGGTTCGTGGAGCAAGACTTCATTGCCCGCAAGAAATCATCCTGTGCCGTAGCTATCCAAGGAGTGAAACCGGGTGAAGATGCTTCATTCACCACAATGTGGACCGTCATTGGCTATCCTCCCGTGACTCCTGCCATTCCGGTATGGGCAAAGGGAGCATCCAGAAAATTGCCCCGTTTGCTATCCGTACAAGGTGATAAATATCATAGTCCGTTATGCGATGCCACTTCACAACTTCGCGACCGGGTATATAGCTACACGCGTGGCAATAATGCCGAGACCTACTTTAATTGGGAATTGTTGTTCAATAAACAAGGAAATGGATATATGCAGTTAAACGAAGAAATAGAGCAGGAACTGTTCAGAACACTCTATTCGAAAATAGAAACATGGCGCAC
This sequence comes from uncultured Bacteroides sp., assembly GCF_905207245.1. Lineage (GTDB taxonomy): Bacteria > Bacteroidota > Bacteroidia > Bacteroidales > Bacteroidaceae > Bacteroides. Next base: position 27,378 of record NZ_CAJLKP010000060.1, on the reverse strand, counting down.
ATCACAGACACCGTCTACAGAAGATATTTACCGCCTTTATGACGAAAGCGATAGATTTATCACCCAAAAGTTCGATGAAATCTTCCGGTTGAAGCTGCTATAACCTTAAAAAACGGATTCTTGTCAAGAGCAGATTTACATATTATTAACTCCTCTAAGCTCTTTTCGATAATCAACTGCACCACTGGCATACTTCCAAAACAGATGGTCTGTTTACCTTGAACAGATGATGCGTTTCACTTGGATAGATGGTGTGTTTGCTACAAACTGACGATGTAAATGCCATACTTAAACAAGGCAAATACCACACCTAAGCATTTCAAAAGCCACATGTTTCATCCGTTGAACTGTGGCATTTGAGGCCTTGAAGTGTGGCATTCAGGAAGATCAGATGTGGCTTTTCGGATGGCATTAAAAGGGAAATTAGCATAAGAGGAGGAGCATTGCTCCTCCTCTTATGCTAATTTAAAGTTGAATCTGAATTAAGATCACGAATACAAATATACGACATTAAAAAGCCGAAATCAAGTATTCAGGTGCTTTTCTTGAAATAGAACATAAGTTTTAGCCCCCTTTATTGCTTTTTTACGGAAATTCCAGGTATCTTTGTCCAAACGATTGGATAAAAAGCAATTCATTTCATCCAAAGAATTGGATAATGCAAATATATTTTTATCTAACAGATTAAACAATATGGATAAGCAAATCTTAAAATCAGTCATGCTGGACAATCAGAGAGAGGTTCAGCGATATAAAGTCTTCAAAAGAGATTTCCATTTTGATGACTTTGGAAATTATGTACTTGTAGGCATAAGACGCGCTGGAAAATCTTTCTTAATTTACCAACGCATCCAGCAATTACTTACCAAAGGCATCGGATGGGACAATATGTTGTATATCAATTTTGAAGATGAGCGTTTAGACGGATTACGAGTTTCCGAACTCAATCTTATTATCGAAGCGCATCTTGAAATGTATGGTAAAAGGCCGATTCTCTTCCTTGACGAAATACAAAATGTAGAGGGTTGGGAAAAATTCGCCCGTCGCTTAGCAGATGAAAAATATAAGGTATACATCACCGGAAGCAATGCCAAAATGCTTAGTAACGATATACAAACCACATTAGGAGGCAGATATATTACTATCAATGTGTATCCATACAGTTTCAAAGAGTTTCTGGATGTTCACCATATTGCTTATGACGAATTATCGCTGTTAAGTACAGAGTCCAGAGCTGCCGTAATAAATCGCTTTATTGACTATTTTCATAATGGCGGTTTCCCCGAAGGTGCACTTCTTGCAGCAAAAAGGAACTATCTCACCAGTGTATATCAAAAGATATATTTAGGAGATATTGCCGCCAGAAATGCCATAACGAACACTTTCGGTCTGAAGATAATGATAAAGAAACTGGCGGAAAGCGTAAAACAACCCATATCTTTCAACCGTATAGCCAATATAGTTTCCACTACCGGTAGCAAACTCAGTACGACTTCTGCCATAAAATATGTTGAATATGCAGAATCAGCTTGGCTACTTCAACGTATCAACAATATTGCAGCCAAATTGGCAGAGAAAGAGAGTAACAGCAAATATTATTTCACCGATAATGGAATACTCAATTTATTCCTGATAGACGGAAATACCTCATTACTCGAAAACTTAGTAGCAATCAGCCTGATTCGTCAATTCGGAAGAGAAGACTCCGTATTCTTCTATAATAAAGGAGTAGAAGTCGATTTCTATATTCCCGAAGAACAATGGGCCATACAAGTATCATACAGTATAAAAGACCTGGAGACCAAAGAGCGTGAAACGGATACATTAATTAAATTATCCAAAGTATTACCTTGCAAACGGCTCCTCATTATTACTTTCGATGAGGAAAGTGTGTTGCAAATGGATAATCATACAAGAATAGAAGTGATCCCTGTATGGAAATGGCTGCTAATGCTTAGATAAATACGCCAATGCCGCCCCTATCGCCGTCCTATATTCCGCATATTGTGGAATATGAAAGCGCACCCCATATATCTTTTCCATATTCGGAAAAACCTCATGACACTGTGGAAATTTAGTAAGATTACCAATCAAGACAAAATCTTTGATAGGACCATTCAGCGCAGACAACACCGCTGCACCACCTATCGTTTGCAGCACCATATAAATAATCCCTTTTGCAATATCTTCCTGCGAAGCGTTGCTATCCGCTTTTCCGAACAGCGAAGCAGTGGCATGCACCGGAAGATCCGGCAAAGGACAATTGCAAATATCTCCGATCTGTAAGTTTACACGGGTAACGTCACCTTTCTCGGCAATTGCTGCAATCTGCCTGAAATCATGCGTCTTCAGCAACAAGCGGGAAAGTCCCTGCAAAGTACCTCCGCCAATTGCCATACCCCCAATATGCTCTATCTTTTCTCCGTTGATTCTTACGAAAGAAGTGCCCGTTCCCATGCTTACCACAATCAGCTGATCAATATCCGTAGCATGACGTGCCCCCAATCCATTAGCTATAAACTCATCGACCTTGTTCGTGGGTAAACCATACAATGGACTATCTACAAATGCACTACCCACACCTGTCAGCATCACTTGCTCTATATCCGAAAGCTGAATACCGTTATCATAAATATACTTCCCAAAAGCCCCGAACAAAGAAGTAACCGGATCAGTCGCAGTGATAAACATCGGCGACTGTATCTGTTCTCCGTTGATTCCTACAATCTTTGTAGTACTTCCGCCAACGTCTATTCCTATTACAATTCCCATAGTTTCAATATTGTATTCGGCTACAAAGGTACAAATTGTTTTATTGCAAATATGTATTCAGATTTTTTTTTGCTCCGCACATCCATTTAGAGAAATTCATCTTGAAGAACAGATTCTGCTGCTTCATTTTTCAGTCCCAAAGCCCTATCTTAACCCTGTCAAGTCCGTATCTGGTCCGTATAAAAGTACTTTTACTTGGACTTGACACGGACTTGGTACGGAGAAGACGAATGTATCAGCATCAATGGCTGCAAACCTTCGTTATATCCACCGTAAATCCATCATCAGCAGGTATAAACTTACCTTTCGCTTTCAGAAACTCTATCAATTTATCCGCATCCATATCTTCTGCCGAGCAAGTATAAAAATGCTGGTGCTCACCGAATTTCCGGATGATTGCCTCTTTCAATGATGACTCCGAATAACTATTGCCTTCCATCATGTGAAGGACTTCATGAGCATGTAACTGTTCCATAATCTATTTTTTCTGCAAAGATAGAACGAAGCACGGATTGGAGTTGTAACATATGTGACACTAACCTATAAAAAATAAAGTTAAAAGCTCTTTTTTACCTCCTGATATACGTTTCGGGAAGTTTCTCCGTTATAGAAAAGGTATGAGACATTTTTGGTTACTGACATCTCTTATAATACTATTCTCCACTCCTGCCCTTGCCCAGAAAACAGTCAAGATAGGCGGAACGATTACGGATGAAAATGGTAATCCGATTGAATTGGCAACAATACGATTGGAAGGAACGGCTATAGGCACAGTCAGCAACCTGAAAGGACGGTATTCACTGAAGTTCGAGAGCCGGGACAGTGTAACGGTCATCTTCTCCATGCTGGGATACCAGACCCGTAAACGAAAATTAGTACGTCCACAGGGAAATATCAGCCTGAACATAACCTTGCCCCCGATGAACTTTGAATTGGGCGAAGTGAGCGTAACAGAGCGTCGCCGGCAAACCGGAACCATCCAACAGATAGAAACCAAACAAAACCGCCTGGCCCCCGACGCTTCGGGCGGAAGCATAGAGGCCGTGATAGCCACGCAGGCCGGAGTGAGTAGCAACAACGAACTCAGCTCGCAATACAACGTGCGCGGCGGCAGTTTCGACGAGAACATGGTGTACGTCAACGGCATTGAAATATACCGTCCCTTGCTGATCCGTTCCGGGCAACAGGAAGGATTGAGTTTCATCAACCCCGATATGGTACAATCCGTCGGCTTCTCCACGGGAGGCTATGAGGCCAAGTACGGGGATAAGATGTCATCCGTGCTGGACATCACTTACAAGAAACCCGAACGGATGGAAGGAAGCGCCTCCGTCAGCCTGTTGGGAGCCTCGGCATACGTAGGAATCGCCACCAAAAAGCTAACCTGGACAAACGGCATCCGTTATAAAACCAACCAATATCTGCTGGGTACACTGGATACAAAAGGAGAATACGACCCGCGTTATATCGACTATCAGACTTATCTGAACTGGACGCCTTCGAAGCGTTGGGAGGTAGGTGTCATCGGCAATATTTCAGAAAACCGCTATAATTTCCAGCCGGAAGACCGCTACACTCGCTTCGGCACTCTCAGCAATGTACGTGAGTTTAAGGTCTATTTTGAAGGGCAGGAGAAAGATTTATTCCGCACCCTGTTCGGAACCGCCTATGCCACCTACCGGCTGAACGAACAGAACAGCCTGACCCTGCAAGCCTCCGCCTTCCACACAAAAGAACAGGAAACGTACGACATCACCGGGCAATACTGGCTGAACTCCCTGGACAGCGGAACGCAAGCAGACGGCACTGCCAACGAAGAGGAAACTTCCGAAACCATCGGCGTGGGAACTTACATGGAACATGCCCGCAATTACCTTACCGCAGAGGTACAAAGTTATTCCATCACAGGCCGCCACCGACTGAAAAACCACTCCCTGCAATGGGGTGCGGAGTTCAAACGGGAGCGTATCAAAGACCGGATGCGCGAATGGGAAATGCGCGACTCTGCCGGATACTCCATGCCGCAAACTTCCGAAGGGCCGGTACTATTCTACACCCTCCGCTCACGCAACGAAACGAACAGCAAACGATACGGATTTTACCTGCAAGATACATACCGCTTCCGCTCTACCGCCGGACTATTCACCCTGACCGCCGGCATACGGGGCAGTTACTGGGACTGGAACAAAGAATTCATCTTCAGTCCGCGTGCCTCCCTGGCTCTGATTCCGGCATTCAATGAGAAATTCACCCTGAGAGTAGCCGCCGGAGTCTATTACCAGGCACCGTTCTATAAAGAATTCCGGGATACCACCCGGGTGGACGGGATAGCTACCGTATCCCTGAACCATGACATACGTTCGCAACGCTCCCTGCACTTCGTGGCAGGCGGCGACTATAATTTCCGTGCCATGGACCGCCCGTTCCGCTTCTCTATGGAAGTGTATTACAAAGCGTTGAGCAATCTCATCCCTTACAATATAGATAATGTACGGATCAGTTATTACGGACGCAACCTTTCCAAAGGTTACGCCACCGGTATCGACATGAAACTGTTCGGTGAATTTGTTCCCGGAACAGACTCCTGGCTGAGCTTCTCCCTGATGAAAACCGAAGAGAAAATAAACGGACAATGGCTCCCCCGCCCCACCGATCAGCGCTACCGTCTTTCGCTCTATTTTACGGACTATTTTCCCGGTAGCCGCAAGTGGAAAATGAACCTGAAAGGCACACTTGCCGGAGGTCTTCCCTTCGGTCCCCCGCATAGCGGACGCGAGGCTGCCGTATTCCGTACATCCCCTTACCGACGTGTAGATATAGGTATGTCCCGCTGTATTATCGACCGCAGTGAACGCGAAAATCAGTGCGGCATCCGCAGCCTTTGGTTGGGGGTTGATATTTTCAATTTGCTAAATATCAGTAACGTCAACTCCTATTATTGGGTAACAGACACCCGAAATAACCAGTTTGCAGTACCCAATTACCTGACATCCCGTCAAATTAATGTCCGCCTGTTGCTCGACTTCTGAACAGAAGTCTAAAAAAAACTTTCTAAACTTCAAATATCCAATAATTAATTGACGAAAAATTTCTTTATTAAGGAAGAAATCTCTTTCTTTGTGCTGTTTTATGCCTTTAATTAAGACATTATACCAACATTAATAAATATAGTTATGAAGATTTCACACATTGAGCATCTGGGCATTGCCGTAAAGAGCATTGAAGAAGCCCTGCCGTATTACGAGAACGTATTGGGTCTGAAATGCTACAACATCGAAACTGTAGAAGACCAGAAAGTTAAAACCGCTTTTCTGAAAGTTGGTGACACTAAAATCGAACTTCTCGAACCGACCTCTCCCGAAAGTACTATTGCTAAGTTCATCGAAAACAAAGGTGCAGGCGTTCATCACGTGGCATTTGCTATTGAAGACGGTGTAGCTAACGCATTGGCTGAAGTAGAAGCGGCAGGTGTTCGCCTGATCGACAAGGCTCCGCGCAAAGGTGCTGAAGGTCTGAACATTGCTTTCTTACACCCGAAATCAACACTGGGCGTATTGACAGAACTTTGCGAAAAGCCGGAATAATATGCACTAATTACGAAATTAGGAATGACGAATTACTTATTTTACAGGCAGTTCGTCATTTGTAATTCATAATTCACAATAAAAAAATAGTATTAACCCATTATATTTAATAAAATGAGTAATCAACTTGAAAAGATTAAAGAGCTTATAGATCGCCGTGCGGCAGCACGTCTGGGTGGTGGTGAAAAAGCGATTGCCAAACAGCATGAGAAAGGTAAATATACAGCTCGTGAGCGTATAGCCATGCTTCTCGACGAAGGTAGTTTCGAAGAAATGGATATGTTTGTAGAGCACAGATGTACCAACTTCGGTATGGAAAAGAAACACTATCCCGGTGATGGTGTTGTGACCGGTTGCGGTACTATCGACGGTCGTTTGGTCTATCTGTTCGCACAGGACTTTACGGTTTCTGCCGGTTCTTTGTCTGAAACGATGTCTCTGAAGATCTGTAAGATTATGGATCAGGCTATGAAAATGGGTGCTCCTTGTATCGGTATCAACGACTCGGGTGGTGCACGTATCCAAGAAGGTATCAATGCTTTGGCAGGTTATGCTGAAATCTTCCAGCGCAACATCCTGGCATCAGGTGTTATCCCGCAGATTTCAGGTATCTTCGGTCCTTGTGCCGGTGGTGCTGTTTACTCTCCTGCACTGACTGACTTCACGTTGATGATGGAAGGTACTTCTTATATGTTCCTTACCGGTCCGAAGGTGGTGAAGACTGTAACGGGTGAAGACGTAACTCAGGAAAATCTGGGTGGCGCAAGTGTTCACTCTACTAAATCAGGTGTAACTCATTTCACTGCCAAGACTGAAGAAGAAGGTTTGGCTTTGCTGCGTAAACTATTGAGTTACATTCCTCAGAACAACCTGGAAGAAGCTCCTTACGTAGATTGCACCGATCCTATCGACCGTCTGGAAGATTCTCTGAATGAAATCATCCCCGATAGCCCGAACAAGCCGTATGACATGTACGAAGTAATTGCTGCTATCGTTGACAACGGTGAGTTCCTTGAAGTTCAGAAAGATTACTCAAAGAATATCATTATCGGTTTCGCACGTTTCAACGGACAGTCCGTAGGTATCGTTGCCAACCAGCCGAAGTATCTGGCAGGTGTGCTCGACAGCAACGCATCCCGTAAGGGTGGTCGTTTCGTTCGTTTCTGCGATGCTTTCAATATTCCTATCGTTTCATTGGTAGACGTTCCGGGATTCCTTCCGGGAACAGGCCAGGAATACAATGGGGTAATTCTGCACGGTGCTAAGTTGCTGTACGCTTACGGTGAGGCCACTGTACCTAAGGTAACAGTTACATTGCGTAAGTCTTACGGTGGTTCACACATCGTAATGAGTTGTAAGCAACTCCGCGGTGACATGAACTACGCATGGCCTACTGCTGAAATTGCCGTTATGGGTGGTGCCGGTGCCGTTGAGGTATTGTATGCCCGCGAAGCTAAGGAACAGGAAAATCCTGCTCAATTCCTGGCAGAAAAAGAAGCTGAATACACCAAGCTGTTTGCTAATCCTTATAATGCAGCCAAGTATGGTTACATCGATGATGTGATTGAACCGCGTAACACACGTTTCCGCATTATCCGCGCCTTGCAACAGTTGCAGACTAAGAAACTGACTAACCCGGCTAAGAAGCATGGTAATATTCCTTTGTAAAACCCAGTAGACAAGGTCACAAGAAACAAGACACAAGGCTGCCTTGTCAACTCGTAACCTTGTTCCCTTGTCAACTCAAAAAAATCAAGTTATATGAATAAAACAAAAATCGGAATATTCTTTACCTTGCTGCTGGTGTTAGGTGTATGCTCTTCCTGCGGAGAGAAAAGATCGAACAATAAGCTGCTGCTGAATGAAGTACTGATTACCAACGAAGGTAATTATCAGGACGACTACGGCTTGCACAGCGCATGGATTGAAATATTCAATAGATCATATGGTAGTGCCGACCTCGCAGCATGCTTATTAAGGGCAAGCAGCCAACCCGGTGACACTACTACTTACTTCATCCCCAAAGGTGATGTATTGACTTTGGTAAAACCACGTCAGCACTCATTATTCTGGGCAGACGGAGAACCAAGACGTGGTACATTCCATACAAACTTCACATTGGACCCAGAAAAAGAGAACTGGATCGGCTTATTTGATTCTGGCCGTAACTTGATTGATCAAGTTACTATCCCTGCCGGAGTATTGAAGACCAATCAATCTTACGGACGTGTAAGTGATGCTGCTTCTCAATGGGAAGTTAAAGACGGTAGTGCAGAGAAATACGTAACTCCGAGTACCAACAACAAAACCATCGACAGCAATGCCAAGATGGAGAAATTCGAAGAGCATGACAGCAATGGTATCGGTATGTCTATTTCTGCCATGAGTGTAGTATTTTGCGGTTTGATTCTGCTTTTCATTGCTTTCAAAATTGTTGGCAAAGCATCTGTAAGCCTCAGCAAACGTAATGCAATGAAGGCTAAAGGTATTACTGACAAACAGGAAGCCAAAGAAAAGAAACTGGGCGAAGCTCCGGGAGAGATATTTGCTGCTATTGCCATGGCCATGCACGAGATGCAAAGCGATGTACACGATGTGGAAGACACTGTTCTTACTATCACCCGTGTAAAACGCAGCTATTCACCATGGAGTTCGAAGATTTACACATTGCGTGAAACTCCTCTGAAAAAGTAACCACCTATAAATTGATAAAACAATGAAAGAATATAAATATAAAATCAACGGTAATACATATAAAGTTACCATTGGAGATATCGATGAAAACATCGCTCATGTAGAAGTGAACGGTACCCCCTACAAGGTAGAAATGGAAAAGGCACCGAAAGTGGTTGTTAAACCGGTAACACGTCCTACCACTCCGGCTCCTGCTCCGACTCCGGTAGTGAAGCCAGCTGCTCCCTCTACAGGCAAATCAGGTGTGAAGTCACCACTTCCGGGTGTTATCCTAGACATCAAAGTCAAAGTAGGTGATGCAGTGAAGAGAGGACAGACCATCATTATCCTTGAAGCCATGAAGATGGAAAACAATATCAATGCCGACAAAGACGGTACAATCACTGCAATCAACGTAAATAAAGGAGATTCCGTTCTCGAAGGTAATGACCTTGTAATTATTGAATAATATGGGAGAATTTATCACATTTATAGGAAACAATCTTGCCGACTTCTGGACGTACACGGGTTTTGCCAATGCAACGGTAGGCCACGTCGTTATGATCCTGGTAGGTTTGTTCTTCATATACTTGGCGGTAGCCAAGGAATTTGAACCGATGCTGCTGATTCCTATCGGATTCGGTATGCTGATCGGTAATATCCCCTTTAACATGGAAGCCGGATTGAAAGTCGGCATCTATGAAGAAGGTTCTGTGCTTAACATCCTGTATCAGGGAGTAACCTCCGGATGGTATCCGCCGCTCATCTTCCTGGGCATTGGTGCCATGACGGACTTCTCATCTCTGATATCCAATCCTAAATTGTTACTGATCGGTGCTGCTGCTCAGTTTGGTATCTTCGGTGCTTACATGATTGCTTTGGAAATAGGTTTCGATCCTATGCAAGCCGGTGCAATCGGTATCATTGGTGGTGCTGACGGTCCGACGGCTATCTTCCTTTCATCCAAGCTGGCTCCTAACCTGATGGGGGCAATTGCGGTATCAGCCTATTCGTACATGGCGTTGGTACCGGTAATCCAGCCGCCTATCATGCGCCTGTTGACCAACAAGCACGAACGTCTGATTCGTATGAAACCGCCACGCGTAGTTTCTCACACGGAGAAAGTAATCTTCCCGATTATCGGTTTGTTGCTGACTTGTTTCCTTGTTCCGTCCGGTCTGCCTTTGTTGGGTATGCTGTTCTTCGGTAACCTGTTGAAAGAAAGTGGTGTAACCCGCCGTTTGGCTGAAACGGCGCGCGGTCCGCTGATTGATACAATTACTATCTTATTAGGTTTGACAGTAGGTGCTTCCACTCAGGCTTCCGAGTTCCTGACGCTCGACTCTATCAAGATCTTCGGTCTGGGTGCATTGTCATTCGTAATTGCTACCGCTTCAGGTGTGATCTTCGTGAAGATTTTCAACCTCTTCCTGAAGAAAGATAATAAGATCAACCCATTGATCGGTAATGCAGGTGTATCTGCCGTACCTGATTCGGCACGTATCTCTCAGGTAGTAGGTCTGGAATATGATCCTACAAACTACTTGCTGATGCACGCCATGGGTCCGAACGTTGCAGGTGTAATCGGTTCAGCAGTAGCTGCCGGTATCTTGCTGGGATTCTTGATGTAAAAGACATGTACGTTGAGTGGTATCTTTACCATTCGAAACATCCGTTATATTTTAGCGCTCCTTCATCTGAAGGGGCGCTATTTTTATTCGTTAATCTATCTAAAAGAAGCTACGAATATTTCGTAAAGTAAATCTTTTTAGTAACTTGCAGCCAATTAAGCAATACTTTAAAGATAAAAAGACTATGCGGAAACTCTTTATTCTACTCTTTTTCAGTGCCTCTTCATTGCTGATGGCACAAAATACGAATCCTATTCAGGAGGCGATGGCAAACTATGATTATGAGACGGCATTGACGCTTATTGATCAAGAGACGCCGACTGTTCCCCTACTCTATCAGAAAGGGAAAGCGCTGAAAAGTCTTGGCAACAACAGGGAAGCGCTTCAGGTATATGAAGAAGTCGTGATGCAAGATTCTCTGAATCCACGAGCTTATATTGAAGCAGCTGAGTGCTGCAAGTCATTATTAAAAAACAAACAGGCATTAAAATATTATCAAAAGGCAGTGGACCTGAATCCGGATAATAAATATGCCCGTATTCAATACATTACTCTATTACTGAATCAGCGGAAATTCGATGAAGCATTGGGAGAGAGCAGTCTACTTACAGAAACAGATAGCTCGGCTGTTGCATTACATCTACAAGCTCAAAGTTTTGAAGGGGTAGATGACATTTTAGCAGCATTGGGATGCTATGAAAACATACAGGAAAAATATCCCAACGATTTTCTGGCTGCTGCCAAAGCAGCAAGACTACACATCGAAGGAGCATTTTATAATTATGCTATAGAAGCTACTGAAAAATACCGCCAAATAGACAGTACAAACGTTGTTGTAAATCAACAAAATGCATTGGCATACTGCCTGATGAAAGATTATCAGACCGCAATACAGAGATACGAACAGTTACTAAGCCTAGGGGACAGTACATTTACCACCTGTTATTATTTAGGAGTCAGTTACTACGCAGTAGAAAAGTTTTATGAAGCACATGATATACTGGAAGTAGCTCGCCAATACGATAAGCGTAATGTGAATCTGCTATATTATTTAGGACGCTCCTGTTCCAAAACGTCATGGAAGGATCAAGGAGTTGCATATCTGGAAGAAGCTGTGGCATATGCTACCCCACCCGATAGTGCCATGGTGCGCCTCTATGTCGGCCTCACAGACTGCTATAAAATGGCACTAATGCCTAAAGAGCAAATCAAAACGATGCAAGACAGATATGATAAATATGATATAGAAAATCATAAGCTCTTGTATGACATGGCATATGTTTACCAATATCAGTTGAAAGATAAAAAGAATACAGAACGTTGTCTGGAGGCTTTCCTTAAAACACGTCCCAAAAACAGCAGTGAGCAACCTGAAACAGATGATAAAGGAAATGTAATATTAGGATTAAGTACTTATTATGGTGCAGCCGAAACTTGGCTGAAAGATCTTCGTGAGAAAAAGAAAGTGGATGATTTCTTTCAGGGGAAAGCGAATAAGTGACAAGCTACAAGCTACGAGCTACAAGTGGTTTGCTGTGTAATAGCGCAGCTACTCGTAGCTTGTAACTTGTAGCTCGTAGCTAATTCATTGAAAACGTTTGCATAACATTATAAAGTATATAATAGCGGAGTAGCGGCAGCTTTCTCCGCTATTTGCTTATATTAGCACCAAAATACGGATATAATAACGAAAAGCTAATATCATGAAAAAATTATTCCTTATCCTGGGAACGTTTTTACTTTCCCTTAGTACGTATGCAGCTATGAACGTAAACAAAATCGACCCTCCGTTTTGGTACGCCGGAATGCGAAATCCCGAACTCCAACTTATGGTCTACGGTGAAGACATCGGTAACTCTTCCGTTACTGTCAACTATCCCGGTGTTTCTTTGAGCACCACAGTCAAGCTGGAAAGCCCGAACTACCTGATTGTCTACCTGAGACTGGAGAAAGATGTGAAACCCGGTAAAGTAGCTCTCACTTTTGTACAAGGCAAAAAGAAAATCGTCAAAGAGTATGAACTGAAAGCACGCAGCAAAAAAAGCTGTGAACACAAAGGTTTTGATGCTTCCGACGCCCTCTACCTGTTGATGCCCGACCGTTTCGCAAACGGTAATCCGGATAATGACCAAATCCCCGGCATGGCCGAATACAAAGTAGACCGCAACGATCCGAACGCCCGTCATGGTGGCGACCTTGCAGGTATCGAGCAAAATCTGGATTACTTCTCCGACTTGGGTGTAACTGCCCTTTGGTTCACTCCGGTACTGGAAAACAACATGACCGGCGGTTCGTACCACGGCTATGCTACTACCGATTACTATAAAGTTGATCCACGTTTCGGTACCAACGAAGAGTATCAGCAACTGATATCCAAATGCCACGACCGCGACATCAAGATTGTAATGGATATGATCTTCAACCATTGCGGTGTAGAGCATCCATGGATTAAAGATATGCCGTCTAAAGACTGGTTCAACAATCCCGATCATGAAAAGAATTTCGTGCAGACTTCTTTCAAACTGACTCCGCACGTTGACCCTTATACTTCACAATACGATTTCGACCAGATGAACGATGGTTGGTTTGTCACCGCTATGCCAGACCTTAACCAAAAGAACCCACACGTATATCGCTACCTGGTACAGAACAGCTTCTGGTGGATTGAATACGCCAATATCGACGGTATCCGTATGGACACTTATCCGTATGCCGACTACGACGCCATGAGCAACTGGATGAAAGAACTGAACGAAGAATACCCCAACTACAACACTGTAGGCGAAACCTGGGTAACAGAACCAGCTTACACTGCTTGGTGGCAAATGGATTCCAAACTCTCTGCGCCAAAAAATAGTAACTTGAAAACCGTTATGGACTTCAGTTTCTTCGATAAAATCAATATTGCCAAAACAGAACAGACAGAGACATGGTTCAAAGGTCTGGACCGCGTATACAACAACTTTGTGTACGACTTCCTCTACCCTAACCCTGCTTCTGTACTGGCATTCATTGAAAACCATGATACCGACCGTTACCTGGGTGAAGGTGACAATTTGCCGATGTTAAAGCAGGCATCTACCTTGTTACTTACCACACGCCGCATCCCCCAACTTTACTATGGCACGGAAATTATGATGAATGGTGTTAAGAGTAAAAGTGATGGTTATGTTCGCAAAGACTTCCCCGGCGGATGGTCTGACGACAAAGCAACTGCACTGACCGCAGAAGGACGCAGCCAAATTCAGAACGATTGCTATAATTTCTATAAGACTTTACTAAACTGGCGCAAAGGTAATGACGTCATAGCCAAAGGCAGCATGGTACAGTTCATGGTACAGAATGGCGTTTACGCCTATGCTCGCCAATACGAAGGTAAGACTGTGTTCATTATGCTGAACGGTACAGACGCTGAAACTACCGTTCCTTTGAAATTCTACAAAGAAGTGCTGAAAGATGCGAAACAAGGAAAAGATATTCTCAGCGGAAAAACTGTTGCATTCGACGAATCGCTTACAATGGGACCGAGAGAATCACTCGTGATTGAGTTATAAATTATTTATTACTGATAATAAAAGGGCGTAGAGAAGTAACCTAAACTCTACGCCCTTTCTTATGCCCCTCCTTTTGGTACGGTCAACCTTTCAGTTTTTCTTTTTGCAAAGCCTCTTTCAACATCCTTCGATTCAATATCTTTTCCTTTGATTTAATTATATACAACGCGCATCGCCGCACCACGTTGGCAATAGAACCACCGGAAAGCTCGGTTTCAGCCGCAATAGCGATTAACTCATCCGCATCTTCACCTAACCATATTCCGGGAAGCATCTTCCGCCACAGATCTGCACGCAACTCTATTGTCGGCATCGGAAAATAGACAGCCGATTGAAAACGGCGAGAAAAGGCCTCGTCAATGTTAGAACGCAGATTCGTTGCCAGTATTACCATGCCAGGAAAATCCTCTATCCGTTGAAGCAAGTAAGCTACTTCCTGATTGGCATGGCGGTCATTGGAGGTATTAGTAGAAGTACGTTTTCCGAACAATGCATCCGCCTCATCAAAAAAGAGAATCCAGTTCCGGTTTTCAGCAAGATCAAAAACCCGAGCCAGATTCTTTTCCGTTTCCCCGATATACTTAGATACAATCATAGACAAGTCTATCCGGTACACATCCATATTATTCTTCTTACCAAGTAACGTTGCAGCCAGTGTCTTTCCCGTACCGGGAGGCCCGTAAAACAGAGAACGATACCCGGCCTTCAGGAAACGGGATAGTTTCCAGTCTTCCATGATCGTCTTTCCAAAGGAAATCCAAGTATTTATCTCTTCCAATTCGGCTGCTACCTGATAGTCAAGTACCATATCCTCCCAGTCAAGTTCCGTGGTGATGCGTTTAGCAGGGAAACCAATGTTGTAATCGGGCTTATAATCCTTATCCAGCAGGACACGACTCAGAAACTCTTCCGATACCCGCAATTGTCCGCTAAAGAAAGGCTCCCCTTCTCCTGCACCTTCCAGACGGATGACATTCTTCGTGTAGAACCAATGGTCTTTCTGGAAAAGTTTGATTAGCTCTTTTCGCTTTTCCATATCTTCTCCGGCAAGAATGAAGGCAACCGTTTCTCCGGTAGGCAAGAAACCGCCATGAGACAGCCCTTTCCACCCGCCAAACTCAGTGTATTGCCGATCAAAGTTCTTATTCTGCACAAAGAAGATATCCAGTATCTGCGGACAGACATGGGGCATCAAAGCCAGCATAATGATTATTCGCTCACCAAATACCATATCTGAAATGCCGATCACTCTCTCCAGCCATCTGTTTGAAGGCGGCACCACTTCTTCCAGCGAGGAATATTCACATTCCTGCTGAAAATAAAGTTGGATAGAAGTAGTCAGAGTCTGATTAAACCAAGCAATATATTCGTTCATCCTTTTCTATTTACAGACTATTAGCCCTTGTACCCATCACGTCCGCTTCATGTTCCAGACCAACATTGTCATTTACCGGTATACCACTCACTTCCGTAGTTGGCTCTACCCGTCCCGCCATCTGTTGGGCAACATGCCATGCCTCGTGCGGCAAGTGCTGTTCCTGACCGGGAGCCACATGAATATCCGTTCCTTGTGTATAAGCAAGAGCTTGCACAGTTGCAGGCTGGGATGAGTTATAATGAACCTTTACATCATCCATTGAAAACCCGGATAATTCTTCTACGCCTGCCTTGAGGTTGTCCGGCAATCCGGTATTATTCGGTTTCTGTTGTACAGTAGTGTCTACCTTCATCTGTGAGGCTTCGTCATCGTCTTCTTCCACGCGTTGCATAGGTATCTCGAACTTTCCTTGCAAAGTATCTTCATCATCATCACTAACCCGCTGCAACAGTTGATTCACCGGACGGTTGTCCACAAACTGTAGAGCACTGCTTCTGTCCTGCTTTTGCTGGATGATACGGGTTGTCTTTTCCTGATATACTTTTTCTGCTTCCATATCTTACTCTGTTTATTGTTATACATCTCATCGTAGTAATAGGAGTCTCTCAAAACTCCTACTTTTCATGCCAAACAACCTGTACATATTTCTTTAGCCATGGAAAACGTATTTGTCTGAATGACCAAGGAACGGAGTCAAGCAATATGTCATACCCACGTTTTTCAACCGTCAGCAGCCATTTATCATCCTGTTGTTCCAGCCGTCCGTCACGCATGATGAAACTTTGTCTGAATCCATTTACTGAAGTACCATTCATTTTGGCCCAGTTGGCTTTCACACCCTGTATGAGACTATCAGCCGTTCGCTTTTCTTCACTAGTCAGTTCTATCCGCTTCGGCAATGGAATATGTGCGGGCAGAGCCACAAGCAGACGGTTGAAAGCCAACTCTGGTTCACAATAGTCCTTTTCTTCCGGACATACCAGATATTGTAACAGAAATACGGCACGGATTCTTGATGCGTCGTCCTTGAAATTCCTTTTCTCTTCGTTTAAATAACCAAACATGCCAAACAGACGCGGGAGCCAAGGCCATATCAGACACAATCCGGCATTGCCAATGAAGAGGACTTCAGGAAATTCCATCTGTTCTCCTGTCAATGAGCAATCCTCTACTTTTGTAATTTTCAATTCTTCTTTCATGTTCTTTTCCATAATTTCTTTTTCTATTTTTGTTTTTACTTGCAGGGAAGGAATCGAATGTATGAAAGAATATATCATTTCTTCCTTACTATTATAAATCCATCCTTCTGCACTATTATTTATAAGACAGGTTGCCAATGCTGTTAACAGTTCCGACTCTTTTACCTGATTATTATCAGATAACCAGCTCATAATCTGTTGCAACAGTTCAGCTCGTGACAGGGACAGATTTGTCAATATCCGCATCCAGTCGCTGATATCCAACCACTCCAACCACCTGTCCAAAGGTACAATATTACCTTTCACCGACCGACGGATATAATCAGACAACTCCTTCGATTGGAAGCAGATATAGGCGTTAAGCAATCTTCTCCGGATACTTTCCGGCAAAGTAGTGTCTGCAATTCTTTCTATTGATAAATAGACAGCATCTCCGATGGACAGAGCGGTATCTGTCTCTAACTCTACCCATTTTGCATCATCCTGATAATCCGTTTTTCCCGTATATACAAAATGTAGATACGACAAAAATTTATAGATCGTTTCGCTTTCCGTCAAAGTTCTCCCGCTTAATGTTTCCTCATCCTGCATATAGAGTAGCAGGGCTCTCGATAAGGCGGTTGAAAGAAGCATATTGTTTCCGCTCAGAAATGTAAACCTTTCCGCTTTGCGTTGTAGCCATTTAACCGTTTGCGATAGAATTAATGCCTGATGGGAATCCACCTGTGTCATTCCTTTCAGGAGTTGGGAGGCAGATAAACAAGTAGTTGCGAAAACTATCGCTTTACTCTCCCGGGATTGCCTACGAAGCAGGCGAATCCATTCCTGCGGCTTTTCAACAGCCAATTTCTGCAATAATTTCCGCTTGTCATCCTCAAAAACGGCAGTATCTTCCAGCCAGGTAGTAAAGCTTTCATCAGTATTCCAACGGGGTTCCAGTGGTGTTTGAACAGTATTCAAAGAGTCTTCCGATAGTCCGACGTATAGCAACAAACCTAACACAGTCTCCATATCATAGTATGACGCATCTTCGTTTTCCGCTTCTTCTGCTCGTTCCTGCAAAATCAGGCTGATTATAGAAGGAATGTTTTCTTTGCTGAATAGTGAAACAAGAAGAGAAAGAAGCATTTTTGTTACCTTCCTTTTTACTTCCATTTGAGATTGATCAACTCTTACCAGCCATACTAGCAGTTGTACTTTCAGTCCCAATGCTGTATTCTGTAGATAGGTAGAAATATCCGATTCATGAATGACCAGCCAATAAAGCAATGGCAACAGTTCTGTAACCCTTGTGCCACTGAGCCGCATAACTAGCTGCCTGATTATTTCTTCCAATACGGGCTGGCTAATCAGGTTGAGCATATCCTCCAATAATCCTTGTTCATGCAGTAACAATACTACATCCGCATAACCGTCTTTGGATTGCTCCAGAAATAAGGCGAACATCCTGCGCTTGATGGGTTCCGGAACACTCTTATCTTCCAATACCATTTTCAGTCTTCTTATATATGCGGCAAATGAAAACGTTTCTTTCTTCTCGAACAGTTTCTTCCAGTCTTTTTCCGACAGATAGAGCTCTATTGATAATCTTTCAATATCCTCCTCCTTGTCATCACCCGTAACCTCCCGATAGACCAGATGTAGCAATTGCCTGATACTTTCCGATTCCGACCAGACAATACGTCCTTTCCCTATCCATAGCAAAATTGATTTGTGGAGAACAAGAGTCAATCGGGATTCACTTACTCCGCTTAGCCAACTGTTCTCCGATATATGGCTTCGCAGATAGTTTCTTACCTGTTGCACTACTTCCATAATTCTGAAAGAAATGGAAGCAAGCAGACGATTTATAATAGTATCATCAGTTATTTCCGCTACAGCAGAAAGCAAAGCAGCATCTCCATTAATAAGCTCTGTTCGTAGCCAGTCTATTATTATTTCCGGCTTTTCCTTAGCCAGTAGTTCAAGCAGAGTCCGCTTATCCGCATTACTGCGCCGGATATCTTTTATATAGCCTGTCAGCACTTCTACAGATGCCGGATAGACTATTTTTTCCTTTCCGGGAATTGTTTCTTCTTTCTTCTCATCTTTAATTCCCGGTATCCTAAGCAGCGAAAGTTGTAAAAAGATATTATACAACTCCCTGTTTAAATATCCGTCGTATACCGGTGAACCATCCACATTGTGCGGCTGAAGGTCATAAATAGCATTCAAGACCTCTACATAGTAAGCTGAACCGAACACTTCCAACAGGAAGTCCGCTATCAATTCCGCTTTGGAGAGATAAAAGGAGTAGTTCCGTTTATGGATAAATGTGAGCAGCCTATGGTGCAGATGGCGGATAAAATCGCTCTTTCCACCGAAAATAGCAAGCCCATTAAAAGGATAATACTTAATGAGCCACTCGTACAAATAATGCCAGAATGGAGGCAAATCTACTTCTGCATGTTCTTCAGCTTCCGTTTCCATTATCCGGCGGGCAGACAAGGTATCAAGCAGTTCTGCCATTTCATGCAGCTCTGCATCATCGGCAGACTCGTGGATAAAACGTACGGGAATGCCGGGATTTATCTCTAACATTATTTCCAGAAAACGGCGTTTCTCATATAAGTTGGAAAACGTTCCGGAGAATGCTGCAGTATAGAAGTTTACAAGAGTCTTTTCGTTATCCAGTTGCCACAACAGACGGCGGAATACATACTCCTTCTTAAGGCAAAGGGTTACAATACTATCAATATATGCTGTCGATTGTAAAACCGCCCAGTCTAATTCTTCCGTCAGCCTAAAATTACTGTCCGCCCATTCCGTTTTCAAATAGCCATGTTCCAAATAGAACAGCAGATTAACCAGTCGGGAGGCATCCGTCTTTTCCCTTTCTTCCGCTGTCTGTATTCCCCATGAAAGTATGGCTTTCAGCAGTTCCTCCCTGAGTCGGCATGGAAAATCCCGGTAGAAATTGTCTTCCGAAATGTGCCCCAGATCCAAATCAAGTTGTGCTATCTCATGCAATATCTTGTCTTTATCGTAAGCAGAGAAACATCCCTCCACTACCTTTTCAAAACAGTCACGGCAAAAGCCATCCCAATCCGCATACAGCTTATGTGCGAAATCTTCTCCAGTAACGGCGAACTCAAACGATATATGATCAATATTTACCATCTAATTCCTGTATTTCTATCGCCATTTTCAGCAGTTCATACATAGCATCCAACAATTGTTTGCCATAATCCTGAAGCTCGCTGTTGCACAAAGTCCTCATCAGTTGCCGGTAACAGCCCTCAAATTTTCTCATAGCCCTTTCATCCAGCCAGTATATGGTTCCGGTCAAGTGAGCAGGAATGATACTTCGCAGCAATTCCCCACATTTCTCTCTGAAACGCGGCGTATGGAAACGCTGTGTCCATATCGGGAGTACTAACAGCAGATGAAACGGACCTTCCGGATCCGTCAATACGGGTTCTACCACGTAGATGGTTTCGCATTCCCGGTTCAGATCACGCAGGGATCGCCGCAAGATGTTCGCCAAAGTATTCAATTGTTCCCGGCTATCTGCTCGTCCGAGATTGGTCCATCCTCCCCGTTCGCGATTGTGGAACACTAACATGTATTCGTCTTTTCCTGCCTTCACTATCCTGTAATTGTCCAAACGGGTACCGCCACGGAACAAGTCGCCACTAATCCGGTTTTCGTTGAATATTTGTAGTTCCTGCCGCATCCATTTGTATTCCTTACGTTTTTCCGCTTCATCTGCTGATAGTTCCTCATAGTCTACCTCCAGCACATTATCCGCTTCCAGCATCCGGTCGTCAATAAGTAAAGAATCTATCCGGTCGAACAGAGGTTTATCCGGCTTTTTCTCTATCAGTTGCAGATTATAACTGGGAAGCACATTACTTACAGTATGCTCATCGCTTTCATTGATCCCCAGCAGCCGACAGAACCACTCCTTCACCGTGGAAACATTGCCCTCCCCACCAGGGACGATGATGTTTCTTGCCCTGGCCCTGTTTTTTATCAGACCGGCTATATGGCGCAGAAAATTCATGCGACGCAGTAACGTACCTTCCTTTGTTTCTCCATAACTGTTCTGCTCTGACAACCATGCCGGATGGCTTTCCACGCCATACAGTCGATCAAGAAAATCCAAATAGCGGCTTTTCAGTGCAAGAATATCACGTTTCCTATCACTCTTTTCCATGAGGACAGCAAAATCCTCCGCAAATAGGGAAAGCAGATACGGCAGATCCTCCACTTCTTTCAATCCATCCTCTATCATCTTGTCATACAGCTTCAGGTACGCCTCGAAGGAAGTAAGCATTTCCCTGTCTCTATTCGGAGAGAGATGGTAGCATGCAGGAAATTCTCCGGCGATAGGTATATGTGAGAAGACATTGCGGTATGTGCTTTCAGGAACACCCCAATCATACTCTTTCTGTCCATTATTCTGCTCCCTAGTACGGTTCCCAGTATAATAGAAAGTCTTCAGATATTCTCTGAACCTCTCCATATCTACCTTTTCCGTGAAGCTTCCACAATGGATGCACACTTTCAGCTCCCTCTCTTTCTTTGGAATTTTCAGGCTGAACCCTCCGGAAAAGTCAGTTAGTGGTTCACTATCCTTCATCAGGTAACAAGTGCTGAACGACTGAATACCTTCCACTTGCCAGAGTTTCTTGTACAGTTCATATTCAGTATTCTGCTGTCGGGGAATGATAACACGTACAGCATTTTCGGATCCTTCCAGCCATTTTTCAGGCACAGTTCTCCCTCGCTCTTCGGGCGACACATCAGAGGTAACCTGCCCTTTCGGCATGGAGATATTTACTGCACCGGAAAGATAATTCAGAATAGTCCAATAAATTTTGGCCAGCACCAAGGAGGCATCCTTTCCCGGCTCTATCTCAAACTCCGCATAAAACTCCAGTTCTTCGGGCTGCACCACAATGACCTCACGAAGGTATTCGCACAGATTGCGGTGGTTATTATACACTGTCTTAACTTGCTCTACCACCGTTTTTTCATCATCTTCTCCAAATGGCGGAAGAACAATTTTGCTAGTGTAGCTACCGGTTACCACATCACATTCCACCCACACGTTATCCAATTTAGGGACATGGGCAAAAAATAGCTTACGATAGTCCTCCGCCGTGATGGGTGCGGTGGTATAAACTTCATTAGGCAGAAAGAAGCCAAAGCGTTCCGGATTGAATGTCCCGTTTTCCGCAGTCAGATAGTCTGCAGAACTGAAGCTTAACTTGTAGCCCATTTCGGTCAGTACATAGTTAGTAATGTCTGCCAACGTCACGCCGGGATCATGAACATTATAGTCCGTCCACACCTTTCCCGAAAGCCGCTGCACCTCAGTCAGCGTCTGTCTTTGCAATCGCACATATAAGTTTTCACTTTCGGCCTGCTGCTTAATATAAGGTTGTTTCCCGTCTTTTACCATCACCGCCGCTCCTATTTTTTAATTATCAACTACCCCTTGTATATCTTCACAATCCTACAATGCACCTCGCCGGACGGCAGATACTTCTTACTGCACATTTGCAAGCAGGGTTTGCTTTTTGTATCCAACCAACGAAAACGGATACCACCCGCCCAGCCCCACCAATGTTTCTGAGGCGACTCTATCCGTTGTTCCATCCGATTCAGCCAAATGGCGGTAACGCGTGTCAGTTTGCAAAGTCCTGTACCCTGTTCCCGGAAGGAAGCATAAATGAGATACACACGACAACCAAAACCTTCGCTTGACACATCCAGCGGCAGGTCGTGCCACTGCTTATCGGCAGGAACACTCAGGTAATCCTCTCCCCCCGGAACAGGTTTTTCACCGCTACCTTCCACTGTCAGGCTACCGGGCAGTACAATCAATTTGTCCTGTGCTGCATCGAATACCGTTTCCCCCTTTTCATTCTTTATCAGCAGATGCTTTTCGGATGTGATGGAGAACGTCCATACAGGCGGTTTGTTTTCCTCCATATAAAGCCCGATATTCATACTGCCTGCCTGTGACGGGTAAAACGCCCACCCAGTGTCAGTTCTCACTATTTGCCTATCCTCCACGAGGTTCGACATGGAATCTATCAATTGGGCAAACTGTTCCTCTGTCGGCGTTTTGCCTTTTCTGAAATACTCCTTCAGTGTGTTTCTATCTTTTCGATTATTCCGTTCCATAAGCTATCCTATTATGAAATTGCCCCCGATTTCGGCTGAATTGATACCGTTGTGGGGAGAAAGTAATTCGATTTCTATTTTCGGAATCAATACGCTCCACAAATGTTCTCCTTTGAAAACCGGAGTCTTCTCATTGATATCCACGTGTGGCAAACGTTCCAGTTTCACTTCCAGTGCAACCAGTTTCATCAAGTCTTCATGATTCACCATCCGGGCGTGCAATTCCTTGTAGGAAAAAGACTGGCGGAGCAAGGGGATTTCCTTTTTCCGATACCAGGGCGCAATATAATTCTGTGCCAGTACCACAAGCTGTCGGATTGTCTTGCCTTCATCCAACGTCCTATCCCACAGCACTGCCTTACAATGCACTTTCACCTGCTCATACACAGGATTCATCACACGTAGGGTAACAAAAGGCGGTACATATCGCCCGACGAGTCGTTGTATTTCCGCCAGTTTCCATGCCGGAGAGAGACAGTAGCGGCTATCTTCTGCACGACTGAACACTACAAGGCAAATTTCCGATGCACCCTTATCCTTTGGTAAGGGAATACACTGTACCTTGTCCACTTCAGGGAAATGCTCCAACACCAACTGTTCATAATCCTCTATCGTAAGAGCACGGTGACGGTTGTGGATGCGCGCGTTTTGATGCATGGCACACTGTATTTCCGTTTCGGCAGGCCTACCTCCGAAACCGGGAAGAGGCTGAATTATACTTTCAATCCGTTCATCCGCTTCGGACATCTCTTGTATCATCCCGGCTGCCAATGGTAGTCCGTCACCGTTCTGTGCCTCCAACCTGATACAATTTGTCCAAATTCCACGGATGGCAAGGCACGCAGACACATCACCTATCAATGCGGCGCGAAGCCACATCCTGCCTTGTTGATCTTCATGTTTGTCGCTAATCCTCTCCGGTAGGTTTATTTCGATGAAACCGCTTTGCGTCAGTCCGCAAGTTTCTTCAATATGGACGGACTCGTCCATAATAGCTTTCCAACTATCTCCGCTCCATAGTTCCCAGGATGACTTCACACGCTTATCCGGTTGCGGATTATAGAACGGTATTTTTTCTTTCGGCAATGCCATATCTATATACATACGCACACTTTTTTCTCCCCTGGCATTACGAAAAGCAAAGTAAAGCAGATGGTCTGCCGGAAGAGCTGGGAGAAAGGAATGTTCCTGTTTACAGCAAATGGGACAAGCATCCTGTCCGGACAATTCTGTGATGCAGCTCAGTCGGATAGATGATTGCCCGATTTTCGTCAATGCCATTTCTTCCATAGCGATGTATGAAAGTTCCACCTCCGCAAGTTGTGGTACCAGCGGCTCTGTAGGAATTGGTTTGCACTCCTTTTTCTTGCAATGACTGTTGTGTATCATCACATCAGTGAACTGTGTGCGATAAACATCTGTTCCGAAACCGATGGCAGGGGCATTCAGTGTAACGCGAAAGAATCCGTTATGTCCTGGTTCCGTGCAGTTAAAACACATCTTGGCAAGCTTAAGCTTGCCAAGATCATCAAATGTAAACAGGTCTTGGCTTTCCAGATGACAGGTTATCCATTTGCCTTTCTGCTGCCATTCAGCAGTAATCCGGAAAGCGTCAGCATTCGTACCGTAGCCTCCGTATATCTTATCAAATTCCTCTTTGGTTTCAGGCAGTTTTCTCCATATGCCTTTCAAGCAGACCTCCTGCAAAGGCTTCAGTCCCATCTCGTCATAGCCAAAGATGAACCACGTGCCTCTATTAGCCTGAATGCCGAAAGGGTGGAATAATTGAGAGGTATCCACTTCTCCTAATTCATTACAGAAGGTAAAGTTGCGGATACCGGTCACTTCTACCTCTATTTTCACACTGTCAAATTTCAGACGACTAGCCCATCCATAGGGGGCGCTTCTGTTGTCCGTCAATATACGGAGAACGGGATATTCCGTTATCATGCCATGTGTTTCTTCCTCACAGGAGGCGAGAGCAACTTCACCAAATTCCAGAGTGAAGTCGAAGCAAAGTCGGCCAGCTTCAATGAAGCAATTACAAGATTGTTCTATCCAGCCTTCGGCAGCACTCAATTGCAGAGTGAAACAACCATCAGATATGCTATCCGGCACAAGACTATCGGCAGTCAGACGAAAACAGACATTTACTTTTCGCTCTCCCTCATTCAAAACAAGCATGGGAGATTCTATTTGCCAGCCGATACGCAGTTCATCGCCATGTACAAACAGCGTTTCATCTATACCCTCAAGAGGTATGGATTGCTTGTACAGTCTCGAATCTCTTTTTTGAGAAATATTTACCGCTTCCACCGCCACGCATTGCATCGGACTAATGTATTCTTCTTTCGTAGTTTGATAAATAAGTTCTTCGCCTACAGCATTTTGCCCGGCTATAAACAACTCACCTTGGGGCAGGATAAAGCCAGCAACGCCTTCTGCCGGAGTAATAATGAGATAGACATTGTCCTGTACTACTGCTTGCGGCACGGCATGCAGGATGTCACGGTAGTAGAGTTCAGGTAAGGTGACAAGGAGGTGATTGAATGCTTCAGCAAGGTCACTGTAGTTCTTTTGTTGGGCAACAAGTAAGGACAATGCCGGTTCCATATCACCGCTTACCTCTATCTGTTGCCGATAATAGTCCTCCTGTTCCTGTATGGTAGTCACAGTTCGCAGCATCCGGTAATAGCCGTTCTTCTCCGTAGTGTTCCTATTCTGCAACGACTGCTCCAAACTCCCCATTAGCTTCCGAGCGGTCTGCACAGCAGTACTTTCACTACTTCCTTTCTTCCAGCTTTGATGGATATAAATGTCTAACCGGGCTATCCAGTCCACAATGTCCTTTCGGAGTTTATCAGCATAGAAAGTCTGCAGTCGTGTTCCCTGCGCTTCGGCAAAGGTATCGCCGTAACCGGACAACTTTTTCCGTGAAATATCGGCAAGCACGGTCAGCACCTGATTTTCCAGCAAGGAACAAAGTGTACCTTCCCACCCACCCGCATTACGGCAGCGAATACCACTGCTTACCTTCACCAACCGATGCAGCAGCTTGGCCCAGTCACTTTCTATGACGCGAAAGTCATCCAAGCTAGCAAGGTTAGCTTCGTAATCTGTGCGGAAAGTACCGTTTATTTTAATGGAGGTCGCCATCACTTTATCTCCTTTTAATTGTTTATATCTTGTATCTTTACCTTTTACACAACCGGAACAAGCTCGTTCATTCAATTGGATCTGCAATCCATCATTCTCTCAAATACTTCAAAATCCCTTCCATCACAATGTCTGCAACACACTGTTTACCTGCTTCAGAGAGCAAGAAATCTACATCTTCCCGGTTGTCCTGAAAGAAGTTTTCTACCAACACGGCAGGACAATTGGTTTTACGACAGATATAGAGGTCGGCAGTCCAGTAAAGGCATTGCTTGGAGGGCTGGCGTACTTTTACATCCTTGGTAAGAGCAACTTCTGCCATCTTGCGGGCAAGAATTTTACTCTTTTGAGAAGCATTTCCGCCTACGAACACGCTCCAGCCACGTGCAGACATCCATTCCGTACCACTACCCATGGCATTACAATGAATGGAAACGAAGATAGCTTGCTTACCACTTTCGACATACGCTTTATTGACGCGTGCTACACGCTCCAACAGTGGAATGTCTGTTTCTTCCGGTACGATGCGCACAGCATCCACACCTACATTTTGCAACTGGTTTACCACACGATTAGCTATCTCGCGTGTATAAGCGTATTCTCTCAAGCGCCCGTCAGGAGAACGTTTACCCGGAGTTTCTACTCCATGACCATTGTCGATTAATACTTTCATGTCATTCATGTTTTTAAATTTACAATGCTATTTCTCTATATTGTCTACACCTTATCATTATACATTTGTCCCTTCATTCAGATAAAACGGATAAACCATATTATTGCGGTTATTCGTACGAATAACAGTATAGGTGAGCCGTATCAATAGCAATCCTTCATCCGCCCGTTCCTCAAACGATACCTCTTCCAGCGTAATGCGTGGTTCGAAGAGTGTAACCGCACGCGTGATGTCGTTGCGCATCCTGACAGTGGTCTCCTTAGTTATCGGCTCAAAAGCATAGCGGCGCAGCGGACAGCCGTAGTCGTAACGGTTCACACGCTCGCCCGGCGAGGTACTGAACAAAATATGCAGGCTCTGCTCGATGTCTTGCTCGTAAGCCGCCATCTTCGTCCCATCTTCTGTCAGCGTGGGAGGAAAACTCCAGCCTTTGCCTAGAAAGACATCGGCACCCATAAGATTTTTCAGATCGTCCATATTTTACTTATTGAGTTTTCAATTTATCCTCCAATCTGCACCGTGGGACATCCGGCTACTATCGTGCCGCCATGCGCAGTACTGTCACCCATCCGAGCGGCAGG
>NZ_CAJLKP010000059.1 GCF_905207245.1 uncultured Bacteroides sp. | reverse complement strand
ATGATTTGACAGCAATTGTGGAAGCAAAAGCCACAAAAACTATCGAGGAGGCTGTGCAGGTAAGCACAGTATTGAAAGATACAGCGAAGCCTGTAGAGGTGAAGTATATACCTGCGGAGGTGGGTGACAAACTGCAAGGTTCTCCGGTCTTTGAAATGGTTGAACAGATGCCGGAATTCCCCGGTGGTGGAATGCCTGCTGCTTTGGAATACATTCAGAAGAATATGCAATATCCTGAATCTGCAAAGGAAAACGGTACGCAAGGGCGTGTCACGGTGCAGTTTGTTGTTGATAAAGCAGGAAATGTGACGGAACCTAAAGTTCTCCGTTCGGTAGATAAAGAACTGGATGCTGAGGCTATCCGATTGGTGAAGTCGATGCCGAAGTGGAAGCCGGGAATGCAAAAGGGACAGGCGGTAGCTGTGAAATTTACGATGCCGGTGTTGTTTAGACTGGAAGGGGAGAAGAAAGTGAACTCTCCGATGGTGGCGAACTCACTGTCAACTGATTTCTCTGTTCAGGGTGCAAATGCCCCTCTGTATATTGTAGATGGCAAAGAAGTTACCTCCTCGATAATGTCCGCTCTGGATGTTAATAAAATAGAGAGTATGACTGTTCTAAAAGATAAATCAGCTACTGAATTGTATGGCGATAAAGGAAAGAATGGCGTTATCCTGATTACCTTGAAGGGGAGTGATAAAAAGCCTATTACTTTATCAAACAAGAGTTCAGTAGTCAGTGTACCCGGAGTGAATGCGGTTTATCTGAATAATAGAAGGGCGGATTGGGCAGATGTGGATGTATTTGTTGACGGCGAAAAAATCGAATTGAATGGTAAAGCATTGGATGAAGTTGTATTCCCTAGCGAGATAGAGAGCATCAATGTTGAGAAAAGTGCAGAAGATGCAAATAGGGGGAAGATCTATATCACTACCAAGAAAGGCAAAGGAAAATACACGATGGTTACTAGTGAAGGCAAGGAGAATGTTTATTTTACCGTTAAAGGTGGTGAGAAAGCTTCTGCCAAAGGTGAAATGAAGGTTGAAGGCATTGTTCAGGATAAGGATGGAGAGCCTATTATTGGTGCCATTGTTCTGCTTGAAGGAACAAACATGGGAACGGTTACCGATGTGGATGGGCGTTTTGTCATACCTGCTGCAAAGGGGGACAAGTTAGTAGTTTCTTATGTGAATATGAAGGCCACTAAGGTGAAAGTTGCACCGAAGGTAACGGTTACTTTAAAAGACGAATAATCAGTATATTTTAGTATGAAAATAAATTCTCTCTTTTTGTTTCTCTCTATGATGTTTGTTTGGGCGGGGCTTTGCTCTGCCCAGACTACCAGTGATAAATATTACCTTATCGACGGATATTTCTTTAATGGTATGCCGCCGGGAATCAGGAATGCAGAAGGAGATCGTCTTGCTATGCTGCAAGATGACGAAGGACACTCTGCTTGGGAGATTAGGTTGGGCAAGGGAAAGACTTTACCGGAGTACGCAATGAAATATCGGATTCCGGTGGAAGAGGTGCCCGGAGGGGAAGAACTTTTGAGAATTTCCCGTTTGGGAAAAGCACCCGTGTTGGGGATAACTAGTAATTCAGTTACTCTTGACGAATGGGTGGGAAAGTCATTCCCAGACTTTAAAGTAACGGACACGACAGGCCGCATCTGGAAGAAAGCTGATATACTTGGAAAGCCTTTTGTGCTGAACTATTGGCATACCGGTTGCAGACCATGTATCAAAGAAATGCCAGACCTGAACGAATGGATGAAAATCTGTCCGGATGTAACTTATTTTTCTACCACTTGGAACACGGCTGATCAGATAAAGAAGATTGTGGAAAACCGTCCCTTTCTCTTTACCCATATTGCCGATGAGTTGTTCTTCTTCAATCTGTTTAAGGTGCAAGTCACGCCCACTACGTTGTTGGTAGATAAGAAAGGTGTTATCCGCTATTGGGAAGAAGGTACAAGCGAGAGTAAACGATCCTATTTGCTTGATAGATTAAAGGAATTATCAGCCGAATAAGCAATATTGTTTCTTATTTCTTTGTTTAAGTCATTACTTTTAAGTATTTTTGTTTAAGACGGTTTAGATTCTAATCACTTAAAAGATAATGCTATGAGACAAGGAAAACGAATTCACCGGGGATATAGCTTCTTTTGGGGAGTATTTCTATTATTAGTGATATCTGCCGCTATATCTACCCATGCCGGAACTCCTTTGATGAAGGAGATTGTGCTTTTCAAAGATACTTTGAAAAATGAAACTTTTATGAAGCAGTCTCCGAAGAGAGACAGCACCTTGGTTATCAGAGACCATGCTCCTATCAGAGACAATGAACCCCTGTTTATCGTGAATAAAATGGAAGTTCCTTCCGAAATCTTCGCTGCATTGAATCCTGAATATATTGAGCAGATTGAGATTTTGAAAGATGCTTCAGCCACTGCAATCTATGGAACACGTGGTATAAATGGAGTGATAATCGTTACATTGAAGTCCAGAGAGCAGGTAAAAGAAGAAAAGTCTACGAAAAAAATAGATGACCTCCTGAAGTCGAAAGGCGTAGACAGACGGAATGTACGTTACTATATCGACGGCAAAGAAGTACCTGCAAGAACCGCCTACCAGACAGACATTGAACAAATGGAAGTGAAAACCGGAGCGGATGGGATACTGGAAGTATATATCAAGCCGATAATTTTTATCAGGGGAGAATACGAATAAAAAGTGATTATCTGTTGGTATAATATCTTTTGATTATTACTACTATCTGTCATGCTGAGCTTGTCGAAGCATCTTTTGTCAAGAGCAGATTTACGGAATATTAACGGGACGGGAGAACTTCTGCTTTCCCGTTTTTATTTTTCCGGAACAGATGGTGTGTTTACTCTGTTTACATCGTCTGTTTTGCTCCGGCAGATGGTATGTTTTGAGTGATTACATTGTCTGTTTTGACTGAAAACAAGGTGTGTTTTCCCTGATTTCTTACTATACTATACAAAAAAAGAGGAGTAACTCACGTTGCTCCTCTCATTGTCTTCTTCCCAAATCTAAATCAGGATTACGGTTACAAATATACTACATTCGTAAGCCAAAGTCAAGCATTACTGCATTTTTATTTGCCCATTTCTTTTTCCAGCAAATCTTTGAGCGGTTGATATATGTCGCTATATCCCCGCAAGAGCGTCTTGCCTTCGGGCGAAATCACCATCAGGATAGGAACTCCGTTGAAGTAATAATCGGTTGCTATAAAGCTATTTTCTTTTTGTTCTGTATATACGGTGGGCCAGGGTGGGAAGTAAAGGGCAGTTGCTTCAGCATTTCCGGAAAGATTTTGAGGACATTTATCTCCGGTAAATCCCAAAATTTCGAATCCCTTGTCATGATACTTTGCATAGAGGTCCAAGAGGCGGGGGTGTACCCAGGTAGTGCCCGGGCAACCATATCCCCAATGGTAGATAAGCAGATATTTACCCCGGTAGTCCGATAGGGATATACGACTGCTGTCGGCAGCAATAACGGTAAATTCACTTGGGATGTTTCCCGGTTCGATATTTTTCATAACCTTGAGCAACTGCTCTATTTTCTTTCCGGTAGTGGATGACTGGACTTCGGGTGTGAAGCGGGCAAATCTTTCTTGAGCCTCCTTGTATGGTATGCTATGGAGAGCCCGCATGTATTCCAAGGCAGCGTATTCGCTATCGTCCGCTGTGTTATAGAAGTTGAGCCGAGTTTCGCTCAATTCTTTGGAGTGGCATTGTCTGTAAGCCTGGTTATAGTATATCATCGAATCCGGATTGGCTTGCGGAGTACCTCGTAAATCGGCAAAATAACGTAGTTTACGATAGATTTTGTTCATCTCCACCGTTATGCTGTCTTCCAGAGTAAGGATGCGTTGCAGGCGCGGGTCATCATACATTCCGCCTTCTTTGTGCATGGCAGGGAAGAATTCAATATTGCCTTTTACTTTCAAATGGTCGCCCGGGCGAACGTAAAATGAAAAGCCACGATTGCAATAGGTCAGGGGCTCGGCCTGGGAAGGACGATATACAATATTATAAAGGCTTGTTTTACCAATTATTTTACTAAAAGAAAACTGCCCTTCCTTGGTAGCAATGAGCGTGTCGGAGCCGACTTCCTTCCAGTCGGGCAATGAATGGTGGGTAAAGATAAGCGTGTCTCCTGCCTGTATGCCTTGTGTTGTAGCATCTATCCGAAAGGCGGGAATTGTTGTGCAAGAACTGGTTAATAGCATAGACGTTAGTAACGCCGTTGGGAGGAATTGTTTCATGGTTTCCTTCGTTTTTAGTTGTGTTCAAAAGTAAGTATTATTATAGGGATATCCAATATAAACTAAATAAATCTCATTTATTCAGGTGCTTTTTTATCCGAATTTCTTATTTTTGTATCAACTTCCTAATACCTGATGATTTATGTTGAAACGCACCTCCTTATTAATTCTGTGTGTGGTGGCAACCGCACTCTTGCTTACTGACTCTGTGTTGGCCTGTACTTCTGCTGTAGTATCCGGTAAAGTTACTCCCGACGGTCGCCCTTTGCTTTGGAAGAACCGTGATACGGACTTCATGCGAAATCACATTGACTATGTGAAAGGTGAGAAATATGATTTCATCGCTGTGGTGAATAGTGATAATGCTTATCTGAAAGAAGCATGGATGGGAACCAATTCTGCCGGATTTGCTTTGATGAATACTCAGTCTTATAATCTGGTGGACGTGAAAGATGGTGAGGAGCGGGGAGCTGCCAATGGACGTATTATCTATCGTGCACTCGAAGTTTGTGCCACCGTAGAGGATTTCTGTCATTTTCTGGATACTATTTCCAAGCCCAGCTATATTGAGGCTAATTTAGGTGTGATTGATGCAAAAGGTGGTGCGGTTATGTTCGAGGTGGATTATCAAAAGTACATAATGTATGATGCTAATAATCCTAAGGATGCTCCTTATGGTTATGTTGCCCGCACAAACTTTTCCTTTGCAGGTAAAGTGAACGAAGGTGCCGGGTATGTGAGATATATGGAGGCAGACCAGGTATTGATGAAGGCTTCGGCCACAGGCAGCATCACACCACAGTTTATCTTCAATGACTTGTCGCGCTCGTTCCGTAACCGTATGCTTGATATTGATTTGCGTAGCGGTGCTTATAATCGTCCGCAAGCGTCGGGCTGGTTTGTTGACCAGGATTTCATTCCACGTAGCAGTACATCGTGCTCTGTGGTGGTGCAAGGTGTGAAGCCGGGTGAGAAGGCGGAACTCACAACCATGTGGACGCTACTTGGTTATTCTCCTACCGGGATAGCCATTCCGCTTTGGGTGAAAGGTGCCGATAAACTACTTCCTGAGCTGGTTTGTTTTAATAAAGAATGTAAGGCTGCCCCGCTTAGCGACTGGTCGCTTCGCTTGGCAGACCGGGTTTTCAGTTATAAGCAAGGGATGGGAACCGGGCGTTATCTGAATTGGGAGCGACTGTATAGTCCGGAGAAAGGTGATGGCTATATGACAACGCTTACTTCTGTGGAAGATGAGGTGTTTCGTACTGCAAAACCATTATTGGAAGAATGGCGCAAAAAGGGAAGCCTCGATACCCAAGCAATACCGAAGCTTTATGAGGAGTTGGATGCGTCGATAAGAATGATTTACCAGAGTTTACTTGAAGCAGAATAGATATTACATCACTGAACGAAGGTACGCCAGTATCTCCGTTTCTTGTTCCGGATGGAACCAACGAATCTCTTCATCCCTCTTGAACCATGTCATTTGCTTACGTGAATAGATGCGCGAATTCTGTTTGATTTTCTCTATAGCGAAAGGTAGCGTCCATTCTCCATCAAGATACTTGAACATTTCTTTGTAGCCTACTGTATTCAGGGAATTGAGTGTCCGGTATGGATATACTCGTCTCACTTCTTCTATCAGTCCGTCTTCTATCATAAGCTCCACTCGTTGGTTGATGCGCTCGTAGAGCTCTTCACGGTCACGTGTCAGACCTATCTTCACGATGCGGAAGGGACGTTCTTTCTTTTGTTGGGTACGGAAGGAGGTATAAGTCTTTCCCGTCATATAGCATATCTCCAATGCATGTACCACGCGCTTAGGATTCTTAAGGTCTACTATCTTATAATATTCCGGGTCGAGCAATTTCAGTTCTGCACAGAGTCTTTCCAAACCTTCCGTTTCATACTTGTGCAGCATCAACTGGCGTGTTTCCGCATCTACGGTAGGGATGTCGTCAATGCCTTTGCATACAGCGTCTACGTACATCATGGAGCCACCGGTAAGCAATACGGTGTCCTGTTCGGTAAATAAAGTATCCAGGAGTTTCAGTACTTCCGCCTCGTATTGGGCGGCGCTGTAATAGTCGGTGAGTTGCAATGTGCCGACAAGGTAGTGCTTCACACGTTGCAGTTGTTCAGGGGTAGGGGCTGCCGTACCTATTTTCAGGTCGGCATAAAGTTGACGGGAGTCAGCAGAAACGATGCAAGTGTGGTAATGCTCTGCCAGCCGCAGGCTGAGTTCGGTCTTTCCGACTCCGGTCGGTCCAATAAGCACTATCAGGGTTTTCATACAGATGTTGTGTAAAACGTTTCAAAGAAAAAATAGAGATTATTCTTTAGACGCAGATTACGCGGGTAACACGGATTCTAAACTAAAAAAATCCGCGTTATCCGCGTAATCCGCGTCTAAAAATGCTATAAGGGGTACAGTGGCTCCTTTGGCATACTCAAATTTAGAACTTTTCTTCCTCGAATGAGGCTTCACCGCCCCCCATATCGAATCCTTCCTGGTCGAATTCTTCCAGATCGAAGTCCTGGTCTCCGTAGAAGTTCTCGTCTAAATCGAGTGATCCACTATTAGCTGCCATCTCTTCAAAGTCAACTGTTTGTTTCGGAGCTTCGCCTTCCTTCTTGGTGCATTTGGCACCCTTCATTTCCTTTCCGGTAATGATTTCAGAGAGTTCGATAAAGAAACAACGCTCTGTCATGTAGTCGAATACATAGAGCAATTTCTGTTTCTCATCTTCCACCAGTTCGCTGATAATGGTGTCTTTCATTACCCAACTATCCATTTCCGGATTGTCGTCCATTTCTTCCAGCGTGATTTCTTTTTCTTTTTCCCAATCGTCATCACAGATGAAGAAAGAAGTCATCTGGTCATTGGTGTAGCCCACTGACTTCACGATAGCCTCGTGCAAGTCGTAGAATGTAGCCTCCGGGTCAATTTGTATTTCTCTTACGAAGTCATCCGCTTCGTCGGAGATAAGTGTAAATCTGTAAATCATACTCTAAAGTTATAATGTTGTAATGTGATAGTGTGGTAACACTGTTATCACTTATCACTTTATCGTTTTATTACCTGATGATACCACGTTCGGAGTTCTGAATGAAGCTGACAATATATTCAATCTCCGGACCTGTCGGAATTTCTTCCTCTATTTTCTTCAGTGCGTCCGAAGTGTTCAGTCCGCTCTGATAGATGATGCGGTATGCATTGTGAATATTCTCAATGGTTTCATTGGTGAATCCGCGGCGGCGCAGACCGATGACATTGATACCACTGTAAGCAATAGGCTCCCGACCGGCAATGATGTACGGTGGAATGTCTTTGCTGAAACGGCAACCTCCTTGTATCATACCGAATCCGCCTACGCGACAGAATTGGTGCATCAGTACATTGGCACTGATGATGGAATAATCGTCTATCACGATTTCACCTGCCATCTTGGTTGAGTTTCCGATGATGCAATAGTTACCGACAAGGGCATCGTGTGCCACATGCACTCCTTCCATTAACAGGTTGTTGTTGCCTATGATGGTTCTGCCTTTGGCAGCCGTACCACGGTTGATGGTCACATTCTCACGGATAGTGTTGTTATCACCAATCTCAGCGGTACTCTCTTCCCCTTGGAACTTCAAGTCCTGAGGAATGGCACCGATGACAGCTCCCGGAAAGATAGTGTTTCCATTACCGATACGCGAACCGTACAGAATGTTGGCATTTGCCATAATTTTATTATTATCGCCGATTACCACATTCTTGTCAATGAATACAAAAGGAGCAATCTCTACGTTTTCCCCGATTTTTGCCTCGGGATGAATATACGCTAAGGGACTTATCATGTTATTTAATTATTAATTATCAAATATTAATTATTAATTATCAGGATGAAAGCGCTTAAGAATAAGTGCGCAGCCAATTAATAATTAATACTTAATACCTAATATTTATATTCACTTGTTCTTAACTATTTGTGCCATAAATTCTGCCTCGCAAACCACTTTTTCACCTACAAATGCATAGCCTTTCATGGTGGAAATACCACGGCGGATAGGTGAAATCAGTTCTACGCGGAAAATTAAGGTATCGCCCGGCACCACTTTCTGGCGGAACTTCACACCATCTATTTTCATGAAGTAGGTGGAGTAACGTTCGGGCTCGTCTACAGAGTTCAATACAAGCAAGCCGCCCACTTGTGCCATGGCCTCAATCTGCAGTACGCCCGGCATTACCGGTTCCTGCGGGAAGTGGCCCTGGAAGAAAGGCTCATTGGCAGTTATATTCTTCGCTCCTACAATGTAGTTGGCACCGATTTCAATTACTTTATCTACCAATTGGAACGGATAACGGTGCGGCAACAGTTCGCGGATGCGGTTTACGTCCATCACGGGTTCGCGATTACAATCGTAAGTCGGTGCCTGAATGTCGTGCAGACGGATTTCCTTACGCATCTGACGGGCAAACTTATTATTAATGGTGTGCCCCGGACGGGTAGCAATGATGCGTCCCTTGATGGGTTTACCTATCAAAGCCAAGTCACCGATAACGTCGAGCAATTTGTGGCGTGCACATTCATTGGCCCATACCAGCGGCTTGTGGTTGATATAGCCCAATTGCTCGGCGTCCATGTGGGGAACACCCATCACGTCAGCCAGTTTGTCGAAATCTTCCTGAGACATCTTGCGTTCGTAAATCACGATGGCATTGTCCAGATCACCGCCTTTGATGAGGCCGGCTTGCAGCAACGGCTCTATTTCGCGCACAAATACGAAGGTACGGCTTCCGGCCACTTCTTCTTTGAATTTCGACATATCTTCCAACGTTGCAAACTGGTTGGGGATGATATTCGAGTCGTAAGATACCAGCACGTTCAAGCTGAAGTTCTCATCAGGTAGCACGATGATGGAAGAACCTGTCTTCTCATCGCGGAACTCGATTTTTGACTTGATGATATAGAAATCTTTAACGGCATTTTGTTCTTCTGTACCTACGCGCTCTATTTCTTGTGCATAATATTGGGCGCTTCCGTCCAGAATAGGAAACTCAGGACCGTTGACTTGTATCAGGCAGTTGTCGATGCCTAATGCATAAAGGGCTGCCATGCCGTGCTCCACAGTGCTGACTTTCACATTGTTCTTGGAAAGAACAGTGCCACGGGTCGTTTCGACCACATTGTCTGCTACCGCTTCAATAGTAGGTTGTCCTTCCAAATCGATACGCTGAATTTTGTATCCGTGATTGTCCGGAGCCGGATTGAAAGTAACAGTTAGGTCGAGTCCCGTATGAAGGCCTTTACCACTGAGGGAAAAACTGTCTTTCAGAGTCTTTTGTTTCAACATTTGTTACTTATTTATTTGTTGTTTCAATTCATTCAGTTCTTTACGGAGCTGACGGATTTCTTTCTGCATCTCGGGTAAGCTCCGTTGTGCGATGGAAGCTTTGAAGTATTGCTTCAACTCCATAGGGGGGGTACCTATTAACTGGCTGCCATCTTTCAAATCGCCCGGTACGCCCGATTGGGCTCCGAGGCTCACTTTATTGCCTATATGACTGTGTCCTGCAATGCCTACCTGGCCGCCGAACATACACCATTCGCCCACTTTTGTGGAACCTGCAACACCCACTTGCGCTGCCATAACGGTATGCGAACCGATTTCGTCATTGTGGGCTATCTGTATCAGATTGTCCAGCTTTACACCTTTATGTACGATAGTTGCTCCCATTGTGGCACGGTCCACACAGGTGTTGGCACCAATTTCCACATTGTCTTCCAGTATCACGATACCGATTTGAGGAATCTTCTCGTAACCTTCGATAGTAGGGGCAAAGCCAAAACCGTCCGCGCCAATCACGCTGCCGGAATGCAGAATGCAATGATTGCCTACCCGGCAGTCATGGTAAATGGTGGCACTGGCATATATGATGCAATCGTTGCCCACTTTGGCGCCGCTACCGATGGTAGCATGCGGATGAATCATTGTATTGTCGCCCACCTCAGCATATTCACCGATGCAAGCGAATGGTGCAATGTAAACATCCTTGCCTATTTTTGCAGTCTCGGCAACGAAAGCCAGCGGATGAATTCCAACACGCTTAGGCTTACTTTGTTCATAAAGGTTGAGTAGTTTAGCAAGACTTTCATAAGCGTTGTCCACCTTGATTAAAGTGGCTTTAACTTCCTGCTCGGGAACGAAGTCTTTGTTTACCAGTACTATGCTGGCTTGGGTGTCGTATATATAAGATATATATTTGGGGTTGGACAGAAACGAGATAGCACCGGGGATGCCTTCTTCTATTTTGGCAAAAGTATGTACGGTTGCATTCTCGTCTCCAACGATTTCTCCTTGGATAAATGTTGCAATTTGTTTAGCAGAGAACTCCATTGTCTTATTCTTGTTAGATGGTTTCAAATCACAAATAACGGACTTTTTTTTTATATTTCCTTGTCCTTGGGTGAATATTTTATACTTACCTATGCAAACGTTGGTAGCAAAGATAGTATTTTTTTACTTTCTTAGACAGAAGGGAAATGTTGAGCATGTCCGATGCTTCAGCAATATTCTTGATGCTTCCGTCTTTATAGAGGATATCAATACTATCGTCTGCCGGGTCGTACATATTCTTCTCGATGCTGGGGGTAGAGACGAAATAGCTCGCTTCAGAGAGGGGTATGTCCAGTTGCTGACTGATTTGCAAAGTTAACTCTTTTTTTCTTTTTTCACATATCGGCTCGGTAGAAATTTCTACTTTGAAGATATTACGGTTAATCATTCCGAGACTCAACGTGGACAGAACCTTGTCGCTGTGGGTGCTCCACACTTTCAGAGCAGTCCATATGTCATTATCATCCAGTTGGATGAAGTTCTCCAGGCATTCGGGGTTGGCATAGAAAGTTTCCTTGTTAATGTCATTGTAAAGGAAAAAACGCAGTGCCGGTGAAGCAAATAATTCCACACCCTGGTTTGCCAGTTCTTTGGCTCGGAGCAAGGCGCTGATAAGCATCTTCTCATAAGCTACTGACGTTTTGTGCAGATATACCTGCCAGTACATCAGGCGGCGGGCGGTGAGGAAATTCTCAATGGAATAGATGCCTTTGGACTCTACTACAAGGTGGTCTTCTTTCACGTCGAGCATTTTGATGATACGTGCCGAGCCGATGTTGCCTTCCGTCACGCCGGTATAGAAACTGTCGCGCCGCAGGTAATCCATGCGGTCCATATCGAGTTGGCCGCTGACGAGTTGGTGCAGGAACTTCTTGGGATATTCGTCCTTGAAGATTTGGATGGCAAGGGTGAGTTGCCCGTTCATTTCTTTGTTGATGCGTTCCATTAGCAGGAGCGAGATGTCTTCGTGGGATACCCCCTGTACGATGGTATCTTCCAGTACGTGGGAGAATGGTCCGTGTCCGATGTCGTGCATCAAGATAGCCGCTTGCACCGCTTCGGCTTCGCTGTCGAAGATGAAGTTGCCCTTGCTGGTGAGGTGCTGGATGGCTTCGCTCATCAGGTGGAAAGCGCCCAGCGAATGCTGAAAGCGGGTGTGCTGTGCGCCGGGATAAACCACGGACGACAAGCCCAGTTGCTTGATGCGGTTTAAACGCTGCAAGAGGGGATGCCGCACGACGTCGTACAGCAACCCCTTCGGGATATTGATGAACCCGAACACCGGGTCGTTAATGATTTTCCTTTCGAACATTCTTAGAGGATAGCTTTCAACTGTTCCGCCATCTGCTGTTGTACTTCCTTAGCGGCATTGCGTGCAGCTTCTGCAAATTTTTCAGTCTTATCTACATAGATGATGCCACGGCTGGAATTCACAATCAGTCCACAAGTGGAGTTCATGCCATACTTACAAACTTCTTCCAGTGAACCGCCTTGTGCACCTACGCCCGGCACAAGCAGGAAGTGGTTGGGAACAATCTTGCGGATATCTTCGAAGGCACGTCCCTGAGTAGCACCTACCACGTACATCATTTGTTCGTCTCCGCCCCATTCTTGCGATTTACGCAACACTTTCTCAAAGAGGCGTTCGCCGTTAGTGTCTTCCGTCAACTGGAAGTCGTGCGAACCTTTGTTGCTGGTCAGTGCCAGAAGGATGACCCATTTCCCTTCGTAAGTGAGGAACGGTGTAACGCTATCCTCACCCATGTAGGGAGCCACGGTTACAGAGTCGATGTCCAGTTCTTCGAAGAAGGTGCGGGCATACATGGCAGATGTGTTTCCAATGTCGCCACGTTTGGCGTCGGCGATGATGAATTGATCG
The DNA here is from genome assembly GCF_905207245.1 of uncultured Bacteroides sp. Lineage (GTDB taxonomy): Bacteria > Bacteroidota > Bacteroidia > Bacteroidales > Bacteroidaceae > Bacteroides. The sequence goes on along the minus strand of NZ_CAJLKP010000059.1, from coordinate 25,645 downwards.
GGATAGTTTTCTTTGATATACTTTACGGTTTTCTCGAAGGAGATCCAGCCTTTCACACCCATGCTTTCGTAGAAAGCGAGATTGGGCTTGTAGGCGATGCAAAGGTCGGCCGTTGCGTCGATGATAGCTTTGTTAAAAGCGAAAATCGGGTCTTCTTCTTTCAACAAGTGTTCGGGAATTTTCTTGATGTCTGTATCCAGACCTACGCAGAGAAATGATTTCTTGCACTTGATATTTTCAAAAAGCTGTTGTTTATTCATATCGGATATATTTAGTCTGTTTATGATTCATTTTTTATTATTTCTTGAATAAGTAGCCGTTTATGTTTAGCCGGAGAGTTTCGTTCCCTTCTTTCTGATAATCTAAGGAGAACTCTGTCAGCATGAAGAGGCATTTATCGGAATTGCACTTGAATTGTGTAGGAGGCATTTCACCGTATTTGTAGCGTTGAAGTGTCTCAATGGTTTTGAGGTCGATATAGACCGTATCGTTCATTTGGTCTGTTTGGGTACCAAGAGAAGCGGGCAGTATTCCTGTTTCTAAATACTTTCGTGGAATGTTGAGTTGCCTGCTCGATCTGGTTGATTCCGGTATGATGACGAAATGATTGTATCCCTTAGGTATCTCGATGCTTGTCCGGGGGGATGACTGACCACTATATGATATAGGAGGATTGTTATCGGCTGCGGCTTTATCATCGTCGGTTGCTTCATCACTTTCTGTATCGAAACGGTTTTTACCATAGTAGAATGATGCATCTTTGTCCACAAGGTCAGATATGCTTTTTCGCCCGAACCAGTAGTGCAGATAACGGAGTCGGTCGTTCATTTGTAATGCGGTCTTTGCCGGAAGCGAATCCAGCCAGTTGTCGTATTGGTTGCGTGAGAGGGGTAAATCTGTTTCGCCACTACGTGCCAGTTCTTTCTCTATGCTGCTGCGCATGATGTTCCGGGTGATACTTGCATAGTTCACCGGTAGCACGGAAGTCAGCAGGAAGATGATGGAGAATGAAATGGGAATCCAACTGATGCGGCGTGCCCGCGTAAGGACAAGTCCGAAGCAAACAATATAACACCAGATGTTGAGGGTAATCAGGTAAAGGCGGTTTATGGTGACACCATAGTCATTGAAACGGCGGATGATACCGACCGTCATCAATATCAGCAACGGCAGCACCAGGGCAGGCAGCCAGCGTGCAATCCATTCGTTGGCACGCTTCGATTCACTGACTCGTGCCGGATACAATCCGAATTCGATGGCGATGCATCCCCCCATGAGTGCTACTACGAGCCAGGATACCCAACCTGTAGGTAGTTCCCAACTGATAAGGATGCGGGAGGCATAGATATAAAGCACAAGTAGGTAGCCTGCCATGAGCGGGAGGAAAAGGAAATGTATGGTTCCGTTCAGGAATTCCGAAGGTTGCGGTTCTTGGTTGTGCTTTTGTTCATCTTTGGGCAACATGCCAAGGAAGAGTAGCATCGGGAGCAACACACTGCATACGGTAAGGATATACAGATAGCATTTCCAGCTCACATCCACGTCGAAGAGCTGGTGAAGTGAAAAGACGAGCAGGCTTATTCCGCCACTCATAATGAGTCCCACCACGTTTGCCGTGACAAAGGCCCCTACGGTATATGAAGCGAAGTTCCAACTCGGAATGTCATTCTTTTCTTTGGTGAACGAGAGGAAAAAGACTGAAAGCCACAATGCCAGGATGGCTGCTCCGTGGGCTATGCTTATCTCGGTGAGCGACCGTTCGGGAGAGAGGCTGTAGAGGTACACTGCGTCGGCAATGAGCAATATATGCATCACGATGTGTGCACTTATTCCTTTTGTTCGATTCTTTATCTCTTCGCTCCACAGGTGGAGAGTGAGCGAGAGCAGGGTACCGACGGAAAAGTAATAACCCAGCACCAGCGTCAGTTTTCTTTCATCCTCCATTTCGGTAGATACCAGATAAGCCAGATAGGCGGTAAGTGCAAGGACAAAACATACTGTGGTTGGAAAACGTTTCAGGCAATTCTGAAATGCTTCCGCCAGAGTATGAAATGCTTTATTTAAAAACTGTCCTTTCATCTGTTCTGCCGTTGAAGTTTCCGGGGCTATGTCTTTCCCTTGGAATTAAAGTTCACTTTCTTTCAGCCGTTCTGCATTCTCTGCAACAATCAGGTGATCTATGCAGTCCTGGATGCCACCATCCATAAAAGCGGCAAGGTTATAGATGGTATAGTTGATGCGATGGTCGGTGATGCGTCCCTGCGGATAATTATAGGTACGGATTTTAGCGGAGCGGTCTCCGGTAGATACCATCGTTTTCCGTTTGGAGGCAATGTCGTCCAAGTATTTCTGGTGTTCCTTGTCGTAGATGAAAGTACGCAGACGCGAGAGGGCGCGCTCTTTGTTTTTAGGTTGGTCGCGCGTTTCGGTACATTCTATCAGTATTTCTTCGGAAGTGCCTGTGTTGGGGTTTCTCCAGATGTAGCGCAAGCGCACACCGGACTCCACCTTATTTACGTTCTGTCCGCCGGCACCGCCGCTTCGGAAGGTATCCCATTTGATTTCGCCTTCGTTGATGACTACATCAAACTCTTCGGCTTCGGGAAGCACAGCCACACTGGCGGCGGAAGTATGTACACGACCCTGGGTTTCGGTGGCCGGAACACGCTGCACGCGATGTACGCCTGATTCGTACTTCATGGTTCCGTACACATTATCTCCTGTAATGCTGCAAATGATTTCCTTGAATCCGCCTGCGGCGCCTTCGTTTACGCTGGATATTTCCATCTTCCAGCCTTTTGTTTCGCAGAACTTGGTGTACATGCGGAAGAGGTCGCCGGCAAAGATGGCGGCTTCGTCGCCACCCGTGCCACCACGGATTTCGAGGATGGCATTTTTGCCGTCCTGTGGGTCGGCGGGCACGAGGAGGAGTTTGATGTGTTCTTCCAGTTCCGGCTGGCGGGTCTGGCAGGCATCCAACTCTTCACGGGCCATTTCCCGCATTTCCGGGTCTGTTTCGTTGGTGATGATTTCTTTGGCTTCCTCAATGCCGTTTAGCACCTGGATATATTCTTTGCGGGCATTCATCAGGTCGCCCAGTTCTTTATACTCTTTGGTGAGCTTCACATAACGCTTCTGGTCGGCAATCACTGCCGGGTCTGTAATCAGCGTCGATACTTCTTCGAAGCGGGCCACGAGCCCTTCCAATTTTTCTAATATGGTGTTGTTGTCTGCCATTTATTTTATTTACAAAGTTTTTGTACCCATTTATATCTCCGGGTGATAACACCATAAGTGATGAAACACCAGCCCAAAAGTGCAAGTATACGCATGAATATCCGGAAAGTGAACGGTTGTGTAGATACTTGTTCCCATATATCGCATCCCATATCTATGGTGATAAAGAGGCAAAAAAGGCAGCAGAGTATATAAATGAGTTTCTTCATTTTATTAGTCAGATATTTGATTAATATTTGAATTCTCCGAATTCGCTTTTAATTATCAGCTCCTTTTTATCGCTTTCCTCAATGCGTCCCACAATCTGAGCATCGATACCGAAGCTTTTGCTGATGGCGATTACCTCTTCGGCATGTTCGGGCGACAGGTATACTTCCAGACGGTGCCCCATATTGAATACTTTGTACATCTCTGCCCAGTCCGTGTTGCTCTCTTCCTTAATGGTCTTGAACAAAGGAGGAACGGGGAACAGATTATCCTTAATCACACGGCAGTTATCACCTATAAAGTGCAGCACCTTGGTCTGTGCCCCACCCGAGCAGTGTACCATACCATGAATATCTGCACGAAGCGCATCCAGCAACTTCTTCACTACCGGCGCATACGTGCGGGTAGGGGAGAGTACCAGCTTGCCTGCATCCAGCGGACTGCCTTCTACGGCATCCGTCAGCTTCAGACCGCCACTGTAAACCAGCTCTTCGGGCACTGCCTTATCATAACTTTCGGGATATTTCTCTGCCAGATATTTGGAGAATACGTCGTGGCGGGCAGAAGTAAGACCGTTGCTGCCCATACCGCCATTATATTCTTTTTCGTAAGTAGCCTGTCCGTAAGAAGCCATACCTACAATCACATCGCCCGGACGTATATTCGCATTGTCAATCACGTCGCTGCGCTTCATGCGGCAAGTCACGGTACTGTCTACGATAATGGTACGCACCAGGTCGCCCACGTCGGCATTTTCGCCGCCTGTGGCATATACGCCTACGCCCATCTCACGAAGTTCGGCGAGCAACTCGTCCGTACCGTTGATGATGGCGGAGATTACTTCGCCCGGAATCATCAACTTGTTTCGTCCGATGGTGGAAGACACCAGGATATTATCTACTGCACCTACGCAGAGCAGGTCGTCAATATTCATAATCAAGGCATCTTGTGCAATCCCTTTCCATACGGAGAGGTCACCGGTTTCTTTCCAGTACATATACGCCAGTGAAGATTTGGTTCCTGCACCGTCGGCATGCATGATGTTGCAATACTCCGGGTCGCCACCCAAAATGTCGGGGATGATTTTGCAGAAAGCTTGCGGGAAAATACCTTTGTCGATGTTCTTGATGGCATTGTGCACATCTTCTTTAGACGCGCTGACACCACGCATCATGTATCTTTGGTTACTCATGAGTTGATATGTTTTTTCAATTGAATGCGCAAAAGTAGCGATTATTTTGCTTATAGCCTTGAGTTTGCATAAGAAAATAGCCTAACTCTACTTCTTTGCTTTCAATCGCTCCCAAATTGTTTTCTTCCGGGACATTGCCATTAAGGCAGTCCCCATTAGGCAACAAGCGCAGCGCAGTTCTTGCTTGGAAAGTGTATTCAGATTATTCGTAATACTGGATAAGGGGTAATTCTCTTTAAAAAAAGAAAAAGCATCGGCCGAGTTTTCTAAGTCGGTTTTCATCTGGCAGGAGCAGGTAAGAGGTTCATCCATCGTGTTATAAGTTTTAAAGGGTTAGTCGTGTGTTCCTACTTCTCTAACTGTAAAAAAAAAGAGGCGTGGGAACTATTGGCATTATTATTCAACTCCAAGGCTCTGGTAAACCCGTCAAGAAAACAATAAGCAATAGCCCCACGCCAGAGTGTATATAACAAAGTTATACGCAACCCAGACGTGGAGACTTCCACTTATTATTCGCTCTTGCAAAAATTTACCAGACTTTAGAAGTTACGAATAATAAAATGATATCTCCAAATCGGAAAATATATCTCTTTCCTACGAAAGAAATACGCAACAAAGGTACACGTTTTTTTTGAAAAAGTATGTATAGAGTGAGGCAGAAATGAGCTATAATTTTTTTATAGCTAACCCTGCTGGAACAGTGACCTCTAAGCGAGGTAATCGTTACTGTTATTTTGCCAATGTCTTGCCATGGGCTTGGCAAACTTTTGCCATCAGGGTGGCAAGACTTTGCCATAGGCTTGGCAAAACTTTGCCAATGCAGTGGCAAAAGATGGCAAATTCTGAGCGTAAAAACAGCTTTAACTTGCTTTTTTTTCTTCCCTCCTGCAACTAATATTCAAAGCCGGCGTCTTATGTACAAAAGACTATCTTAAGATGGAACAGAATACGAAAGAAAAACAGTTCACTTTCCTTATCGTGGAATACAAACGAGTGATCTATAAAATCTGCTACATGTACGCTACGGATGGGGATAATTTTAAAGATCTCTATCAGGATGTCGTGATAAACCTTTGGCGGGGGGCGATGGGTATGAAGGAAAAGGCAAACCTTCTTCGTGGATTTATCGTGTAGGGCTGAACACCTGCATCTCCTTCTACCGTCAGCAGCAACGCCGGGGTGAGCATACTTCGCTCGATTCGTCCGTCCCGGCGGATGTGTCATCCGCCGTTCTTGAGTATTAGGATTTTTAATCTGTCTTCCAGTCTGATTCATGAAATAATGATATTTATATACAAAGAGTGTCTTGTGAGAAGACTGGTTTAATGCTTGTTATCAGCGAATTACGAAAAGTGGTATTCTTGTTGACAAGAAGTTAAGAGTTTGTCAACAGGAAGTTAACCCCGCTACCCTTTCCCGTATATTAGCGGATTACAAATCCTAATACTCTAATCATCGGATAACATATCCGATGGAGCGATGGAACGGAATTTCAACTAAAAAGTGTACCTTTATCCCGATGCCCGGCCAACACGGCCATGCGGCAGAAGCGGTCACGTTGCTCATCACTGCCAGCCGTCTGTGCGGCAGCAAACGCCGCATCTGCGGTCTTTCGTCTCCAAAAGCCGATGCCATACAGCAGCCCGCTCGCGAGGCAAAGCAGAATCACGCACAGAATATTCGCTTCCACTGCAAAATCAGATAGAACGGAATCGTGCCTGCAACTCCTGTATCTTCGACAAAAGTTGCTCAAATGTAACTTGCTCTCCATATATCATAGACTCCTGCATGGCTTTATAATCCTCCTGCCATACTTTCAGCACCTCTTCCGGTGGCAAAAGGACAATGCGTTTGCGTATATCGGGCGTGTAGTCCACATCCTTTATGGAGGTGAACACCTCCCGGTGATGATGGATAGTATTCCACAGCTCATCATCATGGACAGCATCTCTGGCAAACGGCTCGTCCATCATTTTCATCAGGTCGTAAAGATGGCGTGACTTGCGATTGGCAGTACGGCAACCATCGGTAGTAAACAGTTCATGGAGCAGAAACACCTTCTCCAAAAAAGTCTTTTCAGGTACGGCGGAGATAATATCAACATCAGCAAAGGTAGTATCTATCGTAGAATTTTCGCTTACCAACGACTTGATTTTAGCCTTGGCTGTCGGCTCAAACAGAGAGCGTGCTCCGATTTCCAACAGCACTTCGGATTGCAGATAATCCGGTGCGGCATTTCCGAAAACCGATTCGTAAGCGATATGCACTTTCCGAGGCTCCGGGTAAGTCGCGTCTCCTTCGCCGTCCGGATCTGCGGTTATCGTACAATAGTCGGCCAGCCCGTTCGCATGAATTGTATTCTGCAAGTCCACTGCAAAGACATCCTTGACAAACAGCGATGACGCCTTGCGCAATTTTTTTAGTTGTTTCTTCGTCAGATCGCCTTCCAAACCGAAGATGCCTCTGTCGATAGCAAGATCAATATCTTCCGAAAATCTCAAAATCAGGTTCCATATTTTACTCAATGATGATCCCCCTTTGAACACCAACTTGTCCGCATACGGGAGAGTATAGACTGCCTGAAGAATCCCCGTTACCCAAATATCCTTTTCTATCGCTTTAGGATCGTCGATGCCCAGGCGCAGACTGACTTGTTCATAGATGGTGCGACGTTTGTCTGCGGGAAGTTGAAGACAATTATTCATACGCTTTTAATATTATGGAGCGTATCCAGCCCGGAACCAATTTCAGATCCTCGGCGATTCGTTCTTTGGGTTCATTGGATAATAGTTGCTTGATTCGGTTGAGTTGTTCCTCGCTCACATTGCCCTGACCGAGCGTCTGAAGAGCGAAAGTAATCAGCATCATCAGTTCCGATTTGAAATCGAGCCGTTTGGGTACAACGTGCTTGAAGAGGATACCTCTACCGTTATAGATTTTTAATCTGCGGGGGGTGCCGTCGGTAAAATAAACTGCGTTCATCGGCACTTGTGTGGAAAGTCCGAGTTTGTTCAGTGCCGCGTCACCGGTCGGCACGATGCGACATTTGTCCCTTTGGGCAATGGCTTGGGCAACATCGTCCACGCTGGGGTACATGATACCGAAACCAAATTCGGTATCGACTTTCGGCTTGCAGTAAATCCCCCTCGCAAGACGGATAATCTTGCCGGACGTAGCTATACGTTCAAAAGCCTTGTTGATGGTCTTACGCTCTCCCATATCAGCGAAATCACTCGCAAACAATATAGTGCCGTACTTTCTCCTTTTTATCATATCAAGCACTTTATTTTCAATACTTTGTGATGCCATTTTTACCTTTGTTTTGTCGCCAAAAACATTTTTTTTGGCGACATATTCAATGCAAAAGTACAATATTTCGTGAGACAGCCAAAACAAATAGTCGTTTTTAAGTCGATTCCGTGTCCCGTCCCGGCGGATGTGTCATCCCCCGTTCTTGAGTATTAGGATTTTTAATCCGTCTTCCAGTCTGATTCATGAAATAATGATATTTATATACAAAGAGTATCTTGTGAGAAGACTGGTTTAATGCTTGTTATCAGCGAATTACAAAAAGTGGTATTCTTGTTGATAAGAAGTTAAGAGTTTGTCAACAGGAAGTTAACTCCTTGTCGACAAACTCTTAACTTCTTGTAAGCGGATAATTGGTGCTTTAGCATTTTATTTACAAACATTAAAGCTACCCCATGAATATTCTTGTTTTGAAGATTTGGGTTTACCTGTATTTTTTTCTTTCCCCTGCAACTAATTCCCAAATCGGGCGTCTTATGTAGAAAAGACTATCTTAAGATGGAACAGAATGCTAAAGAACAACACTTCACTTCTCTCATTGAAGAGTACAAAAGGGTGATTTATAAAATTTGCTATATGTATGCCACGGATGGAGATAATTTTAAAGACCTTTACCAAGATGTCGTAATAAACCTCTGGAAAGGTTTTGATAGCTATGAAGGCAAAGGCAAACCTTCTTCGTGGATTTACCGCGTGGGATTGAATACTTGTATCTCCTTCTACCGCCAGCAGCAACGCCGGGGCGAACATACTTCCTTGGATTCCCTCTACGGGCTGGAAGCAGAGGACAGTGAAACGACCCGACGCTTGAAAGAGATGTACCGTCTCATTGCGGGACTGGACAAGTTTGAACGTGCCGTCATCTTGCTGTGGCTGGATGAAAATTCTTATGAGGAGATTGCGGAGATTGTCGGAATGCCGCGCAACACTGTAGCTTCGAGACTGAAACGAATCAAGGATAAACTAACCAAACAAGCGAATAGCTAAATAAAGCGGATTATGGAACTGGAAGAATTGAAACAAAACTGGAATATAATGGAAGAAAGGCTGGGGCGTCTGGAAATGGAGCAGCACCAGCAACTGAATAAAACGGTAAACAGCAAAGTGAAGCAAGTGCGAGAGCGCGTATTGCGGCGAAGCTCGATTATAGTAATACTCTGTTTACCTATCCTTCTCTGGATTTCTGTTCATCAACATGGACTTAATTACAGCATACTGACGTGGATATTGTTGTTCTTGTTTATTGCTGTGATAATGGCTCGGCAACTTACGTGGATGTTACTACTAAGAAAGATAGATTGTCTGAAGATGACTGTACGTGAGGTATGTTTGACAGAAAGCCGTTTCAGAATGTCTTTCAAGGTAGGAATAGTTGTAAGTGTATTGTGTGCTATTCCCCTTCTAATAAGTATGATATGGGATATGTCTCAATTTGGTAACCGCTCTATGATAATAGGTCTGTGTACCGGACTTGTCGTCGGAGTGCTGATAGGAATCCGTTTATTCCTTAAGGCATGGAGTGGGATAAAGGAATTGCGGGAGGCAATAACGGATTTACAGTAGTAATCTTAAAAGAAAGTAAGTACCCCTTCCACTCTGGAAACTCGAATATAGCGGAGTTTCCGATGGGTGGAAGGGGTGCTTGTTTTATAGAACCGTTTGTAGCGGTTAGGAATTATTTATTTAAAACTGTACCTGCGGTGCTGTTTCAGCTCCTTCGGCAGCTTCAAAGTAAGCGCGTTTTTCGAAGCCGAACAGACTTGCAAGAATGTTCTTCGGGAAGCGACGAATGGCAGTATTGAAATTCTTCGCTGCATTGTTGAAGTTGGTACGTGCCACGTTGATACGGTTCTCTGTCCCTTCCAACTGAGCTTGCAGTTCCAGGAAATTCTGGTTGGCTTTCAGGTCAGGATAGTTCTCGGTGATGGCAAGCAGCTTGCCCAGTGCGGAAGTGACGGCACCTTGTGCTTTCTGATATTCAGCCAGCTTTTCGGGAGTCAGGTCGTTGGCATCTACTTTAATCTGAGTTGCTTGGCTGCGAGCCTGTACTACACCTTCCAGCGTTTCTTTTTCGTGAGATGCATATCCTTTTACTGTGCTGACCAGATTAGGAATCAAATCGGCACGGCGTTGATACTGTGTTTCAACATTCGACCATTGTCCGCTTACGTTTTCATCCATAGTTACCAGTCCGTTATAACCAGTGACGCCCCAAATGACGAGGAGTGCTAAAACAACAAGAATGATAATAGTTGACTTCTTCATACTTTTCTTTTATTAAATGATTATTATTAATTAGCTACAAGTTACGAGCTACAAGCTACGAGTTGCTGCGCTGTGATACCGAAAGGCACTTGTTGCTTGTAGCCCGTAGCTTGTCACTCTGAGAGTTTCAACTCTCAGAACCGGGAACCGGCGCCTCCGCCTCCTCCCATGCCTCCACCGAAGCTGCCTCCGCTGAAACCACCTCCGCCTCTGCCTCCGAAGCCTCCGCCACCGCCAAAGATGACCGGACCTCCTCCGCCACCGCCACGATAGTTTTCATCATATGATTGCTTACGGCGCACTACGCTGTGTCCGCAGTTGCGGCAAGTATAGGTGACGTCTTCCGTTTTCACTCCGTTGCGGCGTGAAACGACTTTACTTCCGGTACGTTGCAACTTGTGTTGTCCGCAGTTGGGGCATTTGCTTGCAGCACGTGCCGCAATCCAGCCTATCAGTCCGGCTACAACAAAGAAACCGATGACCGCCGCCAGAATACCAAAGAAAGAAAGGTCTTCTTCGTTTTCCGTATCGTTTACCATGCTGCCGTCCAGTCTGCCGCAAACGGCACGCACCCCTGCCACCATGCCGGCATCCCAGTTACCATCTTTCAGATAGGGAATCATATCCCGGGTCTGGATACGTTTGCAAATGGCATCAGGCAAGTCTCCTTCCAAGCCATAGCCTGTGTAGAACTGGATGCAACGCTGGTCTGTTACCAAGAGGATGACCAGACCGTTATTCTTGTCTTTCTTTCCCACACCCCACTCGTTGAGCAGTCGGTGCGCAAAGTCAAAACAATCTTCATTGCCGATGGAGGGAACCACGGCAACCACTGTTTCAATGCCCGTCTGTTGTTCCAGCGCATACAGCATACGGTCGATGCTGTCGCAGGCAGCCTGTGAGAGGATGTCGTCCGGATTGCAGACATAGCGCATTTTGTTTTGGAGATGTACTTTGGGGATATTGTCTGTAGTATAGACCTTCTGTGCCTGTATGGATAGAAGCAGGCATAGGAATAAACTGATGGAAATTAATCTTTTCATACTAATGTATTTGTAGGACGAAGATAGGAAAAATCACATCAATGGATGTATTTTCCTGTGAAATTCTTCACATGCTCGGTGTATTCCACCGGATAATCCTTGTAGGACATGGCGTGTGTGGCACCGGGAACGATCCACAATTCTTTGGGTTCCGACTTGGCTTCGTAAAGGGGATAGACCATCCAGGTGGGTACATACGTATCTGCATCACCGTGGATGAAGAACATCGGCAACTTACATTTCTTTACTTGATTCAGCGAAGAAGCCTCTTTGAAACTCCAGCCATACTTAGCATTGCATAACCAACTGGTGGTGTACATCAATGGGAAAGCGGGCAATCCGAACTGTCCTTTCAATTCGTAGGAGAATTCATCCCATACACTGGTATAACCGCAATCTTCCACAAAACATTTCACGAAAGGTTGTTGTGGTTCACCGGACACCATCATAGTTGTTGCAGCTCCCATAGAGATGCCATGTACTACCATCTGGGTGTTTCCGCCGTAAATATCGTTGGCAATATCCATCCAGCGTAGTACGTCCAAACGATCTTTCCACCCCATCTGTATGGCAGGGCCGCCACTCAGTCCCTGGTTTTGCAAGTCGGGCAGCAGGATGTTGTACTTTAAATCTTTGTTGTAGAGGTAACCTATCATCAGCATACGGATACAATCGTCCGTATAACCATGTACGATGACGGCAGTTTTGTTGGTAGGTTCAGGGGCGGCTGCATAAATGGCATGCAGTTGCACTCCTTCGGGGTTGATGATGAAGGTATCCCGCAAAGCGCCGACAGTCTGCAAACTGTCGAGCCAGGGCTTGATTTGCGGATACTCGCTGAGCATGTACTCGTAGGAGCCGGGAATGTCTTTCCCTTTGTTGTGATCCGGTCTCAGCGAATAGCTGAGCATATAGAAACTCGCGCCTACGAGGGCAACAATGATAACCACTAACAGTCCTAAAAGACCGTATCTGATACCTTTCTTCATCTTTCCTTCCTTTTTACTCTATTTGTTCCATATTTCCCAGGCAGCGAAAGCCTGTAACAGCAGCATCTCCAGTCCGTTTTTGGTGACGGCGCCGCGTGCCTCTCCTTTTTTCATGAAGAGAGTTTCGTTGGGATTATATAACAAATCGTAGAGCAAATGGTTGGGAGTTAATAGTTCATATGGTATGTTCGGGCAGAAATCCACTTTGGGATACATACCTACCGGTGTGCAGTTGACGATGACTGTATATGCCTGCATGACTTCCGGTGTCAGTTCTTCATAAGTAAGGTATTCAGGTCCTTTTTTGGTACGCGATACGAATATACCTTCGATGCCCAGATTGGCAAGGCCGTGGAATACGGCTTTGGATGCGCCGCCTGTGCCCAGAATCAATGCCTTCTTGTGATGAGGTTGCAGCAAAGGCTCAATGGACTGTGTGAATCCGATGATGTCCGAATTGTAGCCGACGAGCTTAACTTTCCCTTTCGGCTGGCGGATGATTTTGATGACATTGACTGCACCTATTTTGGCGGTGTCTTTGTCCAACTCGTCAAGGTAAGGGATGACTTGTTCCTTATAAGGAATGGTCACGTTGAGTCCGCAGAGGTTGGAATTTTCCCCTATGACTTCCATAAAATCGTTGATGCTGGGTATTTCAAAGTTCACGTATTCAGCATCGATATTTTCCGATTTGAATTTCTCATTGAAATATCCGATAGAAAACGAATGTTTCAGCGGATAGCCTATTAAACCATATTTCTGCATAATTCTCTTAGTGTGCTAACGTTAATAATATTCTATTTAGTTGCAGTGTACAAAGTGCATATACCAAACGTCAGCCTCCGGAAGTTTACCTGGCTGAAACCTGCCTTGCGGATAACTTCCTGCATCACTTCGCCTTGCGGGAAAGCACGGATGCTTTGGGGAAGGTAGGTGTAGGCACTGTTGTCTTTTGACAGGCATTTGCCGAGCAGGGGGATAACTACTTTAGAGTAGATGGTGAAGAGCTGTTTCATCGGGAAACGGTCCGGCGTAGAGAGTTCCAGAATGACGAGATGTCCTCCGGGATTCAGTACGCGACACATTTCCGCCAGCCCCTTGTCCAGTCCTTCGAAGTTGCGGATACCGAACGCTACGGTTACGGCATCAAACGTTTCATCGGCAAATGAGAGAGAGGTGCAATCCTCCCGGGCAAAGGAAATCTTGTCCGAGAGGTGCGCCTGTTTTACTTTTTCACGCCCCACGTTCATCATTCCCTCCGAGATGTCGGTACCTATCAGTTCGTCGGGCTGCAACTCTCGGCAAGCGAGGATGGCAAAGTCACCTGTACCGGTGGCAACGTCCATGATGCGCTTCGGCTGGAAAGGCTTTAACCATTTGATTGCTTTCCGGCGCCAACTGCGATCGATGCCAAGCGAAAGGGTATGGTTCAGCTTGTCATAGGCAGGAGCAATGTTGTCGAACATTTCTTCTACCTGTTCACTCTTCTTTCCGTCCTCTCCGTAGGGTTTGATATGTTCCTGGGGATAATCCATTAGATAAATTAAAAATTAAAAATTGAAAATTAAAAAAGGAAAGCCGGGATGCGTTATGATGACGTATGACAGCTTTTAATTTTTAATTATTCATTTAAAAACGTGGTAACGTTTTTGCTTATGCGTTCTGCAATGTTGCTCGTATCTTCTTTTACGAATTTCTCACCTGTGATGTGCTCGTACAATTCGATATAACGTTCGCTGATAGAAGCTACGATTTCGTCTGTCATTTTAGGAACCTGCTGTCCTTCTTTGCCTTGGAAACCATTGTCCATCAACCATTCGCGTACGAACTCCTTGGAAAGCTGCTTCTGTGCTTCGCCTTTTTCAAAGCGTTCTTGATAACCTTCGGTGTAGAAGTAACGGCTGGAGTCCGGAGTGTGAATCTCGTCCATCAGGTAGATGGTACCGTTATGTTTACCGAATTCATACTTCGTGTCTACCAGAATCAAACCGCGTTCTGCTGCGATTTCTGTTCCTCTTTTGAAGAGGGCCATGGTATATTTCTCTAATATAGCGTACTCTTCGGGAGTAGCCAGACCTTTAGCAAGGATTTCTTCTTTTGAAATGTCTGCGTCGTGTTCACCGATTTCAGCTTTCGTAGTCGGAGTGATGATGGGTTCGGGGAATTTCTGGTTTTCCTTCATTCCTTCGGGCAACTTTACACCACAGATTTCGCGTACACCGCTTTTGTAGGTACGCCATGCGCTACCGCAAAGATAACCGCGTACAATCATTTCGATGGGGAAACCTTCGCACATCACACCTACCGTTACCATCGGGTCGGGGGTGGCTGTCTTCCAGTTGGGGCAGATGTCGGTAGTGGCATCCAGAAACTTGGCTGCAATCTGGTTCAGCATTTGTCCTTTGAAAGGAATGCCTTTCGGCAAAACAACGTCGAATGCAGAGATACGGTCGGTTGCTACCATGACCAGTTTTTCACCATTGATGTTATAAACATCGCGTACTTTTCCATGGTACACACTTTTCTGTCCCGGAAAATTAAAATCTGTTTTTGTTAATGCTTTCATATTATAGTTCTTTAGCTACGAGCTACAAGCTACAAGAGGCTGCGCTCGTATTGTTTATTTTTAATGAGTTAATTAAGCCACAAGTCATTCTTATTATTTCATTCAAAGCATTTGAACTGTTATTATATTCTTCAAGAGTTATGTAATGTAACCTTTCCGAAATAATAAGAAATGTTTCCAGTTCGCTTGCTGAACCTAAAGATATATATAGGAATTGTATAAATTCCGCCTTATTCTTTCTGCCTGACCCTTCAGCTATATTGGCAGGGATTGATGTGGCACACCTTCTGATTTGGTTAGTCATGGCATACAACTCCTCTTTAGGGTATTGCTTGGTTAAACTATAGACAAGCATTACTAAATCAATACTTTTTTGCCAGATTTTCAAATCTTTATGTGTCTTTATTTCTCCCATTACATTGTTTTCTTTTCACTACTAACCACTGTTTCTTTACTTGTAGCTCGTAGCTTGTCTCTTGTAGCTGTTTCAAACTTTTCGTAGGCATCTACGATGCGAGTCACTAATTGATGGCGTACTATATCTTTCTTATTCAGCTCTACAAAGCTGATACCTTTTACACCTTTCAGGATACGTAGCGCTTGCACTAATCCCGATGTCTGGGAAGATGGCAAGTCTATCTGCGTCATGTCGCCAGTTACGATCATCTTGGTATTCATGCCCATACGGGTAAGAAACATCTTGATTTGTTGGGTAGTAGTGTTTTGCGCCTCATCCAGAATCACGACTGCATCATTCAGTGTGCGTCCGCGCATGAAGGCGAGGGGAGCAATCTGGATAATGTTCAGTTCCATATATTCTTTCAGTTTGGCTGCCGGAATCATATCTTGCAAGGCGTCGTATAGCGGTTGCAAATAGGGGTCTATCTTATCCTTCATGTCGCCGGGAAGGAAACCGAGCTTTTCACCGGCTTCTACGGCAGGGCGGCTGAGGATGATTTTTTTTATCTCTTTATTTTTAAGGGCACGTACGGCAAGGGCAATGGCGGTGTATGTCTTTCCTGAACCGGCAGGACCGATGGCAAACACCATGTCATTCTTGGCAAAGCCTTCCACCAGTTTCATCTGGTTCTCGCTACGGGGGATAATTGGTTTGCCCGTTACGCTGAATACGATGACATTGCCCGATTTTTCCGCTTGTGGTGCATTCCCTTTGATGATGTCGATGATAACCTCTTCCTTCAACGAGTTGTATTCGGCGCAGTACTTTTCCAGTTTGGTGATATTTTCTTCGAATGCGCACATTTCTTCCTCGTCTCCCAATACTTTGATGACATTGCCGCGTGCAACAATGCGTAGTTTGGGGTACAAAGCTTTTATCAGTTGCATGTTGGCGTTATTTACGCCATAAAAGATAACCGGGTCGATATCCTCGAGAACAATCAGTTTTTCTATCATTGAATTGTTTATAAGTTCATGTCGTTTTATAAGTAAAACAGTTGCAAATTTAGTGAAACGTTTGGATACTTAGGTAGTTCCGGCTGTTTTTTTTGTTGCAGGCTTCACGATGACCTTATTTCCATTCTTGGTGCAATGAATACATTCTTTGCGGAGTGTTCTTTCTTTGAAATCGAAAATGAGATTGGGATTAAAATGCTGGCCATTGATGCGGGTTTCGAAGTGCAGGTGTTCGGTGCTTGCGCGGCCGGTGCGTCCGGTCAGTGCGATGGCTTGTCCGGCTTTTACGACATCACCGCTTTGTACGAGATTCTTGAAGTTATGGCTGTATATGGTTTCCAGTCCCGAAGGGTGGCGTACGACGATAACGTTGCCATAAGCACTATAGGGCTTTGACATCCGTACAACACCGTCGAAGGCACTGCGTATGGTATCTTTGGCACAAGTCTTGATGTCTATGCCGGAGTGGCGACCTCCTCCGCGTCCATACGGAGAGATTACTTTTCCTCCGGGAAGTGGAAAGCAATAGGCGGTATCGGGTATTTGTTCCAGATGCAATTCTAATAACTTATTGTTGGCAAAAAGCTCTGGTGTGGCAACGCGGATATGGTTGATTTCCATTTGAGTGAAACTCGGCTTTTCTTCCGGTGGAGTGATGGACAATAGTACAGATAATAATAAATAGAGTATGTTCATGGTTTAAGGCTTAGCTTTTATTCGAAATAGATGATTTCTCCTCCGTCGGATGATGCGTACTTTTTTAATAACTCTTGAATCATTCCGGCAGCTTCGCGCAAACCTTCCTGTCCGCTGTAACCATTCACAATGGCAAGGATATGTCTGGTGCCCAAATCCATCTTGGTACGTTCATGGTCGCTGGTAGGAGTACCGATGCCGCCAATGGCATCACGGTAAACGGGAAGTCCCTCGATATTCAGCACACCGCGTCCGATGCCTTCGAAAGGTTCTTCAGCACGGCCTACTCCCAGCTCAAGGTTGTTTCCCTGTATCTTGTCTGCATCGAAGCCACCGATGGAATAACCTGTACGTAGCGAAACCAGATTAATCAGGTCCACCAGTGTGTCTATCTGATAAAGGTCTATTCCGCGCATCAACCGGCGGCGTAAGGCCTCGGCAGAAGGACGGTAACGGCTAGGGTCTTTGCCACAGCGTTTATAGGCCTCTCGGGTGGCTGCAATAGCGGGTTGCAGCTTGATGTCTTCGGGTTGGGTGGTAGAAGTCAGCTCTTTGGTGAAGGCATTGATTTCTTCCCAAAGTCCTTCACGAAAAGCGGTGTTGATGACTTCGGCATAAATAGCTGCACCCTTAAATATGGGGCAGGCGTTCTTTATTTCTTCTGATACGGTAATGTTGTACATATATTCAAATCTTTATCATTATCCCCGACAGTATACGTCCGGACTTAATGCCCAGCCGTCTTGCCGAGAAAAACTCTTCATGCTTCATATAAGTGCATATCCCCGATGTTTCTATCTGTTCTCCGGGTACTCCGAAGTCGAGCAATTGTATCCTGTTTGCAGCCCACAGGTCAATGTGGTGCTTATGTGTCTCCGGTTTCCATTCCGAAATGTAATCCATGGCAAAACCATTCATGCGGAAAGCTTCGTACACTTCTTCGCCTACTTCAAAAGAGGGTAAGGAGATGCCGGGACCGATACAGGCTATCACATCTTTTCCATCTGTGCCGTAAAGTGCCCGCATTCTGTCGAGTGTATGTCCGGCTATGTAATTCACCGTTCCCCGCCAACCGGCATGGGCGGCAGCTACAACTTGGTTCTTGCGGTCGTAAAACAAGATGGGAATACAATCTGCCGTAGAAATGCAGATGCAGCAACCCGGTTCGCGGGTTATCAGTGCATCCACTCCTTGAAGCATCGCAGTACGTTCTTCATTGGGAGCTTGCAGATATGTCTCGTCAATAACGAAAACGTTTGTGCTGTGCGTTTGAAAAGGAATAACCAATTCTTTCGGCAGTTGAGGCATGGAACTGCAAAGCAATTCCTGATTGCGACGGATACAGTCCGCATCATCTCCAGTGTAAGGCGTGCAGTTGAAGGAGGCATAATTCTCTTCACTGAAACCTCCCCGGCGGGTAGTTGCAAAACAAAAAATGTTGGAGTACGGTGTCATAACCCCGTATCCCAACATTCTTTTATCTTCTGTCAAAGCAATCATTGCTTGTCATCCTCCCAGTCTTCCTCCTCGTACTCAAAGTCTTCCAGGTCTTCTACATCCTCGTCATCTTCTACGTATTCATAGCTGAGATCTTCGTCTTCACCCATGGCTTTCAGTTCTTCCTGGAGTTTGCTCACATCTTTCGGACGGTGAACGATAGTTTCTATCTTGTTGCTGTCCTTATTCAGTTCTTCCCAAAGAATATCTTTCAGTACGGAAAGTCCCATACCGGTAATGGAAGAAATGAATACATGCGGAACGTTTGCAGGGAGTGTAGGCTCTATTTCGTCCATCAATTCCTGGTCGAGCATATCGCTCTTGGTGATGGCGAGTACCCGTTGTTTGTCCAGCATTTCAGGGTTGAAAGTGCTTAGTTCGTTCAGCAGGATTTCGTATTCTTTACGGATGTCGTCACTATCGGCAGGCACCATGAAAAGCAACAGAGAGTTACGCTCGATGTGTCGCAGAAAGCGCAACCCTAACCCTTTTCCGGCACTGGCCCCTTCGATGATACCGGGAATGTCCGCCATGACGAATGATTTACCGTCACGATAGGAGACAATGCCCAGATTAGGCTCCAGGGTGGTAAAAGGATAATTGGCTATCTTGGGTTTGGCGGCAGATACGGAAGCCAGCAAGGTTGATTTTCCGGCATTCGGGAAACCTACCAGACCTACGTCTGCCAGGAGTTTTAACTCCATGATTACGGTCATTTCCTGCATCGGTTCGCCCGGCTGTGCAAAGCGGGGAGCCTGACGGGTAGCTGTCTTGAAGTGGCTGTTGCCCTGACCGCCACGTCCACCTTTCAGTAAGATTACTTCTTGTCCGTGCTCAGTGACGTCACAGATGTATTCACCCGTCTCGGCATTGTAAACTACCGTGCCGCAAGGAACTTCAATCACTTTGTCTTCCCCATCCTTACCGAAACTACGGTTTTTGGAACCGGATTCTCCGTGTCCTGCCAACGCATGGCGTTCATAACGCAAATGCAGCAATGTCCAGTAGTTACGGTTACCGCGCAGGATGATATGACCTCCTCGTCCTCCGTCACCTCCGTCGGGGCCGCCATTGGGTATGTATTTCTCACGCCTCATGTGCGTAGAGCCTCGTCCGCCCTTTCCGGAGCGGCAATATATCTTTACGTAGTCAACAAAATTCGATTCAGCCATTTCTTTCCTTACGATTGATTTAAAAATACTTATTTTCTTTTTCGATGCAAAAGTAACGATTCTCCAAGACTACCTCAAACTTTTTTATTCCTTTTTATTTATTAATCCATAGCGGAGGGTATTTCTAACTTATTTTTAGCACTACTCGTCTATAAACGGTAAGTGCCGGAGTTGCTTCATCCGTCAATTCTAAAATGATATGTATGTTTTTGCCCGCAGCATCAGCAGGAATATGTACTTTGCATTTTTCCGTATTATCTCCTTCTATTTTTACTTCACCTTTGTAGCTGCTTGGCTCAGTATAAACACTCCACTTGTATATCAGTTTGTTACCATCAGGATCAGTAGAACCGTCGGCATCTAAAACCATGGAATTTCCGGCTTTTGCCTTTTTAAAAATGCATTTTAGTGAACGGTCTCCATCAAGTACTGCATGCGGATGATGATTCGCCGCTTTATAATCATCGGTTGTAGTCCACAACATACGTGCTGCAAAATTATTCCAAATATGCTGTTTCCATTTGTTGATGGCGGCACAGCCCTCTTTGCAGCTTCCATGCATGTAATAAGGGTCATATTGTGTTTCATCTTTTCCGCTACGTACTATAAAATCCATACCTCGTATGCCGCTTGTCTTTTGATTGGAGAAACGGCCTCCCCAGCTTCCATATTCAAGTGAGTCGGGTACATTCAAACCATTAGCATATACGTAAAAGAAAGAAGGTGAGTCTCCTTCCGCTACCCAAATTCTGTTAGGGTAGTGCTTGCCCAATGGCTGATGACTTTGAATATTCTGCTTAATCCATTGATCTGAAGGGGCCCAACCGTATACTTCTTTGTTTCTGATATATACTATTTCCGGGAAGTTCTTTGCTATCCAAGCCCCGGCATCGTCTTGCCCCAGGATATCATATATGCGAATTTTTGCAGTAAATTTCTTAAGTTCTTTTTCACTACGTGTATGCTTCACTTTCCATAAGGCTTGTGCTATCGTATTCATTCCACCCCAAGCTGCAAGCCATACGGGCCGCGGATCCTTTTTTTTATCAACTACCGAGATTATCAGTTCTGATCCCGGTGAATCTTTGCCTTGACCTACTCCGGTCATATTAGAGAAAGGTTGCCCTCGTTTTATAATTGCCCGTAATTGATTCAAGCTGGGATATCCTTCTGCATGTTTATTCAAGCGAGGAAGAACTTCTCCGAATTGTTCTACTACTTCTGAAATTTTAGCTGTTTTATCAGGGTCGTCCATCCATACTTGTGAACTGATTAGTCCTTCAATGTCGATTACATTTGAGCATAATAACAAGTGTATCATTGACTGGATATCATCCGGATCAGTTCCCCCTAAATCAGTGGTTACAATCAGTCGATGTTTTTCTTCTTTAGCAACTTGCGCCTCTGAATAGAGGCTCCATGTTGTAAGAAAGAAAAAGAAGAAAAGTACTTTTTTCATGGCATTTAAAGATTATTTTTGCAAATTTACCACCAAAATGTGAATAACACTCTCTATATTTATATACGAATATAATGAATTCCGAGAAATGCTACTGTTTTGATAAGTTCCGTGAGGAATTTAAACCTTATGGACTTACATGTGAGACATGGGTACCCCGTGTTATGCCCAGATACGATAGGCATAATGAAATAGAGATAAATTACCTGTCTCAAGGGAATATCACTTACTTGCGACACAACGAGAAAATGACGATACCCAATAGACGGTTTACGATATTCTGGGGACTTATTCCTCACCAAATAATTCATTATGAAAATGTAGAAAAGTATTATGTATGTACCATTCCTTTTGCACATTTTTTATCCTGGAAGCTTCCGGCACAGTTTGTAGACAGCTTGCTCAGAGGAGATATTCTATATGAACAAACAGATGAATATTCTCAATATGATGAGTTCTTACTAAATAATTGGTTGAAGGATAGCGGTGTTAATATGCAATCGGATCTTATTTTGTTAGAAATGCAGGCCAGAATCACTCGTATGGCTCATCATTTACGGTCTTCAGATGACGGTATAGCATTGGCTTCATATCAAACGACACTTATCGAAAAAATAACCATATATCTCACTAAGAATTATTGTAATAATATTAAAGCCAACGATATTGGTAATGCAGTAGCTCTGCATCCTGATTATGCCAATCATATATTTAAGAAGGCATTTGGTACTACAATAAGCGACTATATTGCTGAGTTAAGAATAGCCCATGCACAACGTAAATTACTGACTACCGATATGAGCATTACCGACATTGCATACGAATGTGGATTCAATTCTATAGCTCGGTTTAATGCTACATTCTTTAAGAAAATCCAATGTACCCCGCGTGAATATAAAAAGAAGATCATGAAGTAGTTTCCTGTTATTTTAGGGCAGACGGTAGAAGAACAAAGCGCGGTAATATCATTTTCATGGGTATTACCGCGCTTCTAAATTATGATTGTGTAGCTTTACTTTACAGCGTCGATCGCAGCGCAAACGTCAGCAAAAATATCTTCCAATGCACCTTGTCCTTTGATGTGCTGGTATTGTCCTTCCTGTTTGTACCAGTCAATCAGCGGAGAAGTCTGTGAATGATAAACAAGAAGACGTTTCTTGATAGTCTCTTCGTTGTCATCGGCACGACCGGAATCCTTACCACGTTTGATGAGGCGTGTCATCAGTTCTTCTTCGGGTACATCCAGGTCAAGCATAATGCTTACTCCCTGATTTCTTTCAGCAAGCATTTTCTTCAGAGCTTCTGCTTGTGCAATCGTACGGGGGAAACCGTCGAAGATTACACCTTTGCTGTCTTCGAAGCTATCGAATACACTTGCAAGGATATCAATCATCAGTTCGTCAGGGATCAACTGACCTTGATCGATATAACTTTTAGCTGTTTTGCCCAGTTCTGTGCCGTTCTTGATTTCTGCACGCAACACGTCACCGGTTGAGATGTGGTTAATACCGTACTTTTCTACGATTTTCTCACTTTGTGTTCCCTTGCCTGAACCGGGAGCACCGAAAATTACAATGTTCAACATTTGTGATTTACAATTTAACTGTTACTTATATATACCTAATTCAAATTCCTTTTTAATCCACTACTGTATAAATATCTGCATAATTGCGTCCAAAACCGTCATAATCCAATCCGTAACCTACGATGAAGTCATTGGGGATTTCCATAGCTACGTATTCGATATTCAAATCTACTTTCAACTTATCCGGTTTCACCAGCAGAGAAGCTATGTGGATTTCTTTCGGATTGCGTGTACCCAGAGTTTCCAACAGACGTTGCATGGTCAGTCCCGTATCTACAATATCTTCCACAATTACTACTGTGCGGTCTGTGAGGTCTTCGGTGATACCGATGACTTCCTTGATGGTTCCGGTAGAGGACACACCTTGATAAGAAGCCAGTTTCACGAAAGAAATCTCGCAAGGAATGGTGATAAGCTTCATTAAGTCAGCGGTAAACATGAACGAACCGTTCAAAACGCTGAGAAACAGAGGATTTTTTCCTGCCAGGTCACAGTTGATTTCATTCGCAACGCGGGCTACTTCTTTCAGAATATCCTGTTCCTTGATGGAGACAGTGAACTTTTTGTCTTTTATTTGTATGGTGTCCATAAGGGATAGATTTTAAAAATTGGCACAAAAATACGATTTTATTCCACTCCATGCATCATCTTCTGTAATTTCTTTGAGAGCAGGAAGAGGATAAGAGAGGCAACGCCGGACATAATAACGAATACCATGAAGAAGTCGAACATGTTTTCAATAGGGTATCCAAGCAAGGTTTTCACCTTTCCGGCTTCGGGATAAAGGCCAGTAAGAGTGCCTGCGAATTTATTGGCTGTGGCCATAGAAAGATACCAGATACCCATCATCAGCGAAGCAAAACGGAGCGGAGTCAGTTTGTTTACCATAGATAGTCCGATGGGAGAGAGGCATATCTCGCCCATGGTATGGATAAAGTATAGTCCTGTCAGCCAGATAAGGCTGACTTTTATGCCCGGTTGCACATCTTTCACTCCGAAGCAGATGACCAGATAGCCTAAAGAAAGTAATAATAAACCGATAGCTTGTTTCGTGGGAGAAGCAGGTTCCACACCCCGTTTGTTGAGGAATCCCCATATCCCCGGCATGATTGCAGCCAGAACCACTACAAAGAACGGATTGAAAGACTGTATCCATGAAGCAGGCATTTCCCAGCCGAGGATGACACGGTTGGTTTGTTCCGATGCAAAGAGTGTTAGTGAGGCGCCCGCCTGTTCGTAGGCTGCCCAGAAGAAGATGACGAAAAAGGCAATGATGTAGATGACAAAGATGCGACTACGTTCTATCTTGGTGAGCGAACCATCCAGCAGGATGCTGACAGGGAATACAATACAAGCGGTAAAGATGCCGATGCTGAACCAATCATTGCCAAAACACCAATAAAAGAAGGTGGCAAGAGCAATGGTTAATACTGCGAGAAGCAGGTAATTACGGGTTTTCTTATCTTTATCTATTGCAGTTTGTTGAGCAGTTTTGCTCTCTTTGCGGTATTCACGCTTGGCATCCGGTATAATGCCTAGTTGCTGTCCGTCAGGGCCGATCAGATATTTATTCTTCTGCGTTTGGAATAGAATAACTGTAAATACGGTAACGATTGCCGCAATCAGGAATCCCCATTTGAAGTCATTCGGATCACCTGTTTCACCGAAATAACCACAAACTAACGGGGCAAAGAAAGAACCGACATTCACTCCCATATAAAATATGGTATAAGCGGAGTCCAATCGCTTGTCTCCCGGTTCGTAGAGTTGCCCCACCAATGTTGTTACGGTAGGTTTGAAACAGCCGTTTCCCAATATGAGAAAGGCGAGTCCGCCATACATCAGCCAGTGGGAGAGCTCTTTCGTATCCAGCATCGAGGCGCTGAAGAACATCAGGAATTGTCCCACTGCCATCATCATCGCTCCCCAGAATACGGAGCGGCGTATTCCCCAGTATTTATCAGCAATATATCCGCCGATAAGTGGCGTCAGATAGACCATTCCGGTGTAGCTGCCGTAGATGGAAGCTGCATGCTCCTTGTCGAACAGGAGTGCCTGGGTTAAAAACAGGATGAAGATAGCCCGCATACCATAATAGCTGAAACGTTCTGCCGTGCTGGTAGCGAAGATGAGGTAAAGACCTTTGGGGTGTTTGGATGTACTCATTAGAATATTTGCCTTTCGTGTTAATAATTCCTTATTATCAGGCAAAAGTAGGGAATATTTTTAAGATATGGCTTTACATTGAGTTAGAAAATATACCTTTGTTGAGTTTCTATTAACATAAAATAAGTATGGAAGATTTGATAAATGCGCGTTGCGGTTGGGCTGGAACAGACGAACTGTACATAAAATACCATGATGAGGAATGGGGTAATCTTGTTACGGATGATAAAACCCTGTTTGAGTTTCTTGTACTCGAAAGTGCCCAGGCGGGGCTATCTTGGATTACTATCCTCCGAAAGCGTGAAGGATACCGGGAAGCTTTTCACCACTTTGATGTGCAGAAAGTAGCGCAAATGACATCAGAAGATATTGAGCGATTGATGAAATTTGATGGAATCGTCAAAAACCGGTTGAAAATCAATAGCACTATCAATAATGCGAAACTATTTATGGCTATTCAGCAGGAGTTTGGCAGTTTCTACGAGTACATCTTGTCATTCTTTCCACAACAGCCACCTATGCTCAACAACTTCAAGACCCTGAGCCAGATTCCCGCCACATCTCCCGAGTCGGATGCTATGAGCAAGGACATGAAAAAGCGAGGCTTCAAGTTCTTTGGCTCCACTATCTGCTATGCTTTTTTGCAGGCGGCAGGCTTTGTGAACGACCATTTGGAAGACTGTTTCTGTAAAGCAACTAAAATTGAAATTAAGCCCTGATTCAAAATTACTTTGATATATCAGAATTGCTTTGTTAGTATCCGTCATCCTGAGCGTAGTCGAAGGATCTCTTCTCCTACTTGTGTAGCGCAGCTTTGTGTCACAGAGAGTAGATCCTTCGACTACG
>NZ_CAJLKP010000058.1 GCF_905207245.1 uncultured Bacteroides sp. | reverse complement strand
CTTGTAGCTCGTAGCTTGTAGCTCGTAACTCGTAACTCTATACGCTGAACGGCAACGAGTCTCCCTTTCTGAATACGCTGGACTCAAACGTAGCAATCAGCTTTCCATCTTGGTTGGTGATGTCTATCTGATAATATCCGGTAGTACGTCCGATGTATCGTTCGCGTGCTTCGGCATACAACGTATCGCCCGGACCACTGGCACGCAAAAAGGTGATATTGGAAGAAAGGGAGAATGCTAATGAGCCATGCGAATTGGCTGCGGCAGCCAGTGCCAAGTCGGCAAGGGTAAAAATAGCGCCTCCTTGTGTACGATGTCCTGCATTGAGATGATTCTCTGTGATAACAAGGCGTGCTTTACTATACCCTTCGCGCACTTCCAGCAATTCTACACCGGTTTGTTCTGCAAAGAGGTCTTTCTTAAAAAAATCTTGTGGAGTCATGTTTTTGATAGGTTTAAAAAGTTCAATCTGTATGATTTATGCGCAAATGTAACAATTTTACCCTTTTACTGGATAATTTGTGAGGGTCTTTTCTGTAAATCTGCGCTACATTTGCTGCTGAAAGAATACGAAACTTTAATAAACAAATCATTATTATGAAAACAATCCTCATGACATTGGGAGTATCTCTCCTTATTTTGGCAAGTTGCACAGGTCAGAAAAAGCAGGCTGAGAACAACTTCATCCAGGAGAATATTGATAATGCGGTGGCACAAGAAACTATCCAGACTGACATTATCGAGAAATCAGGGAAAATCCTGAACCCAAGAACCATCAACAAAGACGGTAGCATTGTTTATGTGCCCATTGATGACTGGTGCTCCGGCTTCTTCCCCGGCAATATCTGGTATACGTATGAACTGACAGGCGATAAAAAATGGTTGCCATTGGCTGAGAAGTATACCGAAGCGCTGGACTCTGTGCAATACCTCACCTGGCATCATGACGTAGGCTTTATGATTGGCAGCAGTTACCTCAACGGATATCGCTTTGCCAATAAAGAGGAATATAAACCCGTAGTTATCCAAACAGCCAAATCACTCTCCACCCGTTTCCGTCCGGCGGCAGGCGTATTGCAATCCTGGGATGCCGATAAAGGTTGGCAGGCCGAACGTGGCTGGAAATGCCCGGTTATCATCGATAATATGATGAATCTGGAACTGTTGTTCGAAGCATCCAAACTTTCGGGCGATTCAACCTATTATAATGTTGCTGTGAAACATGCCGATACAACGATGAAGAATCATTTCCGTGCTGATAACAGTTGCTACCATGTAGTGGATTACGACCCCGTGACCGGTGAAGTACGTAAGAAACAGACTGCACAAGGTTATGCCGACGAATCCGCTTGGGCACGCGGACAAGCATGGGCACTCTATGGATACACCATGTGTTACCGTTATACTCACGACCAGAAGTATCTGGATATGGCAGAGAAGATTTATAACTTCATCTTCAATAATCCGAACCTTCCCGAAGACCTTATTCCGTATTGGGACTTCGATGCTCCCAACATCCCGAACGAACCTCGTGATGCTTCGGCAGCAGCTTGTACGGCATCCGCTTTGTATGAACTGAGTACCTACATCCCCGGCAAGAACTATAAGGAAACGGCAGATAAGATAATGGAAAGCCTCGGTTCTCCCACCTATCGCGCCGAAGTAGGAACAAATGGCAACTTCATCCTGATGCACTCCGTAGGTAGTATACCTCATGGTGCCGAGATTGATGTTCCGTTGAACTATGCAGACTACTACTTCCTGGAAGGAATCATGCGCAAAAGGGACTTGGAAGCTAATAAGAAGCTCTTCTGAGGAATATAGAGACTTTATTTTAATATACATATTGAAGTGTAAATGATAATTTAGCGATTATATAGGTTATTGATATACGGACTATTTGTCATCCTGAGCGCAGTCGAAGGATCTACTCTCTCGGCATAAAGCTGCGCTATATAAGTAGGAGAAGAGATCCTTCGACTGCGCTCAGGATGACAGATACTATCGACTATCAGAAAGAAGTTGCTAAATTTTCATTTATCATTTTAAAACAATTTCTAAAGATAAAATGATAAATCGGTTTAGTTTGTTTTTGGGAGGCTTGGGCCTGTTTGCCCTGCAAGGCTGCAAAACTCAGCAGGAAGAGCAGGCGCAACTTCCAAATGTTATTTATGTCTTCCCCGACCAGTACCGCAATCAGGCAATGGAATTCTGGGGACAAGACGGGTTTCGCGACAAGGTGAACTTCCGCAACGACCCAGTGCATACACCCAACCTGAATAACTTTGCCCGTGAAGCACTGGTATTGAGTTCGGCTCAGAGTAACTGTCCGTTAAGTAGCCCCCACCGTGGCATGCTACTGACGGGTATGTATCCCAACAAGAGCGGTGTACCTTTGAATTGCAATTCAAGCCGCCCCATCAGCTCTTTGCGCGATGATGTGGACTGCATAGGCGATGTGTTCAGCAAATCGGGCTATGATTGTGCTTACTTTGGTAAACTGCATGCCGATTTCCCAACGCCGAACGACCCGCAACGCCCCGGTCAGTATGTAGAAGACCGTGTGCCTGCGTGGGATGCCTATACGCCTAAAGAACGCCGTCATGGTTTCAACTACTGGTATTCTTACGGTACATTCGACGAGCATAAAAATCCCCATTACTGGGACACAGAAGGAGAACGCCATGAACCGAAGGAATGGTCGCCGTTGCATGAATCCGGCATGGTGGTTTCCTATCTGAAAAACGAGGGGAACATACGCGACCCGAAGAAGCCGTTCTTCATTATGGTGGGCATGAATCCGCCTCACAGCCCGTACCGTTCGCTGGACGATTGTATGGAAGAGGACTTCAACCTGTATAAAGACCAGCCTTTGGACAGCCTGCTCATCCGTCCTAATGCGGACAAGAAACGTGAGAAGGCGGAGAGCGTCCGTTATTATTTTGCTTCCGTCACCGGTGTGGACCGTGCTTTCGGGCAAATACTGGAGACGCTGAAAGAACAGGGCCTGGATAAGAATACAATCGTTATCTTTGCTTCCGACCATGGCGAAACCATGTGCAGCCAGTTTACGGACGACCCGAAGAACTCCCCCTATTCCGAGTCTATGAATATCCCGTTCCTGGTGCGTTATCCCGGACATATCCAGCCGCGTGTGGATAATCTTCTGATGTCTGCACCCGATATCATGCCAACGGTTTTGGGCTTATGTGGTCTTGGCGATTCTATCCCTACCAATGTACAGGGACGCAACTGGGCACCTCTTTTCTTCGATGAAAAGGCGGAAATTGAACGTCCAGGCGGTGCTTTGTACATTCAGAATCTGGATGGAGAAAAAGATGCGGAGGGCAAAGTGCAGACTTACTTCCCTTCGTCAAGAGGATACAAGACAGCACGTTATACTTTGGCCTTCTTCATTGATAAGAAAGACCATAAGTTGAAGAAAACTTTGTTGTTTGATGATGAAAAAGACCCTTACCAGATGAATAATCTTCCGTTGGAAGAGAATCAGGAGATTGTTGCAGAGCTTTGTCGTGAGATGGGTAAAGAGTTGAAAGCAATAGATGATCCCTGGTATAAGGAACGTATTCTTTCTGACATGATAACTTATTAAATTGAAAATTGAGAATTAAAAATTGAAAAATATGCTGCGCAGTCATGCTGCATAGTATTTTTCAATTTTTAATTCTCAATTTTCAATTTACTTATTCAGTTTCCACTCACAACCGTCTTTTGTATCTTTAATGGCGAAACCAAGAGCAGTCAGCTCGTCACGAATCTGGTCGGAAGTAGCCCAGTCCTTATTGGCTTTCGCTTTCATGCGTTGTTCCAGCAACATGTCCACTACTTTGCCGAAAGCAATTTCACGCTCTTCGTTCGAGTCGTTTTCTTCTTTCAGTCCCAGAATGTCGAAGCAGAAGAGATGGAAAGTTTCTTTCAGGTCTTTCAGGTCTTCGGCAGTGATGGTGTCATTGCCTGCAATGATATTGTTTATCATACGGGCACCATCGAAGAGGTGGGCGATGACAATAGGAGTGTTCAAATCGTCATTCATGGCCTCGTAGCAGTTTTCACGCACCGATTTAACGTTTACGCTGGAACTGGAGGACGGGGTAATCTTTTCCAATCCGTTCACGGCATCCATTAGTCGTGCCAGTCCCTTTTCGGCTGCTTGCAGGGCTTCGTTGCTGAAGTCCACCGTGCTGCGGTAGTGTGCCTGTAGGATGAAAAAGCGGATGGTCATCGGACTGTAGGCCTGTGCCAGCAATTTGTGCGAGCCGTTGAAGAACTCATCCAGGTTGATAAAGTTGCCATAGGATTTACCCATCTTCTGTCCGTTGATGGTAATCATATTGTTGTGCATCCAGTAGTGCACCATATCATCGCCTTGCGACGCTACCGATTGTGCGATTTCGCATTCGTGATGAGGGAAGATTAGGTCCATGCCGCCACCGTGAATATCGAAGTGCTCACCGAGATATTTCTTACCCATAGCCGTACATTCGCAGTGCCAGCCCGGGAAACCGTCGCTCCACGGAGAGGGCCAACGCATGATGTGCTCCGGTTGGGCGCGCTTCCACAGGGCGAAGTCGGCAGGATTATGTTTCTCAGTTTGTCCGTCCAGTTCGCGGGTGGTATTCAGTACATCATCCAGATTGCGTCCGGACAACTTTCCGTAATGATAATCTTTATTATACTTTTCTACATCAAAGTAGACGGAACCTTCGCTTTCGTAAGCATAGCCATTGTCCAGGATTTCCTTGACAAGCTGTATCTGTTCGATGATGTGTCCCGAAGCATGAGGCTCGATGCTGGGCGGAAGTACGTTGAGCGCTTCCATAGCCTTGTGGTAGCGGTTTACGTAGTATTGCACCACTTCCATCGGCTCCAACTGTTCCAGACGGGCCTTCTTTGCGATCTTATCTTCGCCTTCGTCGGCATCGTGTTCCAGATGGCCTACGTCGGTGATGTTGCGCACGTAGCGCACCTTGTATCCCAGATGGGTGAGGTAGCGGAAAAGCAAATCGAAGGTAATGGCAGGACGTGCATGTCCCAGATGCGCGTCACCGTAAACGGTAGGACCGCAGACATACATCCCTACGTGTGGAGCGTGCAAAGGCACGAATAACTCCTTTTTCCTATCTAAGGTGTTGTAAATCGTCAGTTGATGTTCCATAACGTTTGATATTTAATTCATTTAAAAGCACAAAGTTACAACAATTTCATAAGATAATAAGTTCTTTTATTTATTTCTTGCTAATGTTTTTGATAAGTATGGTGGTTGGTTCCGGTATAATACTTTTTTGATTATCTACATGACAGATACTTTTAATGTATAAACTAATTACGACCATTTTTATCTCTTGCAAATCGGATACTCAGTCCTACTTTCAGGCTCAGATAGTTTCCCGATGTTTCTTTTACGCTGTATTGTTCCAGAATTTCCTGGGTGTATATATTGCTTCGCTGATAGTGGGCTGTGAATTTTCGTGTGTGCACCGTATAAGAAAGGTCTGCTGTCAGGGATACGATACGGGCTATTGCTTTGGAGATATAGATGCCGGGAGAGAAACAAAATCCGGATTGAGTCCTTTTGCCATTACCGAAGGTGACTTTAACCTGTTCTACCTGGTTGTTCCCTTCCTCTTTACAAAGGTAGTCTATTGTATTTGCAGCAGAGTATAGGGCGCAACCGAGGGCCATGTAGGGTCTGAAACTCCATGATTTTATATCCTGGCGATACATTGCTCCTATGGTATAAGTACTCTGCATTGAGTCTTCGTCAGTCAAGGAGCCGTTGTAGGTATAATAATAGGGGAGTGGTTGTTTTTCCATTTTGCTCATTAATCTTTCTGTAGAATAAGGAGAACAATCACCGGAGTTTAAACTCAAAGAAACTCCCCAGTGCTTATGGAAGAAATACTGGTATCTCATTAGCATACTCACGAATGCCCGTTTTTTACCTTGAAAGGCAATCTCGCCTATAGCACTCTTATACGAAGATGTATTGAGTTCAGCCCCAAAAGCAAGGTCGACGAAATGTTCATTTCTTCGTGCCGTTTCTTTTTGTGCATAACCTTGTGTGGATTCTGCGGCAAATAATGTGAAACATATTAAGGTGTAATATATAGTTTTCATGGAAGCCTTATTTTAGATTTAATAAAGGAGAACAGGGTCGGTTTCTTTTGATACCAGGCTTCCATCTTTCATTTCCAATTCAACGCGGAATTGATAGGTTCCGGACTGCGGATGGGTTAGTAAAACCTTGTAGAAAGAGCCTGTTCCTAAACTGGTGATAGGTTCTCCCTCTTGCAGACTGTCATCGGCAGGACTATTGAAATTCTCTCCTAATAATATTGCAGGGTACTCTTTGAATAAGTTGTAGATATCGCTTCCTGCAGGGTAGTCTTCATTGAAATCTGTTAATGTGATGATGCGGAAAGCAATGATCGGAGATTTCAGGATATTTATGTCAGACCACACTTCGTAGATTGGGGTGATACGTATTAAATAAGCCTCTTTGGGGCATTGATCGTTTTCAATAACCACCGGATATTCTCCGGAATTGTCATATTGTAACAGCTCGATGTTTGATATTTCATTGATTTCTTCAATGGCGCCTTCTTCGCAGCACATGGCTGCAGTCAAGAGGAATAACGTGCATAGTCCGGCATAGAGTGTGTGTTGGCTTTTCATGTTGAGTAGCTGTTTATGTGATTTACTTTCAATACATTGGAAAGCAAAGGTATGATAAAGTCTGTAAATATCATCTTTTTTTTCGAAGAAATAATTCTTACTTTTGTGCTCATGAAGTCTGATAAGTCTGTGTTGTTGGGTATGAGCGGTGGCACCGATAGTTCTGTTGCTGCCATGTTGTTGCAGGAAGCCGGTTATGAGGTAACCGGAGTTACGTTTCGTTTCTACGATTCGGAAGGTTTTGAAGGACATCTGGAAGATGCCCGCCGCCTTGCTTGCCGCCTGAACATTCCGCATATCATTTATGATGCCCGTGTGTTGTTTCGTGAACACATTATCAGCTATTTTATCCATGAGTATCTTTCTGCCCGTACTCCCGTGCCTTGCACCCTCTGCAATAATGAATTGAAATGGCCTCTACTGGCAAAGATTGCCGATGAAATGGGCATTTATTGGATTTCGACAGGACACTATGTGTGTAAAGTCTTCCAAGATGGTTTCTATTTTATAGCCCCGGCTGCCGACCGCGACAAAGACCAGACTTTCTTCCTGTGGGGCTTGAAACAGGATATTCTGGAACGTATGCTTCTCCCGATGGGCGACTGGGCAAAGAGCGAAGTGCGTGCTTATGCCGCTAAAAGAGGCTTCGAGCGGACAGCAACGAAGAAAGACAGTCTGGGTGTTTGCTTCTGCCCAATGGATTACCGCTCTTTTCTGCTCCGTGAAGTCTCTCCGGAACTATTGCCGGGAAAAGGCAGGTTTCTCGATGAAAGCGGCGATTTCTTAGGTTGGCACGAGGGTTATCCTTTCTATACGATAGGGCAGCGCAGGGGTCTGGGCATTCATCTGAATCGTCCTGTCTTTGTTAAAGAACTCAGAAAGGAAACGAATGAAGTAGTACTCGCCCCTCTCTCATCCCTATACAAAAACGAAATGTTGCTGAAAGACTGGAATATGGTAGATGACGTCCGGCTGCTTCATCGTGAAAATGTAATCGTCAAAATCCGCTATCGTAAGCAAGCAAACCATTGTACAGTCAGCCGGACAAAAGAGAATTATCTCCATGTACAACTCCACGAACCACTCGAATCTATTGCGTCCGGACAGGCAGCCGCATTCTATGACGAAGCAGGACTGCTGCTTGGAGGAGGTATCATTATATAATTTCTAATCACTATTCTTTTTAGTGTTACCTTATTTGTTTCCGAACAAAAAAATAGTTTACTCTGTTTGTAATAGAAAGACGTCTTGATTTTGTGAAACAATTAAAATAGAACTACCGTATGAAACGTATATATTTGATGATACTATTTGCCGCTATGGCAACAATCGTCTCTGCCCAAACGGACGATAAGGGATATAAAGAAGGAGCTTGGGTGCTGAAAGGTGTGACAGGTATTAACATGTCGCAAACTGCTATGTCGAACTGGTCTGCCGGTGGTGAAAACTCTATCGCCGGAAATGCTTACCTGAATGGTTCACTGACACATAAGAACGGAAACTGGTTATGGGTGACGAACCTGGTGTTGGATTATGGTCTGTCGAAGACAAAATCGCAAGGGATGAGAAAGAGTTCCGACAAGATAGGGTTATCTACTCAGTTGGGGTATGAGGCCACTAAAGTTTGGTATTATACGCTTATGGCAGATTTGAATACCCAGTTTGCCAAAGGATATAATTATCCGGACAAGAGCCACTACATATCTGATTTCTTTGCTCCGGCTTATTCTAATGTTGCCTTAGGTATGGAATATCGTCCTAAAAGTAATTATTCCGTATTCCTCTCGCCTGTCTCTACCAAGATGACCTTTGTGTCTGATGATTACCTTTCGGATTTGGGCTCCTTCGGTGTCGACCCGGGCGACCACTTCAAGATTGAAGCCGGTGCTTTCCTGAAAGCTCGTGCCGAACTGCCCGTCATGGAGAATGTGAATCTGATAACTACTGCCGACTTCTTCACTCCCTATAGTAAAGACTTTGGCAATGTGGATGTCAACTGGGATGTACTTGTCAGTATGAAAATCAATAAAGTGCTGTCTGCAACGCTGAATATGACTCTGAAGTATGACAACGATGTGAAGACTTTTGAAGATGATGGCACTCAGAGAGGACCGAAGGTGCAGTTCAAGGAGATATTAGGGATAGGGCTGGCTTATAACTTCTGATAGGCGTGTGAGTATGCTTTCAATGGGATAATCATTCCCGTTACTTTGCCAATGTTTTGCCACTTCGATGGCAGACTTTTGCCACCGTGATGGCAAGACTTTGCCACTTCGATGGCAAAACTTTGCCACAGGCTTGGCAAAATATTGGCAATACGGTGTGGAGAATCGGGATGTGTTTCAGGAGACTTTATTCAGTTCCAGCATTTCCTCAATATATTGCCTTGTATTACTCAGCCGTGGCACTTTATGTTGTCCGCCCAGTTTCCCTTTCTGTGCCAACCAGTCATGGAACAGCTCTTTGCGGGCAATAATCACTTCCAGCGGTTGCAGGGCAAGGTTATTCTGGCGTTTGGCTTCGTAATCGGAGTTCACTTCTTTCAGGGTGTCATCCAATATCTTAGCAAACTTTTCTACATTATCCGGCATCTGGGCAAACTCTATCAGCCATTGGTGGCGGCATTTAGCCTTGGCATCCATAAATACAGGTGCTGCCGAATAATCGGAAATCAGCGCTCCGGTAGCTTCGCAAGCCCTTGCCAGACCTTTTTCTGCATTATCCACAATCAGCTCTTCCCCAAAAGCATTGATGAAGTGCTTTGTACGTCCGGTGATGACAAATTTATACGGGGCTTTCTGCGTGAACTTTACAGTATCTCCAATCATGTAGCGCCACAGGCCGGCGGAGGTGGAGATGACCAATGCATAATTCTTTTCCACTTCTACTTCTTCCAGACAGTAAATGCGCGGATTTTCTTTGTCCACATCTTCCAGAGGAATGAATTCGTAGAAGATTCCGTAGTCAATCATCAGCAACATAGACGGGTCGTTCGGATCGTTCTGTGTGCCGAAGTACCCTTCGGAAGCATTGTACGTCTCCACATAGTGCATGTTGGATGAACGAATCACTTCTTTATATTGCTCACGGTAAGGAGTGAAGGCAACGCCACCGTGGAAGAAAACTTCCAGGTTAGGCCATATCTCTTCCAGGGATTGTTTACCGGTCTTTTCAAGAATATGCTTGATGAGTACCAGCATCCATGAAGGAACGCCGGACAGATTGGTTACATTTTGCGAAATGGTGCTGTTGGCTATAGCCACCATCTTGCTCTCGAAGTCACTCATGAGAGCAATCTTTTTGCTTGGGACGCGGACGCAATTCACCAACGGATATACGTTCTGTATCAGGATGGCAGAAAGGTCGCCTACTAAGCTATGTCTGGAATTGAGGTTGGGGCTGTGGCTTCCGCCCAGAATCAAGCCTTTTCCGGAGAAGAAACGGCTATCGGGGTTCTGTCCCAAATAGATGGCGACTGCATCTTTGCCGCCTTGGTAATGAGTATCATTCAACGATTCTCTGCTGACGGGCAGGAATTTGCTCTTGTCGTTCGTTGTACCCGAAGACTTGGCAAACCAACGTATTTCCGATGGCCAGAGCAGGTTCTGTTCTCCTGCACGCAGGCGTTCTACGTACGGCTTAACTTCTTCATAGGTTTGTATGGGAAGGCGTTTTCTGAAATCTTCATAAGTGTGGATGTTCTTATAATCATATTTCTTTCCCCATTCCGTATTTTCGGCCATACCCACCAGACGGTTCAGCACCTTGTGCTGTAGCTCTCCTGCGCGGTTAGCATAGAAGTCGATTTTTCTTAGGCGAGGGGCAAAATACACCTTATTCAACAATGTTGTGATATTCATCTCTCTTAGTTAAAACTATTTTGTTGCGCAAAAATAATCTTATTTATCGGCTTCTCTATCTTTTTTCTCTTTTTTTTCTATCTTTACGGACGTATTCAGTTGACAAGTTAACAAGTTGACCAGTTGGCAAGAGGAATAGACAACTTTCTTTGTCTCCTGAAGCCTTGTTAATTTGTTCCCTAAAAGATATATAGTTATGAGAATCGGTATTTTGACTTCGGGGGGCGATTGTCCCGGCATCAATGCCACCATTCGTGGAGTGTGCAAAACTGCAATCAACCATTACGGGATGGAAGTGATAGGCATTCATAGTGGCTTTCAGGGGTTGCTGACGAAAGATGTGGAGTCGTTTACCGATAAGTCTTTGTCAGGTTTATTAAATCTGGGCGGAACGATGCTCGGCACTTCCCGCGAGAAGCCTTTCAAGAAGAACGGAGTGATTTCTGATGTTAATAAGCCGGCACTGATTGAGCAGAATGTGAAGGAATTAGGGCTTGATTGCGTGGTTTGTATCGGTGGTAACGGTACGCAGAAGACTGCTGCAAAACTGGCTGCAATGGGGCTGAACATAGTATCTGTGCCTAAGACCATTGACAACGACATCTGGGGAACAGACTTTTCTTTCGGTTTCGACTCTGCCGTCAGCATTGCCACGGATGCCATCGACCGTCTGCACTCTACCGCCAGTTCGCACAAGCGGGTGATGGTGATTGAAGTGATGGGGCATAAGGCTGGCTGGATTGCACTCTATTCCGGCATGGCCGGCGGGGGTGATGTTATTCTGATACCCGAAATTCCTTATAATATCCATAATATAGGAGAGACGATCCTGAACCGCCTGAAGAAAGGAAAACCTTACTCCATCGTAGTGGTTGCCGAGGGCATACAGACGGATGGACGAAAACGTGCCGCCGAGTATATTGCTCAGGAGATAGAGTACGAGACGGGTATAGAAACCCGTGAAACGGTGCTTGGCTATATCCAGCGCGGTGGTTCGCCTACACCTTTCGACCGTAATCTCTCTACCCGTATGGGGGGACATGCTACGGAACTTATTGCGACGGGGCAGTTCGGCAGGATGATTACCCTGCAAGGGGATGAAATTTCGTCTGCCCCGCTGGCGGAGATAGCCGGTAAGCTGAAATTAGTGACAGAAGACCACGACCTGGTGGTGCAGGGGAGAAGGATGGGGATTTGTTTCGGGTAATTTATAGCCAATGCTCTTTCAGCCATTGCTGCTTACTGTTTCTTTGATAAGAAGCCTGCCATTGATGCAAGTTTTAACAATGACAGGCAACTTGTTTTGTTCTGAGTTATCTCGAACTCACGCTATAATAATACCTTAATGGACAGCATCACGTCTACCCTCAATACATTTATACGATTCCATTTATCTAACTCCAATGTTTCTTCCTTGCCTACTGTTTCTACTTCCAATGACGAGGTGTGCCCTCCCATTACTGAAATATTGGCGCCCATATAGAGATTTCTGTATAGATGGCGTGTAAGCGATAAATCTGCATTGGCACCCAGAAAACCTTTATTGCATTTGCGTTCCGTTTTCTTATTCAGACTTTTGCTGTTATAATGCATATAGCCTGCGCCTATCATGTAATCAAGACACCACTTTTCCGTGATCATGGTGCGATAACCTATCTGAGGCGCTATATAAAGCAGTTCCACGTCTTCAGCGATTTGTGTGCTTTTCGCTGAATCATCAACTTTCGCCAAATCATAATTTTCCGATGCGGAGAAAAGGTTGAATTTCAATCCGGCCTGGAACGCTTTATTCAGCAAATAGGATGCCTTGATATTTCCGCTGAACCCGTTTTTGTATTCTTTCCGGTAATCAACGCCATAAGAAGACAGGTTGGAGTGCCCGAAGACGCTTCCCGCTCCCAAATCTACAGATACGGAAAACTTGTTGTTG
The DNA here is from genome assembly GCF_905207245.1 of uncultured Bacteroides sp. Classification (GTDB taxonomy): domain Bacteria; phylum Bacteroidota; class Bacteroidia; order Bacteroidales; family Bacteroidaceae; genus Bacteroides. The sequence goes on along the minus strand of NZ_CAJLKP010000058.1, from coordinate 25,787 downwards.
CCAACCGATTGAGCATTGATGAAGGCTGTGCTGATGAAGCACAGACAGAATGCAAGAAATATTTTTCTCATAACATTAAAGTTTTAAGTTGTTATTCTATCATTTTTACTTTTTATTCGACTACCCAAAGAACGGCACTGTTAGCTGCCACTTCAAGACTTGATTTCAATAAGTCCTTTTGTGCTTCAGTCAAGTTTGAATTCTGAATGATTTTTAAGTAGCCATCTAAATATTTTTTTGATTTGTTAATAATAAAATAAAGAGATAGAGCCTTAGGACTGTCTTAAGTGAATTCTTGTTTTGTGCAATTCTAATTTATTAGTTTATAAATGAAGTTATTATTCTTAAAAGGTAATATTCATATTCTCTTAAAAATAAGGGGAGCAAGCCTTTCTTTTTGACGAATTAGTTTTTCCCTTAAAAGTTAGCATTTACATTATATACATAGATCGTCTATATAGAAATCTCCGCTAAGTTTATATTCACTGCTAATAAGATCAATCGTGTATTTCCCATCATCCATTTTGGGCAATACAAGTATATATGGCTGACCGGAATATATAGAAATTATATTCGTATAAACGATATTTCCTGTGTTATCTTTGATGATAATCATAAGATTGTTTATAGTTATGTTTGAAGAGATACAGAACGTATTGCGTTCTTGTTCAATGAAAACATTACTAATAGGAACTTCATATTGTTTCTCGTCAGCTGCTTCTTTCTTTTCTAATTTAACAGGACTGTCTGACCAGCTGTTTAAGCAAAGTAATAAACAGATGCAACTTAAAAATAAATGTTTCATATCTATGTGTTTTTTGCAAAGCTCGTGAAAAATTCAGTTCATTGTACATCTTTTTATGTGCATTTTATGTGCATTTTGCTTGATGGGGGATAATTTGTGTACAAGAAATGTGCATTGACCAATATTATTATGTAAAAAGCTTGTTCTTTTATTTGTAAAAGAATTACTTTTGTGAGTATGAAACATATCTTATATCTATTTATTATCTTCTTTCTGTTAGGCTTCTGTGCTTGCAAAGAAAAAACTTATCCGCGATGTTTGCTTGTGGCGGATAGTCTGGTGGATGCTAATCCAGATAGCGCTATTTCTTTGCTTTGTTCTATAAAGGAGGATATGCTTGTGCAGTCAGAGGAGATACAAATGTATTATCACTTACTTTGTATAAAAGCGGATGATAAAGCCTATATTCCGCTGGAATCTGATAGTTTGATACTCTCCATATTACATTATTATATAGAAAAGAATGATAATAGACATCTTCCTGAAGCTTATTATTATGCAGGGCGGACCTGTCGTTCACTGGGGGATGCTCCTCAAGCTTTGAATTATTTTAATAAAACGTTGGAGGTTTTGGGAAATGATTCTTGCTATAAGCTAAGAAGTTTGTTGAATAGCCAAATGGGGTATATTTTCTTTGATCAAGGCATTTGGGATGAAGCAAGAAAAGTCTATGCTCAAGCTTATCGGTGGAGTGCATTAAAGAAAGATAGCGTATCCATGGTATATGATCTTAGGGATATCGCTTCTACATACAGCGATGCCGGTGTGATGGATAGTTCCCTGATTTTCTATCAGAAAGCATATGATTTGGCCTGCAATTTAAAGAATCACCGGCTCATGAATATGCTGCAAAGCCAGATTGCCAGAGTTTATAAGAAGACAGGAGAATATGATTTGGCAAAGAAAGCTTTGCAACCTTCACTGGTGGCAGTGGACGACAGAACGAAAAGTGCAGTATATTCTATAGCTGCTGATATACATTATAAGATGGGAGAAATGGATTCTGCCTTCTATTATTATAATGAATTGCTGGATGTTGGCGGCTTCCATGCCAAGACGGATGCATATTGGCACCTGGCCGAATTTGCTCTGGAGGAAGGGCAGGTTCAGAAAGCAAAGGAGTATCTTGAGCAGTATATAGCAGGCATTGATTCGGTCTGGAAACTCACTGATACGGAAACAATTCGTAAAATGCATTCTTACTATAATTATACATTGCGGGAAAGAGAGAATACTCTGTTGAAAGCTGAAAACAAAAAAGAAAAATTCTACTTGAAGTGCTTTGCAACAGGAGGTGTGATTGCTTTGTTGTATTTTATTGCATATTTTCAATATAGCCGGAGAAAGCATGCCCAGCTAAAATTGCAATTGATACAGCTGGAGCAGATTAAGGAGGAACAATACCGGAACAGTGTCCTGTTCATCGAAGAAAACCGGAGAATGCAGGAGGAGCTGGAACATATGCTTCAGGAGAATGATCGTTCTGAGTTGCAGAAGGAACAGGTGGAAAAACGGAAAGAGTACCTTTACTATACCGGAAAACGGGCGGAGCTGGGGTTGCAAGAGAGGGAACTGGCACACAAGGCGTTACTGGAATCTGACATCTGTAATTTATTTAAAGGGGCGTGTAGGGATAGCGCGGAAAGTCAAGTATCCGGTGAGGATTGGAGATTATTGGAGGAAGCGGTGAATGGGGCGTATGGAGGGTTTGTTGAGAAACTTTGCAGAATACATAGGCTCAACGAGCGCGAAGTTCGCATTTGTATTCTGATTAAAATTGGTATTTTGCCTAAAGACATGGCAAAACTAACGAATTATTCCAGAGAATCCATATCATCCGTCCGGCGAAGACTGTATGAGAAGTTCTTTGGCGAGAAAGGTACTCCGCAACAGTGGGATGAATTCATTGATTCGTTGTAGGAGTTAAGTCCGGCTCTTGAGCTTCCTCCGGTAGAGTGGTTTCTTCTACCTCTTCTTCTGTACACTCAGGTAAATGATTCTGCACTTTTGCGGCCTCTATTTCTTCTTTGAATGCTGCATCATTCTTTATCTTTTTCAAAGCAGCCTGTGCTGCATTCTGTTGAGATTCCTTTTTGGAATACCCTGTTCCTTTCCCGGCCGATATACCCTCTATGCGGATTTCGGTATGGAACATAGGGTTATAGTCTTCATCAAGGAACTGCTCGATGAGCTCGAATGAAACTTCTACCTTGTTCTTTTGGCTCCATTCAATCAGTTTCGATTTGAAATTGACCTCTTTACGGGACATCTTGTCGAGGTCGATGTAATTCTTAAATATTTTTTCCTCCATGAAGTACTTGCAACGATCGTAACCCTGGTCCAGATAAATGGCACCGATAAAGGCTTCGAATGCATTGCCGTACATGTAACTGTTATGCGAGGAAGAACGGGTGGAATATTTTACCAGCTTGTCCAGTCCGATTTCTACTGCCAACTTATTCAGTGTTTCCCGTTGCACGATTTTGGAACGTGTGTTCGTGAGGAAACCTTCGCGGCGACCTTCAAAATGCTTATAGACAATATCTCCCACGATGGCGTCAAGGATGGCGTCACCCAGAAACTCTAACCGTTCATTATTCAAAGGGCGTCCCTTCTCCGATCGGATAGAGGTGGATTTGTGCAACAATGCCTGCTGGTAGAGCTGGATGTTGCGGGGATAGAACCCCAGTATCTTATAAAAACAAAGATAAGACTCTCTATCCTTATGGAATAAGAGCCTTATCTTGTTTATTTGATTACGTAACACGACTGATTATTCTGCGTATTTCTTGAAGATAACACATGCATTATGACCACCAAATCCAAAAGTATTGGACAGGGCTACGTTCACTTCACGCTTTTGAGCTTTGTTGAACGTAAGATTCAGGTCATAGTCGATGTTTTCGTCATTATCACCCTCTTCGTGGTTGATAGTCGGAGGCACAATGCCGTTCTTAATAGCAAGGATACTTGCAATGGCTTCTACTGCACCAGCAGCACCCAACAAGTGACCGGTCATGGATTTCGTTGAACTAATGTTCAATTTATATGCATGTTGGCCAAATACCTCTTTGATTGCTTTAGCTTCCGATATATCACCTACAGGAGTAGAAGTACCGTGAACATTGATATAATCTACTTCATCAGGGGTCATTTCCGCATCTTCCAACGCGTTTCTCATTACTAACTTTGCTCCTAGACCTTCAGGGTGGGAAGCAGTCAGGTGGTGAGCGTCGGCAGACATTCCCACACCGGCAACTTCTGCATAAATCTTAGCACCACGTGCTTTGGCATGCTCCAGTTCTTCAAGAACAAGGCAACCGCCACCTTCACCCATCACAAATCCGTCGCGACTTGCGCTGAACGGACGGGATGCAGTTGTGGGAGATTCATTGCGGGTTGATAATGCATGCATAGCATTGAAACCACCTACACCGCCAACGGTGATTGCGGCTTCCGAACCACCACTCACGATAACATTAGCCTTACCCAGACGAATCAGGTTGAAGGCATCAGCAATAGCATTTGTGGAAGTGGCGCATGCAGAACAAGTTGCGTAGTTGGGACCGTGGAAACCATACATGATAGAAATCTGTCCGGCAGCAATATCCGAAATCATCTTGGGGATGAAGAACGGATTGAACTTAGGACCGTTTTCTTTACCGGTTAAGGCATAATTACTTACCTCTTCCTCAAATGTGCGGATACCACCAATACCGGCGCCAAAGATGACACCAATTCTGTTTAAGTCCTCATTTTCGACGTCAAGACCAGAGTCATCAACCGCTTCTTTGGCTACAGCGATGGCATATTGGGTATACACGTCCATCTTGCGGGCTTCTTTGCGGTCGATATATTTAGTTGCCTCGAAGTTTTTTACTTCACAGGCAAATTGGGTTTTGAAAAGGGAAGCGTCGAAATGAGTAATAGGTCCTGCTCCACTAACCCCATTCACAAGGTTTTCCCAGAATTCGGGAACGCTATTGCCAATGGGAGTAATGGCGCCAAGACCTGTTACTACAACTCTTTTTAATTCCATATTAAATTGATGGATAGAATTACTTAGCGTGTTCTTCGATGTAAGAAACGGCGTTACCTACAGTACCAATCTTTTCAGCTTGGTCATCCGGAATAGAGATACCGAATTCCTTTTCGAATTCCATGATAAGTTCTACAGTGTCAAGAGAATCTGCTCCTAAATCGTTAGTGAAGCTAGCTTCGGTTGTAACTTCTGATTCTTCAACGCCTAATTTGTCGACGATGATCGCTTTCACTCTTGATGCAATTTCAGACATAACTTTAAGTTTTTAATTAATAATTAGTTTTTTTCTTTAAATTTGCGGGGCAAAGGAATAAATATTTATCGTTACTCGCAAATATTTGGGGAATTAAATGCAAAGTTTTGCACATTTTTCACGGTTTTGTGCACTAAAAGTAGGTTTTATGAGGAAAAATATCGCAGTTTTAGCATCGGGAAGTGGAACGAATGCAGAGAATATCATTCGTTTTTTCCAGGAAAAAAGTTTGGCTTGTGTGGCTTTGGTTTTGACTAATCGGCAGAATGCGTTCGTTTTAGAGCGTGCTCGCGGGTTGGGAGTGCCTTGCCTTTATTTTTCCAAAAGTGATTGGGAGAGCGGAGAGGCGATTTTATCGGTGTTGCGGGAACATAAGATTGACTTTGTGGTGCTGGCCGGATTTTTGGCTCGTGTGCCGGATCGTGTTTTGCATGCTTATTCCAATAAAATGATAAATATACATCCTTCACTATTACCTAAGTTCGGCGGAAAAGGAATGTATGGTGACCGTGTGCACGAAGCAGTTATTGCTGCGGGTGAGAAGGAAAGTGGTATTACTATACATTATACTAATGAACATTATGATGAAGGAGCCATTATCTGCCAGGTGAAATGTCCGGTGTTGCCGGAAGATACTCCGGAAGAGTTGGCGCAACGTATTCATGTGCTGGAATATGAGGCTTATCCGAAAGTGATAGAACGCTTACTTGAATCCGAAGTTTAGAACACTTACCCCTGCGTCGTACCTTCTTCATACTTCCTTCGTACCTGGTTCGTACTTGCTTTGCTGTTTCTTGCCTTCTATAGAAGCGAAGAAGGAGTGAGGGAAGTGCATGCAGGAGGAGATTTTGACCAAAAGCTGATAATGGGTGAACTTTTCGGAGAAAAGAGTAGCCTGCTATTCCTTAGTAATAAGGTGGACTGAAAAGGCTGTCTTCTCACGTCGCAACGGATAGTCTCCTCTCAGTTGCTCAAACAGTTCGGGGTGCGTCTTCAATGCTTCACTGTCTTTTCGCGGGTCGTACATCTGCAGATAAGCCTCTGCTAGGGTGGAGGCGGTGATAATCGGATTTTCCGGCGCAGGCGGAGTGATGTTATATTCGGCTTGTATGCCGAAATGGCTGCAAAGGGAATCCAGGGACATGCGCGTGGCATTGGCTTTTCCGTCCGCCGAGTATCCGGCAATATGTGGCGTACCGATGAACACCTTGCTTAATAAGGTAAGATTAATGTCCGGCTCATTCTCCCATACATCAATAACGGCATCGGATATCTGTTTGGTCTCGAGTGCTTCCAATAAAGCATTTGTTTCTATTACTTCGCCACGGGAAGTGTTAATTATGACGGGGCGGCGTTTCAGTGAACGGAAGAACTTACCATCAGCCAGATGGAAAGTCTTGTATTTCCCTTCTTTATATAAAGGTACGTGGAAAGTGAGTACATCGCACTCTTCGGCAAGAAGTTGTAAGGGACTGAAATTAGTGCTCCCTTCTTCATCCTCCCGTGGCAGGTCGTTCTGCAGCACCTGCATGCCCAGTTCGCGAGCTACTTCTGCCACCTTGCTGCCCACATTGCCTACGCCCACAATACCGATTGTCATTTCTGATAGTTTCTTTCCTTTCAGAAGCTCCAGCAATAGGAGGGTGGATTGCAGATACTGGGCTACGGAGGCGGAGTTGCATCCCGGAGCATTCTTCCAGATGATGCCTGCCTGGCGGCAATATTCCGTATCTATGTGGTCGAAACCGATTGTGGCCGTAGCAATGAAACGTACCCGGCTTCCTTCCAGTAACTCGCGGTTGCAATGGGTGCGTGTGCGGATTATCAATGCATCTGCATCTTTCACTATGGCTGGCGTGAAATCTTTTCCGGGAACGTACACGACTTCGTCAGCTATCTTTTCGATAGCCTCTTTTATAAAAGGTATTTTATTGTCGACAATGACTTTCATTTCTGTTTTTCTTTCTATGATTGTTGCAGGCAAAGTTAGTCATAAAACCGGTAAACTGTTTGGTTGTGTGCTAAATAATACATAACTTTGTCAACTTGTACAAATGTTACGGTTTGTAGGATAAAGAAAAAACAGTTATAAGGAATGAAGTGTATCCATATCATTACGCCTGTAAAGGACTCCATAGAGTTAACTTTACAGACGGTTGATGCTATTATGGCATCTGACTTTAGAATTCCCTTTACTTATACTATCTATAATGATTTTAGTACGGAGGAGAATACGGCCAAGTTGCGGGAAGCTTCCCTGAAACTAGGTTGTGAATTAGTGAATCTTGCGGACATCACGAATCACCCTTCGCCCAATTATCTGCAGATTCTGCAAATAGCGCAAAAGCGTGCCATTGCGGAAGAAGCCGGGTTGCTCATAGTGGAATCTGATGTCGTAGTGAAGAAAAATACTTTGCAATCTTTGTTCGATGGCGCTTTGGAAAGGAAAGATTGTGGTATTGCTGCTGCTGTCACCGTAGATGGGAAAGGTGATATAAACTATCCTTATTTGTTTGCAAAAGGACGAGAGAACCAAGTGTTTTCCGAGAAGAAACATTGTAGCTTTTGTTGCTCTCTCCTAACGTTGAATTTCCTTCGCTCTTTTGATTTCCATCAGTTGAATCCGGAAAAGAACTGGCACGATGTGACAATTTCACATCAGTCATTGAAAGAAGGATTTCAAAATTATTTGTTTACCACACTTCCGGTGTGGCATCGTCCACATGGCAGTCGCCCGTGGAAGCAATTAAAGTATAAGAATCTGTTGAAGTATTACTGGTTGAAATATACAAAGGGACTGGATAAAATTTGAAAATGCTATGGAACATCGATTAGTATCTGTTATTATACCTATTTATAACATGGCAAAGTATCTGTGTGAGACTTTGGACTCGGTGCTTGCTTCAGATTATCCTAATTTTGAAGTGATACTGATGGACGACGGCTCCACAGACAACTCTTTGGATATTGCCAAAAAATATGCGGAAAAAGACCAGCGGATATTCGTATACACTCAGCCAAATGGGGGGCCGTGTGTTGCCCGTAATCATGCTATATCATTGTCTCATGGTGTGTATATACTGCCTGTGGATGCAGATAACCGAATCAGTTCAACATTCATAAGTCATGCTGTGGTGGAGCTGGAACGGGACCCGGAAGTAAAAGTTGTCTGTCCGCGAGCTGAGTTCATTGGCGACCGTAGTGGTGAGTGGAAGTTGCCACCCTTTTCTTTGGGATTGCTGGCCCGTAAAAATATGATAGATACCTGCGCACTTTACAGAAAAACAGAGTGGGAAAGAGTGGGTGGATACTGTGAAGAAATCATAGCGCGCGAAGACTGGGAATTCTGGATATCTGTGTTGAAAGATGGCGGAAAAGTGGTGCGTTTACCCCAGATAGAATTGTATTATCGTGTGCGTGCCGGATCAAAACGAATTATAGACCGCTCGTTAAAGCCGCATGTTACGAAGGTACTCAATAAGCGCCATGCCGAGTTCTTTGAACGGGAGTTGGGGGGAGTGTTGCGTTCCGTGCGTTCCTGGTCCAGGACCATCAATCGTATTGAGCGTTTTTTCAAGCCTCGGCATGTTGTTGTTTCTCCTGATTATGCAAGCATGAGTGATTTTGTAAAAGTGCTTCCGGTTATCTTTGAGCATCAGGGCACTGTCATCTATAAAGGGAGAAATGAATTGAGAGAATTTGATATAGAAGGGCAAAAAGTGGTTGTCAAGTCTTTCCAGATACCTCATTTGTTGAACCGGATTATCTATAACTTTTTTCGGGAATCTAAAGCCCGGCGTTCCTTTCGCTATGCGGCTATGTTGCGGCAATTTAATATAGGTTCGCCTGCTCCTGTTGGCTTTTGTTCTGTTTCCAGTTGGCTTTTGTTCGGTAAGAGCTATTTTGTTTCCTTAAAATCAGAATGCCCTTATACTTACAGGGATCTTTGGCAGGGAAATTTCTCGAATCAGGAAGAAATTCTTCGTGCTATAGCCCGTGCTACTGCTGCTTTGCATGAGCATGGAATTTTGCATAAGGACTACTCGGCAGGAAATATTCTATTTGCAGAAAAAACTGAGGGAGTTTCTGTAGAAATCATTGATTTGAACCGGATGCGCTTTGGTAAAGTGTCTATGGAAGAAGGGTGTAAGAATTTTGAAAGACTGCCCGGTACGGATGAGATGTTCACCATATTGGCCGATGAATATGCCAAATGTCGTGGTTTTGAAGCAGATAAGTGCTTGCTGCTGATAGAAAAGGCTCACAAGTCCTCTTTGACCTTTTCATCTAAGGTTTCCTGAGTAGATAACCATAGATTGTATCTTTGCCTTCGGGTGTGAGTGTGTTGAATTGTTTCTTATAAGTTAATTTGTGGAATCCGTAATTTGCACGGAATTCTTCCATAAGATTCTCGTCAAATGGCATGTTCAGGCACTTGGATAGATTGCTGATTTTTTGTAAAGGGACACTGTTTATCATTTCTGCAACAGCCGGGATATTCTCATAGGCTATTGCAAAGAGATAGTCGAAAAACAGGTAAGTAACGATTTGTTTGTGGTTCTTCCAGTAATTATAGAATATATCCAGTAAGAAAGCAGGTAGAATATTGTTTTTTCCACATGCCATAAAGAAAACGGTCCATCTGCCGTTTGCCACATTTGAGTTTCTTGCGATGTGGTGGCAAGTATAGAAATTAGCATCAGGAGTAATTATAGAGTCGATATCTCTGGTGAAAAGTATAGTACTGTCGGCCCATATCCCTCCATGTTGTTTGAGCAGGTTGATTCTTAGCAAATCACTGAAGTGGGTGAGGCTTATTTCTTTATTTTGCACTTTTTGCAGGATGTATTCCGGTATCTTGGCGTACTCTTGATAGTTTCTTTCTGTAATTAATATGACTGGATGGTTGCCCGCATGCCGTTGCACGGAAGCGTAGCAGACTTTAATAATGTCCGGCATGTTTTCTTCTCCCTGCCACCAGCATATCCAGATAGGGCATGTTGTGCCAATTGTTTTTTCTTCCGTATTTATATTCTTGTATTTCTTCAATATATCTTTTACGCCGGACTTATGCAGGATTACTGTTTTGAAGTATAGGTGTTTACTCTTGTGCAGAATCTTTTTCTCCACTGACTTGAAGAAAGATTTAACAGGACTGGATGGATTATTCAGATTTGTAGGATTCATACTTCTGTATTATAGGTTGTTGGTACAAAGATATAAGTTTGAGTAGAATTTTACCTACTTTTCTAAGAAATCTGTATCTTTTTACTTTCCGGAATACGCCGTTTCTATTTGCTTAATTAGTTCCTTTTCTTGGGAGCTGAATTTGCGGGCAAATAGTTTGTCTGAAGCGATTAGTTCATTATAGTCCTGCAGTTTCCATGTATAGGGATTTCCTCTGTTCCAGTCAGTCAGTCGCATGTTTCCTGCATCATCCTCATTAGCTTTGTATATATTTTCTTTGAAAGGAGAATTCCATAATATAGTTTGAACAAAGATTTCATCGGGACACAATGTGTACTTGAAACGACGAATGACGAAAGGTTTCTTTTCTATCAGATACTGGCAAAAGCCTTGAGTGATACTACACCAGTTGGGACCTTTTTTGAATTCAACCTCTTGTTTCCTTCGAAATCGAATGAGTTTCTGTATAATAAGTGCAATGTTGTGGCATGGTGCGGTTGCAATATGCCATTTGCTATTGCTACGTTTAAGGCTCTTTGTGAAAAAGTAGTATCGTGAAATTTTACGATCCAAATCCTTTTGATGCCTGCTTCCCAACCAATAGCTGACAAACTCCTTGCCGGAATTGGCTTGAAAGAAGGAGTGTATATAATCTTGTGTTTGTATGGGTAGGTCTACACCCGAAAGCAGGTGATAGTAAGCATAAGAATTTTGTCTGGCGGCAGTTTCAAGCAACAGATACTCCGTTTCTACTTGGCTGATATCTCCCCAGTATACTTTATTGCGGTCAGGTAATACGAATAATTGGGCTTTTTGTGTACATAAGAGATATGTCTTTTTGTATAGCTCTGTTGAACGATGGTCGATATGTAGATAAATATCATTACGTTCATCGTCAAGCATAGATAAAAGAGCTTGTAATACCAGATATTCGTTATGGGCGATAATCAGATATGCATGCTTCATTACACTATTTATTGAAGTGGCGTTTGAAGAAATCAGGTATAGTATTGTCTGTTTTGATGAAACCATCGTGTCGCAATTGCTCATAAGAGTTTGCTCCGATGATTTTGTCATATTCCATTTCCAGTTGTTGGCTTTTGTACAATTGATAGAAATACCGCCAGTGCATGCCGATATGCCTATGGGGGTTTTGCTCCAGTTGTTTACCGCCATTAATCATTTTTTCAAGAAATCGCTCCTTGCCGCGGATGGAATAATGATAAATGCAAATATTACTTTTCCTAAGACGTTTAGGAAACATAAGTACCTTATGGTTTCCTGTGGAAATCTGGAGGTATGAGGTAGTGCGATGGAGTACTTTCCCTCTTTGTGGTATGTAAAGAGAGTAGCGCGAAAGATTATAAAAACTGTATTTCAATGGGTTGATGATTGGAATGATTGCCTGATTCCATTGCCAAAAATGCTGGCCTACTTCTGGATACATATACCTCATGGAACATTTCAGTACATTGGCTCTAGTGGTAGTTAATTCAGTTTTCAGGTTACCTGTAGGTGAATACCATAGCTCGTCGGCATCGGCATTGATAACCCAATCTGCATGAAGTTGTTTTTTGGCAATCTTTATCATGCGGTCCACCCATACTTTTTGGTTATAGTTGGTTGCCTTTTCTATGATAGCCTCTTTGATCCAACCTTTTTCCTGATATTTTCGGATGATTTCAATAGTGTTGTCTGTGGAGTTATTATCAGTAATGATGAATCCATCTACCCCCATAGCTTTATGGAAACAAAGATTCTCCTCCAGTATATCTTCTTCATTTTTGACCAATAATGTCATGATGAGCTTTGGATTGGAGGTACGTCTGAAGGTCTGCGGGACTTCTTCAAGAACATTGACTATTTTGTTTAAAAGAGGCATTAGCATTAACTTTAAATCATTGTTTAGGTTGCTATTTTACAAAGATATATTATATTTCTATACATTGATTTATTCTTGGTGAATAAATCAATAAAAACTCTTAGGGTGTGCTAGTTCAGTTGTTTAACTTTTATTGTTTTCTTCTTGTTTATTACTTTATATAGAATCTTGCGAAAGAAATAGTGAATGGCATTTTTGCGGGTAATAACATGCCATCCCTGCTGTTTGGCAAACTGAATGTATTGATCGCGGAAAGGGCTGTCGCAGTTGTACATCCATGGTTTGCGTTTTCCGGTAAAATGTATGATAGCAGGAGATTTCAAGGCATTATCCCAATCGTTTTTCCTTTCAGGCTGTACTTCAGGACATGCGTACAAGAAGAAGTCCATCAGATTCCAACGAATGGAAATAAATTGTTTTTCTTTATGAAGTAATGCGTTCAGTACATCTTGGTCGTGCAATTTTATGTTGTCATAATTGGATACGATATAACTTTTACATGCCTTTACAAGTTCCTTTTCCCTCCATTTCTGTAGATTTATAAGCATTACTCCCGAGTTGAAGTAAGAATATTCGACAGGATACTTTAGTACAACAGGAGATTCGGTATCGAATGGGGATCTTTCTTCAACAGCAGCTACGGCAATATCGTCGATATTTTTCTCCCACAATTCTTTAATGGAATCAACTACCATTAGGTCACAATCCAAGTATAGAATCTTGTTGATATGGCTGGGGATGAGCTCCGACATGAAAAGTCTTAGGTAGGCAGCAAGAGACAAATGATCCTGTTTCCTTATGGGGAAATCTTTAATGAGCGAATAGTCTACGTCATAAAAATAAACTTCAGCTTGATGTTTCTCGCAAAACACTTTAAGTTTTTCTTTTCCGGTTTTATCAATTTTGCTGCAAATGATGTGTATGCGAAATTTCTCATGTGGAGTATGCACAAAGAGGCTTGCTAACATTACACCGCAATATTCAATGTAGTTTTCATCTATGCTACAAACAATATCTATCATAGTTCTTTAGGTTATTATAAAAAAATGCAAGTTTGCAAAGGTACATATTATAGAAGAAAAAAATGTAGTTTATGGACATATTTTCTCATTAGATAAGAATTTTCTTCTTTATTACGATTGGCGACGCTGACGTTTTAAATATTTATGGCGATAATAAACAATGAATGCTATCGGAAAATACTTATATAAGAAAGAGTAGCGGCCTTTTCTTTTGGTATGTACAAGAGGGGTCAGACCAGTTTTTTTCATCTGTTTTACCATTTTCCATTGAGCCCTGCTTTTGATGGCAAAACTATTATTCAGGTTCTCCATCAGTCTTAACGATATATGTTCACTCAGGGCAAACGAGATATCCTCTTCTTTCACGTGTTCCTTTATGAAGCGATTGAGACTATCCATAGCTTTTATCTTATCGAAGAGCCCATATTCTTTATAATTCTGCATGAATGAAGTTTCATTCTGCACATAGTTATAGCACGTCAACGGGAGATGCATGATTTTCTCAGCAAAGTAAAATACGCGGGGAATGAATTCTTCATCTTCATGCCGTATATTGATGAAAGTGAATTCCATTTTCAGCATATATTCTCTGCGATAGGCAAGCATCCAGACTGCGGCAGGCATATACCCTGTCTTTATGAATGATTTACCGGAAACAATATCTTGCGGACAAAACTTGCGTGCGTCATAATCAAACCCTTTCAATAGTTTATCCTGACTTCCCCAATGGTTATAATCGAACAGAAGAATATCTAAATGGTTCTCCTGAACTGCTTCATAGATTTGTGCTAATGAGTTTGTGCAGAAATAGTCGTCGGCATCGGCAAATAAGATAATTTCTCCTCGTGCAATACTCATACCAAGATTTCTAGCAGCACTTACTCCCTGATTGGGGGTTGTGATACTTTTTATGGTGGGATGTTCCTTAGATAGCCCTTGTATAATATCGGCTGTCTGGTCTGTAGAGCCGTCATTAATTGTGATAATTTCGTATTCGTCAGGTGCGATGTTTTGTTGCAATGCTGATAAAATACATTTTCCGATGTGCTTTTCTGCATTATATGCAGGAATAATAATAGAAATTTTCATGGCTTTCCGTATTATTTGTTTGAAAATGGTCGATATAAAATGCTATTATATATATCTTCAGCAGGGGTGTGATGAGAAGAAAAGATAGCATTAAGCTTCAGCAACCAACAGACCAGTTTACGTGCTCTTTTCTGAAATTTTTTTGTATGATTCATAGTTGGTATGATGGCTTTGAACTCCGATTTGTTATATTCCAGTATATCAATGTATGTGGAATAAAGTTGATGTGAAAGGTTTTCCTTAAGCCACTTTAACCGTTCTGTCTGTACATCTATGTAGTTGGAGCTAATGCCTGTTCCGTCACATTCGGCAATAGTTGACGGTATGTGACGGTAGCTGCATCCTTCCATGATGATGGACTGGAAGCTATGTCCCCAATCTGCAATTATCTTATATCGGGTGTCATATAATTTATCGGCAAAAAGAGAATGGTGGATGAAGCATGCCTGATGTGCTAATGCATTATAGAAAAAGAAAATTAAGTCAGGATAATCAGGACCTGCTTCTTTCCTTTGTTCTTGACTGTTTACCAAGACTATATCTCCATAGATATATTTCGTTCCGTCAAAAGAAATCTTTTTAAGGACATCTCCTTGCAGACAGTCTCCCGAATTTAGGAAATAGAGATATTCTCCTTTGGCTTGCCTAATTCCCTTGTTCATTCCGTCATAAATACCGTTATCTTTCTCAGAAACCCAATAAGTCAGTCGAGTGTTTCTTTCCGAATACTTTTCTATGGTTTCTTTGCTTCCATCATTAGAATTGGCATCTATGATGATATGTTCATAGCTGGTGTATGATTGCGTTTCGATGCTGCTCAATGTTTTCTTAAGTCCTTCGTTGTTATTGAAGTTGACTGTAATAATGCTAAGAATCGGGGTTTTCATTTGGCAAACGTTTTGGGGATTAGAGCTTCATTTAAGACCTTTTGATATACCTTCTTTGTTTCCTGAGTTGCTTTTTCCCAAGAGTATAATTGTAATCGTTTCACTCCTGTTGCTACTAAACAGGAACGTTTTTTATTACTATAAATAACTTCTGTCAGCGTCTGTACTATCGATTCCACAGAGTAAGGATCGAAATAAGCACCGGCATCACCCGCTATTTCGGGAAAACAACTGGTATTGCTCAAGGCTACAGGACAATGGCAGGCATAAGCTTCCAGAATCGGGATGCCGAACCCTTCATAAAGTGATGGGAATACAAAGAGGAGTGCCCTGCTGTATAGTTCGCTTAGATACCTGTCATCTATTGAAATTTGTATAATCCTGTCTGCAATATTCAGTTTATCTATCAAAGTCTTCTCTTCCCAGTTGAACGGATGCCCCGTACAAAGCAGGTACAAGTTCTGGTCTGTTTTGTGGATAATAGCAAAAGCTTCCAGTAGGCGTTGGAAGTTCTTATAAAGAGTTCGGTCTCCTACAAACAGAATATAACGATCAGGAAGTGATAATTGGTCTTTCCCATGATGGGGCTGCATACTTGTCCCATGGTAGATGACGTCTATTTTCCAGGGATTGATATTTAATATATTGATGATGTCCTTTTTGGTATTTTCACTGATTGCAATAATCCGGTCAGCTTTAGTTATTACTTCCTTCTTTTGTGCCGCAACCTCCTTGGCATCATGAAAATATTCGGGAAACAGTTCATGAATCATGTCATGTACTGTTATCACATAGGGATTATGGCCTATACACTCAAAGAAAGACGGACTATAGTAAGTAGGGTGGAAAAGGTACGGAGACGATTTTCGGAGCAATTTTCTTGTCAGCTTTTGATTTTCGAGCAGAAGTCTCTGTTTGTAATGTTTAAAAAAGAAATGTGGGACATAAATGCGGTGTCCGGCAAGTTTAGTCTGCACTAAATAGTGGTTCTCTGTAAAGCGGACAGAAATATCATACTCCATATCCAGTTTGGATATGATTTCGCAGAAATAACGTGAGATTCCGCCATATTTCTGCAGATCGAATATTTGAGAATCGTAAATAATGTACGGTTGTTTTTCCACCTGATTTTTATATTTTTGTTTTTATAGCTTCTTGCAATAAAGAGCGAAATTCATTTTCAAATCTTTCCAGATTCCACGTGTGTTTTGAATATGATATATTTTCTTTTATCAGCTTATGAAATTTTTCCCGGGGCAACGTCGTTGCCCATTCCATAGCTTCACTTATCGCCTCAACGGATAATTCTGGCAATAGATAACCATAATGTTCTATTTGCTCTACTGCTCCCCATCTGGAGGCTATAGGAACGACCCCCATTTGCATCAAAGCAATAACAGAGCCGGGACATCCTTCACTGCCCGAAGGAAATATATTGAAGGAACAAAGATAAGCTAAATGCATGAATTCTTCGGATGCGGTGCTAAGATAACCATGAAACGTAATATTCCGGCATCCTACTACGCGATTCTGGTAGTAATCCATGAATTCATCATCAATAGTGCCAACCACATGCAGGTTGTACTGTGGGTGATCAATAAAGTATTCCAAAACCAAATCTAATCCTTTCAGTAAACTACCACTGGAACCGAACCACAGGAAATCTTTTATGGAAACACTCTGAAGCTTATGTTTTAGATCGCACTCCTGAAAAAAGTTGCTGGATTGGTTGATTATCTTTATTTTATTTTGTAATTCCGGGGGATATGTCCGGATAGTAAACGAACTACCTATTTGGAAAATAACATCTGCCATTTCACAACTATCATGTGCAATTACTAAGCGGGCATACGGCAGTTGTGTTCCATGTTCCTTATTGAATAAATCAGTTCTGTTAATTACCATTGCGCGCTGATGTTTCCAATAAGACCCTGTTGCGTAGTATATCTTTAGAGCTTGGGGATTCCTTTTGCTCATGGTTAGGAAGTTGGGCTCCAAACCAAAGATAATATCATATTGCCGATTGTCACATTCTTGGGGTTCGCTGCAACATACCACCTTTACGTTGTAACCTAAAGAGTGGAACGTTTTTCCAATGATTAATGCCTCTCTCCTGTTTTGGTGAGATTGCATAAAGCTTTTATTTTTCCTGTTATAATATACATCGGAAATATATGAAACGTAGACCCATTTTCTATTGAATAGGGAATAGAGAATATGACGGTTTTTATTTTTCTTGAATATTCTAAGTTTCATATATAAGCTAGTTTTTATAAATATTATCTAATAAATAAAAAATAGAGATATTGTTACCAATAGCATCCCTCTTCTACCTGCCGGGCCTTTTGGGGAGTTTCGGTCTCAGAGGGTTTAACCCAATATTCATTCATTAATTTCGAATAATTATAAGTTGCATTATAGTTACTGTTTTCCCATCTGGCGCCTCTTATCCCGAACAGTAATTGTAAACTGCCACCTATGTGTACAGCCTTTTTCCCGGAACGTTTGACGTGTGCTGCTAATGGCATTCCATACGCTCCACACCCCAATAAACAGACATCATAATCCCTTTTGTCAATTTCGCTTTTCATGAATTCGAGAGCGTCAAACCATGTCTCGAATCTACTGTCGCTTTGATTGCCAATAGTTTGAATAGCCTTGATTGTTTGTAAGTCGAAAGTTGGCAGAACTCTTGGGTCTTTGTGGATGAGTTCTTTTCGGAGATACTGCTTTTGTATGGTTTCAGCAAAAGGATGTACTACCAAAACCTTTTTACTTTCTAAGGCAGTCGTCCACGGCACATCGCTCCAAAAGGGGTTGTAGGGCTCAAAATCTATTTTGTAGGTATGCTGTAATTCCTTTGAGAAGTATTCTTCTTCGAACCTCCAGGAAGCAAGAATATCAATCAGAGGCATGTCTTCAATCATCATCTCCGAAAAACGTTTTAACAGTTCGGGAGTCGCCGAAAAGAATCCGGCATTATTTCTCATCGGATACATTGTATCTTCTTCCCACCACCAAGGGAATGCTTCTCCTTTTATGTACTTGATAATTTTTCTTTTTTGGCGATA
The DNA here is from genome assembly GCF_905207245.1 of uncultured Bacteroides sp. Taxonomy (GTDB): domain Bacteria; phylum Bacteroidota; class Bacteroidia; order Bacteroidales; family Bacteroidaceae; genus Bacteroides. The sequence goes on along the minus strand of NZ_CAJLKP010000058.1, from coordinate 7,549 downwards.
GACGCCTAAGTAGTTGACTACGCATCCTATTTCAACTGCGCCGAATCTTGAGAGCATGCAAGGCTCAGGGGATAGTAATCTCTTTCTGATTTGGTCTGCTATGATATTAGGGTCTGTTTCTCTGCACAGAAGCCTATGTTGCGGTAATCCGTACTTTTGGATATGACGTTGGCGTAGCTTTTTCAGTAGTTTTATAAATTTCTTTTGCATGTGACTAAAAGTTAGTGCATTGTTTGTTATTATTCAATATTTGGTTGAATTCAAGATTAAATAGCCCAAAGTATGAGTTCTCTACTTCTTTAGCATCCCACGAATTGTGCCAATGATATGCGAATGCTCCGGGAAAGAACTCTTTATAACTGTTGATGTTATTTTTTTTGTTGAAACCATCGCCAAACTCTTTGAAGAAATCTGTGAATTTGCTTAAAGGCATTCCTTCGCAATATCCTCCCCATAATGGGTCGAAAAAGGTACAAGGATAATTCCTTAGGTTTGCTAATTTCTTATCTTTGTAATCGAATAATACCCATGGCATTGCTGCTTTTCTTTTTTGTAGTTTTTTCGCTAAGTAATTTGTTATGTAGCTATTCTTGCGTAGATATAAAATTGCACTGTTTGCATAAGGTTGGTATTCCCATGCATAGACAAATTCGTGTCCTTTTAGCAAAGGAGTAAAGTCTTTCAAAAACATAACATCGAGATCGAAGTATAAACCTCCATATTTGTAGAGAGAAATAATCCGGAAATCGTCGCCCTTTGCTGCCAAATTCTTGGCTGCATGGATGTACTCCTTGATTTTTAAGAATGGAGTGCCTACTATTTCTTTTTCAACATTCCATGATACTATTTTTATTTTGTCTTTCAGCTCATGCAGATATGGGTTGCTCTCCACCTGTGAATAACCATTTGCTTCATCCAGCCACAGCCACAACTCTGTACTTTCCAAATTTTGTGTACACAGAAAACTTTTAATGGAAAAAGCTTGCTTAAGACCAAAAGTTCCGTGCCAGTAAGCGTGGAAGATAGTTTTCTCTGTAAGTAGTCGGGACGATTGCTCTCTTTGGGAATCAGAGACTTTACTGAGGTATAAGTCTTTGCATTCCAGGATGTCCCAATTCGTGTAAGTTGGTTCTAAGTTTCCGGTGTAAAACTCATTCTTCTTTTTAAAATAATGTTTTAAGCTTCGAATCATATTTTTGATTATGAGTGTGCATCACATTTTGGTGCAATTAATAACTAAGTTAATTGTGGCAATAATAAACTTGGATATAGCATTCATATGGTTGTTTTATAAATGAATCCAAATTGTGTTTTGATTTTAATATGTACAAAGATAAAGTATTTGTAGGTATAATTGATATGTATCGTTTGAAAAAAGATTATTAGATACTAGTGTTCACTAAAAAAGTTCATGTGCAAAAGTCTGTGAATGAAGACATGCATGTCTAACTAAATATCAGAGAGCAACGGCATATATAGAATGACAAGTCACATACTTCTCTTAGCTCTGCTCTGAATCTTTCATCTTTGAGTTCAGAGATTTCACTGCTGCGTTAGTTGAGATGTTCCTAAAGTGCTCCAGACTATACCTCTTCACATACCGGCATATCCATCCCTTTATACACCACTACAATTTTATGCAGAGCCGTGGTGCCGATGGCATTTCTCACCGTTTCCGTATCGGCATAGCGGTTGGCTTGGGCGATAGCTTCTTTACGCAACTCCTCCACACGGTTTTCGGGATCCTTATATTTGGCATACTTCAGCTCTACAATGTAGCTGTGCTTCATGTCAGAATAGATTTCCAGTAACGGACAGAGGAATATATCGACATATCCGGCTTGTGTATCTTGCTCCGAAATGGGGCGATAGAAACGGTTCTGAGCCGTCATGGCAAGGGTGAAGCCGTGGACAAAGAATTCCCCTTTCTGTTTGTCGCGCTGGGAGGCATAACGTTTCAGGCAGTCGGCAATGTAGCCGAAATAGGTTTGCCAGTCGCCGTCGTAGGCAAGGGTACTGGACAGTTCGTTCTTTTCGTAGCTGCTGAAATTGAGGTCAGCTTCATCATAGGTGCTCAGCAGATAGGCGTATAGTTGTTCGCGGACCACCTGGTTGGGAATGGTGAGCTTGGTTTTACCTTTATATGTGCCACTGATAGTGAGCATACCGAAATAATAGAGTAAGCTCACGAAGTTGTCCGGATTGGTAATATTAGCGGCAGGAAAACTATCTTTCAAATCTCCGGTAATATAACCTTGGCTCACCAGAGTCTGGATGATGGAAGCATCGTGGGCAAACTCTTTGTCTTTGCGGATGAGCATGCGCAACTTCTCATAGTCAATACGGATATTGCTTTCTATCATATTCTGCGGTGCTTTGCCATCATTGTCGAGGTAGTTTTTGATAAAATAGAGCACCATATTAGAGTTGTACATGGTAGTTTCACCATAACGTCCCTGTGCGAAGCAATAGTTATCGTACCACGGTTTCATTATGTCCAACAGTTTATCCACAGTGTGGTTGAAGTGGCTGGTGGTGGAGTAATAGGTCAGCATTTGCCGTACTTCCTCTTCCGTGAATCCTATCATTTCGTTGAATCTTGGGGAGAGTGAGTAGTTGGTGCCGATGTTGAAGCCACTGGTGAGGTCGTCCATCGTAACAGGACTGACGCCTGTGATGAAACAACGTTCAATGCTGGAGTAGGTTCCTGCTTTCACCTTATTGAAGAAGGCGCGCAGATAGCCTTCGCCATGTGTCTCGTTGGTGTAGCGGTGCAAACTTTCGGGGTCAGCCAGGATGGCATTGGTAAAGTGGTCGTATTCGTCGATGAAGAGATAAATTCTTTGACCGGTTTTGCTGCATTCCGTAAACAGATATTCGAATTGTTCTACTGCTCCTTCTTTTTCATCCAGTTTTTCCTTGATACCTTGAGGAAGATACTCGGCGTAAACATCGCAAAAGTAGTCGAACATGGTTTGGCAATGCGCATCCAGTCCTTTGCGGTAATTGTGCAGTTCACCCACAATTCCCGAGAAGTTGAGGTATAGCACCAGATAACTGTTGCGGTCACTCGTAGGGTGCTTGCCAATGTAAAGGTCGCCAAACAAAGCATCAAACTTATCCTTGGCAGCTATGTCGTAATAGTGTTGCAGCATACTCACCGTCAGGCTTTTACCGAAACGACGAGGACGGATGAAAAAGAAAAACTTATCCGCGTCTTCTATTATGGGAATAAACCGGGTCTTGTCTACATAATAACAATCATCACGACGAATCACGGCGAAGTTCATCATGCCGTAGGGGATGCGTTTTCTTTTCGGTGCAATATATTCTTCCATAACTGGTGCCTTTTTAGGAGTTTACTTTGAATGCAAACAAAGGTACGCCCTTTCTGTTATTTCTCCAAACAAAGACTCTTAAAAACACGGAACCCTTTCTTTTTAATAGGTATGCCATCATAATTAGCTTATACTATCATTTTCTCCCAAAATAATTAAAATGAATTATCTGATCGGAAACCTCATAAGCTTCCTTTGCGAAATCCACTTCCTCCGAACTATAGCCCTCTCCTTCCACATTCATTTGCGACCCAACAGCAAATCCTTTCTTATTAGGATTAAGAATGCTTTCACCCAGTCCGGTCCAGTAATAATCATCCAGTTGAAGCAGGTTCAGCAGAGTGGGATACATGTCTATCTGCCCCATTACCTCGTCATAGCGCATACCTACGGGTGAGTTCACAACAATAAAAGGCGTGAATGGTTTATCGGATACAACACCTTTGCCTTGGGGAGTATCACATAATTCAGCCCGGTAGGATGCCAGACCTTCATGGTCTCCTGTGATGACAATCAGTGTTTCCTTATATTGTGGAAGCGTTTTCAGATATTCCACAAACTTTCCGATGGCTTTGTCCGTATAGCGGGCAGTAGTCATATAATTCCCCATCTTCTCCGGAATATCGGCTGAGAATGATACTTCTCTCAGATGTTCCGGCAGTATGAACGGGGCATGACCGGAGTAAGTGATGAACTGCATATAGGCATTTTCTCCTTTCTTCCAGACTTCTTCTTTGGCTATCTTCTCCTGACATTGGGCAAAGAATGAACCGTCTCCGGTGCGCTTATGTGTCCCGAAGGCTTCGGTCAGTTTGAAGTCGTGATAAGCAAGGATGGTATCTATGCCGAAACTGTAAGCGATGGGGCCCTGATTCCATGTAGACACTTTATCTATGGTCAGCAAGTAGTTGCGCGATTGCTTTTTCTCCCGCATGGCCTTCTGGAGTGAAGGATAGACATGATTGGGATACTGACTGCTGTAAGTACCACTGTTTAAAGGAAGCAGTCCGGTGCAGAGCATTAGCTGTGCATCGATGGAACGACCGCCTTTTACCTGTGTCAGCACATGCGGGGCATAAAGCGTGGTGGAATCTTTCAGCAACTTGTTCAGGTAAGGAGTGATTTCTTGTCCTTCCACTTCTTTTTCCAGTACCCAGCTTTCCAGCGATTCTGCAAAGATAATGATGCAATTATTGCGTTGGCTACCGCTACAGCTATCCGGTACGGCAACTTCGTGTTTAGGCTTTTGAGCCAGCCAATCTTCTATTTCTTTTTGTACTTCGGGAGTCAGCTCGGCTTGCTGGTTCATGAGGTCGTAGCACAAGCTGCCAAAGACTGTGTACATGGTAGCTCCGCTTGAACAAAGATAAGCTGCCTGGCGGACTTTGGCGTTAGCGGCCTTGAATCCACCTTTTGTCATTGTCACGATGGTAAAGACGCAGATAATTGCTGCCAACATACCCAAATATGGAAGAATGGGTGCCGGACGCTTCAGGTGTGACGCTTTTTTTGTACGTAGATGAATCAAGACGGCGGCAATGGTAGATAGCGGAAAGAGCAGGTCGTACCACCGGAGGGAATCCACCACGCTTCCGGTGAAGTCCGCAAGGTTGCCCGATAGCCCGTAGCTGTTCAACGGTATGGCGGTGTAATAAGTGCGGAAGTACATCAGGTTGGCTATCAGGAGAGCATCCAGCAGGAACATGATGACGGTTTCCGTTTTCCAGAGCTTGAAGAAAGCAAAAGGAATAATCAGTATAAGGGTAGCTATGAGCTTTGTTGTATAAAATTCGATGGTAGAGAAAGGAGCGAAGGTAGTGGGGATGCACCACAGCACATCAAACAGGATGAATTTAAGAAAAATAGAGATTCCGAATGTCAGTACGGACTTATCAATCTTTGTCATAATAAAGAGTTTTTTTATATCCGGGCGCAAAGGTACAATATATTTTTCCGATTTCATTCCGTTACCTATATAAATGAACAACAGGACTTGTTTGTTTGGGGTTGTATGGATAAATCTCGTTAATAATGGACGTGTCTTCTTTATCTTAAGGAATTTTCTTGTATCTTTGCGCCCTTAATTCGTTAATGACCAAGCAATGAAGGAATTCCTGCAATTAATGCGACGATTTGTGTCGCCTTATAAGAAGTATATAGGATGGGCAATCGTGCTCAATGTTTTATCGGCTGTTTTCAATGTCTTCTCATTTACCCTGTTAATTCCTATTCTGAATATCCTGTTCAAGACAGGTGAGGGTGCAAAGGTGTACCATTTTATGGAGTGGGGAAGTGACGATGTAAAAGATGTGGTGATAAATAACTTCTATTACTATGTCACCCGTTTGATTGAAGTACACGGACCTATAATGACGCTTCTCTTCATGGGGCTTTTCCTTGCCTTCATGACGATGCTGAAAACATCTTGCTATTTCGGTTCTTCCGCCATCATGATTCCTTTGCGTACGGGGGTTGTTCGCGACATCCGTATCATGGTTTATTCTAAAGTGATGCATCTGCCGCTCGGCTTTTTCTCTCAGGAGCGGAAAGGAGATATTATTGCCCGTATGAGTGGTGACGTGGGCGAAATAGAAAACTCCATTACAAGTTCGCTGGACATGTTGCTGAAAAACCCTATTCTGATTCTGCTTTATTTCGCAACGCTTATCATCACCAGTTGGCAACTCACTTTGTTTACCATAGTGGTGCTTCCCGTTATGGGTTGGCTGATGGGTAAAGTCGGCAAGAAACTGAAACGCCAGTCTTTGGAGGCGCAGGGCAAGTGGAGCGATACGATGTCGCAACTGGAAGAAACTTTGGGTGGTCTGCGTATTATCAAGGCTTTCATTGCTGAGGATAAGATGGTGGACCGTTTTACAAAATGTAGCAATGAATTGCGTGATGCGACCAATAGGGTAGCTATTCGCCAAGCGTTGGCTCACCCGATGAGTGAGTTCCTGGGAACGCTTCTCATTGTGCTGGTACTCTGGTTTGGTGGTATGCTGATTCTGGGTGATGAACATTCTTCGCTGGAGGCTCCTACTTTCATTTTCTATATGGTTATCCTTTATAGCATTATTAATCCGTTAAAAGAATTTGCAAAAGCAGGATACAATATTCCGAAAGGTTTGGCTTCCATGGAGCGTGTGGACAAGATATTGAAGGCTGAGAATCCTATTAAGGAGCCCGTAAATCCGCTTCCTCTGCACGGGATGAATCATAATATTGAGTTTAAGGACGTCTCTTTCAGCTATGATGGAAAGAGGGAAGTGCTGAAACATATAAACCTGGTTGTTCCTAAAGGTCAGACCATTGCCCTTGTCGGACAGTCCGGTTCCGGAAAATCTACGTTGGTCGATTTGTTGCCGCGCTATCATGACATACATTTTGGTGAAATCATGATTGATGGTGTCAGCACCAAGAACTTCCGTATTCACGACCTGCGCGGTCTGATAGGAAATGTAAACCAGGAGGCTATCCTGTTCAATGATACTTTCTTCAATAACATTGCTTTCGGTGTAGAGAATGCCACGCTGGAACAAGTGATAGAAGCGGCAAAGATTGCCAATGCCCACGACTTTATCATGGAAACCGAGCATGGCTACAATACGAATATCGGCGACCGTGGTGGCAAGCTTTCCGGTGGACAACGCCAGCGTATCAGTATTGCCCGTGCCATCCTGAAGAATCCGCCTATCCTTATTCTTGATGAGGCTACTTCCGCTCTTGATACCGAATCCGAACGTCTGGTGCAGGAAGCTTTGGAACGTCTGATGAAAACACGTACTACGATTGCCATTGCCCACCGCCTTTCTACCATTAAGAATGCAGATGAAATCTGTGTGCTCTATGAAGGAGAAATTGTGGAACGCGGCAAACATGAAGCTTTGTTGGATAAAGACGGATACTATAAGCGCTTGAATGATATGCAGTCTCTGTCTTAAACAGAAAGCTGATACAACAATGAGTTTTGGTTAGTTTTGCCTACATCCTACACCCGGGGATTTAAAATTCTCATTCATAGCATGCTATGTGGTGTAGGCAACGGTGTAGGTAGGTGTAGGCAATTGGTTTGCCTACACCGGGGTATTAGGGCTGTTTCTTTCTTTATAATATAAACAAACATCTTATTGAATACAATGTATTGCAGTTTCCTTGTAGTGTACTGAATAAGTTGACACTTCTAAAATTAGAAATTCATATGGAAGCAT